>CAZKIU010000030.1:2654-44062 GCA_964552955.1 uncultured Prolixibacteraceae bacterium
CCTATCGTGCGCTGGCCGGCTGCAACGGTGATTTCTCGGGAACCAGCCTCGCCCGTGCCCTGCGCCAGGCCAGGATGAGTTCACCCCGTGGCGACTTCTCCTTTGACCCTGAAACAGGATGGGCCCAAACCCCCATGTACCTCACCTCCATTAAAGCCGGGCTCTTTAACCTCACCCCGGAACCTCACCCCGAAGTGCTGCCCCAATCCGTCGCCGCCAACGACCTGGCCTTCACAGCCCTGGATACCCCGCTGCGCTCCGGGTGGCTCAATCCCTATCTTTTTGTTTAAATTACTTTCCACCGTTAAAATTATACTGATGAAACTTCTCTACCGTGTGCTGCTGACGACGGTCCTCCTGCTCCTTGTCGCGGAGGCGGCTTTTTCTGCACCGACACCCCGGCGCATCACCCTCGATCATCCCCTATTCAGGGTGGGGTATTCTTCCCAGGGTGTGAGTTTCTCCCCTTCCGGAGGCGACCTGACCTGGTCGTGGCAGTTGACAGGCCTCAGCGGATGGGCCAACATTCCCCTCACCGGCATCTCCCCGGTAGCTGAAGATAAAAATGTATCCTTTAACAGAGGTGTCCTCACCGAACACTATCTTTTCAAAACCAACCTGATCGAACAGCAATTCACCCTTTCTTCGGCGGAAGCCCTCCATGGCGACCTGGTCATTGAAGGGCAGATTGTTGCCAATGGCGACTTTTCACCTGTCGAAGGCGGATGGCGGTGGAGCAGAAAAGACCAGAGCCTCTTTCTGGGTGATGTGACCGTTTACGATGCCGACGGAAACCTCCTGGAAGCCACCATGACGGTGACCGCCACCTCCTCCCGCATTGTCGTCCCCTACCTGGCCCTGCGTCATGCCACTTTCCCGGTTACCATCGACCCACAGATCGGTCCCGATGACTTCGTACTGCATAACAGAGCCCTAAAATCTTACCAACCCCAGATGGTTTACAATACGACTACCGATGCTTTCTTTGCCGTTTGGACGAACTACCAGGGCAGCGGACTGCCGCGAAACGATTATATTCACGGGGCGGCCTTCAACAGGGCGCAAATCGTGGCCGAACCCAGTCTGGTGGACCAGAACTGTGAATATCCCACTTTTCTGGTTTCAGGCGCCCCGCCGGCAAACGCTGGTCTCAATTCCTCAGCCACGAAGGCCGATGTGGCTTTCTCGGGAGACAAACACCTGGTGGTGTGGGAAGATTACAAGGGAGGTACCTCCACCACCCGTGAGGTCAAGATGCGGCTGACCACCGGAACGGCTGTTTCCGGAGATACTACCGCAATTTTTAATGATGCGGCATTTAAAACCTCTTATTATGCTCCCCGTTACCCTGCGGTAGCCGGAAATAATACGACCTATCTGGTCACCTGTGTGGCCGTCAATACCAATCCTTCTTCCACTCCCTATTCGGTAGCCGGAAAATATGTCGCCCCTGACGGCACTCCCGGAGCGGTATATATCCCGCTATTCACCTCTGCAGAAGAGTTTTCCGACGTGGACGTGGATGCCCGGCCCAATGGGAACTTTGCCCTGGTGGCCTCTACACTGACCACCCTTCATTTTGGATGGGCCTCATCCACAGCCATGGTCAGTGCGGGCCAACTGACGGCAGGCGGACAGATCGGTTCGGTGGCCGTGGCTGCCGGGAAAGACAACAACTCCGCGCTGTGGGTTTGGAGCGAGCTCTCCGGCACCGGAACGGCCGCCAAATATATCATCAAGGGGTACACCGCCGGAAAAACCTTTCAGATCAACCCTATTGACCAAAACAGTGCCGGCCAGCCTGCCGTGGCTTATAACCCCGATAACAATTCCTGGCTAGTCGTCTGGCAGGCTACCCCATCGCTGGGCCCCACTTCAGGGACTATGATCTGGGGTTGCGAGGTCTCCGCGACCGGAACCCCCGGAACTACCTTCCCCCTGAGCAAACAGGCGCGGACCTCGGTCTCCCCCACTGTGGCTTATGATGAGGACCTCGATGAATTCTGGATCGCCTGGAGCGGCGGCGGAAACAAAGACCAGATCCTGGCACAGAGATGGATCAACCATCTTAACGATTGCGTGATCTCCGTCGAAAAGGATTCCATTCCCGAAAACAACCACATCCGTCCCCTGAATGTAGCAACCGATGTGTTTGTTTCTAAACTCATTACGAAGAGCAAATCAGGTGAAGTCGTCTATCCCCTCGATTATATCCTGGAAAGCACAACCATTTTCAACACCTCCTTTTCGGAAACCTCCTATACGGAGAACAGAAATATTTCCTCTTTGGATGACTATTATGTCAACCGCAATAAACTATTATACGTCCGGAACGACTCTCTCAATTATGAAGTTGAAGATGAACTGAAATTTTCGGTCCGTGCCACACCGGATATTTTCTTCCCGACCCTGCTTTCTGCTCTCCATACCGACACCATCAGAGTCGCCGATGTCAATGAAATGTTCTCGGCAACCATCACCTCCACGGTGACTTTTCTGGAAGATCAGCCCGATGCCATTATCCCCTTCACTTACCATTCAGGGGATCAGGGCCGGGAAAGGAATACCCTCACTCTGGCAGAGGCCACCTACCCTCACATGGTGAACACCACTCCCACACTGCAATCCAATCCCTCCTATCCCGGGGGTGGCCATTCCGATCCCATTCCCCGCACGCCGGTGACCAAAACAGAATCCCTTGTGCTGTCCCTGAAGGAGAATGCCTCCGGATCAGGAAATCTCACCTTCATCCTGAAAGATGAGAAAGGGGGCGAGTGGGCGTCGAGCCAGACAGACCAGACCATGAGCTTCACAGTAGTAGTCACAGTGCTTCCGGTCAATGACCCACCCCAGGGCAGAGAGACTATCGTTTTTCTCAATGAAGATGAGTCGTTTACCTTTTTCCCGGGTAAATTTGGTTTCAGTGATCCCCAAGACATCCCGGCCAACCAATTCAAGGCCGTTGTCATCACCACGCTTCCCACGCAGGGGAGCATGACCCTCGACGGGGCCCCGGTGACGGCCAACCAGAACATACCGGTTGCCGAACTGGGCAAGCTCATCTTCACCCCTGCGGCCAATGTTATGGGAACCCCCTATGCCACTTTCACTTTCCAGGTACAGGACGATGGAGGCACCGATAACGGGGGTATCGATACCGATCCCACGCCCACCACTGCCGCGATTTGGGTGTTGCCGGTCAACGACCCTCCGGCGGGTCTTGACAAAACCATTACCCTGGCCGAAGATGGT
Source organism: uncultured Prolixibacteraceae bacterium (assembly GCA_964552955.1). Lineage (GTDB taxonomy): Bacteria > Bacteroidota > Bacteroidia > Bacteroidales > Prolixibacteraceae > UBA1413. The sequence goes on from CAZKIU010000030.1 coordinate 5,907, forward strand.
CCATACACCTTTGCCGCAGCCGACTTTGGCTTCAGCGATCCCATCGACGGTCCGGCCAACCAGTTGAAGGCTGTGGTGCTCACTACCCTGCCTGCTTCGGGAGTCCTCCAGCTCAATGGAGCGGCTGTGACGGCCACACAAACGGTACCTGCAGAGGAGCTGAGCCTGCTTACCTATACCCCGGCCATGAATGAGTACGGGTCACCCTATGCCAACTTCACCTTCCAGGTGCAGGACAATGGTGGCACTGACAATGGCGGTATCGATACCGACCCCACACCCAACACCCTGACGATCAACGTCACCCCCGTCAATGACGCCCCTTCAGGCAGTGACCATAGCATCACCCTGGCTGAAAACCAGCTTCACACCTTTACAGCGACCGATTTTGGTTTCAGCGACCCCAATGACTCCCCGGTCCACCAGCTCAAAGCAGTGCGTATCACCACTCTGCCGGCTTCAGGCGTCCTCCAGCTCAATGGGGCACCAGTGACCTCAACCCAGGCTATACCTTTCGCAGATCTGGGCCAGCTCACCTTTACTCCGGCGGTTAACGGCAGCGGTATTCCCTATGCCAGCTTCACCTTCCAGGTACAGGACGATGGGGGTACGGCCCAGGGAGGCATCGATACCGACCCCACGCCCAACACCCTGACCATCAACGTCACCCCTGTAAACAAAGCTCCGGAAGGCACTGACAATAGCCTTACCCTGCTGGAAGACCAGACTTACACCTTTACAGCAGCCGATTTTGGCTTCAGCGATCCCGATGATTCCCCGGCTCATCTGTTTCAGACGGTGCTGATCGCCACTCTTCCCTCAACGGGAAGCCTCCAGTTCGACGGGGCAACGGTGACCACCACCCGGATGGTGGATGTAGCAGACTTCAGTAAGCTCACCTACACTCCGGAAGTCAACGGGAGCGGTACACCCTATACCAGTTTCACCTTCCAGGTACAGGACGATGGTGGAACAGCCAACGGGGGTACCGATACCGACCCGACTCCCAATACTTTGACCTTCCACGTCACCCCTGTGAACGACCCTCCCACAGGTAGCAATACTGTCATTTTTTTGCTGGAAGACCACGCCCACACCTTTACGGCAGCCGACTTTGGCTTCTCTGATCCCAATGACTCCCCGTCGCATTTGTTTAAAGCGGTAATTGTGACCACCCTTCCCTCCACAGGGGTTCTTCAACTGAATGGAACGACCGTGACCGCCACCCAGGTGGTGCCAGTGGCTGACCTGGGTCAACTCACCTTCACCCCGGAGGCCAACGGCAACGACACGCCTTACGCCAGTTTTACTTTCCAGGTGCAGGACGATGGTGGTACGGCCAACGGCGGCATCGACACCGATTCCACGCCCAACACGCTGACCATCAATGTCACCCCGGTGAACGATGCGCCCGCAGGCCTCGATAAGAGCATCACCCTGCTGGAGGATAACACCTACCCCTTTGCTGCGGCCGACTTTGGTTTCAGCGATGCCAACGACACTCCTGCTGACCTGTTCAACGCCGTGATCATCTCCACCCTTCCCGCTAAGGGTAGTCTGCAGCTCGACGGGGCGGCGGTGACAGCAACACAAGCCGTGCCGGCCACAGAGCTGGGAAAACTGACTTATACCCCTGCGGCCAATGAATCTGGCATTTCCTATACCAGTTTCACCTTCCGGGTGCAGGACAATGGAGGCACAGCCAATGGAGGTTTAAACACTGATTCCACGCCACGCACCCTGACCATAAACGTCACCCCGGTGAACGATGCTCCGCTAGGCACCGATCATTCGATCACGCTCTTTTCGACGGAAAATTATACGTTTAAGGCGGCCGATTTTGGGTTCAGCGATCCCCACGACACCCCGGCAAATCGTTTCATTTTAGTGGAATTTTATTCACTCCCTGCCGCAGGAAGTTTACAGTACGATGGGGCAGCCGTGACGGCCGGACAGTCGATAATTGTCGCCGATCTGGGCAAGCTCATCTTCACCCCAGCTCCCGATGGTTTTGGTACTCCCTACGCCAGCTTTACTTTCCGGGTGCATGACGATGGCGGCACCGCCAACGGGGGCCTCGATACCGATCCCACGCCCAATACCATCACCATCAACCTGACCCCTATCAACAACCCGCCCTCTGGGGCTGACAAGAGCATCACCCTGCTGGAAGACAACAAGTATACCTTCGCCGTAACCGACTTTGGCTTCAGCGATCCCGATGACAGTCCGGCCCACCTATTGAAGGCCGTGCTCCTCACCACCCTTCCAGCCATGGGAGTCCTGCAGCTCAACGGAGCAACAGTGACCACAACCAGGTCAGTGGCGGCCGCTGACCTGGGCCAACTTACCTATATGCCGGCTGCGAATGGAAACGGTTCTTCCTATGCCAGTTTCACCTTCCAGGTACAGGATGATGGCGGCACAGCCCATGGGGGTATCGATACCGATCCTTCCCCCAACACGATCACCTTCAATGTTATTCCTGTCAACGATCCCCCGGCAGGCACCGACAAGACCATCTCCCTGCTGGAAGATGAGGTTTATGCCTTTACAGTAGCCGACTTTGGCTACAGCGATCCTTACGACAACCCCGGCCACCCCTTTGTTAGTCTGTTGTTTACTACTATTCAGGCAGCAGGAACCCTGCAGATCGCCACGTTAGAGATAATCCCTGGCCTGCGCCTGGTTGGTTTTGATTGGAACCAGCTCACCTTCACCCCGGCCGCCAACGGAAACGGTTCTCCCTATGGCAGCTTTACCTTCCAGGTGCAGGATGATGACGGCACAGCCAATGGGGGCATCGATCTCGATCCTACCCCCAACACGATCACCTTCAATGTTATTCCTGTCAACGATCCCCCGGCAGGGAAGGATAATACCATTACCTTGTCCGAAGATAATGTTCACACTTTTACTGCAGCCGACTTCGGCTTCAGTGATCCCGATGACACCCCTGCCCACCAGTTCAAGGCGTTGCTCCTCAAAACCCTTCCAGCCAACGGAGTTCTGCAACTCTACGGAGGGGAGGTGTCCGCTTCCACGACGATTCCAATGGCTGACCTGGGCCAGCTCACCTTTACACCGGCAGCCAACGCAAATGGTTCCCCGTATGCCAGCTTCACCTTCCAGGTGCAGGATGATGGCGGCACAGCCAACGGGGGCATCGATACCGACCCCACGCCCAACACTCTGACCCTGAACGTCACCCCGGTGAACGATCCGCCACTCATCTCGGCCTCTTTGACCCAGCAGACGGTGCAGTACAGCGATTCTATCCTTCCGGTCACGGTCACCTCTTCCGATGTGGACAACGCTTATGGACAACTGATCCTGAGTGCGGCCTGGAAAGAAGCCGGCGAATCCTCGTTTACTGCCGGACTACCCCCTGGTTTGCAACTCAACGATGTGGCTGGAACCAGTTTCCCAAAACAGTGGACCCTCTCCGGAAATATCAACGTACCTCAGGGTACCTATATCCTCAGGATAATTGTCACCGATGGAGACCCTGACCCGCTGACCAATTCGGCCTATACCGACCTTGAAATCACCGTAACTCCGGAAGACGCCCGCATCACCTTTACCGGTACTTTCTTCGCCACCACTGCCGCTACCAGCAGTACCACCGTCATGGTGCCGCTGACGGCCCTCATTAAGGGGGGTACAGCGGGGACCAACAACCCGGACAATACCCCCGGGGACATCCGTCATGCCCGGGTCACCTTTACCATCGTGGAAACGGGTCAAACCATCGGACCGTTCACTCCGGAACTGGTATCACCTGATGATCTCTCTACCGGGACCGTGCACACCGAATGGATGGTTGACCTTGGGACATCAGAAGCAAAAGTGTTTACGATAGCTATGAAAGTTGGGGGCTCCTACCTGCGTGAAAGCGCTGAAGATCATGCCGTGGTTACGGTGTCCAAGCCCTTGAATGACTTCATTACGGGGGGAGGTTTCATCGGGCTGGAAAACTCGGGCGGAGTGATGGCAGGGGACAAAGGGTCCCGAAACCACTTCGGATTCAGCCTCAAATTCAACACGAATAAAACCATCCTGCGGGGTCAGATGAACCTGCTGTTCAGGCGAACCGTCAACGAGGTGGTCAGAACCTACCAGATCAAGGGCAGTAAGATGACCTTCCTTTCGGTTCAGCCAGCCTCCTTTACAGCGATGGGAACCGCCAGCTTTTACGTTATGGGATCTATCCAGGACATCACCGACCCCTTGCTGCCGGTCACTGTGGAGGGGAATGCCATCGTGCAACTGGCGATGACCGACTTCGGTGACCCCGGAGGCACAGCAACCGATCCCATTGCCGACAGGATCGGGATCACCATCCGGACCACTCTGGGAGGAGTATGGTATTCAAGTAAGAGCGATGGCAAAAATACCCTGGAGCAGAATCTCGACGGGGGTAACCTGAGGATCAAAAATGTATTCAGGATCATCACCGGCGCCAACGTATCCACCTCCCGGCTGATCACTTCCGCAGAACCTTCCCTGCCCGGAAAGCAAGTTCGCTTTACCGCAACGGTCTCAGGTACTCTCCCTGTCAAACCCACCGGATCGGTCCTCTTCTATGATTACTTCAACGGCACCCAGAAACTGCTCGGCAAGACCACCCTCAACCAGGGAGTGGCCACCCTGACCACCTCATCCCTGCCTTCCGGAATCCACGAAATCGTAGCCTATTATGTGGGGGACTTCTGGTATGCCTGTAGCGCTTCACTGATCACCCAAACCATCGGCTTCAGTTCGAATAATCAGGAGGAAGAGGTCTTCCTTTCCAATGACGGGTCGGTCCTGAGTATCTATCCCAATCCCTTCAGCGACAAGCTGACCTTCAGGTTGCTCCCGGCTACGGATAATACCGCACGCATTGATCTTTACGACCTCAACGGGCGATATATCAGAACGGTCTTCAACCAGAAGGTAAAAGCAGGAGTACCCTACACGGCCATCTTTATACCGCCGACGCAGGTCAAGGCAGTCTATGTCTACAGGGCCAACGTGGGAAGATGGTTGTGGAGCGGAAAAGTGATCTACCAACCCTGATGGTAAATCGGATTACCACCACGTCTGTAACAAGATAAAAGATCGGTCCCGACTAAGTTGGGACCGATCTTAATTAAATTGCGAAGCTAGTCCATGCAAACGCTTAAAAAGGAGATCTATTCACGGCGTAGCCCAATACACCGTTAATATTTAAACAGATGCAGATATCAGAACAGGATCCACCGGCCCTGGCCATCACCTACCGGCCGGTGGCAGAGGGAGACTTATCGTTTCTCAAAAAGGTTTACCGTTCCACCCGGGAAGAAGAGCTTCAAATGACCGGGTGGGACGAGGCTTTCAAAGAGGCCTTTATCGACCAGCAGTTCAAGGCACAGCACCAGTATTACCGGGAGGTATACCATGACGCCGCCTATCAGGTGATTCTCTTTGACGGCAAGGATGCCGGCAGGTTGTATGTGTGGGAGTCGGAACGGCAGATCAGAATTGTCGATATCGCCCTGTTGCCTGAATTCCGCAACCAGGGGATAGGAAGTACCATCCTCCGCGAGCTGATCGCGAAGTCAGAAACCTCTGGAAAAACTCTGTGCATCCATGTGGAAATTTACAACCCAGCCTTAAACCTCTATAATAGGCTCGGTTTCATCCAGAAAGACCAGACGGGGGTCTACTTCTACATGGAAAGACCCCCCTCTTAAGATTCCCGATTCCAGATTCCCGACTCAAGACTCTTCAACAAAGCGTCCCAGTTTCTTATATGCTTCGTAGAGGGTTTGGTATTTCGCGGCATTCTCGGGGATGGGGAGGTATTCGGTTTCGATGCCTCCGCCCATATAGGTCTGGGCTTCATCGGTAGAGGCATAAATACCTGCAGCGACGGCGGCGGCCATGGCCGAACCCAGGGCACAGGCCTGTTCGGAGCGGGCCACCTTGATAGGCATATTGAGGACGTCGGTGATAACCTGCATCACAAAGGGTGACTTTTTGGCCACGCCTCCCAGGGCGATAACCCCGTCGATGCGGATCCCCTCTTGAATGAAGCGGTCGTTGATGGCTTTAGATCCGAAGGCAGTGGCTTCCACCAGGGCGCGGAAGAGGCGTGGGGCATCGGTACCCAGGGTGAGGCCGGAAATCGCCCCCTTCAGGTTCTGGTTGGCATCGGGGGTCCTGCGGCCATTCAGCCAGTCCAGGGCTACCAGTCCGCTCTCGCCGATGGGAATCTGTGCCGCCTCCTGGCTCAGCCTGGCAATGATTTTTCCGGAGATTTCGTCGGACAGTTTCTGGCGGGTGGTGGCATCCACCAGGTCGGTCTCTGCCAGGAGGGTCTGTAGGGGCCATTCGAGGAGCCGGCGAAACCAGGCGTAGATATCGCCGAAAGCCGATTGGCCGGCTTCGAGGCCCATCAACCCCGGCACGATGGATCCGTCGACCTGACCGCAGATGCCGCCGACCAGGCGGTCGTTGATCTCCTCCATAGGAGCGACCAGCATATCACAAGTGGAGGTGCCCATGACCTTGGAGAGGAGGTAAGGCTTGATTTCAGCTCCCAGGGCTCCCAGGTGGGCATCGAAAGCCCCCACGCCGACCACCACAGTGGCCGGTAATCCCAATTTCTGTGCCCATTCGGGAGAGAGCGTTCCGGCGGCCACATCACACGTGTAAGTCTCCCTGAAAAGCCGGTCGCGTAACCCGGAGAGCAGAGGATCCAGGGCCACCAGGAACTCTTCCGGAGGAAGCCCCCCGAAAGCCTCATGCCACATGGCCTTATGCCCTGCGGCACAACGGCTCCGCTTCAGGGTTTTGGGATGGCTGTTGCCGGTGAGAAGCGCCGGAATCCAGTCGCAGTGCTCCACCCACGAATAAGCAGCCCTCAGCACCCCCGCATCTTCACGGAGGACATGCAGGATCTTGGCCCAGAACCATTCCGAGGAGTAGATCCCCCCTTCATATTGGGTGAAGTCGGTATCCCATTTCCGGGCCAGTGCGTTAATTTCGTCGGCCTCACTAACGGCCGTATGGTCCTTCCACAAGACAAACATAGCATTGGGGTTCTCCCGGAAACCATCGGTGAGGGCCAGGGGAGTTCCCTTTTCATCGACCGCCACGGGTGTCGACCCCGTCGTGTCGACGGAAATGCCCGCGACCTTCTCCGCCACCCCTGCAGGCGCTTGTTTTAGCGCCTCTGAAATCGTATATTCCAGTCCCTCAAGATAATCAAGCGGGTGTTGCCGGAACCGGTTTCTGGCCGGATCACAGTAAAGCCCCTTCTTCCAGCGGGGATACTCGTAAACGGCACTGGCCACCTCTTCTCCCGTTGCCGTGTTGACAATTAGCGACCGCACGGAATCCGTTCCGTAGTCGAGACCAATCGTATATTTCTCACTCATATTCTATTATATTAAATACTTTTCCCTTCTGTTATTTACTTTTGCATTCTCATATTCCATACTCCCGACTCCAGATTCCAGATTCCCAACTCAAGACTCCTTCATTCAGGATTCCCGACTCCTTTTTGTTTTACCAGAAATAAAAGTAGAACAGTGCAACGATTCCCAGGATGATCGCGGAATGGATGATATCCCACTTGTTCCAGCTGGCGCGGGTAACGGCCACGTTTTCAGGCGTCTGGGTTCCCTTCATGGTATACTGCGTTTGTTGGGCATCGGGCGCTTTGGTGAGCAGGCTGATGACCACCACCAGGAGCATGCAGAAGGCGAAGAGGTAACCGGTGAAGACATAGGAGTTGACCGAGGCGATGTCGAAGAGGAAACCATACTGGCCTGAGAACATGGTCTCCAGGTTAGTGCTGACCTGTGACAGCAGGGAGGTAGCGTGTTCCTTGGCTTCAGGGGTTACCACGGCCATGGTATTGGTAGCTTCGCTCACTGCGGAGCGCAGGGGATCGCCCACGGAGGCCGGAAGAGCTGTAGCCAGCTTATCCTGGAAGGACTGCAGGTTGGTCACCAGCAATTCGCGGGTGTAATCAGTAGCGCTGCCGATGCGGGAGATCATCTTGTTGGCGGTGGTCACCAGCTCGGCCTTGGCACCAATAGTGACATTGAGGACGAGCCGGAACATCCCGACGGCGAAGCCGACGATCATGCCCCATAAGGCCCCCTTGGCAGTGGTCCGTTTCCAGAAGACCCCCAAAAGAAAGACCGTGGCAATGGCGGGTGCCAGCAAGCCCTGTACCGCCTGCAAATAATCATAGAGGACTTTACCGAGGCCGAGCATCACGGGAATCCAGACGACCCCCAGGATAACGACGGCGGCCGTGGCGATGCGCCCTACAATTAGCAGATGCTTTTCTGAGGAGTCGGGTTTATATTTCTTGTAGAAGTCGCCGACAAAAAGGGCGGCAGAGGAGTTAAAGAGGGAAGCCAGAGAACTCATCAGGGCAGCCAGGAGTCCGCATACCACGATACCCTTGACTCCGGCAGGAAGGAGTTGCGATACCATCGCGGCGAAGGCTGAATCGCTGGAGGAGACGGTGAGGAGGCCTTTCTGGTTGAGGGCAAAAGCGATCATCCCGGGGATCAGGAAGATAAAAACGGGCAGGAGTTTGAAGTAGCCTCCCAAGATAGCGCCGCGACGGGCTTCCTTCTGGTTACGGCCCGAGAGGACGCGCTGCACAATAAACTGGTCGGTACACCAGTACCAGAAACCGATGACCATAGAGGCGATGATCACCCCGGGCCAGGGAAACTCCGGATCTGCCGCCGACCTGATCAGGTGCATGTTGGGACCGGCGATGGCCTGGACTTCCGCCCAACCCCCTACCTTGATGAGCCCGATCACCAGGATGACGATCGATCCAATCAGCAAGACGGGCGACTGAAGTACAGAAGTATATAGAACTGCTTTCATCCCTCCCAGAACCGTATAGAGTCCGGTAATGACGACTAGTCCGATGGCACTCACCCAGAAAAAGTCAATCCCCCAAAGGGATTCAATGCCGAAGACCTCCTTGAAGACCACACCACCCGCGTAAACCGTCACGGCGACCTTGGTCAGCACGTAACTTACCAGCGAGATCATCGACAGAATCGTACGCGATCCGGAGGAGAAACGTTTCTCGAGGTATTCAGGCATGGTGAAGATCTTGATCCGGTCGTAGAAGGGGACGAAGACCCATCCCAGGATCAGGATGATCCACGCCTGAATCTCCCAATGGGCCATGGCCATCCCGCTGATGAACCCTGCACCTGCGAGCCCTACCAGGTGCTCTGAGCCTATGTTAGAGGCAAAAATGGAGGAGCCGATCGATAACCACCCCGCATTCTTGCCCGCCAGAAAATAATCCGTAGTGTCCGTTTCCTTTTGACGCAATACATAAACGATGATTCCGATCATGGCCAGAAAGAAGATTCCCAGAATAATCCAATCCAGTGTTCCCATTTTACAGTTTATTAGTTTGTTAGTATTTAAGCTATTCGAATGTGACCGGCTGTTTCAGAACTTGACAATCCGTTCCGTTTCAACCTCGGTCAGTCCCGGTTCCACCGTATAATAAAAGGCTCCCTTGCGCGATTCCGTATAGTTCTTCTCGCTGGTTTTGTGAAGGAGCTCCAGGGAGAGGATTTTCTTCCTGAAGTTGCCGGCGTCGAATTCACGCTGATAGATGGCCTCATAGAGTTTTCTGAGCTGCAGAAGGGTGAACCTTTCGGGCAGCAGCTCGATGCCTGCCAGGCTGTAGCCAGCCTTCTGTTGCAACCGGCCCAGGGCTTTCCTGACCATATTGCTGTGGTCAAAAATAAGCTCCGGTAACCGGGTCAGCGGCCACCATTTGGCCCCATGGGCGCTCACCAGCTCATGGTCCTGATCCTGGATCCTGATCAGACTGTAATACACAACGCTGACGACCCTGACCTGGGGTTCCCGTTCAGGATGAGAGAAGGCGCTCACCTGCTCCAGGAAGATATTCTCCAACCCGGTGGTCTCATACAACACCCGGGCTGCTGCCTCCTCACACGACTCATTCTCCTGCACAAATCCCCCCATCAGCGACCACTTCCCCTTCACAGGCTCAAAGCTGCGCGGATACAATAACAATTTCAGCTCTTCATCTTTATAGCCGAAGATCACACAATCCACGGCCAACAAATGTTTCGGATGCCCTTTGTATAGCTCTGTCATAAATTCAGGTCCCAGAAAGGTTAAAAGTAATAATTACTTTTTAAAGAAACAGCTGCCGCTCTGAAAAAAATGAGAGCGGCAGCTGAGAAGTATAAAAAAAAGGGAAGCGGCGGTCTCCCGTGAGAGGAGGGCCGTAGGATTTCTGACAGGGAATCTCCTTATACGGGGATGTCTTTGTTGACGTTTTTACTGCCGATCAGGGCATAGAAGAGCAGGTAAGCCAGTCCGAGGAAGATGACCCAATAGGAGGGCATGAAGCCCGCCAGGTCAGCCACTTTACCCTGGATGGCGGGGAGGATACCGCCACCGCACACCAGAACCATAAAGAGACCGGAGGCAGCCGCCAGGTATTTCCCGAGGCCTTCCACCGCCAGGTTGAATATACTGCCCCACATGATAGAGGTGCAGAGGCCAACCAGGACGATAAACATGGCGTTGATGGGCACCTTGGCCAGACCGAAGCTGAGGGCACCGGCCGGGGAGGTCATGAGCACCGGAAGGGAGATCTGTTTGGCCACCGGCAGGAACATGGCCAGGGTGATGAACAGCAGACCTACAAAAGAGGTGACGCTGAGCATCGTTTTGCTCGACACTTTACTTCCGATGGAAGCACCGGTGAGCCTTCCGACCAGCATCAGCAGCCAATAGGTGCCGGCTACGAACCCGGCGGTTGTTTTGCCGACTTCCGGAATCTCGGAGAGCCACAGGTTCATGATGCCAGGGGTTCCCACTTCCACGCCTACATAGACGAAAATAGCGATGGCTCCCAGGACGAAATGACGGAATTTCAGGGCACCCGACATCAGTTTACCGAGGGGTTCCGAAGCTGCCTCAGCATGAGGCTCGGGAATGCTCACTCTCCAGAGGACGAAAAATACGGTGGCAAAAACAGCCATCGCCAGGTACATCATCGGGAATACATCCCTGATGTTGGCTTTCGCGGCTTCGCCGATCAGAATCCCTACAAAGGCAGGGGTAAAGGTAGCCATGACCGAGTTGAAAGAACCTCCGACCTGAATCAGCTGGTTCCCTTTGTTGCCGCCACCACCCAGGGTGTTCAGCATCGGATTCACGACGATATTCAGCAAACACATGGAAAAACCAGCAATGAAAGCGCCCAGCAGGTATACCCCAAAAGCAGACGACTGTCCGGAATAACCCGAGAGATACTGAACGAAAATCCCCAGAAAACCAACGGCGATGGCGATTAAGGCAGTTCTCTTGTATCCGTATTTTGTCAGGAGTATCCCACCAGGAATCCCCATCACGGCATAGGCGATGAAATTGGCCGCATTCCCCAGCATCCCGAGGAAATTGGAAACGCCGAACTGCTCTTTCAAAACCACGCCCATCGGTGCAGCCAGGTTTGTCACAAACGAGATCATCCCGAAGAGGAGGATCATCATGATGATTGGTAGTGTGTAATTCTTCTTTTCAGTCATAATAGTTTTTATTATTTGGTTTACTAATGATTTTGCGGTTTAGAACAATCTTTTAGCCCCGTCGCCGATTTCTGCCACGTAGAAAGCAGGTTTAAGGCCTGTGCGGGCTTCGTAGTTTTTACCCACCTGATCGATGAAGTGGTCGATGGCCTCATCTTTGACCAGACTAACGGTACATCCGCCGAAGCCACCTCCTGTCATGCGTGAGCCGATGACGCCTTCGATTTTACGGGCTTCCTCGACCATGGTGTCGAGTTCAGGACCGGTCACCTCGTAATCATCGCGCAGCGAGTCGTGGGAGCCGTTCATCAGTTCACCGAATTTGGTGATGTTGCCGTTGCGGAGTTCCTGTACCGCCTGTTCAGTGCGGGCGATTTCGCTGATGACATGACGGGCGCGCTTGCGGGCGGTGACATTCTCAATCTTGTTCTCCAGGGTCAGGAACTCTTCCCAGCTCACCTCAGCCAGCACCTTGATGGGTTTGAATTGGCTGATGGCATCTACGGCAGCATGGCATTCCGACACGCGGAGGTTGTACATTCCAGAATCGAGTTTATGCGGACTGTTGGTATTGCTGACCACGATCTTGATACCGTCGAGTTCCACAGGCACCAGGTCGTAGTCAAGTGTGTCGCAATTGAGGAAAATGGCATGGTCGGCCTTGCCCATACCTGACGCAAACTGGTCCATGATGCCACACATCACCCCGGCAAATTCATGCTCGGCCTTCTGGCTCATCTTCACCAGCTCCAGGCGCTCCAGCCCAATCCCCCAGGTTTCATTGATGGCCATGGCCGTCACCATTTCCAATGCGGCCGAAGAAGAGAGGCCCGCTCCGTTGGGGACATCCCCGAACACCAGAATATCGGCACCCTGTTCGAATTGGATCCCTTTTTTCAGAAACTGGGCAAACACGCCGATCGGGTAGTTGACCCACTCCCGGCCTACCTTTTTGTTAAGGTCTTCGACCTTCACTTCCGTTTCAAACGGCAGGTTGAGGGAGGCCAGTTTCACGCTTTTACGGTCGGTCTTCCGTACAAAGAGATAAGCCCCGAAACTCAGGGCGCAGGGAAAGACAAAACCCCCGTTGTAGTCGGTATGCTCACCAATGAGATTCACCCGGCCCGGAGAAAAATAGCCGTGGAATTCACCTTCGCCATACCTTTTAATAAATTCGTTTTTCAACTCTGAAATATTCATATTCTCTCGATTTTGGTTTAAAATTCACAAGGTTCTCTGGTGGTGGAACAAAAATAGGAATATTTTCCACACTTCGACGGATCGGTTGAATATTCAAAAATTCCTACCTTTGGCCCATGCGGACCGGCATCTGGGGCCCCCATCCGGGCCACTGACGCCTGCTGTCGAAACGACTCAAAACAAATAACCATAAAACTATGAAAATCTCTAAATCACTCTTCGGAAGATTGGCCGACGGTCAGGCCGTTTTCAAATACACCCTGGAGAACGACAACGGACTGGAAGTCAACGTCATTAATTATGGGGCCATCATCACCTCTATCATTACCCCTGGCAAGGACGGGAAGCAGGAGAATATTGTCTGCGGCTTTGACAAACTGGAGGATTACCTCAGCAATACATACCTCTCGGGATATCCCTATTTCGGATGTATCATCGGCAGGGTAGGTAATCGCATTAAAAACGGCCAATTCACCCTCGAGGGGAAGGCCTACCAGCTCGCCATCAACAACGGTCCTAACCACCTCCATGGCGGAATGGTGGGCTTCGACAGAAGAGTATGGCAGGGTGAAGGATTGGTGGAAGAGGAAAAAGTGGGCATCCTCCTCTCCTATTTCAGTCCCGATATGGAAGAAAACTACCCGGGTAATCTCAATGTCAGTTGCCTCTATTCACTGAACAACAACAACGAATTGTCGATGGAATATTTCGCCACAGCCGACCAGACGACGATTATCAATATGACCAACCACACCTATTTTAACCTGACCGGTGGAAAGGTGAATATCAAAGGGCATGAGCTGGCCCTGTGTGCCAATGCCATGACCGAAGCTGTTGATCTGATTCCCACCGGCCGGATTATCCCGGTGAAAGGAACGCCTTACGACTTCACCCAATTCAAGGCGCTGGGCCGCGACCTGGAAGAACTCCCCGAAGGCTACGATCTGAACTTTGTACTCGACAACGAGGACGGAGAACTGGTCTATGCCGGATGTCTGAGGGAAAACAGCAGCGGTCGTCAGGTGGAAGTATTCACCACCCAGCCCGGCATCCAGCTCTATACCGGTTTCTGGATCCCGGAACTGGAAATCGACGGCAAGATGAGATTCGGCCGCTATTCAGGAGTGGCCCTCGAAACCCAGCACTACCCCGATTCCATCAACCAACCTGCATTCCCCTCCGTCGTCCTCGAAGCCGGAGAGAAGTATATGCAAACCACGGTTTACCGGTTCGGAACCACGGAATAATCTTAAGTCTTAAATTTTAAGCCTTAAATATCAGAAGGTCAGAATGAAATCTTGAATCTTCTCGACTGAGTCGAGACTCCGCTTCGCTTCGTGAGTCTGGAATGTGGGAGTCTGGAATCTTGAATGATTTTACATCAAGCTGTTAATAAGAGATTTTCTTTATGGTTAACTGCTGACCTGGGACTCTACCGATAGTAGGGATAGTCTCTCAGGCTCTTAGGCTCTTAGGCTCTCAGCCTCTTAGGTTCTCAGCTTCTTAGTCTCTTTTCTGGCCGTAGTAGGCGTTTTTCCCGTGTTTGCGGAAGTAGTGTTTATCGAGAAGAAAGGGATCGATAGAAGCTGAGGGGTTGAGTTGGAGGGTATGATAAGCCATGGCGGCTACCTCTTCGAGCACCTTGGCATTGTGGACGGCCACATGGGGGTCCTTTCCCCAGGCAAAAGGGGCGTGGTTACTGACCAGCACACCCGGCACAGCCACGGGATCGAGGCCTGCCCCTGAAAAACGTTCCACAATGACCTTTCCCGTTTCCACCTCGTATGCGGTATCAATCTCCTCATGCGTCAGTTTGCGGGTGCAGGGAATGGGGCCGTAGAAATAGTCGGCGTGGGTGGTGCCCAGGGGAGGAATCTCGCGTCCTGCCTGTGCCCATGCCGTGCCCCAGGACGAATGGGTGTGTACGACCCCACCGATGGCCGGGAAATGCTTATAGAGCACCAGGTGAGTAGGGGTATCACTCGACGGCCGCAGATGTCCTTCCACTACGTTTCCCTCCATATCGGTCACCACCATATCGGTCACCTGCATGGCCTCATAGGAAATCCCGCTGGGCTTGATCACCATTAAACCCCGTTGTCTGTCGATGCCGCTCACGTTCCCCCACGTGAAGATCACCAGTCCGTGCTTCACCAGCTCCAGATTGGCCTCAAAAACCGCTCGTTTCAGATCGTCCAACATAATTAAATCTTGAGTCTTGAGTCTTGAATGCAGGAATGAATAACCAACAAGAAAATCTTGCGTCTTGAATGGCTAGGAGAAGAGGGAGTTGACGAATTCGCGGCGGTTGAAGAGCTGGAGGTCGCTCATTTTCTCGCCGATGCCGATGTATTTGACGGGGATTCTGAACTGGTCAGAGATGCCGATGACCACGCCACCTTTAGCGGTTCCGTCGAGTTTGGTCAGGGCCAGGGCAGTCACTTCGGTGGCTTTGGTGAACTGTTTGGCCTGTTCGAAGGCGTTCTGTCCGGTAGAGCCGTCGAGGATGAGCAATACCTCATGGGGTGCACCGGGGATCACCTTCTGCATGACATTTCTGATTTTGGTGAGTTCGTTCATCAGGTTGACCTTGTTGTGCAGCCGTCCGGCCGTATCAATGATCACCACATCAGCGTCTGAGGCCTTGGCAGACTTCAGGGTATCAAAGGCCACGGAGGCCGGGTCGGCTCCCATTTTCTGTTTGATGATGGGCACGTCGACTCTTCCGGCCCAGATCTCCAGCTGGTCGATAGCGGCAGCCCTGAAGGTGTCGGCAGCCCCCAGGACCACCTTCTTTCCGGCTTGTTTGAAATTCCAGGCCAGCTTGCCGATGGTGGTGGTCTTCCCCACCCCGTTCACCCCTACCACCATAATCACGTAGGGTTCGTTGCGGGGAGGAAGGTCAAAGTCGGAGACATCGGCCGTGTTGTTGTCTTCGAGAAGCGCCACGATCTCTTCGCGCAGGATCCGGTTCAGTTCATCGGAACCCACATATTTGTCACGGGCCACCCGCTTCTCGATCCGCTCGATAATCCGCAGGGTCGTCTCTACGCCCACATCAGAGGAGATGAGTACCTCCTCGAGGTTGTCGAGAACATCATCATCGACTTTGGACTTTCCGGCCAGAACCCGGCTGAGTTTTGTAAACACCGACTCCCTGGTTTTGGCCAGCCCCTTATCAAGGCTCTCTTTTTTCTCCCTGCTGAATATTCCGAATATTCCCATGATCTTCAATGTGTCAGGCGAAGATATAAAAAAAGCTTTCATTGTGTCAATGAAAGCTTTTCACACTCTTCAGTGAGGTGATTATTTCTTGAAGTAGTTGGACACTTCTTCGTTGGCGATGATTTCTTCCTTAAAGGTGTAAGCGCCGGTCTTGGGTGATTTAACCATTTTGATCACCTTGGAGTAGCTTTTCCCCATACCGGTTTGCAGGGTTGCAACTGTTTTCTTTGCCATGGTTAAAGGTTATTTAATTTCTTTATGTACGGTTACTTTCTTCAAAATGGGGTTGTATTTCTTCAACTCCAGACGTTCCGTAGTGTTCTTACGGTTTTTGGTGGTGATATACCGTGATGTGCCAGGCATACCGCTTGCTTTGTGCTCGGTGCACTCCATGATCACCTGCACTCTGTTACCTTTTGCTTTCTTTGCCATTTTCTTTCAGCTTAAATGTTAGCAATGAATCCGTTTTCTTTGGCTTTTTTCAAAGCAGTGGAGATGCCCATCTTGTTGATGTTGCGTAAACCAGCGGCCGACAGAGTCAGGGTCACCCAACGGTCTTCGTCGGGAAGATAAAACTTCTTGTCGAACAGGTTCACATCAAATTTCCTCTTGGTACGCCGTTTTGAGTGGGAGACATTGTTCCCGATCATGGCTTTTTTTCCGGTTATCTGACAAACTCTTGACATTACTGTAGTCTTAATTAACTTATAAACGCTCGTTTTAAACGAGGTGCAAAATAAACACTTTTTTACCGAACAATCAAGAGGATAAAAAACTTTTTCATTAAAAAGAAGCTTGATTGAGCAGATTTGGAGGTCAGACCCGCTTCACCTCACCTCGGGGAACCATGCGCCATAGGTCAGGAGCCCGCGCAACGCGTTGGCATCACCAGTATTTCACCACCTCTCTGAAAGTCAGCATGGAGGGATCCTGGCGGGCTTGTTCCGTTTTTCCGGTCATGGCATCCATGAAATTACGGGCCCCACTCCAGTAGGTATGGACGATACCGGCAAAATTAGCCTTCATCACCTGGGAGGAGTTTTGCCTGAGAAGGTTCATCATTTTGACCTGGTCCACGCCCACTTCCGGTTTATTCCAGGGACAGGCGACCACGCGGAGGCCTTTGGCAGCAAAGAGCACGGGAGTGGGATGGGGCTGGTCATAATGCCAGTCGCAGATCATCACCTCTTTGGGGATCAGGTCAATGGCCCTGTGGGTGTGATTATAACTCCCTTCCCAGAGGCCGATGCCGGTGGTCTTGCCGTCGATCAGGCGGTCACCCCAGATCCAGAGTTCCTTGCCTGAAGCCTGCAGGTGGTTGTGGATTTTGGTCACCTCTCCGGCAAAGAGGAGCGCGGGGTCATGGCCCTGGCAGCGGGGACAGTCGGGATGGGCGATGTAAAAGACCTCATCCATGCCGGCGTGGAAGGCATCGGTTTCAAAGACCTCCGTAATTTCGTCGACCAGGTCGAACACTACGGCGTGGACCTCGGGGTGCAGCGGGCAATAGCTTTTACAGTAGAGACCATCGGGATTAGGCCATTTGTACTCCTCCGGAAACGCCACTTTCGGGGTTTCATCAAACTGGGGATAGACTTCCAGGAGTTTACCTACCCTGTTGGACCACGACTGGTGCCCCAGCAGGTTGATCTGGGGAATCAGCCTGATTTGGTGCTTCTTGCATACCGCCACCAACTTCTTGACGTCCTCTTTTTCCAGGGGATGCTCTCCCACCAGTTCGGGACGGGAGGTAAAGCGGTAGCCGAAATCGACCCGCAGGATAAGGGTGTTGACCCCTGCCGGTGCCAGCTCCCTGTCAATAAGGGTTACGAATTCCCCGACATCATCGTGCGAGGGGGCCGCCACACACAACCCTTTTACCGGGACAAACTCCTGTCCCGCGGCCTCCACGGCCGGCATCATCAGAGCAGTCACCAGCATGAGGGCTGCCAGAAAAATCATTCTTCTCATCTGTTTAAATTTGATTTTATATGGCAAAATACGCAAATCAGATGAATATCCATAAGTTCAATCATGAATGATCCAGAATATTATATGGATTTTTACCTTACATTTTTGTAAGTTACAAATTTGTAAGGTATATTATCTTCAGAAGCCGTTGAGGGTCATGGTGACGGTGGGGATGAGCAAGAGGAAACCAAGCAGAATCAGGAGGATGACCAGGGGGGTGACCCAGCGGACCCATTTGGCGAAGGGGATGCGGGCGACGCCCAGGACGCCGATGAGGACGCCCGAGGTGGGGGTGATCAGGTTGGTGAAACCGTCGCCGAACTGGAAGGCCATGACGGTGGCCTGGCGGGAGAGGCCCACCAGGTCAGAGAACTGAGACATGATAGGCATGGTAAGGGCCGCCTTGGCCGACCCCGAGGGAATGAAGACATTGATGGCCGTCTGGATGAGGTACATGACCGTGACAGTTCCGGTTTTGCCCAGTCCGTCCATGGCTCCTGAGGCATACCAGAGGAGGGTGTCGATGATACGGCCCCGTTCCAGGAGGACGATAATACCCCCCGCCAGTCCGACGATCAGCGCCGCCGAGAGGATATCGCGTGCTCCCTCGAGGAAAAGGCGGGTGATGGTATTGGGGCCGTAGCCCATGGCGATGCCGGTGAAGATTCCCAGGGCCATGAAGAGGGTGGCAATCTCCATAACATACCACTGGTAGCCCATCACCCCGGCGACCAGCAGCAGGATGGTGAATCCAAGCAGGTGAAGAATGAAGAAGTGGACCGATTTGCGCAGGGCGAAGAGACCGGTGACCGTGAAGAGCACCGCCAGCACCGGTAGCACCGGCAGCGTAACCGCAGCCAGGCCTGCTTTCAGTTCCGTGAGGGGAAAGAGAAAGGCGGCCACCAAGAAGAGGAGACTCAGAAATACGAAGGTCAGCCAGGCCGCCCGCGGGGTGTGGTATTCGATCTCCCCGGAATTTTCGGCATGGAGCTGGCGCCAGTGATCGTCCTCTTCAAAAACGGGAGAGCGGTGGGGATGGTCTTTGATGCGGCCCATGTACCAGAGGATATAGCCGATACCCACAACGTTGATAGCCACCCAGCAGACCAGCCGGTATTCGATACCCGAGAAAAGGGGGAGGCCCGAGAGGCCCTGGGCGATGCCGATGGTGAAGGGGTTGAGCAGGGCTCCCGCGAACCCCAGGGCCGCCGCCACGAAGCAGAGACTCACCCCTACAAGGGAGTCGTAGCCCATACCGATGGCCAGGGGAACAAAAATGATCACGAAGGCGATGGTCTCCTCGCTCATCCCGAAAGTAGCTCCGAAAACACTGAACAGCAACATAATGAGCACCACGATGAGGCGGTCTATGCCGGCTCCCCGCAGCAGCCGGAGGTGTTCCAGGGCCCTGGCTTTCCGCAGAAAGGCGTAAATGCCCGCATCAATGGCCCGCGTGTGGTTCATGATCCAGAAGGCCCCGCCGATCATCAGAATAAAAACGATGATGTCGGCACGCTTCACGAACCCATCGAAAAGAGCAGAGAAGACCTGCCAGGTCTGGGGCTGCCGTTCCCCGGGGGTGAAGGAACCACTGGTGATCACCTCACGGGCGGTGCCGTTGACCGTCACCGTCTCACGCTGAAAGCTGCCTCCGGGCACCACCCAGGTGAGAAAGGCTGAAAAGAGAATGATGTAAAAGACGATCACATAAGTATGCGGGAACTTCCGGGTGCCGGCCATATTTTGATTTTTTCGAAACGGTTTTTGCAAATATAACAAAAGGCGTGGGCCGTTCTTTTAAATGTAAATTTATGAATGTTTAATTCCGAAGAGGATCATTTCCGAAGGGGTGAAGCGTGGAACAACGCCTTTTTTTCCGGGGAGGAATCCCTCAAAACGGGGATATTTACTCAGGTTGGTTATCTTTGGGCTGAAAAACCAAAAACAACACCCATCATGAACGATAAACCCACCAAGAAGGAGTTCAGGAAGAGATGGAAAATGCTCGTTGAGGAGCACGAGGCGCTTCTGGCCCGGCCCAACAAGAAGGTAAAGGAGCATTTCAACGGTATTTATCACCGTTATAAGCGGCCCGTGCTGACGGCGGCCCATGCTCCCCTGCACTGGCGCTACGATTTGAATTATGAGACCAATCCCTGGCTTATGCAGCGGATCGGCATCAATGCCACTTTTAACAGCGGGGCCCTTTATCTCGACGGCAAGTATTTGCTGGCTGTACGGGTTGAAGGGTGGGACCGCAAATCCTTTTTTGCCATTGCGGAGAGTCTGAATGGTGTAGACAACTTCAGGTTCCGTGACCGGCCGGTGACCCTTCCGGAGACGGAAGACCCAGACATCAACGTCTATGACATGCGGCTGGTGGCCCATGAGGATGGATGGATCTACGGTATTTTCTGTTCCGAGCGGAAGGATCCTTCGGCGCCGAAGGGAGACACCTCCATGGCTACCGCCAGCGGGGGGATCGTCCGCACCAAAGATCTGACCACCTGGGAGCGGCTGCCCGATTTCATCTCCCATCACGGACAGCAGCGCAACCTGGTCCTCCACCCTGAATTTGTCGACGGCAAATATGCTTTTTATACCCGGCCCCAGGATGGTTTTATCGAGGTAGGCGGAGGGGGCGGCATTGGCTGGGCCCTGGTCGATGACATCACCCATGCCGAGGCCTTCGAGGAGAAGATCATCGAGGAGAAGATTTACCACACCATCAAGGAGGTGAAAAACGGACAGGGCCCCGCCCCTATCAGGACCAGGAAGGGATGGCTTCACCTGGCCCATGGGGTGCGTAACTGCGCGGCCGGACTCCGGTACGTCCTTTACCTTTTCATGACCAGTTTGGAGGATCCTTCACAGGTCATTGCCCGACCGGGGGGTTATTTCATGGCTCCTGAAGGGGATGAACGTGTGGGCGATGTCTCCAACGTCCTCTTCAGCAACGGTTGGATCTGCAACGAGAACGGCGAGGTATTCATTTATTATGCCTCTTCAGACACCCGGCTACATGTGGCTACCTCGACCGTCGGCCAACTGGTGGACTATTGCCTGAACACCCCGGAAGACGGCCTTCGCTCGGCGGCCAGCGTGGCCACCATCAACGCGCTGATCGACCGCAACCAATAGAGTCAGGAATCGGGAATCGGGAGTCGGGAATCCTGAATGAAGGAATCTTAAATCATAAGTCTTAAGTCGGGAATCCTGAATGAAGGAGTCTTAAGTCTTAAGTCGGGAATTATAGGTATTAAATATCAGAATATTAGAATGACAAGGAAGAAATACAACTGGGCGATACTGGGATGCGGGAAGATTGCGCGGAAGTTCAGCAGTGATCTGAAGCTGCTTCCCAATGCGAGGCTGTATGCGGCGGCGGCCCGGGATTTCACGCGTGCACAGGAGTTTGCCGCGGAGTTTGGGTTTGAGAAAGCGTATGGCAGCTATGAGGAGATGGTGGCCGACCCGGCCGTTGACATCGTCTATGTCGCCACGCCCCACTCCCACCACCACGAACATGTGTTGCTCTGTCTCCATGCGGGGAAGGCAGTCCTGAACGAGAAAGCCTTTGCGCTCACCCTGAAGGAAGCCCGGGAGATGGTAAGTGTGGCGCGGGAGAAGAAGCTGTTTTTGATGGAAGCCTTTTGGACCCGTTTCCAGCCCTCCTTTCAGAAAGCCCGGGAGATCGTTCAATCGGGAGAGCTGGGTGCCCTGAAGGTGGTGCGCTCCGATTTTGCCTTCCACGCTCCAAAAGATCCGGAAAAACGGCTCTTCAATGTGGCGCTGGGGGGTGGTTCCCTGCTTGACATCGGCATCTATCCCCTATTTGCAGCCTTATCGGTACTGGGCGTTCCTCAGGAGATCAAGGCCCTGGCCACCTTCGCCCCGACCGGTGCCGAAGAGAGCGTTGTCTTCACGTTCCGTTACCCCGGAGGCGAACTGGCCTCCCTGTATTCGAGTCTGGGGGCCTACTCCTTCGTCACCACCGATTACAATTGCGAACGGGGCACGGTGCAGCTGGGCCGCCGCTGGCAGGGTCCCACGACGGTGACCGTCTGGCATGAAGGGGGGCATGAAGAACACTTTGAGTTTACCACGGAAGGATTTGGCTATCAGCACGAGGCGGCGCATGTCATGGCTTGTCTCGATGCCGGTAAGAGCGAGAGCGACCTGATGCCCCTGGATTTCACCCTGGGCATGATGGAAACCCTAGACCGCATCCGTCAGGAGGCAGGCATCCTCTTCCCCGGCAGAGACTAATTCCAGATCCCGGCTTCCAGACTCCAAATTCCAGATTCCAGATTCCAGATTCCAGATTCCAGACTCCAGACTCCAGATTCCAGATTCCAGATTCCAGATTGCCTATTCCAGAAATTTTAACATTATGATAATCTAATACCCGGATATTCAACCATTCAAATCAAAAGATACCATAAGCAACAAACCGACCATGAGCAATAAACCGACCATGAAGAAACAGTTCAGTGACGAACTGACAGACAACATTCTGAATTATTGGGTGACCCGTGTGTACGATCCCCGGCGCAAGATGTTTTACGGGGTGATTGATTCGGGGGAGCAAGCCGACCAGGAGGCTCCGCTGGGGTGCGTGATGGTTTCGCGGATCCTCTGGACCTTCTCAGCGGCATGGCACTATTTTCCCACTGCGGTGTACCGAAACATGGCCGATGAAGCCTGGCGCATCCTGGAAAGTCATTTTCATGACAAGGAATACGGGGGATATTTCTGGGCGGTGAAACCCGACGGAACGCCTGTCGATGACAGCAAGCAGTTCTACGCCCAGTCGTTTGTCATCTATGCCTTGTCAGAATATGCCAGGATTTTCGATCATCAGGAATCGAAGGAGAAAGCCCTTGAGGTATACCGGTTGCTGGAGCAGCATGCCTTCGATCCTGTCGACGGGGGTTATTTTGAGGCGGCATCACGCGACTGGCAAGGGCCGGCACGCGATTTCATCACCCCCAAGGGGGAGCGGATGAAAAAATCGATGAACACCCATCTCCACGTATTGGAAGCGTATACCAACCTCTACCGGATCGCGCCGCGCGAGGAGACCGGCCAGCGCATCGCCTTGTTACTGGAGATTTTCATGCGCCACATCATTCATCCGGAGACGAACCATTTCCACATGTTTTTTGATACCGACTGGTCGGTACAGTCGACCGCCATTTCATTCGGCCATGATATAGAAGGGACGTGGTTGTTGCACGAGGCGGCCGAAGTGCTGGGTGATCATGCGATTATGGAGAAGCTGCAGCCCATGATTGTAGCCATGGCCGAAGCTGTGGGGCGTGAAGCCCTGGATCCTTCGGGCGGACTCTTCAACGAAGCAGACCAAGGACATCTCGATAAGGATTTTCACTGGTGGCCACAAGCCGAAGCCGTGGTCGGCTTCTGGAATGCCTGGCAGCTCACCGGGGATAAAACATTCAGGAGGTGGTCGGAAGGCGCCTGGAAATTTATCGGTCAGCACCAGCGCGACGCTCAGAATGGCGACTGGCATTGGCTGATCACCCCTGACCTGAAAGTCCGCCCCATGGACAAGGTCAGTCCCTGGAAATGCCCCTACCACAACGGCCGCATGTGCCTGGAGATGATGCGCCGTCTCTCAGAAAGCTGATCCAAAAGGGCACTTTTCCAGTTTCCATAAAGCTATCCATAACATGATACAGCATGCATGCGATGGCCCGGCCCATCCAAATATTACTACAGAGGCCACTACAGGATGGGCAACCAGGCCAAAGAGCAAAAAACGCGCGTTTCTTCTTTCGGGGATCCTGCTTCTCTGCTTTAGTCTTTTCCCGGGGGGAAAGCTCTTCTCCCAGTCGGGCTATTTTGTGAGGGATTCCATGATTCAGGCCGGGGTGAAACCGGTCGATCAGGGCGCCCGGAAAAATGCCCGTGAAATGGTTATTGACTACAAAACCAGAACCGAACGCTTCACTCCGGAAGAGATCTCGGAATATGGTTTCCCCGACGGAAGGGTTTTCCTTTCCAGGGTGATTTCCGTAGATGGTCGGCCGCAGAGGGTTTTCCTGGAGCGAATTGGCAACGGGAAGCTCGATCTATGGTATTTTGCAGGATCTGACGGTGACCGTTTCTTCCTGGAACGGCCGGCAGAGGGGCCTACAGCAGTCAGGTCGTCGGGGTTGCCCCCGGGGCAGCAGCCAGAATCCTCGCTCATTGAACTTCCGGAGAAGGATGGCCAGGAGGGAGCCTTCAGAAGCCTGCTGGCCACATACACCAGTGACTGTGACCAGGTCGCCGAAGCGCTGAAGGTGGTACGTTTCAACAAAAAGTCGCTGACCGCTTTCATGTCGCGGTACAACACCTGCAGTTCCAGGCCGATGCCCATCGCCCGCTTCGGGGTGACTACCGGAGGCAGCTTCACCCAGGTCGGTCACCTGCGCCCTGAACTGGAAGGGATGGCCCGGATGGGATTCAATCATGACCCCGCCCTGGTGGCCGGACTCTTTGCCGACCTTCCGTTCTTAGCCGACGGTTTAACCTTTCACCCCGAAATCCTCTACTCCGAAAACAGCTGGTCGGCCCATTCCGAAAAACAGATCGCGACCTTTGACTTCCTCATCAGCACCGCCTCCCTGCAAGTTCCGCTCATGGTCAGGTACACCCTCCCCTTGGTCCGGTGGCTCCCCTTCGTCAATCTGGGGGGAACCCTCACCCGCCATGTACGCAATGACAACACGATATACAGGACCACGGTGGACAACGGATTGGCCACGATCACCATGACCACCGGCGCAGCGCTCACCGCACGTGATATGGCCGGGTATGCAGTGGGTGGAGGCGTGCAGTACGCCCTTGATCACCGGCACTCCCTTTTCCTGGAAATCAGGCACAACGGCTCCTATCCTTTCCAGCACAGCCGGATGCGCCTCAGCGCTCTTTCACTTTACCTCTCCTTCAACCTGTAGCCATGCGCAGCGTCAAAATCCTCCCCTTAATGCTTCTTGCGGTGCTTCTTTCCTGCAATGAAGAGCCGCTCCCCGCACCCGCACCCTATCCCTTCCTGGTAATGAGGGAGATCAGCGGTGTTTCAGGTGACGGTGCCAGCTTTGAAGCCGAACTGGTGCATCCGGGCGGCGGCCCCATTTCCGACTATGGATTTTTGTGGGACCAACACACCGATGCCCCCACCCTGCGCTGTAACCGGAAGTCCCTGGGCCATTCCCCCGGAACCACTTTCTCCTACCGTCTCTCCTTCGGAATCGCCCCTGACTCCACTTATTACGTAAGGGCTTACGCCCGCACAGGCAGTTACCTGACTTACAGCAACGTACTGGCCTTCACCGGAAAGGGAAGCCTTCCCCCGGAAATTTCAGGGTTTACCCCCAGCCACGGGGTGCCCGGCACAAAGGTACGGATCACCGGCAAGAACTTCGGATTGCTTCCGGAGGGAAACAGAGTGCGTTTCGGGACCCTGTTAATGTCCATCGACTCGTGCAATGAAAATGAGATTTTCGTGACCATCCCGCAGGTCAAGGCTCCCGACAGTGTAAGAATTTCGGTGACGACAGCAGGCATGGAGGGAGCCTCGGCAGGGTACTTCTCCATCCGGTATCCCTGGCTCCGGAAAAAGGACTTCCCGGTGCGACTGTGGCCGCAGGTGGCCAGTTTTTCGGTGGCCGGGAAGGGATACCTCATCCCCCACGATAACCCGTCGATGTATGTGTATGACCCGGTGGCCGACCGTTGGAGTGAACAGATGCTACCGGTGACAACCAATATTCCGGTGGCCTTCGCCTCGCAGGATAAAGGGTACCTGTTGGCCGGGAGGCAATTATTCGAATGGGACCCCTTACGGAACCAGTGGATTGAGAAAGCCGCATTTCCGGGGGAAGCCAGTGTGCATAACTTTGGCTTTGCCTGTGGGGGCGCTGTTTTTGCAGGGAGCAGCCATATGTACAGGCAGTTCTGGCGTTACGATCCCCTTGCAGATAGCTGGCGTGAGGCGGCCCCGTTCCCGGGAGGTTTCCATCCTGCGGATCCGCCATGGGGCCATTTTGCCTTGACCCTCGGAGAGAAAGGGTACCTGGGAATCAGCCGAAGTGCAGGTTCCCAGAAGCAGTTCTGGCAATATGACCCGGTGGTTAACCTGTGGAACCGGAAACCCGATTTCCCTTCCGGGGCCAGCTATTTATGGGCAGCACTTCCCATCGGAGACCAGATCTACCTGGGGCTGGGGAGTTTTTTCACGGGGTGGGCCGGCGATGTCACAGCCGCCGTGGACCAGTACGACCCGGTAAAGGAAGTGTGGAAGCCCTTCCGGAGTGCACCCAAAGGGCTGGCCGTCTATGCCGCCTTCACTATCGGGGAGAAAGGGTATGTTGTCGGGGAGTATACGCTGTTCAACAACGATCCCACCATGTATGTGTACCGGTTCGACCCGTCACAGGAGCAATAACAAGAAGGCAATCTGCTCTTTGCGGATAAAGGATGAAAACGGACAGATAGAGGTATGGGTGGGTGCACTGAAGAATGAACACGGACAAATAGAGGTACGCGCGGGTGCACTGGAATGTTGTTAAATAAGTGACGTGGACTGTCAGTTGGTGAATTCGGCGATGCCTTCCAGGAGGGCTTTCTTGGGTTTAACGCCCACGAAGCGCTTGACCTCTTTACCGTTTTTGAACAGGACCAGGGTGGGAATACTGCGGACCTTAAATTTGGCGGCCAGTTCCTGTTGGTTGTCGACGTTGACTTTACCGATGCGTACCTTTGCCTGCTGTTCTTCGGCGATCTCATTGAGGATGGGGGCCACCATCTTACAGGGGCCGCACCAGGAGGCCCAGAAATCCACCAGCACCACACCGTTGGCCGTCTGCTGCCTGAAATTATTCTGGGTGAGATTTTTAACATTGGGATGATCGACGACCGGAGGAGCTTTCTTCATTTTCATATAGGAATAGGCGATCCACCCCACGAAAGCCACCAAAAAAATCCCCACTGCTATCAATATGTTCATGATAATATTTTTGATTGAATGATTCCAGATTCCCAACTCCAGATTCAAGATTCCAGATTTAAGATTCCTTCATTCAGGATTCCAATACTCTTATTTCGCTGGTGATTCCCATG
Organism: uncultured Prolixibacteraceae bacterium; assembly: GCA_964552955.1. Taxonomy (GTDB): domain Bacteria; phylum Bacteroidota; class Bacteroidia; order Bacteroidales; family Prolixibacteraceae; genus UBA1413. The sequence continues at coordinate 33,029 of CAZKIU010000030.1, forward strand.
GCTTTCCGGTAGGAAGCGCTGATACCGCAATAGGTCTCTTCAGAAAGGCGGACGGCCTTTTCGAGTTTTTCCATGGGGAGGTCTTTGCCTTTAAACTCATAGATGACGTGCATGGCGGTATAGTGTTTGGGGTGTTCATCGGTCAGATCGCCCACCACCCTGACAGAGAAGGCATCGAGTTCCACGCGCATTTTTCGGAGGATGGAGACCACATCCATGCCGGTGCATCCGGCCAGGGCAACCATGGCCAGGGGTTTGGGGCGCGGACCGCGGTCTTCGCCACCCACTTCGGGAACGGCATCCAGAATGATTTCGTGTCCGTTCACTTCGGCTTTGAAAGCCATCTTTTCAAGCCAGTCTATTTTGATTTCCTGTTGTGACATTTCTATTTAATTTTTGGTTTGTAAAATAGTAAAAACCATGCTTACCCCAAAATGTTCATGGAGGCATCATATTCCATGGAACACAAAGACAGGCATTCAATCGCTCCAGCGCCGCATAACGTGACTGGCCGGGGAGCAGTACTCTGCAGACCAGTCCAGGATCAGTCCAGTGTCACCCGGAATCCGACCAGTGTAGCCGGGGGAAAGCCCAGAGTAACCCGGGAGTTGCCCAGGATCAGCGCAGAGACGCCAGAGATTCTCCCGGGATCAGCCCAGAGACACCAGGAATTCGCCAGGAACCGGTTCAGGATCAGGGCCGGCCTTTTCATATCAGGGGCAGCTCAGTCCTGACATGACCACATAGAGAAAGGGTCATCCCTTTCGCAAAGCGGCCGGTCAGTTGCGGAGGAATTCAGCGGCGCTGAGGGCGGCAATGGTTCCATCGGCCACGGCGGTGGTCACCTGGCGGTAGCGTTTGGCGATGGTGTCGCCGGCAGCAAAGACCCCCGGAATAGTGGTTCGCATCCCGCTGTCGACCATGATTTCACCTCGTTCGTTGAGCTCCACCAATCCTTTTATCGCTTCGGTATTGGGGAGGTAGCCGATGAATACAAAAACCCCATCGGCAGGCATCACGGTGTGTTCTCCGGTGGGCAGATGTTCGATGGTCACCTTTTCCACGGAGTCGTTGCCCGTTATTCCGCGGAGTTCAGAAGCCATGATAAAGGAGATTTTAGGATTTTCGCGGGCTTCCCTGATGGCATGTTCGAAGGCCTGGAAGTGGTCGAACTGGTGGACGATGGTCACTCTGGTGGCGTATTTGGTGAGGGAGACGGCCTCTTCGAGGGCGGAGTTGCCGCCGCCCACCACGACCAGTTCCTTGCCGGTGAAGAAGTCTCCATCGCAGGTGGCGCAATAGGAGATGCCCTTTCCCTTGAAGGTTTCCTCGCCGGGGATGCCCAGGGGGCGCGGCCGGCCTCCGGGGGCCAGGATGACGGCGCGGGAGCGGAAGAGGCGGCCATCTTCCAGTTCCACCTCTTTCACCGCATCATTCAGGGCATAACGGACGATCCTAACGTTTGATTTGATGGTGCATCCGAAATCGCGGGCCTGTTTTTTCATGATGCCGGCCAGGGCGAATCCGCTGATGCGCTCTACACCCGGGTAGTTGGCTATTTCGTGGGTCAGCACCATCTGTCCGCCCACCGCCCCCTCATTAAGGATCAGCGTCTTCAGCTTCGCCCGTGAGGAGTAGATACCGGCAGAGAGGCCTGCAGCTCCCGCACCGACAATCATGATATCATATACTTCTGGCATATTCATCTTCTCATCTTCTGACATTCTAATCTTCTATTTTTCTGCAACTTAAGAGTTTTGTGGCGCAGCGCCGTCCCGACTTGCCCAAAATGACTTTGTTGGCATTCTGACCTTCCGATATTCCCGACTCCAGATTCCAGACTCCCGACTTAAGACTTAAGACTTAAGACTTAAGATTCCTTCATTCAGGATTCCCGACTCCCGATTCCTTCTCAGGCCTTGAACTGGTCGTTGAGGATGCCAGTCACCTGTTTGTGGTTCTGGATGCTACTGGTAGCCTTGACCACTTTCCCGTTTTTATAGTACATGGTGAAGGGCAGTCCCATGAAACCGCGACATTCGGGGGCATTGCGGATAACGCCTGCTTCGGGGCTGTCGAAAGCCATCACGGCAAACTTGACGTGGGAATACTCTTCTTCGATTTCTTCCATCACTTCATAAACGGGGATACACATGGGGCCCATCCGGCCGCAGCATACCATGACGTTTTCGTTTTCGTCGAGCAATTTCTGCAGTCCGGCTGCTGATTCCACCTCGTGGAGATTGGTCTTTAATAATTTCATGATTTCCTATTTTTAAATTAACATAAATGATTGTGTTGTTCATCCGGTTTTGATTCCGAATTGCGCTGCAAAGGTAACGGGGGTCTCCGGGCCCGGCAAGTAAGGGAGGATAAAGGATTTCACCCTTGCACCTAAAAAATTTCAGCCTGCGGGCTGTATTTTTTCAGCCCTTGGGGCTACTTCCCTGATTTTCGGGTTCTGGATGATTCCGAAGAAAAAAAAGAAGGGAGGCGGAATAATCGTTATTTTTGGAAAAAAACAGGAGATATGGTAACGCGGAAAGAGGGGCAAAGGCCTGGGGCTGAAGGTCAATCGGGGGTGCCAGGCGGAGGAGGGATGCTGCCTGACCTGAGTGCGCCGGAGTGTTTCACCGAGCTGTTTCCGGAGGAGTTAATGCTACTGGAGGGCAAGCGGACGCAATTGCTTTATCAGAAGGGGGAGAACCTGATCAAGCAGGGGGCCTTTGCCACGCATGTCATTTATGTGATAGACGGACTGGTCAAGCTCTATTTGCAGACGGGTGTGGGGAGGCAGATCAATATCAGGCTGGCGCATAAGGGGGATTTTCTGGCGTTTCCGGCGTTGTTTGGCGAGGACTACTATAACTATTCGGCGGTGGCGGTCAAGGATACGACGGTGTCGATGATCGACCGGGAGGCGTTGCAGGGGTTGCTGCGCGAGAATACCAGTTTTGCGATGCGCATCACGACCAAGAACCTGCGGCATGAGGCCTTTTTGCTGGAGATCATCAGGAATCTGTCGTACAAGCAGATGCGGGGGAAGCTGGCATCAGCGCTGCTGTATCTCTCTCAGCCCGAGTTCGTGGAAGAGGATGTTTTCAGTTATCTCACCCGGCAGGACATTGGCGATTTTGCCTCTATTCCGGCCGAGAGTGCCATCAGGTTTCTCAAGGAGTTTGAGAAGGAGGGGATGCTGCGCCTGGGAGGGAAGGATATACAGATCGTGGACATGCGCCGGCTGGAGGAGATCAGCAGGAAGGGATAGCACCGGGAAGGTGCGCGGCCGGGCTTCAGGGGCCGGGGCTGGACCAGGGGATTTTCTCCGGAATCTGCGCGGGGCAGGTCAGGGCGTCCACTAGCTGACGGATCAGGGTGAAGGCGGTTAAAGATGGCCGTTAAACTGGCGGGTCAACGGAGTGCTAGCGGATCAGTGGAGGGCAGGCGGGTCAATGCAGGGTTTGCCGTCAGTGGAGGAGCCTCAGGTTATTCCGGGCATGGCATGTTTCACAGTTGATGCCGCAGCAGGAAATCAGGATACTCATAATGATCAAATATTTTATGTTAATTCGAAAGAGATGAATCCCGATTAAAGGTATTGAATTTCAGACAAAAAGACAATAAATTCAAGATCATTCTGATATTCTGACCTTCCAATCTTCCGGCATTCAGGATTCAAGATTCCGACCTTCAGGATTATTTCATCATCTCTTCCGCGGTGCGGCGTGCCGATTCCGTGGGTTTATCGCCTCCGACCATGCGGGCGAGTTCCTCCACTCTTTCGTTGTCGTTGAGTTTCAGGATGGAAGTAAAGGTTCCGGAGGAGGTGTCGGCTTTAAAGACCCTGAAATGGTGGTCTCCTTTACCGGCGATCTGGGGCAGGTGGGTGATATTGATGATCTGGAGGTCGGCCGAGAGTTGTTTGAGGATAAGGCCCATTTTGAGGGCGGTCTCCCCGGAGATGCCGGCGTCGATTTCGTCGAAGATGATGGTAGAGAGCATCCGGGAGCCGGAGACGAGGCTTTTGAGAGCCAGCATAACGCGGGAGATCTCACCGCCGGAGGCTATTTTGGAGATTTCGGCGGGGGGCACATCCCTGTTGGCGCTGAAGAGGAACTGGATCATGTCGGTGCCTGCAGGGGTAAAGGCCGGGGAGGTTTCCATTTCCACGATAAAGCGGGCATGGGGCATCGCCAGTTGGCGCAGGAGGGCTGTCACCCGCTCCTCGATATAGGGCAGGATTTTGCGTCGCCGGGCAGAGAGGCAGGCGGCAGCCTCCTGGCGGTTTTTCTCCAGCCGGGCGGTCTCCTTCTCCAGGGTAGCGATCTCCTCGTCATAGCCGGTGATGGCGCCGATGCGTTTTTCCAGCTCCGTCTGAAAAGCCAGCAGCTCCTCCACACTGCGGAGCTGGTGTTTCTGCTGGAGGCTGTAGATCAGGTCAAGGCGGTCGCCGACTTCGCTTAGCCGGCGTGGGTCGATGTCGGTATTACCGGCCAGATGCCGGGTTTCGCTGGCCAGGTCACTGAGTTCGATCTGAGCCGACTGGAGGCGTTGCTGAAGTTCAGCGGTTCCCTTGAGATAAGGGACGATTTTGGCCATCCGCTGGGAGGCTTCCCTGAGGCGGGCAACGACAGGAGACTGGTCGCCCGTCAGCAGGTCAGTAACCCATTCGAGGGCTCCACGGATCTCTTCAGCATGGGTAAGGCGCATCTGCTCCTCTTCGAGTGCTTCCTGTTCACCGGCGGAGAGGCGGGCTTCCTCCAGTTGATGGAACTGGAAGGTGAAATAGTCCAGGTCGGCACGGCTGCGGGCAGCAAGCTCACGGAGGGCCGACAGCTTTTGTGAGGCTTCACTGAAAGCCAGGTAGCTCTCCGAATAATTTTTCAGTTCCTGGGCGGAGCCGGCCACAGCATCGACGACCTGAAGCTGGAACTGACGGGTGTTGAGTTCGAGGTTCTGATGCTGGGAGTGGATATCGACCAGGCGGAGGGAGAGTTCCCGCAGCACCTGCAGGTTGACAGGGGTATCGTTGATAAAGGCTCTTGATTTTCCGGAAGGGGTGATTTCCCGGCGCAGGATCGACATGGGATCAAAATCGAGGTCGTTTTCCGTAAAGAAAGGTTCCAATTCCCGTCGGGAAAGGTCAAAATAGCCTTCTACGACGCATTTGCGGGAGGGGTCGCGCAGGGAGGAGCCTTCGGCACGGGCGCCCAGGATGAGGGAAAGGGCCCCCAGGAGGATGGACTTGCCGGCGCCTGTTTCTCCCGTGACGATGTTGAGACCGGTTCCGAAGGAGACCGAGAGTTCATCGATCAGTGCGTAGTTGGAGATGACCAGGCGGGAGAGCATAGGGGGTCAGAAGCTTTCAGATTCCTGTATTTTCTGGTATTTGGAGCCGTTGGAGGGGTCGACCTCGTTGAGGATGGCCACCACGCGGTTGCGCTCATCGGGGTAGGATTTGGAGAAGATGTTGACCAGTTCGTCGGATTTGGCATCCACAAAGATCTGCAGGATATAGGTGGAAGGCCTGCGGCGGAAGACCTGCTGGACCGACCGGAGTGATTCGGCGATATTGGCTCTCCCCTCTTCTGGTTTGTCGGCCATCATGTCAAGTCCCATGCGGTGGTAGCTGTAAAAACAGTCGCGCATGCCCGAATAGGAACGGTTCATGATATTTTCCATGAGCCAGTAGCGGTTGCGCTCGCTCTCAAAGGCTTTCCATCCTTTTTCACGGGCATTCTGGGAGTTGTTGACGATGGTCTGTGCCTTTTCGAAGTAAGGGGTGCCCCCTTCACGTTCATAGGAGTCATAGTCGAAACCCAGGATAACGTAGGCGTAGAAGGCCATGATGTTGGTGAGATTGTCGCGGTTGCTGGTCTCGTTGAACTCTATCGGCTGGAATTCCACATACTTGCACTGGAAGTCGTTGTCCTTGATATTCAGAAGCGTCGTCTCATAGGAAGAGTTAAAAACCGGTCGTTTCACCTGTACCTGGATCGATCCGCGGAATTCATCGGCCGAGATCTGTTCGTCAAGCCGGATGAAAATACTGCATTCGATCCGCTCTTCCATGTTATAGGCGTGTTCCGTCCACCTGCGGTTGTTCATGAACTCGTAGAGGTCGGATTGCATGGTATAAAAGAGGTTACGATTGGCCCCCTGGATTCTTTCCGCCGAAACACTGATATTACATCTGAACTCCTGTCCCCGGGCCGGAGCCAGTAGCAGGACCAAAAACGCAGCAATCAACAGATATCTCTTCATATTCAAGATCTTCACGTATAAATGCAAAGTACCTCCCTGTCCACAAATTTACACTTTTCCGGACAAAGAGGAACTTTTTATTAATAACTCTCTACAGTGAAAAATATTGCCCCGTGGGCCGACACCCTTCCCCGATTCAGGCCTATTCTGACCTTCCGAACTTCTAATCTTCTAATATTCCCTATCTGATTTCCACATTCAAGATTCCAGACTCCCACATTCAGGATTCCAGACTCCCACATTCAGGATTCTTAGATTCTTTTCTTGTTTTCGCGTGCCGGATTCCGGTGGTAGATCTCACTGTCTTTCCACTCTTCGAAGGCGATGAGGGAGGGTTTGGGTAGTCTTTCGTAGAATTTGGAGATCTCGATCTGTTCGCGGTTTTCGAAGACTTCTTCCAGGTTGTCGGTAAATGAGGCAAACTCCTGCAATTTCTGGTTCAGTTCTTCTTTGAGTTCCGAGGAGATCTGGTTGGCGCGTTTGGCAAGGATCATAACGGTTTCATAAACATTACCGGTTTCATCTTCCAGAATCTCCAGATCCCTGGGGATCGTCGTCATTGCAGCTTTTGTCTTTTTGTAATCCATGGCTATTTTATGTTTGTACTCTCTTTGTTATAATTCAGCAATTTAGCGGTATCCTCGTAGAATTTGTCGGCATCTTTGCGGTATTTGCTTTCGGGGAACTCGTCGACGAAGGCAAAATACTCATCGAGGGCGCTGCTCAGCCTGAGTTCTTTCTTCTCCTCGACACTGTTAATGGCCAACAGGTATTTGGAACGGAGGAGCATGAACATCAGTTCTTCGCGGTAGCGGCTGTCGGGGTATTCCTTGAGGCTGTTTTCGAGGGATATCACGGCAGCTTTATAGTTCTCAAAATCGTAATAAAGGCGGGCGCTGAGGAAGGATTTTTCGACCAGTTTATCGCGCAGTTCGTCGATCAGCCGCTGGGCTTCATCCACTCTTTCCGAGAAGGGATAGAGGTTGATGTAGAGTTGGAGGGCGTCGATAGCGTTGATGGTCACCTCCTGGTCGAGGCGCACTTTGGGGGAGAGGAGGTAATTGCAATAGCCCACCATGAATTGGGATTCCTCGACATACTTGCTGGTAGGATATTCCCGCATCAGGGTTCTGAAATACTGGACGGCCATCAGGTAATCCTTCTGTCCCATCATGCTCTTGGCATAATAGTAGTAAATCTGATCGGCGCGGCTGGTTCCGCGGTAGATGTTGATCAGCTCCTGGAAGAGGGTTCCTGAGCGGACATACTCCCCGGCATCATAATATTCAATTCCCTTTTTGAATTTATATTCGTAGTCCGTGCTCTTGATCACCTTGTTGAAATCGTTGCAACCAGCCAGCAACAGGAGCGCCAGCATGGACAAAAGGGCGATATTTCTCATTTTTTGAAACATGGCGCAAAGATATGGTTTTTGTAAATACGTGAACCGCGATATAACGTGATTTGATGGATTATATTCAGTGGGTTATGTATTTTTAACAGATTTGGAGTAACCTCAAAAAAGTTTACATTTGCACGGTTTTAATAAAAAGGAACATGTTATGACAGACATTTTCGCTAAATTTCAGCAGAACCAGGGTGATATCGGGCGTTACATGAAGCAGGCGCACGGTTATTTTGCTTTTCCCAAGCTGGAGGGAGAAATTGCTCCCTACATGACTTTCAGGGGCAAGCGGATGTTGACCTGGAGTTTAAATAACTATCTGGGATTGGCCAACCATCCCGAAGTACGTAAAGCCGATGCGGAGGCCGCCGCGAAATGGGGACTGGCCTATCCGATGGGAGCCCGGATGATGTCGGGGCAGACGGTGAAGCATGAGGAGCTGGAGCGCAAGCTGGCCGCCCATGTGGGTAAGCAGGATGCTTTCCTGCTCAACTACGGTTACCAGGGCATGGTGTCGATCATCGATGCCGTCTGTGGCCGCAATGATGTGATTGTATACGATGCCGAATCGCATGCCTGCATTCTTGACGGGGTTCGTTTGCATATGGGCAAGCGGTTTGTCTTCCAGCATAACAATATGGAGAGCCTCCGCAAGCAACTGGAGCGGGCCACGGCCCTGGCTGAAAAACAGGGCGGTGGGATTCTGGTGATCACCGAAGGGGTCTTTGGCATGTCGGGTGACATGGGCAAGCTCGATGAGATTGCCGCCATGAAGGAGGAGTTCAGTTTCCGTTTCCTGGTCGACGATGCCCACGGCTTCGGAACCATGGGAGCCACTGGGGCCGGTGTAGCCGAGCATTTCGGCGTCACCGACAAAATTGACCTGATGTTCGGGACTTTCGCCAAGTCGATGGCTGGCATCGGCGCCTTTGTAGCCGGTGAACCCGATATTATTTATTATCTGCGTTACAACATGCGTTCCCAGACCTTTGCCAAGTCCTTGCCCATGCCCATGGTGGAAGGAGCCCTGAAAAGGCTGGAGCTTTTGCAGAACCATCCTGAGTTGCGCGAAAAGTTATGGGAGAATGTCAATGCCCTGCAGTCGGGACTCAAGGCCGAAGGGTTTGACCTGGGCCGCACCAACACTCCGGTGACTCCCGTTTACCTGAAGGGCGGACCGGGCGAAGCCACCAACCTGATCCTCGACCTGCGCGAGAATTACAAGATCTTCTGTTCGGTGGTGATCTACCCGGTGATTCCCAAGGGGGAGATCATCATCCGGATCATCCCTACGGCAGCCCACTCGCTGGAAGATGTAAAATACACGCTTGAGAGTTTCAAGGCAATAAAAGATAAATTGGAGGGCGGTGTCTACGCTTCGGACGACATTGCGAAAGTAGAGGTTGATTTTTAACCCAAAAAAAGCGCCCCGGTTTCCGGGGCGCTTTTTTTAGTTATGCTTTTCCATGAGGTAGCGTTCGGCGTCGATGGCGGCCATGCAACCCGAACCGGCAGCCGTTATGGCCTGGCGGTAGTGGGGATCCTGAACATCGCCACAGGCAAACACCCCGGGGACTTTGGTTTTGGAGGTGCCTGGTACCGTTTTGATATACCCCACAGGATCACGGTCGAGGTAGTCGGCAAAGATTTCCGAATTAGGCTGATGGCCAATGGCCAGAAAGAAACCGTCGATTTTGATTTTCACCTCTTCTTCGTTGGCCTCCCCTTTATTTTTCACCAGGGTAGCTCCTTCGACCACACCGTCGCCGAAGAGCCCTTTAGTCTGGTGTTTCCATAGCACTTCGATATTGGGGGTTTTCTGTACCCTTTCAGCCATCACTTTAGATGCGCGTAAGACATCGCGGCGTACGATCAGATATACTTTGTGGCAAAGGCCGGCCAGATACATCGCCTCCTCGGCGGCGGTATCTCCACCACCAACTACGGCCACATCCTTGCCCCGGTAGAAAAAGCCGTCGCAGGTAGCACAGGCAGAAACCCCTCCCCCGGCATATTTCTGTTCATCCTCCAGTCCGAGGTACTTAGCGGTCGCCCCGGTGGCGATGATCACGGTTTCAGCCTCGATGAGGTGGTTATCGTCAATCCAGACTTTGTGCACACTTCCTGAGAAGTCGGTCCGGGTGGCCATCCCCCAGCGGATATCGGTGCCAAAGCGAGTCGCCTGGGCTTTGAGGTCTTCCATGAGAACCGGACCGGTCACCCCCTGGGGGTAGCCCGGAAAATTCTCCACCTCAGTGGTGGTAGTCAACTGTCCGCCCGGTTGCAGCCCTTCGTACAGAACGGGAGCCAGGTTGGCCCGTGCGGCATAGATAGCCGCTGTATAACCGGCAGGTCCTGAACCAATGATAAGACATTTTACCTTTTCCGCAGCCACTTCCGGCGCAGATTCCTGTTTCTTCTGGGTGAGATCGAGTGATTTGAACATATCGTTTAGAATTATATTTCCCGGGCACAAAATTAGATAAGAAAATTCAATGGAAAAAATCCTGCCGATCAATAATATTGAACAGACCATAAGCGGAGTCTATTCCGGACTGGTTGGACCCAAGCTCCGGTGACCAGGGAAAGGATTCACATTATTACTCGAAGTTCCTGACCGATTTTTTCCTTTTTATGAGAGAGGAATTATTCTCATAAATGAAAAAATCGATACATGTAGGGGTAGATCCGAAGATGACATCCACATTCACATATTCATCCTCACCCCTGGCTTTAAATTCAAAACTTTCCGGATAATAATCCGTGTACTTATAGCCCGACCGGTCAGGAGTAAGAAAACCAGCGCCCCCCCATTCGTTGCCCTCCGTAGGTTTACAGACCACGCTGATGGAAGTCCCCTCAGGAAGGTAGGCCGCCAGGGAGTATCGGGTTCCGGGCTGAAGGACAAAATCAGAGTCCCGCAAGATGTTCAGTTTGTTTTTTTGTTCCTTGGATGTTTTGAAAAAAGTATTATTTTTGCCGACGATTTCGGGGTGTGGCGCAGCCTGGTAGCGCACGCGTCTGGGGGGCGTGGGGTCGCAAGTTCAAATCTTGTCACCCCGACAAATCAAAAAATCCTCGTTGCGATAGCAACGGGGATTTGTTTTTTCACCGGGACGACGGTGAACTTGTTTACAGGAGGACCGGGGGAAAAACAAATCCCAGAGTGAGTGAAACGAACGATGAGGATTTTTGATTTTAGCCAACCCTACCGCCGTGCAAGATTCACGGCACGTAAATCTTGGGGTGGGTTTCCCGCCGTGCAAGATTCACGGCACGTAAATCTGGAGGAGGGCGTCCCGCCGTGCAAGATTCAGCGTCAGCTAAATCTTGGGAGAGGCAACGCCGTACAAGATTCACGGCAC
>CAZKIU010000031.1:0-9363 GCA_964552955.1 uncultured Prolixibacteraceae bacterium
CACCCGACGAAGGCGGCGAAGATCCTGACGTGATTCTGCCTAACTCGGCTCCGACGCTGGCTGATATTACGGATGTCGATATCCTGAACCAGTCCCTGCAGCTTGACGTGGCCCTGACCGGTATTTCTGCCGGTACAGAAACCGACCAGAAGGTGAAGGTAACGGCTGTGGCCGACAACCCGGCGCTGATTTCAGGTATCGCGGTGATCTACAACCAGGGCACCTCCGGCCAGTTGCTGGTAACGGTAGCCCCGGGGATGAGCGGCGAGGCCTGGATCACAGTAACCGTGAAGGACGACGGTGGCACAGCCAACGGCGGTGTCGACCTGATCCAGAAAAAGTTCAAGGTGAAGGTGAACGCCGGCGATGAAGAGGTGACCATTGGTATCACCGATCCCGATGGGGAAAATGTGGTTACCGCCACCATCGACCTGGCTGTAAAGATGGGCTTCCGTCTCTATCCTAACCCAACCCGGGGCCAGGTGAACATCGAGATGAACGGCACAGGCATCCGCGATACCGAAGTGAGCGTCTACACGCTCCAGGGGGCTGAAGTCTTCCGTAAACTCTACAAGGCCGGCGACCAGATCTCCATCGACCTCTCACCCTACGTGTCGGGGGTCTATATGGTACGCACCGGTGTCGAAGGAGCTACTTTCCTCCGGAAGGTCATCCTCGATAAACAATAAGACCATACCGCCAGGCACTTGCTGAATCCCCGCTGATTCAGTGATTCCTGACCGGAGAAGAATATGAAGAGGGTCGTCCTGCCAACAGGACGGCCCTCTTCCTTTGAGGGAACACCCTGGTTCCACACTACCAGAACCCTTCTGAACTCCCGGAATCCTTTGCTGAGGACCATTGGATTATCCACCCTATTCCCTTATATTTGCCTGAATTAATTTGATTTTATGAGTGAAAGGCCCTATATTCTGGTGACCAACGACGATGGCATTCATGCTAAAGGTCTGAGTGAACTGATTGAAGTCATGCGATTGTTTGGCGATGTGGCCGTGATCGCCCCTGAGGTGGCTATGTCGGGAATGTCCAATGCCATCACAGCCGATAAACCTCTGAGAGCCGTGAAACTCTCTGAAGAGCCCGGCATGACGGTCTTCAAATGCAACGGTACTCCTGTCGATTGCGTAAAACTCGGGTTTAACCATCTTCTTGAGAAAACCCCTGATTTTGTGGTCTCCGGGATCAACCACGGGGCCAATTCTTCTATTAGTGTCATCTATAGCGGTACCATGGGCGCCGCTATGGAGGGTTGTCTGCATGGCGTTCCTTCGGTGGGTTTCTCCCTGCTGGACTTCCACCCTGATGCCGACTTCGGAAAAGCCAAAATCTTCACGGCGAAGATCTTCCAGGCCTTGCTCGACAATGAAATGCCCCGCTTCACCTGCCTGAATGTGAATATTCCCACAGGAGTACCCAAAGGTATCCGCATCTGCCGCCAGGCCCGCGGAAAATGGATGGAGGAATTTGAACAGAGAACCGATCCCCACAACAGAAACTACTTCTGGCTGACCGGCACCTTTATGAATTTCGAGGAGCAATCCAACGATACTGATCTGCATGCCCTGGATCAACAATATGTTTCCATTGTCCCGGTCAAGGTCGATATGACCTGCTACGATGCCCTTGATGAAATTAAAAGCTGGAAATTCTGATGGGAGAGGCCCGGCGTAAAAAGCAGAACACCACCTCCCTGGGGGTTGTGGTGGGCCTGTTGCTCCCGCTGGTGGTGTTTGTTATCCTTTACCTTTTCAGATACCGCCAGGTCCCTTTTGTCGACTTTCTCAGACAACTGGCAGAAATGAACCTGCTGGTTAAGCTCTTCAGCCTTTGTGGCTTCGCCAACCTCCTGGCGTTTTATTTTTTCTACCGCCGCCAGATGGATCGGGCCGCTAAAGGGGTCGTTGCAGTTACATTTTTTTACGCCATCTTAGTTCTGCTCTCAAGGATCCTTTAAGAGTCCTGAGTCTGGAATCTAGAATGCGGGAATTCTGAATGTCATAATATCAGAGTATTAGAATATCAGAATACTTAATGCCGGATAACTTAAAGCGGACACCGTTTGAAGCTTTAAATAAGTATGGAATGATGAAAGAACCAACCGGAGTATGAAATACTTTGTTATAGCCGGAGAGGCGTCGGGTGATTTACATGGGGCTAACCTGATCAGGGCGCTGAAGGTGGAGGATCCTGAAGCAGAGATAGCCTGTTTCGGTGGGGAGCTGATGGAGGCGGCTGGTGGGCAACTCCTCCGGCACTATCGCGATATGGCCTTCATGGGAGCGATCGACGTGTTGAAAAACCTGGGACGTATCAACCGGAATTTTGACCTGGCCCGTCAGAAACTGCTGGAATTCCAACCCGACGTGGTCCTGCTGATCGATTACCCAGGGTTTAACCTGAAAATGGCCCGTTTCGCCCATGAACAGGGCTTCAGGGTTTTTTATTATATCCTGCCCAAGGTGTGGGCCTGGAAAGCCTGGCGCGTTAAAAAGCTGCGACGCTGGTGTCATGAGCTCTTTTCTATTTTTCCTTTTGAAGAGGAGTTTTTTAGCCGATACGGCGTGAAAATCAGGTACCTGGGCAATCCTCTTCTCGATGCAGTCAGCATGGCCACCCGGCAATTCACTTCTCGCGAGGAGTTCCTCCGGCGCAACGGCCTCCTCACACCGGCGGCTGATGATAAGCCACTGGTAGCGCTTCTCCCCGGCAGCCGTCTCCAGGAAATCAAACTGATGCTCCCGGTGATGAGCCGCATGGCCCGTGAATTCCCCCACTTCCGTTTTATGGTGTCAGCCACGCCTTCTATTGACCCGGAAGTGTACGCCTCTCTTTCTGCGGATCCCTCCCTGCCGGTGATCACCGGACAGACCTATGAGATGGTTCGTCATGCCCATGCTGCCCTGGTGGCCTCCGGCACCGCCACCCTCGAAACGGCCCTTCTGGGCACTCCCCAGGTGGTCCTCTATAAGATGGCGGGCGGAAAATGGGGCTACCGCCTCTTTAAAGCCATCTTCCTCAAGGTGAAATATGTGTCGCTGCCTAACCTGATTCTTCAGCGCCCTGCCCTCAGGGAACTCATCATGGACGAAATGCGCGAGGACCTGGTGAAAAAGGAAACCACCCTGCTATTGTCGGATGAGGCTTACCGCCGGCAGATCACCTCCAGCTATGCCGAAATGAGGCACCTGATGGGGGAGGAGGGGGCCTCAGCCCGCGTGGCCAGGGAAATGGTCAGGAGTCTGGAATCTTGAAGGTCAGAATATTAAAGGTCAGAATATTAGAAGGTCAGAATGTCAAAATGATTTAGATAATAGCAGCAATAATTCAGTATATGGGAACATTATTACGTAAGGAAATCATCCAGTTTCTGGGGTCTCTCACCGGGTACCTGGCAATAGTGATTTTCCTTATGGTCAGTGGCTTGTTTCTATGGGTATTTCCGGGTGACTACAACATCACGGAGGGGGGGTACGCCACCCTGGAGCCTTTTTTCCAACTGGCTCCCTGGCTTTACCTCTTCCTGATCCCAGCCATCACCATGCGTCTCTTTGCCGAGGAAAGACGGACAGGCACCCTCGAATTGCTGCTGACGCGGCCCATCAGTGACTTCAGGCTGGTAACCGCCAAATACCTGGCTGCCCTCCTTGTGGTGGCTCTCACCCTGTTGCCCACCCTCCTCTGGTTCTGGTCGGTCTACCGCCTGGGAAATCCCGTGGGGAATATCGATGCCGGCAGCACCTGGGGGGCCTTCATCGGCCTCTTCCTGCTGGCTTCCATCTATATCGCCATTGGTTTGTTTGCCTCAGTCCTTACCGACAGCCAGATCGTCGCCTTCCTGCTGGCCGTGGCCCTCAGCTTTCTTTTTTATCTGGGATTTGGACTGGTCTCAGGATCGGGAGTTCCCTATGGTGTCGGGAAATTCCTCGCCGGTCTTACCATTCGTGAACACTACCTGGCGGTAAGCCGCGGTGTTCTCGACCTCAGCGACCTGGTGTGGTATGCCGCGATGACCCTTTTATTCCTCCTGCTGACCTCCATTTTCGTGCGGCGTACCCGCTTTTCCACCCTAAAAACAGGACAACGGGAGATCCTCCCCCTGGTGGGCCTTCTGTTGTTGCTGTTGCTCGCCGACACCCTTCCTTACAGAATCGACCTCACCTCTGATAAACGTTATACCCTCTCGCCCCTCACTAAAAGGGTGGCGGCTGAAATCGGGGAACCCGTCACGGTGGAGCTTTTTCTGGCCGGTGAGCTCTCTCCCGGCTTCAGGAAATTGCAGCAATCCATCTCCGGAAAGGTGGAGGATATGGCCCGCCATGCCGGTTGCCCTATCAGGCTGGTCATCACCGATCCTTATGAAGCCGTTCCTGCCGGCCAGCGGGAGAAATTCTTCGAAGAACTCACCGGCCGGGGAATCAGACCCACCGATGTGCGCCGGAAAACAGACCAGGGCACCGAGACTTCCCTTCTGTTTCCGGGGGCATTGCTGAGAATGGGTGAGCGCGAAACTTATGTCAATTTTCTTAAGAACAACCCAGGTCTCAACCACGAAGTCAACCTCAACCAATCGGTGGAGACCGTCGAATATGAACTGGTCTCAGCGCTCCGACGGTTGTCGGCGAAGGAGAAGCCATTATTGGTTTTCCTGCAGGGGCATGGCGAGCTGGACCCCTATGAGACGGAAGACCTGGCCCGTTCCCTGGCTGAATCCTTCCGAGTGCAGTATCTCACCGCCGGGGAGCTGGCCGCTGCTGACCCCGACCTGCTGGTGATAGCAGCCCCGGAGATGCCTTTCTCTGAAAGCGATAAGTTTGTCACCGACCAGCTTCTGATGAAGGGGAAGCCTCAGCTGTGGGCCATCGATCCTGTGGAGGTGAGTCTAGACAGCCTCTCCCAGGGCTTCATGACCCTGGCCTTTCCGGGAGACCTGCATCTGAACGACCAGCTCTTTCATTATGGGGTACGGGTCAACAGCGACCTGGTTCAGGATGTGGTCTGCGCCCAGATTCTGGTCAACACCTCGCCCGATGCTGCCCGCCCCCGGTTTACTCCCCAGAACTGGTACTATTCGCCCCTGCTGACTCCTTCGGGGCATCACCCCGTCAGCCGCAATCTTAACCTGCTCTACAGCGAATTCGTCTCCTCTATCGATACCGTCGGAAATTCCGGAGAGAGAAAAAGCACGGTGATCCTGAGTACTTCGCCTTATGCAAGGAGCCTCAGGACCCCGGCAGAGGTGAGCCTGGAGAGCATCAACCGGCCACCCGCCAGGGAACTCTTTAACCGTCAGGATATCCCTGCAGGGGTGCTCATCGAAGGACGTTTTACCTCGGTCTTCAGGAACAGGATTCTCGCTCCGTTGGGGATCCCTGCCGGGGAAGTCATTGCCAAAAGCCCTGACACGAAAATCATGGTTTTTTCCGACGGGAGCCTCCTGGCCAATAAGGTGCGTTACCAGGCTGGAGCGGCCCCTCAGATTCTTCCGCTGGGTTATGACAGGGTATCGCAGCAGACTTTCGGGAACAAGGAGTTCTTCGTGAACGCCCTGTTGTACCTCTCCGACCGGGAGGGCATCCTGGAGCTGCGCAATACCTCGGTAAGACTGAGGCTTCTTGATAAGGTCAAACTGCGGGAGCAACGTGAAATCCTGACCTGGGTCAACCTCCTGGTGCCGGTTATGCTGGTCGTGGTGGCCGGAGTGGGCTATAATTTCCTCCGCCGCAGGAAATATGCCGCTAAGGAAGCATAAAAAAATCGCCTCCGCTTACATGCGCTCTTACAACTAAAGTTTGTATATTCGTGATCCGGAATGAATTGAATAAAACAATAATAATATAAAACATTGCGTCCATGAAGTTTGTCGTTTCCAGCACCGGGTTACTGAGTCACCTGACCGCTATCAGCAAGGTGATCAGTAATAAAAGTACCATGCCCATTCTTGATAATTTCCTGTTCAGGATCACTGAGACGGGATTGACGATCACGGCTTCTGATTCGGAGTCGACTCTGATCACCACTCTGGATCTCGATAATGTGGAAGGAGAGGGGATCATTGCCATTCCAGCCAAACTGCTGATTGACACCCTGAGGGAATTTCCTGAGCAGCCGCTTTCCTTTCAGATCGATGGTTCCTCTTTTGGGATCCAGATCTTCTCGGAAAACGGGAAGTACTCGATTGTTGGGTATGATGGGGAAGATTATCCTGAGGTTCCTGAAGCGGATGAAGAGCTGGTGACAACTCTGACCGTGAGCCGTCAGGTGTTGTTGAAAGGGGTGGAGAAGACCCTTTTCGCCACTGCGGACGATGAACTCCGGCCGGTGATGAATGGCATTTTCGTGGAACTCACACCTGACTACATGAGTTTTGTGGCTTCCGATGCCCATAAACTGGTCCGCTATCGCCGTACCGATGCTAAATCGGAAATCTCTTCCTCCTTTATTCTGCCCAAAAAGCCGGCGGCCCTCCTCAGAAGTCTGCTGGCCCGCGAGGAGAACGATGTTAAAGTACAGTTCAATGACAAGAACGCCTTCTTTAAAATGAGCAACTTTCAGTTGATCTGCCGGCTGGTGGAGGGGAACTATCCCTCCTACAACTCGGTGATCCCGGTCAACAATCCCAATTCCATGGTCATTGACCGGCTGGCCTTTTACAATACCGCCAAGCGGGTTTCTGTCTTTGCCAACCAGGCGAGTAACCTGGTGAAACTGACCATCGGCGGGAACCAGCTCGTGGTCTCAGCCCAGGATATAGACTTTTCCATATCTGCCGTGGAGCGCCTGAACTGCGAATACGAGGGCGATGACATTGAAATCGGGTTCAAATCGACCTTCCTCCAGGAGATCCTCTCTAATCTTCCGTCGGCCGACATCCGGCTGGAGATGAGCGACCCCAGCCGGGCCGGGCTCCTGCTTCCCGAAGAAAAGGAAGATGAGAATGAGGATATCCTCATGCTGCTGATGCCCATGATGATCAATGTTTAAAGTGTTCCATCGCTGATGAAGGGATCCTGCATCTGCCACTTGCGGATTGCAGGATCTCTTTTTTTATGAAAAGCAGATGAAGGGTAACCAAATCCGCTGATCTTCGTAGTATATTAATTGTTTCTTTTTTTCCGGCAGCAGGTGCCAGCTTTAAGAATAACCTACACTGATCGTCCACGTTTTCTGCATACTGCTGCATAATAAACTTTTGATTTTTTGACATGGAACTAAACCTTAAAAACCCCCTGGTATTTCTCGATCTGGAGACGACGGGCATCAACATTGCGAGTGACCGGATTGTCGAGATTGCGCTGTTGAAGATTCATCCTGACGGTTCCGAAGAGGAGCGACTGGTGCGTATCAACCCTGAAATGCCTATACCTCCGGCTGCCATCCGCATCCATGGCATCACCGACGAGGATGTCAAAAATGCACCGGTCTTCAGGGAAGTGGCCAAAAACCTGGCCCGTTTTCTGGAAGGATGCGACCTGGCGGGGTTTAACTCCAATCGCTTTGATATTCCCCTCCTGGCCGAGGAGTTCCTGCGTTGTGATGTCGATATTGATTTTAAAAAGAGAAAGTTCATTGATGTCCAGGCTATTTTCCACAAAATGGAGAAGAGAACCCTCAGCGCGGCCTACAAATTATACTGCAACGAGGATCTCATTGATGCTCATTCTGCCATGGCCGACGCCAGGGCAACCTACCAGGTGCTAAAGGCCCAGCTCGATGTCTATCAGGAGGTGGAATATGAAGACCAAAACGGGAAAAAGTGCGTTCCTATCGTCAATAATGTTGAAAAACTGAGCGAATTCTCCTCCTATGACCGGTATGCCGATTATCTGGGCAGGATCGTCTATGATGAAAGCGGGGTCGAGATCTTTAACTTCGGGAAAAATAAGGGTCTTCCGGTGGAAAAGGTCTTGCGCGAACAACCGGGCTATTACGGATGGATGCTTAACGGCGACTTTCCTCTTTACACCAAGAAGGTGTTGACGCAAATCAAGCTCAGGATGAATGCCAACCTAAAGTCTTGAATCTGGAATCTTGAGTCTGGAATCTGGAATCTGGAATCTGGAATCTGGAATCTTGAATCTGGAGTCTGGAGTCTTAAGTCTGGAATCTTAAGTCTAGAATGTCAGAATATCAGAATAATACTGAGTAAGGAAATCGGGAGTTAAATGGCTGAATGATCGATCATGAAGATAGTGTGTATTGGGCGGAATTATGTGGCGCATATCGAAGAGTTGAAGAATGAGATGCCGGTGGAGCCGGTGTTTTTCATGAAACCTGACTCAGCATTGCTGAAAGGGAACCGTCCTTTTACGATCCCTGCCTGGAGCAGCAACCTGCATTATGAGATCGAACTGGTGCTCAGGATCTCCAAAACGGGTAAGCATCTGAGCAGGGAAGAAGCCGGGAAGCTCTTCGGGGAGATCGGCCTGGGTATTGATTTCACGGCCAGGGATATCCAGCACCAGTTGTCGTCGAAAGGGTTGCCTTGGGAAAA
The DNA here is from genome assembly GCA_964552955.1 of uncultured Prolixibacteraceae bacterium. Classification (GTDB taxonomy): domain Bacteria; phylum Bacteroidota; class Bacteroidia; order Bacteroidales; family Prolixibacteraceae; genus UBA1413. Next base: position 8,513 of record CAZKIU010000031.1, read on the forward strand.
AGCCAAGGCTTTTGACCAGTCGGCAGTATTGGGGAGTGCGTTTCTGCCCCTTTCGGCATTTAGTGACCTCCCGGGGGTCCCCTTCCGCCTCGACGTCAATGGAAAAACGGTCCAGCAGGGCCATTCGGGACTGATGATTTTTAGTTTTGAAGAGATTCTGGTCCATGTCTCCAGATATGTGACCTTCAGACGGGGCGATCTGGTCTATACCGGTACGCCTGCCGGCGTGGGGCCTGTCCTCCCGGGTGACCACCTTGAAGGGTGGCTGGGTACAGATAAACTTCTTGATTTTTACTGCAATGGATAGAATTCATGATTTTCTGGAGCCCAAAAAAATGGCAGTCGCCGGGGCTTCGCGTAATCCCAAGAAATTTGGCGGCATGGTATTTACAGAACTCCGGAAACGGGGTTTTGACCTGCTGCCTGTAAATCCGGAAACTGGCGAGCTCTATGGCGTTCCCTGTTTCCCTTCGGTGAAGGCGTTGCCTCCCGGCGTAGAGCGGCTCTACATCGTGACCCCGGCCGCTCAAACGGCAGGTGTGGTGAGAGATGCCCTGGCTTACGGTATCAAAAAGATCTGGATCCAACAGAAATCAGATACCCCTGAAGCCCTGGAGCTCGCCCGGCAGGGCGGGGCAGAGGTCATCCATGGTCGATGCATGATGATGTTCGCAGAACCGGTGTCAGGGGTCCACAGCTTCCACCGTTGGATCAGCCGCCTCTTTGGCCAGTACCCCCGCTGAAATCCACTTCATCGTCTCTGGTATCGACTATTCCCAAAGGGGGGAATAGTGTGTGCCTAAAGGTGATTCATTCATACCATACTCACGTTGCGAAGCAGATTCCCGACT
>CAZKIU010000031.1:9463-38763 GCA_964552955.1 uncultured Prolixibacteraceae bacterium
TGCCTAAAGGTGATTCATTCATACCATACTCACGTTGCGAAGCAGATTCCCGACTTTGTCGACAGGATTCCAATATTCAAGACTCCCACATTCAAGATTCCCGACTCAGGATTGTTTTATGGCATGGGTTGTAATCCTTCCCATTTGACGTTCCAGGTGCCGTCTTTGGGGAATCCGGGCAGAGGAGTGGTGCATCCGTCATAGCCTGCGCACATCATCGCTACGGCGGTGAGGAGGCCTCCGTTGCCGGGCAGATAAATCCGGAGCCGCTGGTCCTGGTAGTTGTGGCCGTTGTTGAGATAGCTGTTCTTCTGGACGGGCATCAGCAGGGCGTCTATGGCTTTGTCGGGCATCCCGAGGCGGGTCGCTGTCATAGCGAGCATAGGATAATCCCAACCCCAGGTCGACGGCCAGTCCCACGTCTCCAGGATGTGCAAAAAGGTAGCCCGCATGGTGGAATCGTTGACCAGAGGTGATGGGGGCAGGACGCCCAGGGCGCCGGTGACCGACGGGTGATCCCCCATATACCGGGGGTTACTCCAGGAATCGGGTGCGCTCTCTGCCGCCAGGTAAAGGCCATTCTCCTGGGCCAGGGGAGGCATGTGGGCCAGGAGGGTGTCCCATTCCGCACTCCGGGGCAGAGTTCTTCTCTCCCTCCATTTCTGGGCAGTGATAAGACCCCAGTGCCAGTAGGCCACCTCGAAGGGCGGATTGAGAGTGGTTTCTGCAGGCAGCCGTTCCTGGGCGGGGATCAGCCAGGGGCCCAGATTCATCTTTCCGGTTACGGGATCTCTCCAGGCATAGGAAGCCATGAATTCTGCAGTGGCTTCCACCAGATCACCGTAAAGCCGCAAGGTTGTGGTATCTGGTCTCTGCCGGTATATCAGTTCAGCCAAATAGATCAGGTGCGGTTGTTGCCAGATCAGGTAACTCCCCACTGAGGAGGGGGCGTCGATACCGCCCGGGCCGGTCATCTTAGGCCAGCGCAGGCCCTGGAAGCCCTGCCGGCGGGCGATCGTACGGGCCACGGGGGCGATATTGCGGTACCACGCCAGGCTCTCCTCCATCAATAGAGGGTGGCCCCACAGGGCATAGTGGACGGCATGCCACCAGTGCATTTCCAGATGGAATTTACCGTACCAACTTTTGAAGGTGAGACCTGTTTCCTGTGGCGGGTATTGGCCGGTGCACTGGATGCGTGTCAGGTAACGCGAAAGGACGATCCGCCGTTCCAGTTCCGCGGCCCGGGGGTCACTGCTCCCCGACAGGTCGACAGCACCTCCTGAGAGCCAGAAAGCCTTCCAGGTCTGATGGCTTAAGCCGGCGGTCGCCTTGAAGGCAGGCATAGGGTCACGGCGCTCTTCCGGAGAAAAACGGCACTGGAAGGTAAAGCTGCTTTTCTTATCCTGAGGGGTCACCACAAAATGGTGCGGTGCCGTTTCGGTAAGGGCAGCATGGCCACTCCAGGCGAGCTCCGCGACATAGCCGGCCGAATCCAACTGACGGGATATCCGGGCGCCCCGCCGGAGGGGATGAACAGTGCTGCGGTGCCGCCCCGGCGACTGCCAGTCACATCCGTCGTCGACATGTTGGCCCGAAGGGTAGGGAAACGATACCTTTATTTTCAACCTTCCTTTCCGGAGAAGCGGCGAAATGATCTGTGTGGCGATCAGGTCGCACCCGGGATGGCAGAGGGTAGTGACCTCCACCGGAATGCCGTCGACCTCGAAATGACTGGTGATCTCGCCTTGCCATAAATCCAGTTGCTGGGTTACGGCGGTGATGGCGCCAGGGGTGACCACAGTACCATCCTCAGAGGTCATCTCCAGTCCGATCAGTCCCAGGTGCATCCGGTGGGGGTTCTGCCGAAACCAGTTGGCGGCCTGCTGGTTTCTCTCCGGTGTGCTCCATTGTACATCATAAGTGATCTTCCTGCCCTGGTATGGAACTTCCCGCAGGGTCTCCTCGTAGCGGAATCCTGAGGTGTCGGGGAAGGTGTGCCAGCCCCATTCGGAGAAGGTACCCAGGGGGATGCCATTGTGGTATACCTCCGGAAAGCTCTGTAATCCTGTGGCGTCGACCGTGAAGGCGAACCTGCCGTTGCCCACCGTGAGGGAGGAGAGGGTGTCAAAGTCGTAGTTGGTCACTCTATGTCGGTTCACCAGGGCTTGCCGGTCGATGGCCCCGGGAGTGGCCCCGGCAGCGGTGGAAGCACTGTTGCCAGGGTCAGCATCTCCGGAGAATCCGGTTTCCCTGCCCCTACCTGGCTGGCAGCTCCCCACCGCCAGTGCGGCAAGGACCAAACCAAACATGAAGTGACGCATCATGATGAGGAATTACTTTTTGTTCAGCTTCACGGTGGCCATGACCGGCTGGTGGTCGGAAGGATAACGGTTGTCCCATCCGTCGGTCAGTACACCGTATTTCAGGACGGAGACCTTGTCGTTGACAAAAATATAGTCGATGCGCTGATCGAGCGGATGATCGCGGCGGAAACTGTTAAAGGTACCCACCGGGCCATAAGGCGGCATAGCGCTGATTTGGGAACTGTCCTTCAGCTTTTCCAGGATGAGGGTGATGGGTTCGCTCTCCGGGGTAAGGTTGAAGTCCCCGGTGACGATCACGGGCAGGTTCCCTGGATTGAGGGTTTTTATTTTTTCGAGGATCAGCCGGGAGGAGTTGGCGCGGGCGACCTTGCCGACATGGTCAAAATGAGTGTTGAAGTAAAAGAATTTGCGGGAGGAGCCTTTGACCTGGAATTTGCCCCAGGTGACGATGCGGGGAAGGGCAGCGTCCCATCCCTTTGAGGGGGTTTCCGGGGTTTCGGAAAGCCAGAACTGTCCTGATTCCAATAGTTTGAACAGGTTCAGGTCGTAGAAAACGGGAGAATACTCTCCGCCTGTTTTCCCGTCATCACGCCCGCTGCCCAAACGGCCAAAACCGGGCAGCCGTTCTTCCAGGTCCAGAATTTGGTCGTGTTTGGCTTCCTGCAGCCCGAAAATAGCTGCATCGTGGAATTTCAGCAGGGCAGTGACCATCTCTTTGCGGTTGGGCCATGCGTTGATGCCGTCAGATGAGGTGTTGAGCCGGATATTGTAAGTGATCACGTTGAATTGCTGGCCATAGCATGCTGTAGTGACCAGAATTGTGAGGATGGCAAAAAGTAGTTTTTTCATAACGGGAATTTTATGGTTTGCAAAAGTAAAAGGTCTCATAGTTGCAGGGGGATGAGGCTCCGGCAACCACGGTATGGCGGGTTTCCCATTTCTCCTGAAGAACATAATGGTAACAGAATTCAATGATTTCTCCGAAATAGGCGGTCATGGGTTTGGAGGCCATTTCGTGGGCTCCTCCGCAGGTGGTATGGAGCCAGTAGGGGGTTCCGGTGGCATCCAGTTTACGGGCGATGGTATAGGCGCCATGGAGGAGGAGGTAGCCGGGTTGGGAGGGGAGACAGTGGTGGTGGGAGGCGGTGGCATAGGGGACCAGGTTGTCGCAGGTTCCGTGGAACAACAGGGAGGGGATGGCGGAATCGGGGTAGATCCGTGCGGTATCGGGAATAGCGCCGGCCATGGAGATGACCCCGGCATAAGCCACGGGACCTGAGTCCAGGCCATAACAAAGCGGGGGTTGGTAGGCGGCATTCAATACCGTCTCCGCGCCTGCACTGCTTCCTGCAAGAATGATCCTTTGCGGGTCGATGCCCAGTGCTTCACGCTGGTTGACCAGGAAGGCCGTGGCATCCTGCAGGTCTTCCACCGCCGATTGGAAGGTGCTGAGTTTGTCGGCAGCCGGGCAGTCACAGCCGAAGGCCGTGGGTTTTCCCTGGCGGGTGAGCCGGTAGGAGATGGAGAGGCTCACATAACCATAGCGGGCCAGCCGCTGACAGAAGGCCGGGATGCCGCCTGAGTTACGGCTTCCCCCGCTGAACCCACCACCATGGACAAACAGGACGACCGGCCTCGCCTGTGCCGTGTCCTCAAAGGGAACATACAGGTCCAGATCCAGGTTGCGGCCATCTTTGGTGGCATAAGTGTAAGTCTGCACCTCTACCGAGTCGAAGCACGCTTCAAGATACCTCTCCTGGGCCCTGAGCCCGCCGGCCAGAAGCCCTAATGACAGAAGGATACTAAAAATCCGGGAATACCTGATCATCGCTTTTTTTGAGGACCAAGATAGAAAAAAAAAGATGGAACCAGCCTTCGCGGTGGTTCCATCTTAGTGTCCCAATAACATGCAATTTTAACCCTAACAAAAGGAGTTCTTAAACTCTTTTCCTCATGGGAGGAATGCCAAGGTTGTTGCAAAAATCAAACCATTATGTTTAACTCGGTGATAACGTGATACTTGATAATAGAGGGTTATTCTTAATTGTTTCATTTATGTAAAACGATTCCCAAAATGGGAAAGCCAGCCGGGTCAGAACCTCTCTCTCGGGGTATATTTGGTATGTAAGAGCTTATGAGAGATTTCCCCGTTGGGTTCTTTGAGGAAGTCCCGGTAGAGTTTGATCACCTCCGGGTTTAAGTGCGATTTCCGGAGGGCCATGTTGGCATCTTCGGCATAGATGGCTTCGGCTCGTTTTCTTCTGATTTCGGGGCTGGTGGGGATGGGTTGACCGCCGCCGCCCAGGCATCCGCCAGGGCAGGCCATGATCTCGATGAAGTGGTAATCGGCTTTTCCCGATTTGACCGAATCCATCACTGTCTTGGCATTCACCAGTCCGTGCGCGATGGCGCATTTGAGTTCCACGCCATCAAGGAAAGCCCATTCTTTTTTGGGATTTTCTATTTTGATGGTGGCTTCGCGGACCCCTTCCATGCCCCTGACGGGGGTGATGTTGAGGTTCTCAAAGGGAACTTCCCTGCCGGTGACCAGTTCGTAGGCTGTACGCAGGGCCGCTTCCATCACGCCACCGGTGGCGCCGAAGATCACCCCAGCTCCCGTGGAGTCTCCCATCAGCCGGTCGTATTTGGCCTCTTCGAGGGCCGAGAAGTTAATACCCGCCTGTTTGATCATGATGGCCAGCTCCCGGGTCGTCAGCACATAATCGACATCGCGGTAGCCACTGTCGAGCATCTCAGGGCGGGCCGCCTCGAATTTCTTGGCCGTACAGGGCATGATCGACACCGAAACGATCTTGTCGGGTTCCAGGTTCCGGGCCTTGGCATAGTAAGTTTTGACCAGGGCTCCGAACATCTGCTGCGGTGATTTGCAGGTCGACAGGTTGGGCAGGTATTCGGGGTAGAGGTGTTCGATGTATTTGATCCATCCCGGGGAGCAGGAGGTTGCCATCGGCAGCTTTACGTCGGGGTCTTTCTCCTTGATCGCTTTTTTGAGGCGTGTAAGCAGTTCGGTGCCCTCTTCGACGATGGTCAGGTCGGCCGTAAAATCGGTATCCAGGACCGAGTCGAAGCCCAGACGCTTGAGGGCCGCCACCATTTTCCCGGTATTGCGCGTGCCGGGTTCAAACCCCAATTCCTCTCCCAGGCCGATGCGCACCGCCGGGGCCGTCTGAACCACTACATGTTTGTCGGGATTGGAAATGGCCTCCCATACCTCTTCAATATAATTCTTCTCGACCAGGGCTCCGGTCGGACAGTGGTTGACGCACTGGCCGCAGTTGGTACACACTACCGAATTCATCGGTTTCTCCATGAAAGTCGTGATTTTCATCTCATCTCCCTTGTGGGCGACCGTCAGGGCATTGACGCCCTGCAATTCGGCACAGGTGCGCACGCACCGCTGGCACCTGATGCATTTGCTGTCGTCTTTGATGATCGAGGGCGAATACATATCGATGGAGTAGGTCTTGAAGGGCACCAGTTCTATGAACTCCTGGGTCATAATTTTGTATTCCGAGGCCAGCTCCTGCAGTTCACAGTTGCCATTGCGGTAGCACTTAGTGCAGTCGGCGTTGTGTTCAGCCAGCAGCAACTCGATGATATGTTTACGGGAGTTACGGACCTTCAGACTGTTGGTCAGGATTTCCATCCCCTCCTCCACAGGTGTGGCGCAGGCTGCCGACAGCCGTTTCTGGCCGGCGATCTCCACTACGCACACCCGGCAGTTACCGGCAATACAGAGGTCCTTGTGGTAACAGAGCGTGGGAATGATCAATCCATTTTCCCTGGCCGCATCCAGAATCATGGTCCCCTTGTCGACCTGAACGTTGTAGCCGTTCAGGGAGATATTTATTTTTTGCGTTGTCATAACCTTGTCCATTTATCATTAGTAAATCATTTCTTCCCTGAAGTTCTCAACGATGGAGGAGAATGAGTTGGCCACCGATTGTCCGAGTCCGCATTTGGCCGTCACCTGCATGGTTTCGGTCAGCCGCAGAAGTTTATCGAGGTAGGAGGCCGGGCGGTCGCCCCGTTTGACGGCCTTGATCCCCAGCAGCAACTGTTGGCAGCCCACCCTGCAAGGTGTGCACTGCCCGCAGGACTCCTCCCGGAAAAACTCCAGATAGTTGTCAAGGACGTTGTACATCGACCGGGAGCTGTTAAAAAGCATCATCGACCCTCCTGTGGGCAGAGAGATGCCCGTGAGTTTGCCCTGGTAGCCGATGGCTGTGTCGGCGAATTTCTTCCGTGGCACCAGAAAACCTGAAGCCCCGCCTACCTGTACCGCTTTGGTGTCACCGTCACCAAATTCATATACGAAATCCTGAAGGCTCATCCCCAATTCCAGCTCATAAATCCCCGGCTTGGGGGTGTCACCCGATACCGAGAAAAGTTTGGTTCCGCGCGAATACTGGACTCCCAGGTCGTAGAATTTCTTGGCGCCATACTTGAAGATGGTGAAGGTGTGGGCCAGCGTCTCCACATTATTGATGACCGTAGGCCCTCCCATGTATCCGAAGTTGGTCGGGAAGGGCGGCTTGTTGCGGGGTTCACCCCGCTTGCCTTCCATCGACTCGAACAGGGCGGTCTCCTCACCACAGATATAGGCCCCGCTGCCCATGAATACCTTAATGGTGAAATCCTGATTGATCTCCTTCAGGTAGTATTCAAACTCCTGGATGACCTTCTGCAATTCGGGCAGAAGAAAACGGTACTCTCCGCGAAGGTAGATGAATCCTTCCCTGGCGCCGATCACATGGCCACAGGCTACCATCGCCGTGAGTACCTTGTAGGGGACTTTTTCCAGAATCTCCCGGTCCTTGAAGGTGCCTGGCTCCCCCTCATCGGCATTGCAAATCACATATTTGGGTTGGGTTTCTATTTCGGAAGCCACCTTCCACTTCAATCCCGTGGGAAAACCGGCGCCGCCACGTCCTTTCAGTTCTGAACTGATCAGCTCGTTGATCAGATCCTGTGACGTGCGGTGAAGAATGTTGCTCAATACCTGTTCCCAGTCATTCTCATTCTTGAAAATGAAGTCGGCCCTCTTCAGCTGGTACGTTGTTGCCATGATGGTTCAGTTTTATAAAGGTTTTTTCATGTAATCGGAAATGATCTCCCTGACCTTCTCGGGGGTCAGATCGGTGTAGACATCATGATTGATCATCATGGCCGGTGCCTTATGGCATAACCCCAGACAGTTGGTTTGCAACAGTGAAAACCTTCCGTCGGGTGTGGTCTCTCCCAGGGGAATCTTCAGCATGTCCTGTATAGCCATCACCACCTGCCCCTTGCCCTTCATCGCACATGAGATAGTCTTGCACACCCTGATGATGTACTTCCCCATCTTCTTGGTCTCCAGAAAAGAATAAAAGGTCGCGGTGCCATATACTTCCGCTGCAGGTAAATCCATCTCCCGGGCAATCTCGATCATCGAATATTCCGAAAGATAACTCTCCTTCTCGACTACGCCCTGCATGATCGGCAGCAGATGCTCCCTGCTCCGGCCATATTTGTCAGCCAGTTCCCTGATAAGTAATTGTGTCGGACTCATTGAGTAATGGTTTTAGTGAATTATTGGTCGGTTAAATTTAAGGAGTTGAAGAAATAAATAGCAAGCAATTTGCAATAGAATAAACTGCTTTTCAGCATATCTGCGGGGGGATGGGATCAGTAAAAGGCTTCCCTGTATTTCCCGGCTTCACCCCTATCGTCCTACGCCTCTTTTCACTGCTTCGAAACTTAACGATTACTTAAGATTAAACCCCCGACAAAACGCAACAATCCGGGGCCTTTCGTTGTCTAATCAATGAAGCCATTAAACAATTAAGTCATGAAAGCGGAATCCCTCCTATTGGTACTGGCATTGCTGGTATTGTCTCCTTTTACGTTAAAAAGTCAGTTGGTATGTGTGACGGGGAAAGTCACCGATCATCTGACAGGATCAGTCATCCGTGACCTGTCGGTTGTGGAGAAAAACTCAGGAATAGGCACGATCTCCTCCTTTGACGGCTCTTTCAGTCTGCTGCTCAAACCTGGTGATGTGTCGTTGCAGTTTTCCAGCGACCGTTATGCGATGGCCACGGTCTCTTTTACCCTCAAGCAGGATACCACCTTCCAGATGCCTATGAGTCTCCTGCATGCTGATCGTCTGAAGAAGGGCAAAAAAGAGGGAAGTCATGAAGGGGCAGCCAGTGTGATCGCCCAATACCAGGGAAAGGATTCCAAACAACCCTGAACCCTTTCTTTTTTCTGAGGCATGGCGGCAGTTGCCTGTCAGGGCCTCGTGAGGGGGATGGGGTTTCCCTGGCATCCCGGAGGAGGCTGGATGCCCAGAAGATCGGAAAGGGTAGAGACCAACTGATCTGCTTCGTAGTTTTCACTCAGGGTTTGCACAGAGATCCCGCTTCCATAGAAAAGGAGGGGAACATGGGTATGGTCTGAAAAGTGCGCTTTCCGGTATTTGAATGTGGGTTGCCACCCTTCTCTGAGGACCAGCAGGACGTCGCCCGACCTGCCCTCGAACCAGGAGCGGGTAGTCCCCTCACCGGCAGTGAGTCCCGTTTGTCCTTCCCTGATCTGGTCACTCGATACAGCCATCCTGACCCCCTCAAATTCATTGAGGAATTCTGCCGTTTTCCGTCGCATCTCCCTCATATCAGTATGGTTGATAGCGGCAATCTTATGGTCGAGGTAAATCTGCAATCCGTTGTTGTATTCGATCCATTTCAGATCCCCATAGGTGATGTTGAGCCAGGAGTTGAGGAGGGCTGCCGCGTTGTCGGGAGAGAACGTGCCTGCAGGAAACCTGAATTTCTCCTTCAGGTAATCCACAGGATAAGCCGCCGATGAATTGGCTGTCAGAAAAATGAGCACCTTTTCCTTGCCGAATTTCTTCTCTGCCCAGTTGATCAGAGCCGCAATCTCTTCGTCGAGCCGGAGGTAAAGATCTTCCATCTCTACTGATGCCGGTCCGAACGAGCTGTTCTCCTGGTCCATGGAGGAGAAGATGACCGTCACCAGATCGGGGTCGGCATCTTCCCCGATCTTTTCCCGTTCAAGCAGTTCAAGGGTGAACTCCCTGAGGAGGCTGTTCCCGTAAGGGGTGGTTTTCACGGGGCCGTAATGGCCGGCATTTTTGACCAATGGGGCCAGAGCATGGGGAAAGGCATTCTTTCCCTGGCTGTAACCCGCTTCCCAGGGAGAGCGGTCTTCGGTGCTGGCTTCATAGTCGCTGGCCGAACGGAGGAGCACCCAATTGCGGGAGGTGTATTTTTTTACCCTTTCCTGGTCGTTGAAGCGCTGCACCCACTCGGGCAGGTTCCCGGTATAAAAAGAGGAGGTAACCATCCGGCCGGAAGCATTATCGAGCCACCAGGCAGCATCGCCGCTGTATCCTGCAGCAAAGAGGGCCGGGGTTTCGTTGAGGGCAATACTGAAGACTTTGGACCTGCCATTATGGGCCAGTTTGAGCTGGTCGCCCAGGGTGGAAGCTCTGAGCTGCATCGGGGAAACCTGTGTGCCCTGTGCAGTACCCCCGGTCAGCGTATACTTTTCGTCTGTCACTGCCGAAACAACCTTTCCTTTTGACCGGTCATACCAGGCCTCATCGATGATGCCGTGGGACGATGGGTAAACTCCCGTGAAAAGGGTGGCCGTTCCGGTGGCACTGGTGAGGATATGTTGATGGATATTAAACCGGGTGCACTGACTTCCGCCCTTCACCAGCTTTTTAAAACCTTCCTCCCCGAACTGATCCCAGTACCGCCCGATATAGTCAGGGCGCATATTTTCAACGACGATACCCAGAACGACCACGGGGGCCTGACCGGGATCTGAAGCCCCGGCCCGGGACATTCCCGGGAGCCCAAGGCTCAGCAGCAGGACCAGTGCGATGGCCGGCCATGCTCTCTTCTCCTTATGACAGATCTGCTTCATGCTTTCACTTTTCGGTTTGTCGCGGCACCTCCGGGGTGCTCACCCGTTGCAGCGGTTCAAAAATAGTAAAACTATCGCTCTTCCACCCCGGTTTTGGAATCCGCTCTCTTTCCCGTAGTCAGCACCTGCGAAACAGGAAAAAGCGTTATCTTCACCTTCTGAAACCAATATGAACCCAAATTATGAAGAAGAATAATGCATTTAAAGGGAGCGGGCTCCTGCTCCTGCTCCTGGTGATCCTGTCCGGCTGTCAATCTAAAAAGAACCCGGAAAGCGAATGGATTCAGTTGTTTAACGGCAGGGATCTGGAGGGGTGGACGCCCAAGATACGGGGCTATGAGGCTGGTGACAATTTCGCCAACACCTTCAGGGTAGAGGATGGTCTGCTGAAAGTCAGATACGATGGGTATGACACCTTTGATAACCGGTATGGGCACCTTTTTTACAAGGACACTTTTTCTCATTATCTTCTGCGGATCGAATACCGGTTTGCGGGTGAACAGTGTCCCGGTGGTCCGGGATGGGCCTTGCGCAACAGTGGGGTAATGATCCACGGGCAGTCGCTGGAAAGCATGGAAAAGGACCAGGATTTTCCTGTTTCCATTGAAGTGCAGTTTCTTGGGGGCGACGGAACTTCGGAACGCTCTACCGGCAACCTCTGTACTCCCGGCACCAACGTGGTCCTGAACGGTCAGCTTCAGCTGGACCACTGCTTCTCCTCCGCTTCAAAGACTTACCCCGACGGGGAGTGGGTGACCGCGGAGGTCGAAGTCCATGGATGCGGAGTGATACGCCATATCATCAATGGAGATACTGTGATCACCTATGAACAGCCCCAGCTCGACTCCCGCGATCCTTCATTTTTCAAACTGCTGCCAGCCAATGGTGATTCTCTCCTTCACGGAGGCACCATCTCTCTTCAGGGAGAAAGCCACCCGATCGACTTCAGAAAAGTGGAAATCAAGATATTGGAAGAATAGGCGGCCAGAACAGTCGGGAGTCGGGGATCCTGAATATTGGAATCTGGAGTCGGGAATCTGGAGTCTTGAATATTGGAATCCTCTCGACAAAGTCGAGACTCCGCTGCGCTACGGGAGTCGGGAGTCGGGAATCTTGAATATTGGAATCTGGAGTTAGCAAATCGCAATCCGGAATAATAGGCTCTGGATGAAAGTGGATTCCTGAAGGTAGAAAGACGGAGGAGGTTTATTTTTTGGCGCGGCTGATAAGGACCAGGGCCAGGACGATGAAGAGCATGCCCGCGATGGAGATCAGGTCGGGCTGTTCGCCCCGGACCAGGAGCCAGCTCAGGGCAGCACCTGAAACGGGTATCAGGAATTTCCAGACGTTTAGTTCTGAGACTTTAACGCCGGGGCGTTTCAGCAGGGAATACCAGATAGAAAAGGCGGCTGCAGAGAGGAAGGCGAGCCAGCAGAGGGCTGCCCAATAATCCCAGGGAAAGGGGCCCCTGGGTAGCCCTTCTATGGGAAGGGAGATGAAAAACAGCAAGGTGCCGCCGATGAGCAGGGAAGAGGAGGTGAGGATGATAGGGGAGAGGGGCCTGGCAAACCGGGAGACCAGCACGTTGCTGTAGCCTGAGGCCATGTTATTGAAAATCAGGAGGCCAATGCCAACCCATTCGAGGGGATTTTTCATGGTCACACCCCTGCGCCCCAGGGTGATGATGGCAATGCCTGCCACGCCTACCAGGATGCTGATCATCTTTATCTGGTTCAGCCGGTCGTTGGGGTGGGTGAAATGGGCCATCAGCGCCACAAAGAGAGGGGAGGACCCTACGATCATCGCTCCCAGGGCCCCGGGAACCAGATCCATACCGGTATAAAAGAGACCATATTGAACCACAACCTGTATGACTCCGATGGTCAGAATAAAACGCCACTCCCTCCTGACTTCACGGAAGTATAAACCCCAGGGGCGGTAAAGGAGCATGACCATCATTCCGGCCAGCATGAACCGCATGGCCCCAAACTGCAGGGGGGTGTGGTATTGCAACCCTATCTTGATGCCGGCAAAGGCCGTCGACCAGAGCAGGGCGGCCACAATGGCCAGAAAGGTCGTGGAGTACAACAACTTCTTCATATTCGCGGAACTGCTGCAAAGGTTGCAAAAATCCCGACAATCGCGATGGCCCGGAATCACTTTGGAGCGGTGATCATTTAGTTCTGAAAGTCCACATATTTTGTATCTTCGTGCAGAAACAGGACGGAATTTATAGTTTAAATGAGCGCTATGGCCAGAAAAATTATTAACGGGTTTGCTGATTTTGAGGCGTTGAAGGGGCAGGAAATAGGCGTTTCCAATACCATAACCATCACTCAGGAGCAGATCAACAGTTTTGCCGAAGCTACGCATGACCACCAGTGGATCCACACCGATCCGGAAAGGGCTGCCCTGGAGTCTCCATTTAAGGCAACCATTGCCCACGGTTATCTTACGCTGTCGCTGGTGACTTATCTTTGGCACACGGTCGTGGAGGTCCGAAATGTGAAGCTCGTCGTCAATTATGGCATGGAGAATCTCCGGTTTAACCAGCCTGTGGTGGTCAACAGCCAGGTCAAAGCCCGCTTCATGATGGAAGAGGTGACCAATTTGCGGGGAATCACCCGAGTCAAGGTGAGAATTGCCATGGCAATAGAAGGCGTGGCCAAACCTGCTTTCGAGTGTATCGCTGTCTTCCTCTACCATTTTGAATAACCACGGCGCACCTCCTTCCCGGAACCCGCCCGGCGGTTGAACCTTTACTGACTCTGCGATTAGCCTGTAAAGGCAGGCAGAAGCAACGACGGGGCCTGAGATATAGTAGAAATTAGAAAAACGGTTGCTATGGATTTTTCAGCGATTGTCAATTCCACCGAGATTACCTTTGAGACCAGTCTGTTGCGATTGCTGGTGAGTTTTCTGGCGGGTATGCTGATTGGTATTGAGCGGGAGGCTCACAGCCAACCCGCAGGCATGAGGACCCATATTCTGATCAGCATAGGATCGACTCTGGGGATGTTGCTTTCCATTTATATTCCCCAAACGTTTACTGGGTTTCAGAATGGGGATCCGGGCCGCATCGCTGCCCAGGTGGTCAGCGGGATTGGTTTTCTCGGGGCTGGGGCCATTCTCCGCTTTGGTTTCAATGTCAAGGGGCTGACCACCGCAGCCTCCATCTGGGCCATGGCCATGCTGGGATTGGCCATCGGCGCTGGTCTATTCCGTATCAGCGCTGTGGCACTGGTCATCATCCTCTTTTCCCTCTCCATTATGGATGTTCTGGAAAAGCGGTTTTTCCAGGACAAACTGTTCAAACGGATTGAAGTGGTCGTCAGGAAAAAAACGACAGGTTTCAATGAAATCAGGAGTATTATTGCCGGTTTGAAAATCAGGATCCATGAGGTGGATATCCGCAAGAACAACGCGGAAACTTCCGACAAGTATATTTTCTATGCTTATATCCCGGTGAAGCTCGACCCTGAAGTTTTATCGGCCCACCTGGAGCGCATCGACGGGCTGGTATCCTACTCCGTGGACATGATCAGCTGAGGAAACCGTCCCTCATTCCCTCATTCCCTCATTCCCTTAGTCTCTCAGTCCCTCAGTCCCTTAGTCTCTCAGTTCCTCAGCTCCTCAGTCCCTCAGTCTCTCCGTCCCTCCGTCTCTCCGTCCCTCAGTTTCCAGTTCCCGGAGCAGGCCTTCGCAGGCGTCTTCCAGCAGGTCAAGGACCAGTTCAAAGCCGTCATCGCCGCCATAATAGGGGTCAGGGACCTCGGAATAGTTATAGAGTTGCCGGAAGTCGGTCATTTTTCTGATTTTCTTACGCTCTTCATCGTTGCGGGCCATTGATTTAAGCGCCCTGATGTTGTCGTCATCCATGCCGATAATCAGGTCAAAGCGGTCAAAGTCGGCAGCCGGGTTAAACTTCCGGGCGGTGCTGGTGAGGCTGTATCCCCTTTTGGCGGCATGTTTCTGCATCCGCGGGTCGGCAGGTTCTCCGGCATGCCAGCCGCCAATGCCAGCCGAATCCACTTCCAGAGGCGTGTGGTATCCTCTGTCCAAAGCCATCTTTGACAGCACGGCTTCTGCTCCCGGTGAGCGACAGATATTTCCCAGACAGACAAACAAAACTCTTTTCTTCATAACCGCTTTTAATGGGGGCAAAAATAGCTTTTCCGGAGTTAAACAAAAAGTGAATTCCCTTCAAAATTAGGTGATGCCAGCACCGATATTTGCCATAAAAACTATCTTTGTAGGTAGGCCTGGGATTAAGTTAAGACAACGGAAAAAGATATAAACCAAATCACTTTAAATAAATAAAGGAGACAGACTTATGAATGCATTATTCTGGATAGTTCCCTTATCCTCTTTGTTGGCGCTGGGCTTTGCCTGGTATTTCTACCAAACGATGTTGAAGAATTCCGAGGGGAGTCCCCGGATGCAAGAGATTGCCCAGTATGTGCGGGAGGGGGCCATGGCTTACCTGCGCAGGCAGTATTCCGTGGTTCTCAAGGTGTTTCTGGTACTGGTTGTATTGTTACTGGTACTGGCCTATTTGGGGGTGCAGAATCCCTTTGTGCCGATAGCCTTTCTTACGGGAGGTTTTTTCTCGGGGCTATGTGGATTTCTGGGGATGAAGACGGCCACGCATGCGTCGGCGCGTACCGCCCATGGGGCCTCCCAATCGCTGAACAAAGGGTTGCAGATCGCCTTCCGCAGTGGGGCGGTAATGGGACTCGTGGTTGTGGGGTTTGCCCTGCTTGACATCGCGGCCTGGTACCTGATTCTCACCGAATGGGTCTACACCCCTGCCCACATGACCGAAGGACTCCACTTCCTGGGACTGACGTTTGTCCACCCGGGAACAACCGAACAGATGAAGCTGATCGAGGTGACAGCCACGATGCTGACCTTCGGTATGGGCGCTTCGACGCAGGCGCTCTTTGCCCGTGTGGGGGGCGGTATCTATACCAAGGCGGCCGATGTGGGAGCTGACCTGGTAGGTAAGGTGGAAGCCGGCATCCCCGAGGATGACCCGCGCAACCCGGCCACCATCGCCGACAACGTGGGCGACAATGTAGGCGATGTGGCTGGTATGGGTGCTGACCTTTATGAGTCCTATGCAGGGTCCATCCTGGCTACTGCCGCCCTGGGAGCTGCCCTTCCGGTCATCGCGGGGGTCGAATCCACTACTTATGTGCTGGCTCCCATGATCGTGGCAGCCATCGGCACCATCCTCTCCATTCTCGGTATTTTCCTGGTCCGCACCAAAGAGTCGGCCACACAGAAAAACCTCCTCAATGCCCTGCTCCTGGGTACCGGCGGAAGCTCCCTTTTCATTCTGATTGCCATCGCCATCATGGCGGCCACCGGATGGATCACCTGGGGGCTTTTTGGTTCCGTGGTAGCCGGACTGGCGGCGGGGGTCATCATTGGGCAGGCAACCGAATATTTCACCTCCGATGAATACAAGCCCACGAGGGGTATTGCCAAACAGGCCCTGCAAGGACCGGCGACCACCATCATTGATGGTATGGCCGTGGGGATGTTTTCGACCTGGGTTCCGGTGATCACCATCGCCCTGGCCATTATCGCCGCTTTTGGTTTCGCCGGGGGCTTCATTAACTTCGCCATGGGGGTCTACGGAATTGGCTTTGCTGCCGTGGGGATGCTCTCTACCCTGGGGATCACCCTGGCCACCGATGCCTTCGGTCCTATTGCCGACAATGCCGGCGGAAATGCTGAAATGGCTCACCTTCCCAAGGAAGTGCGCGAGCGTACCGACGCCCTTGACATGCTGGGGAACACAACCGCTGCCACCGGCAAGGGATTTGCTATCGGCTCGGCAGCCCTGACGGCCATGGCCCTGCTGGCCGCCTATATGGAAGAAATCAAACTTTGGATCGGGAAAATCGCCTCCTCCGGAAATGGAATCAAAGAGGTGGGTGATGTCATCTTTTATACGGCCAAGGCAGAGGTGGTCCCCGTGGCCCAGGATGGCCAGCGGGTGGTCGAACTGGCCTCTGCCACTATCCGGGATTTTACCCAGGCTTATGACCTGTCGGTCTTTAATCCCTTGCTGTTGGGTGGGATCTTCGTGGGAGCCATGATGGCTTTCGTTTTCTGCGCCATGACCATGAAAGCCGTCGGCCGTGCTGCCGGCGCCATGGTCGAAGAGGTAAGGCGGCAATTCCGCGAAATAGCAGGTATCATGGAAGGCAAAGCCACTCCTGAATATGCCAAATGTGTTGAGA
This sequence comes from uncultured Prolixibacteraceae bacterium, assembly GCA_964552955.1. Lineage (GTDB taxonomy): Bacteria > Bacteroidota > Bacteroidia > Bacteroidales > Prolixibacteraceae > UBA1413. The sequence continues at coordinate 26,001 of CAZKIU010000031.1, forward strand.
TTTCCACCAAGGGGGCTCAGCGGGAGATGCTTGTTCCCTCTATGATGGCCATCATTGTTCCCATTGCCGTGGGGATCTTCATGGGGGTTCCCGGGGTCATCGGACTGCTGGTGGGCGGACTGACGGCGGGGTTCACCCTGGCCTCCATGCTCAACAATGCCGGAGGAGCCTGGGACAATGCCAAGAAATACATCGAGAAGGGCAATTATGGCGGCAAAGGCAGCGAAGCCCACAAGGCCGGCGTGGTGGGGGATACCGTAGGGGATCCCTTCAAGGATACTTCCGGCCCATCGCTCAATATCCTTATTAAGCTTATGTCGATGGTTTCTGTGGTCATGGCCGGACTGACCATCACCGCCAGTCTGTGGTAAGCGGGTAAGGACCTTTCCTGAATCGTCATCCCGTATCTCTTCGTGCAGAGGCTTTAAACCTCCTGCCGGAAGGGGTGCGGGATGACTTTTTTTGCTCAGGTGTGAACTTATTTCCAGGAAAATAGTTATACATTTAAGAACTGAAAAGAAAACAAAAAACCGAAACCATGGCAGATTTATCCACTTCCTACATGGGCATTCCACTCAAAAATCCATTGATTCTGGGTGCCTCCAACCTCGTTCTGAAGCCTGACATCATTCATCAGCTTGAAGAAGCCGGCATCGCTGCCATCGTCTATAAATCGCTCTTTGAGGAGCAGATTCAACTGGAGAGCTGGCAACTTTCCGAAGAGATGAATGAGTATGATAACCGCTTTGCTGAGATGTCGCGGCTCTTCCCCAACATGGAACATGCCGGGCCCAAAGAGCACCTGCTGAACCTGAAAAAACTGAAGGAGATGGTGTCTGTACCTGTTTTCGGGAGCCTCAATGCCGTTTACGAACCTTCATGGGTGGAATATGCGCAGGAACTCGAAAAGACCGGTGTCGACGGTCTGGAGATCAATCTCTACGCGGTTCCCGGCTATTTTGAGGTGACCGGGCAGTATGTGGAGGAGAAACAGTTGGAAATCGTCAAGGCGGTGAAGCAGGCGGTGAAGATTCCGGTGAGCGTGAAAGTCAGCCCTTTTTACACCAACACGCTCAATTTTATCAAGCAGATTGATGAGGTGGGTGCCGACGCTTATGTGCTCTTTAACCGGTTTTTTCAGCCAGAAATAGATCCGGAGAAGGAAGAATTCTATTATCCCTGGGAGCTGACGCATCCACAGGATCATATGCTTTCCCTCCGCTATGCCGGATTACTCTATGGAAATCTTGATGGGAGCATCTGTATCAGCCGGGGATTGTATACCGCGGAAGATGTGGTCAGGGCACTCCTGGCCGGTGCCGATACCGTACAGATCGTCAGCACCATTTATAAAAACCATCCTGGGGTGGTGAAACAGATCCTGACCGGAATAGGGGAGTGGATGGACCAGAAAGGATACGCCACCCTTACCGATTTCAAAGGGAAGTTATCACGCAGGCAACTCAAGGATCCCTTTGTGTACCAGCGGGCGCAGTATGTCGATATTCTGGCCAAGTCAGACACGATCTTCAAGAAATACCCGATGGTATAAGATTAATCAGACAAAATCAGCATTCACTTCCTTGAAGAACTTCTCTTCGAGGAGCTTGATGATCCTTTTGAGGATCACCTTGCGGATTTCCAGTTCCACGGGTTGGTCGGGATCCTGGTGGGCCCAGTTGATGCGGGTGCCCACGATGATATGGATGATGTCGTGTTCCAGGAGCAGGTTGACGATCTCATCGGCAGGGGTATCGCCCATGCGCGTATCACTGGAATAATTTTCGAGGATTTCTTCGACCTTGCCCATGGTCAGGATCCCTTCGGTCACCAGCTCGAATCCTTCCAGCCTGGCCTTGGGCGGAAGGAGGGAGCCAGAGAATTCGTGTACTGTTTCCAGTTTCAGGTTAAGTTCCCTGGCGATAATTTCGGCGGTGGTCCCCCCGCAGATGGCCTTTTTGCCCGTGAAGTTGCGGATCTGTTCCCCGACATCAAAATCCTTGATTTTATAGAAGGGTGGGCCGGTGATGAGAAGGAATTCGCGGGGTTTTCTGAAGTAGATGACACCACAAGTGGTGTCGTCCTTGAGTTCGAAGCCATCGTTGAGGTTGGCCTGGTTGATGATTTTCCGGGCCAGCTTGGTGGCTGATATGTCGGGCATGCGGGTGACCTGGTTGATGGTGAACTCTTCGACCTTATCGCGGCCCCAGCCCATGGGAAAACGGGCACTTCCGAGGCCCGATTGGGTGACTCCGTCAGAGAGGAAGACGATACGGTCCTCCTTACGTGCCATGAATTCCCTTATCCTTAGTATCTTACCGGCATTCTCAATCCCCTGAACCTCGACGTGGTATTCTGCGGGATCCAGAATGTTGTTGCCCCGCAAGATGATGGTCCGTGGATTGTCATAGTTGATGATGCGTACCCTTCCTTCGGCATCGATCTCAATCAGGGTAAAGGTGGCATAGTTCTCCAAACCGTCGCTGCTCTTGGGCAGGGCCCGCATGATGATCCGGGCTGCTACCTCTGGCTTGGTATGGAAAGCCGAATAATTGATGGCCATCGAAACGGTCAGGTTGGCCAGCACACTGGCCTTGATGCCGTGGCCTATTCCATCACTCATCACGATCACCTTCCTGCCTTCCTGCTTGATGATAATCGACCGGAAGACATCGCCACAGGCTACCTGACCTTTTGGCTTCTTCTGCTGTACATCGATCTCGACGTGATAATCGGGGCGGCTACTCGTCATCGCTGTACCGGTATGATTCGATGATTGAATTGATCAGCTCTTCGGTCTGGGCGGCATTCTCTCCCAGCAGATAGGCTATTTTCTGCACGGTGTCGATGTTCTGCTTGTTGACCCTCTGGGCTCTGCTGATGATCTCATCCCGTACCAACACAGGTGCTGACATGTCACGGATCACGGCTCCCACCACCCTCTGCTTGTAAATGGTGACCACCGATATGTGAAGCAGTTTGTTTTTGTATTTCAGGTCCCGCTCCAGGTTGTTTTCTCCGGTGCTCATGATGTTGGATATCATCTTGAGAATCACTTCTGGCACCAGTTCCCCCACATCAGCCCCTTTCAGCCCCGGAATCGTCTCAAAGAGTTCCATGATATCTTCTCCCATCATCTGGGCAAAACTCTCATTGGAATCGATGACCTTGAAATCGGCATTGATAATGATGATCCCTGCCCTGATCTTGTGGAGCATATGGGAGGAGATGATCATGGACTCCCTGGCGCGCTCCAGCTTGGCCTCTGATTTCTTCCGTTCAGTGATGTCAAAGATGGAGCCTACAATCCCAATGGACTCCCCGTTATCGTTGCGGATGACGGCCTTCTGGAAAACAACATCGCGGAGGGTGCCGTCGCTCGACTTGATCCGCGATTCGTAGACCTGATCGCCCGGCGACTCCAACAGCTCACTGTCGCGCCGGGCATATATCTCAGCAATCTCCTCAGGCTGGACATCAAACACCGTCTTCCCTACCAGTTGCTCCCGTGGTATCCCGATCAGCTTCTCATGCGCGGCATTACAGGTCTGGTAAACCCCGTTTTGGTCACGGTAAAAGATCGGTATGGGCAGCGCATCAATGATTCTCTGGTAATGATCGCTGTCATCGATCAAACTCTTTTTCGCCGACTTTTCCTCGTAGATCATCCTGCTCCTTTTTTCTCGAAAATTAAACATTCGTTGATTCATAATCAATCCCCGGAAGATATTGTAAAGCATATTTATTTCTGCCGCACGTCAGACTCCGGTGCGCCGGCTGTGACTATATTTACACCCGGGTAAGAGTCTGGAGTCTGGAATCTGGAGTCTGGAATTATAAAATGAAGGAATAAGGAGTGATATGAAAATAGAGACGGTGATTGAGTTAACGGAAGCCACCTTGGTTTGTGGGGATGATAAACTGGAGATGACGGTTGAAAGAGGATTCAGCAGCGATTTGATGAGTGATGTGCTCACTCTTGACACGGAGGGGTTGCTGTTGATCACGGGTCTGGCCAACATTCAGACGATTCGTACGGCAGAGATGGCTGATATTCGTTACATATTGTTTGTCAGGAACAAAAAGGTGGCTCCCGAGATGGAGGAACTGGCCCGGGAAAACAATATGGTCTTGCTGGCTACTCCTTTTTCGTTATTCAAGACCAGTGGTATTCTATACAATCATGGCCTCAGGCCGGTCTATTAAAATATGGTCGTAGAGCAGACCTATAAGATCAGGGGGGGTGATTTTACCCATGCCGGTGATGCTGCGAGCAAGGTCAAGAAGTTGCTTAAGCAGCTTGACGTTGACCCCCGGAAAGTCAAGAGCATTGTCATTGCCCTCTATGAAGCGGAAGTGAACATCGTGGCCCATGCGTGGGAAGGGGTGATCAGCATAATGATCGACAGTGACCATATCAGGATGGTTCTGGAAGACAAGGGGCCAGGGATTGCAGACATTGAGCAGGCCATGGTGGAGGGGTATTCGACAGCTTCCCGGGAAGTGAGGGAGATGGGTTTTGGCGCCGGAATGGGGCTCTCCAATATGAAAAGAAACACCGACTTGCTGGAGATCACCAGCAAGGTAGGGGTAGGGACCACGGTCACCATGGTCAATTATTTCTGAAGGGAATTCAGACAGGGAGGACCGGTCTTTATGTCCGGCAGATGGATGGACATAGCGAATAGAGAACCAACCGGCCACCCACCACGCACGGAAAATATGCTATACTGACATCATAACCAGGTAACAGGAAAAATGAACGGACCACAGAAATACCATGCGATCAGGGTGGACCCTGACCGGTGTATCGGGTGCACCCACTGCATGCAGGTGTGTCCTACCGAAGCCATCCGGGTCAGAGATGGGCTGGCGGTGATCAACGGGGAGCGGTGTGTCGACTGCGGCAACTGCATGCGGGCCTGTCCCGTTGAAGCATTCCATATCATCCAGGACGACCTCTCCCTGATGAAAAAATTCAAATACCGGGTGGCTCTTTTTCCCTCGGTGATGATCGGCCAGTTTCCTGAACAGATCACAGACCACCAGATTTACGGGGCGTTGCTGGAACTGGGATTTACTCACCTCATGGAGGTGGAACAGCCTATTCATTGGATTGTGGAAGCCTACCGGAAATTTCATGTCGAGAATCCGCAACTCCGTCCCCTGATCTCCTCCTTTTGCCCGGCTATTGTCAGACTGATCCAGATCAGATATCCTTCCCTGATTGATAATATCGTCATGGTCAAGGCACCGCATGACCTGGCCGCTCATTATGCCAAGGAGAAACTGAAGCTGGAAGGGGCAGGGGAGGGGGAGACCGGACTCTTTTATATCACCCCGTGTTCGGCGAAAATCGTGGCTGTGAAACGGCCTTTGGGGGAGAAGGAGAGTATTGTTGATGGTATTCTCAATATGGATGAGATGTTTAACCGGGTGATGCAGGTGATTTCGGCGAATCCGGGGGTAGGTCAGGAGGGTTTCAGGGAGTATCTGACCCGTGAGGGGATCCTCTGGCCTCTTCCACGGGGGGAAGCGCGGCTCTTCAAGCACAAATCGATGGCCATTGATGGCATCCATAACGTGGTTAAAATGCTGGAACGGCTCGAAACCGAGAATGTTCCCGAATTGGAATTTCTGGAACTCCGTTCCTGCGACCAGGGGTGCGCCGGAGGCATTCTCCTCTCGGGCAACCGCTTCCTGAATGTTGAACGGCTGGAACGACGGGCCAGGAATTACCCCCATTGCCATGAAAACAGCCCTGATGGTCCTGAAAAAGAGGAGATACTCAGGCGGATGGTCACCGAGCCTATCGCCCCGGCCCGGGTTTTTCAGCTGGACCATGACCGATCCAAAACGATAGAGAAGATGGCATTGGTCGAAAAAATCCTCTGCCGGCTGCCGGCCATCGACTGCGCTGCCTGCGGAGCCCCCAACTGCCACGCCCTGGCAGAAGATATCGTCATGGGCCAAGCCAAAATGACCGACTGCTTCTTCCTCCAGATGCAATGGCAGAAGGAAGCTAAAGTAACCCCCGGAAGGGGATTCAGAAATATGGAAAAAATATGGGGTAAAGGCCGTTTTCAGGCCGACTGTAAAAAGAAAGGAGCCAGAAATGAAGGTTATTGACCTGGTAAATGCACTCGAACTCTCGGTTTTTTCAGGGGCGTCGGGATTGGAAAATGAGATCACGGGAGGGTATGTTTCTGACCTGCTCAGCGACGTGATGGGATTTGCCCGCGAGGGAGAAGTGTGGGTGACACTTCAGACCCACCAGAATGTCATGGCTGTCGCCTCCCTTAAGGACCTGGCAGCCGTCGTACTCGTTAAGGGATTCACCCCTGAGCCGGAAACCGTGGAACACAGCAACGAAGAGGGCATCCCTGTGCTGGGAACCACCCTGCCGGCCTTTGAGACCGCTGGAAGACTCTATGCATTGCTGAAACATCCCGGCTGAGGATGGGAATCCTGAATCTCGAATGTAGGAATCGTGAATCTTGAATGTCGGAATCCTCTCGACTGAGTCGAGACTCCGCTCCGCTACGTGAATCTCGAATATAAGAATCTCGAATATTGGAATCCTGAATCCCGACTCCCGACTCCAGATTCCCGACTCCAGATTCCAGATCCCCAACTCCCGCATTCAGTACTTTGGATAATGACACATTGTTTCTTATGGCATAAAGGCATTTCATGAAAACCATAAAGGCTGACCTGCATATTCACACGGTACTCTCTCCCTGTGGTGACCTGGAAATGAGTCCGGCGCGTATTGTGGAAAGGGCTCTGGAGGAGGGGTTGGGGATGATTGGCATCACCGATCACAACACTCTGAAGCAGATCGCTGTCATTGAAAAGCTGGCTGCCCGAAAGGGGCTCTTTGTCCTGGGTGGCGTAGAGATTACCACCCGAGAGGAGGTGCATTGTCTTGCCTTTTTCCCGGGGATTCCGGAGCGAGAAGCCTTTCAGGCCTATATTGATTTGCACCAGCCCGTCATTCCCAACAAGGAGGGGGCGTTTGGTTACCAGGTGGTGGTCGATGAGGAAGAGATGATTACTGAAATGGTGGAAAAACTGCTGATTACCGGCCTCGATCGCAGCATCAATGAAATTGAGAGGGAGGTTCACCGCCTGGGAGGCCTCTTTATTCCGGCTCATATCGACCGGACGGTCAACAGTGTCTTTAGTCAATTGGGGTTTCTGCCCCCGAAGCTGCAATATGAGGCGTTGGAGATAACATGTTATATAACAGAAAACGAGGTCAGAAGGAAATTTCTCCTCCCCGAAAATGTACCTTTGATCCAGGATTCGGATGCCCATTATCCTGCTGATCTGGGCAAGGGGTATTCGTTGGTAACCTTAGAGGAATGCAGCTTTGAGGAGTTCAGGCTGGCTCTGGCAGGTGCCGGCGGAAGGGGAGTCCACCCCGGTTTATCGCGATGACCTGGCAAATCATATGAGGACTATTTCAGACCATATACTGGATATTGTGCAGAATTCCGTAAAAGCGGGCGCTACCTTGATTGAAATCATAGTCAGAGAGGATTGGAATGAAGATCTTTATACCCTTGAAATACGTGATAATGGCTGCGGGATGGACCAGCAGACTGCTACCAGAGCCCTGGAACCGTTCTTTACATCACGAACCACGCGAAAGGTAGGTCTTGGGCTGCCGCTACTCCGGCAGAATGCCGAGCAGTCGGGAGGTCAGGTGACCATCGCCTCGGAACCCGGCAAAGGGACGGTAGTGACCGCTCAATTTGGATATGGTCATATCGACCGGCCGGCCATGGGCGATATCGCCGGAGTTTTCATCCTTACCGCCATCGGTCACCCAAACTGTCACTTCGCCTACCATCATACCACCCCGGAGGGCGATTTCGCCCTTTCGACCAGCGAACTGAAAGAGACCCTGGGGGAGGTCCCCTTGAACGACCCCGACATCATGGGCGCCATCAGGGAGCTGTTCGTGAATAATCTGGAAGGGATAAAGGCCTCTAAGTGAGCCTCCAAGGAAATAATTAACTTTAACTAAAACTGATAGAATTATGAATAAGATTACTTCACTGGCCGACCTGAAAAAGATGAAAGGTCAGGTGCAGACCAAGTTGAAAATGAGGGAGAACAGCGATGCTGCCGATACCCTTGTGCAGATTAAAGTAGGGATGGCCACCTGCGGAATTGCCTCCGGGGCCAAAGAAACCATGAGCTTTTTTGTGGAAGAGACCAGTCACCAGGCGATTGACGCGGTGGTTACCCAAACCGGGTGCATGGGATTCTGTTATGCAGAGCCCACAGTGGAAATAACCCTTCCGGGAAAGGAACCTGTGGTCTTCGGACATGTCGACAAAGCTAAGGCCAGGGAGATCATCGACCGTTATATCATCAAGGGTGAACTGGTCGACGGTATCATTCCTGTGAATTTCAAAACCATTCATGATTAAGTAAATTACCTTATAATCTGATAATTATGTCTGAATACAATATGCAAATCCTCATTTGCGGGGGCACCGGTTGTAAGGCTTCCGAGAGCGAGGAGATCCGCAACTCCTTTACGGAGCTTCTGAATGAATATGGGCTCGAAGAGGAGGTACAGGTGGTGACCACCGGCTGCTTTGGTTTTTGTGAGAAAGGACCGATTGTCAAGATGATGCCTGACAACACCTTTTATGTGCATGTCAAGCCTGCCGACACCGAAGAGATCATCAAAGAGCATATCGTCAAGGGGCGCCAGGTGGAACGGTTGCTTTACCGTGATCCTGTGACCAAATCGGTGGTCCATGATTCCAAACACATGGACTTCTACAAGAAGCAGATCCGCATTGCTTTACGGAATTGTGGATTTATCAATCCGGAAAGTATTGATGAGTATATTGCCCGTGACGGATATCAGGCCCTGGGCACCTGCCTGTCGGAGCGGACGCCGGAGCAGGTCATCGACGAAATCAAGAAGTCAGGGCTGCGGGGGCGTGGCGGCGGTGGATTTCCAACGGGGCTCAAGTGGGAGATTACGGCTAAAGTGGCTGGTGACCAGAAATATGTAGTTTGTAATGCCGATGAGGGAGACCCCGGGGCTTTCATGGACCGTTCCATTCTGGAGGGAGACCCCCATTCCGTCATCGAGGCTATGGCCATCAATGGCTATTGCACCGGTGCATCCAAAGGACTGGTTTACATCCGTGCGGAGTATCCGCTGGCCATTGCCCGTCTGAAAATAGCCTTGGATCAGGCCCGCGAGTATGGTCTGCTGGGAGAAGACATCCTGGGATCGGGATTCGACTTCGATATAGAAATCCGTTATGGTGCCGGGGCTTTTGTCTGCGGTGAGGAGACTGCCCTGATTCACTCCATGGAAGGATGCCGTGGCGAACCGACCTTCAAACCCCCCTTCCCTTCGGAATCGGGATACCTGGGAAAACCCACCAACGTCAACAATGTAGAGACCTATGCCAACATCCCGGTGATCATCAACAAGGGGGCCAGTTGGTTTGCTTCCATTGGTACCGAGAAGTCAAAGGGGACCAAGGTGTTTGCCCTGGCCGGAAAAATCAACAACGTGGGGCTTATCGAAGTGCCGATGGGGACCACCCTGCGAGAGGTGATCTACGATATCGGCGGAGGCATCCGTGGCGGTAAGAAATTTAAGGCCGTCCAGACCGGTGGTCCTTCGGGTGGATTGCTGACCTCCGAATTCCTGGATACTCCCATCGATTATGATAATCTGATTGCTGCCGGTTCAATGATGGGTTCCGGAGGAATGATCGTCATGGATGAGGACGATTGCATGGTGGCCATCGCTAAGTTTTATTTGGGGTTCACCGTCGAAGAGTCGTGTGGGAAATGTGCCCCCTGCCGCATCGGCAATAAAAGGCTCTATGAGATTTTGGAAAAGATCACCGAAGGTAAAGGGAGTATTGAAGACATCGACCGCCTTAACCTGCTGGGGAATGTCATCAAGGATGCTTCGTTGTGCGGACTGGGACAGACTTCGCCTAATCCGGTGCTCTCCAGCCTGAAGCACTTCCGTCATGAGTACCTGGCCCACGTCAAAGAGCAGAGTTGTCCGGCCGGGCAGTGCAAGGCCCTGGTAAAATATACCGTCATTGAGGACAAATGTACAGGATGTACGCTGTGCTTCCGCAACTGCCCGGTAGGGGCGATCACCGGTGAGAAGCGGGAGGTTCATTTCATTGACCAGTCGCTCTGTATCAAGTGCGGCGTATGTTTTGACAAATGTAAATTTGGTGCCATCCTGGTATCCTAACTCTTAAAGAACTGACAACTATGGATATAATTAATGTAACCGTTGACAATAAACCGGTGGTGGTTCGCAAGGGTACCACCATTCTGGAGGCAGCAAAAAGTATCGGGATTAAGATTCCGACACTCTGCCATATGAAACTTGACGATCTGAACATCGAAAATAAACCGGGCGGATGCCGGATCTGTGTGGTGGAGGTGAAAGGGCGTCGCAATCTGGCGCCGGCATGCTGCACCGAGGCTACCGACGGTATGGAAATCAGCACCCACAGTATCAGGGCCATCAACGCCCGACGCACGGTTATGGAGCTGATTCTCTCTGACCATCCATCGGACTGTTTGGTTTGTGCCAAGTCGGGCAACTGCGAACTGCAGGACATGGCGCACCGGTTAGGGATCAGGGAGATCCATTACAAGGGGGAGCAGTCGACCTACCGTGAAGATACTTCACCAGCCATCATTCGTGAGCTGAACAAGTGCATTCTTTGCCGGCGTTGTGAGATGATGTGCAATGAGGTGCAGACGGTGGGGGTGCTCTCGGCGGTTAACAGAGGTTTCACCTCGGTGGTGGCTCCTGCTTTTGAGATGAACCTTGACCATTCGGTATGTACCTATTGCGGGCAGTGTGTGGCGGTATGCCCCACGGGAGCCCTCACCGAAGTCGACCATACCGGTGCTGTGGTCCGCGCCCTGGCCGATCCCACCAAGACGGTGATCGTTCAAACGGCCCCGGCAGTGCGTGCTGCCCTGGGTGAAGAATTCGAGATGGAACCCGGTACCCTGGTGACCGGAAAGCTGGTGGCTGCGCTGCGTCGCCTGGGCTTCGACTATGTTTTCGATACCGACTTCGGCGCTGACCTTACCATTATGGAAGAAGGGACAGAGCTCCTTAACAGGCTCTCCCGCCATATCCAGGGCGATCCTACGGTCAAGTTACCCATTCTCACCTCCTGCTGCCCGGCCTGGGTCAAATTCTTCGAACACCAGTTCCCCGACATGAAGGAGATCCCCTCTACAGCCCGCTCCCCGCAGCAGATGTTCGGCTCCATCGCCAAGAGTTATTTCGCCCAGAAGCTGGGCATCAGGCGCGAAGATCTCGTAGTAGTCTCTATCATGCCGTGTGTGGCTAAAAAATATGAGTGCGGGCGCGATGAGTTTGCGGTCAATGGCAATCCTGACGTCGATTATGCCCTCACCACCCGTGAGCTGGCCGCCCTGGTTAAGGTCTCCAACATCCAGTTCAGGCTGCTTCCCAACGAGGATTTTGATCATCCTCTCGGGGAATCAACGGGTGCCGGGGTGATCTTCGGGACGACCGGCGGGGTGATTGAAGCGGCCGTGCGTACTGCCTACGAGTTGTTTACCGGAAAGGAGCTGCCTCGGGTTGAATTCACAGAACTCCGCGGGATGGAAGGGCTGCGCAGTGCCACCATTGACTTCAACGGAATGCCGATCAACATAGGCATCGCCCATGGACTGGGCAACGCCCGTAAGCTCCTCGAAGAGATCCGCTCCGGGAAAAGCCAGTTTCATGCCATCGAAATCATGTCGTGCCCCGGCGGTTGTATTGGCGGTGGCGGTCAGCCCTACCACCATGGCAATGCCGATATCATCAAAAAACGGCAAATGGCCATCTACCGCGAGGATACCAACAAAACCATCCGTAAGTCCCACGAAAACCCCTATATCATCAAACTCTATGAGGAATTCCTGGGCCAGCCGATGAGCGAAAAGGCACATCACCTGCTGCATACCGTTTATTTCGACCGGGCACACTAACCATTCCGGCTGGAATACACTCATTGAAGATCAGTAGTAATGAAGCTGGTCGATGGTCAAGAATAGCTGATTATTAAAAAAATGCAATTATGCCTAAAATAAAATTGTCAGAACCCGCGGTGGAGACCATTAAGGAGGTCTGCAAGAGTTTCGGGAACAAGGAGGGCGAACTGATCAACGTGTTGCACCAGGTGCAGAACAAGCTGGGATACCTGCCCGCTGAAGTGCAGGAACTGGTCGCCCTGGAACTGAACATGTCGGTGGCCAAGGTTTATGGTGTGGTGACTTTCTACAGTTACTTTACGATGCTGCCCAAAGGGGAATACCCGATTTCCATTTGTATGGGGACCGCCTGCTATGTCAGGGGGGCAGAACAGGTCCTTTCGGAGTTCCGCCGTCAGTTGAAGGTGGATGTGGGGCAGACCACTCCCGATGGGAAGTTCTCTCTCAGTTGCCTCAGGTGTGTGGGGGCATGCGGACTGGCCCCTGTCATCATGGTGGGTGAAAAGGTTTACGGCAGGGTATCCCCGCAACAGGTTAAGCAGATCATCGCTGAATACCAGGAAGGGTGCCCCACCCACTCGGTTAAAACCGCCTGAAGAAGAACCCGGGAAGAGGTGAAAATCACTTCTTCCCGGGATTCTGTTTTATGGAGCCAGCCGGTGCCCGGCCGGGAACTCCCCCTTTGGGGGGCTCCCGTTTTTACCTGACGTTGTTCTTCTCC
>CAZKIU010000031.1:38863-42259 GCA_964552955.1 uncultured Prolixibacteraceae bacterium
GTCCGCAGCCGGTCTTTGTAGAGGTTGTGTTGGTTCATTTTCACTACGTCAAGGGCAGCATCCGAATTGTCCTCCCAGCGGCGGCAGAGGTATAGCGGCTTGTAAATACGGCCGATTTTCCAGGTGCGTGATAACCTGATGCCCACGGCATAATCCTCACCATAGCTGGTATTGGGAATCCTGACCTGGCGGAGCAGGGGGGTATAGAAGGCCCGGGGGGCTCCAAGTCCGTTGATCCTCAGTGCATTGTTGGGTCCATTCTCCAGAGTCCACTCCTTGTGGTCGATTACCCCAGGCGGGATCTCCTCCAGTTTAAAGTTGACCATCCGATAAGACCCAACTACCATAGCACACGCCTCGGCATAAAAGGTGTCAACGATGGTTTGAAGCACCTGATCATCGATATAAAGGTCATCGCTATCCAATTGAACGGCGAATCTCCCGCAGCGGGGGTCCATGATAGCGGTGGTCCAGCACCCTCCGATGCCCAGGTCGTTCCGCCCGGGAATAATATGGATCAGCCGCGGATCCTGACTGGCCATCCATTCCAGAAGGGAAGTGGTGCCATCGGTTGAGTGGTTGTCGACCACGATAAGGTTGAATTCAAAGCGCGTTTGCTGGCTGAGGACCGACCGAACGGCATCTTCAATGGTCTTCTCACGGTTCCGGACGGGGATGATCACCGATGCCTCACACGGAAACGGGGTATCGCCGAAGGTCACCCTGCCAAAGGGCGGCTTCAGCAAAGCCCCGATATCGGCCAGGTGAAGCGTACATGCCTCTTCCATTTCGATCTGGACGGCCCGGTTGCGGGGATCGACATAGTCAAACTGTTTCTCGCCTGACTTCCGGAGGTCGGTTTCCGTTTCGGTGTACAGAAATTCCGGTATCCTCACCAATGGCCAGCTTTGGGATATTTTCAGACGCAGGTCATACAGGGCGGCAAACCTGAACTCCCGCTCCATGCGGTCCACGGCCTCCTTCACCGCATTGGTATCAAAGAGCAGCAACGACCCGAAATTGAAGTCGTCGCGCAAACTCCCTTTCTGATAGTCGATGACCGGATGGGGCAGGCGCTTCCCCTCCTTCATGGCATAATAATCGGCATACACCATCCCCGCGCCGGTATCCTCAAGGACCTGTACCATTCTTTCCAGGGCCCATGGCCCGGGTTCCAGGGCCTCGGACCTGGTGTAGAAAAGCGTATAGGGCAGCGTGGTACGGGGTGTGATCTCCCTGAGGGTTGACGTGGAGACCAGGGATCCTTTCTCCAGCAGTTGAATGCCTGGAAGATCCCTCTCCCGGAGGTGCCCCGTGTTGAGGACATATATCTCTCCTGTCAGGGGAGACTGGCGCAACCCGCTGACGGTCTGGTTCACCCAGGAGGCATCCCCTCCTGCCAGAAAACAAGTGATTATCTTCTCCATATCTTTTACCGTTTTGTTGATGAAACCGTGGTTATTTCCTATCCAATGCGGAAATATAAGGGTTTTCTTCCGTTTTTTTTCTTTTCGGGGCGATAAACTCCGGCCCCGGATCCATGCCCTCCGGAAAGACGGATTCTCGTGGCAAATGATTTTAATTCCCTATTTTTGAAGCGGCACAACCTCCGGGTCAACGGGCAGGGAGCGGCCTCAGTTTTAACCAGAAGGATTATGAAGATCATCATTGCAGACAGCGGTTCCACCAAGACTACCTGGACCCTTTCCGATCCAGCCGGCAGGGAGATAATGCTCACTTCAGGGATCAATCCATTCTATCAGGGGGAGGAGGAGATATTCGGGATGCTGGAAAGAGAGTTTCCGGAGAAACCCAAAGGGGTGGAGGCCCTCTATTTTTACGGGGCAGGGTGCGCCAATGAGCAGGTCAATGCCATCGTGCGGAAGGCCCTTCACCGTTATTTTGGAGTGGAGGCCATTGAAGTGCAGAGTGATCTGATGGCCGCTGCCAGGGCGCTTTGCGGTCATGAGCCGGGGATTGCCTGTATCCTGGGGACAGGCTCCAACTCCTGTTATTACGATGGGCAGCAGATTGCGGCCCAGGTCTCGCCTCTGGGGTTCATCCTGGGGGATGAGGGCAGTGGTGGTGTTCTGGGCCGTACCTTCTTGTCGGATCTGTTGAAGAACCAGTTGCCCGCACCCCTGGTGAAGGCCTTTTACGAGGTTTATCCGATCACTCCGGCAGAGATCCTTAACCATATTTACAAGCAGCCCTTTCCCAACCGGTATGCGGCCCGGTTCACCCGGTTTATGTATGATCACCGGCAGGAACCAGCCATCCGGAACCTTATCATGGCCCAGTTCTCCCTTTTTATTGAGCGGAATTTGCTCCAATACCCTGCGGTGCGGGAACTCCCTGTTCAATTCTGCGGAAGTATCGCCTTTTATTTCAGTGATTATCTGACGGAAGCCCTGATCAGTCATGCGCTTACTCCCGGGAAAATGGTTCAGGATCCTATGGAGGGGTTGGTCTCTTTTCATGCTCATCAGGGAGAGATCCTAAGGTGACCAGCCATCAGGGGGCTGCGGGAGATCGGGACAGTCTGACCGAAAAATCAATGGCCATCCTGAATAAACATCCGATTATTACCTTAACTTAGATCTCCTAAAAATCAAAGAAATGGCCGTCAACGATAAATTCACGCTGAGCATCACCGAAACACCCTCCAAATTCGGAAACCTGGAGAAGATGACAGTGGCAGAACTGATTAACAGTATCAATAAGGAAGATGCCAAGGTGCACCGGGCAGTGAAGAAGGCACTGCCGCAGATCGAGCAACTGGTGGTGCGCATCATCGACCGGATGCAGTCGGGGGGGAGGGTGTTTTACCTGGGGGCAGGCACCAGCGGCAGGCTGGGAGTGCTGGATGCCTCGGAATTGCCGCCTACCTTTGGCGTACCTGAAAACCTGGTCATCGGGTTGATTGCCGGAGGGGATGTCGCCCTGCGCAAAGCCGTGGAAAACGCAGAAGACGACCCCGGAAAGGCCTGGGAGGAGCTAAAGGCTTTTAACATCAATGAGAAGGATACCGTTATTGGTATTGCCGCCTCCGGAACCACTCCCTATGTGATCGGAGGGGTCAGACAAGCCAGGGAAGCCGGCCTTCTCACCGGATGCATTACCTGCAATCCGGGATCAGAAATTGCTCAAACAGCCGAATTCCCTATTGAAGCCATCGTCGGCCCCGAGTTTGTCACCGGCAGCACCCGCCTGAAAGCCGGTACCGCCCAGAAAATGATCCTGAACATGATCACCACCACGATCATGATCAAACTGGGCCGCGTCAAGGGCAACAGAATGGTCAATATGCAACTGACCAACTCCAAACTGGTGGCCCGCGGCACCCGCATGCTCATGGAAGAACTGGGATTGGAAGCCACTGAGGCCCGGCAACTC
>CAZKIU010000032.1:0-42121 GCA_964552955.1 uncultured Prolixibacteraceae bacterium
GGCCAATATCCCCCTGTGAAAGGTACCTGACCCCTCCATGCACCAGTTTGGTGCTACGACTGGATGTTCCCTTGGCAAAATCACTCTGTTCAACCAGGACTACACGGTACCCGCGGGTGGCCGCATCGACCGCAATACCCAGTCCTGTGGCACCCCCCCCGATGACCAATATGTCGCTTTGAAACCCCTGTTGGATAACCGTTAGCAGATTCTGACTCCGATTCATACCTGTATTGGAGTAAAATTGATTTATGAATATAGGTGTATGACGAAATTTAAAAACTTTAAAAGAATTTCCTTTTGTTTTTAAATCCGCAAAAAACAAAAGCAAATATATGTAAAAAGTAATACTAAGTTTCTTTTTTTGAGTAGAAAATCTATTGTTTGTTAAAATTTCAGGGCTTCATGGTCGTTGAATGTTCCCATTACGAACCATTAAGGAAATAAAATGAAATATTTCCCTGCTGAATAACAACGGCCAGAGGATTTTTCGGGAAATTTTGCTTTTATATAGAAGCCATTCAAAACGTAACGCAACTTTC
Source organism: uncultured Prolixibacteraceae bacterium (assembly GCA_964552955.1). GTDB lineage: Bacteria > Bacteroidota > Bacteroidia > Bacteroidales > Prolixibacteraceae > UBA1413. Next base: position 543 of record CAZKIU010000032.1, read on the forward strand.
AGTTCATTTCTGAACCCGGGCGTGCGGTTATCCTTTCATTTTGGATATTGTTTTTGGGGTTCGGGCTTTCCAATACGGTTTCTCCCCATTAAAAGATGTATATTTGTTGGGTCATATAAAACTATACCGTCATGTTAAGTATCGCTGAGAGACACAAATACATTCTGGAGAGTTTGAACAAACATGGTTTTATCAAGGTTTCCGACGTGGCAAAGGAACTTGATGTGACTCCGGTGACCATCCGGAAGGATCTGAAATACCTCGAAAACAAAAACCTGCTTTTCAGGACCCACGGAAGTGCCAGTCCGGTGAACCCCTATACGTCAGACCTTAATCTCCAGGAAAAGGAGAAAATGAGGACCGAGGAGAAGCGGCGCATCGCCCAGGCCGCCTGTAAGCTGATCGGGAGAAACGATACGATCATCATGGCCGCCGGATCGACCGTTCACACCTTTGCCCAGGAACTCAACCCCGATTCAGCGCTCACCGTGGTCAGTTCTTCCCTGAAAACCTCGCTGGTGCTGAACAACAAAAACCATATTGAAGTCATTCAGCTTGGCGGTTTTGTGCGGAAAAACTCCTTCTCAGCCGTTGGGGAATATGCCCTTAAACTCTTCAATGACATTGCCTGTTCAAAGCTCTTTCTCGGGGTCGACGGTATCGATGTCGAGTACGGGATCACTAACTCCAATATCGAGGAAGCCATGCTGAACAAACGGATGATGGCGGCGGCTCACCGTACCATTATATTGTCCGACTCTTCCAAGTTCGGCCGCAGGGGTTTCGGCCGGATCTGCAACATGGACCAGATTGACGTGATTATCACCGATTCGGGCATCCCTCCTGCAATCGCCACCGCCATCGAGGAACTGGGCATCGAGCTGATCATTGTCTGATTCTTACCCTTACTCCAGCGCACTGGTCACCCAATCCGGCAGCTCATCCTGCTTAATCACCCGATCAGGCCACACATCCTGCTTTATCATCCGATCAGGCCACACATCCTGCTTATCCTTTCATTATCAATAGTAGTTAAACAAAAACAAGATCCATGTATAAATTGAACCAGTTGTTTCCGCCCATCCGTACAACAGTACTTTTCCTTTTTCTTCTGATGGGGGGGATCTGGACTGGCGATGCCTGCCTGGCGGGTGTCCCGGGGGCCAAAAAGGAGAAATCACCGGGAAACTCTTTTTCCAGGAAGAATCCTAAAAAGAGTTTCCGTTACACGGAGGAGGGATCGATCATCGTCAGCGGTCACCGGGGTGGCAGGGAACCCGGCTATCCCGAAAACAGTCTGGAGGGCTTGCAGTATGTGGTCGAGCGGATGCCTGCCTTCTTTGAGATTGATCCACGGCTGACCAAAGACAGTGTTATTGTGTTGATGCATGATGCGACGCTCGACCGCACCACCACCGGCAGGGGAAAGCTCTGCGATTACACCTATGATGAACTGAAAGCTATCAGGCTGAAGGACCATGAAGGGAATGTGACCGGTTTTTCCATTCCCACGTTGGAGGAGGTGATCCGCTGGAGCCGCGGGAGAACCGTGGTGAACCTCGACTTCAAGGATGTGCCCCCGGAGATGACGGCCGCCCTCATCCGCAAACTGCGGGCACACCGGCATGTGATGTTGACCGTTCACAACGGGGAACAAGCCGCTTTTTACCATGCCCGCTTCCCCCGCATCATGCTTTCCGCCTTTGCCCGTACGCCTGAGGAGTATGCCTCGATCGCCGCATCGGGTGTGCCCTGGAAATACATGATCGCCTATGTCGGCCGGTCCATTACGCCCGAAAACCGCGCCATCGTCGAAATGCTGCACGAGCAGGGCGTCAGGTGCATGATCTCTGTGGCGCCCACACACGACAAACTGACCGATCTGCCTGAACGGCTGAAAGAGTACCGGAAGGAGATCGGCCTGCAACCCGACATCATTGAGTCAGATTATCCCCTCGATGTCTGGTCTGCCCTCCGGGACAATTGACGCGCGAATTGACGGGCGAGCGACCGGTTGGGCACTCTCTATACGCAGGATTAACTTTAAATAGTTCGGAGCTATGAAGATTAAATTGGTTTTGTTTGTATTTGTCATGGTGGCTACGGTAACCCTGATGGCCCAGGAGTCATCTGATGGTGTGACCCGTAGGATCCTATCTGGTTATTCGGAGAAGAGTTATTCTTCTGAATCGGTGACTGACCAGCAGCTTAACCTGATCCTGGAATGTGGTATCAAGGCTCCCAGTGCCCGCAATTTGCAGCCCTGGAAATTCACGGTCCTTCAGGATGAGGCGACTATGAAGGAGGTCATTCCCAATGTGGTTCCGGGGAATGTGCTGATTGTGGTCTCGGGGAAAGTGGCTGAAAACGGAAGTACGCCTGACTTTGACTGCGGACTGGCCACGGAGAGCATGTTTGTGGCGGCCCACAGTCTGGGCCTGGGAGCCCGCATTTATGGCAGTCCCACTGGAAACATCAACGCCCGCCCCGAATTTTTCCAGATTCCTGAAGGGTACAAGGCCGTAGTCGTTCTCCGCATCGGAAATGTGGACAAAAGCGTGGATGGTGTGACAGCCGCCACACCCCGCAAATCCGCAGGAGAGATCGTCAATTTCAGGAAATAGGTCGTCGCTTCATGAGGAAGTAGAAGGGAATCCCGGCCAGGATAAGGACAGTGCCGATGACGGCTTCGCGGGGCCGGGTGACGAGGGTGTTGACGATCAGACCGATGCAAAAAAGGATGTAGAGGGCAGGTACCACGGGATACCCCCACACCTTGTAGGGGCGGTGGGCATCGGGGATCCTGCGCCGCAGGATGAAAACGCCCAGCGTGGTGGCTCCGTAGAAGATGAAGACTGCAAAGATGATCATATCGGTGAGCTGGTCGAAGGTGCCCGTGAGGACCAGCACCGAAGCCCAGATGCCCTGCCAGAGAAGCGAATTTCCGGGTACGCCGGCTCTGTTGAGGTGGCCGATGGACCGGGGGAACACTCCTTCGCGGGCCATGGCGTAGTAAGGCCTGGCCCCCGTGAGGATGCTGGCGTTGGTGCACCCCAGGGTAGTGACCAGGATCAATACCGAGATGAGCAAAACCCCCGTGTGCCCCCCGAAGGCACGAACGGCCTCCACGGCGGCAATCTGGTTGCCGGCATCATTGACGGCCTGTAACTCCGGAATCGTCAGCAGCGACAAGTAGGTATAGTTGATCAGCAGGTAAACGGCGATGACGATGAATACCCCGGTGACGATTCCCCGGGGGATGTTGCGGCGGGCATTTTTAAGCTCCCCGCCAATGTAACCCACCGATACCCATCCCTGGTAAGCCCAGAAAGCCGCCAGCATCGCCGTGAAAAAGGCCGGCACCGACACCAAGCCTCCCTTCAGTTGGCCCCAACCGAGGATCTCCTCCGACGGAACAGGATGACTGGCCAGTCCGAAGAGGATGATCCCCAACAATCCTGCGGCCACCAGAAAAAGGATGACCTTGCTGGTGAGCGCCCCGCTTTTGAGTCCCGAGATGTTGAGGAAGGTAAGCCCCATGATCAGCCCGATGGATACCAGCTTGATCCCAAAATCGCGGAAGGGAAAGAAGAGGTCCCCGATGGAGAAGTCCGCCAGAGCGGGAAGCACTTCCGGAATAGGCAGGAGGTTGTGGAGCGACTGGGTGAAGACATAAGCGAGGGAGGAGATGGTGGCCGTTTGAATGACTGTAAAGAGGGACCACCCGTAGAGGAAGGAGAAGAAGCGGTTGTAAATTTTCCGGAGGTAGACGAAGTCGCCACCCGTGTCGGCGAGAAGCCCGGCCACCTCGGCATTGCTCAGGGCCCCCATGAGGGTGATGAGGCCTCCGGCAAGCCAGGCCAGCAGGATCCAGAGCGGCGAGGGCAGCTCCGCTGCCATCGGGGCGATCTTTTTGTACACCCCCGAACCAATGATGTTGGCCACCACAAATATGATGATGTAGCCCAGTCCGAGCGCCCTGACCTGCTTCCGTTGCTCCCTCATGGTTTGTGTTTCGTTGGTGTTGAAGTTCCGAAGTTAAGAAAAAACACCGTGGTGAGAATTTAAGGCGATAAATACTACTTTTAGCACCCTGAATTCCGGAGGTCACAATCGTGTTGGTTTGCTGCAAAGCCATATAGGGCATCAAAGATGGCCCTGACCGGATCTGCTTCCCCTGCGGCATGGAGGAGGGTAATTTGAAAGCTGAAGATATGGAACAACTGAAGAATAACCCGATGTACCGCTACCTGATGGTTCTGGTGATATGCGCCAGCGCCGGGTTGCAGGGGTGGACGGCCCTCTTCACCAACTACGCGAAAGAGGTGGTGGGAGTCAACGGCTTTCAGATCGGGGTTGCTCAGGCCGTCAGGGAGATCCCCGGTTTTCTCTCCTTTGCCGCCATTTACGTCCTTCTCGTGATGAAAGAGCACCGCCTCTCGGCCTGGTCGGTGGTCCTGCTGGGTATCGGCTCAGCCCTTACCGGCTTCTTCCCCACCTATCCCGGACTGCTGATGACCACCTTTTTCATGTCGGTGGGGTTCCACTTCTTCGAGACTACCAACAAGTCGCTGACCGTCCAGTATTTCGATACCCACCAGTCACCGGTGGTCTTTGCCCGCCTCAGGGGGTATGGCGCCCTGGCCAATATCGGGGTGGGGGTGCTTATCTGGGGCCTTTCCCATTTCCTGGAGTACCGCTTTAACTTCCTGCTGTTGGGACTTTTCATCGCAACAGCGGGAATCACCATGCTCTTCTCCCATCCTGCAGATAAAGATATGCCGCACCAATCGAAGAGACTGGAGCTGAAAAGGAAGTACTGGCTGTTTTACGTGCTTAACTTCCTGAGCGGCACGCGGAGGCAGATTTTCACCGTATTCGCCATATTCCTGCTGGTCGACCATTATGCGCTGAGTCTCCAGGTGGTTACGGCCATTTATGTGGTCAACTACACGCTCACATGGTTGCTGAATCCCCTGATTTCAAAGGCCCTCAATAAATATGGGGAACGGGTGGTCCTCACCCTGGAGAGCGCCAGCCTGGTGGTTCTCTTCCTGGGCTATGCCTTTATCGAAAACGTATGGGTGGTAGTTGCCCTTTATGTCATTGACAGCATCTTCTTCAACTTCTCCATCGGGTTGAATACCTACCTGCAGAAGACCGCCGATAAGGCCGACCTGGGGTCGGCGACGGCGGTGGGTTTCACCATCAACCACATCTCGGCGGTCGTCATTCCTGTTTTTGGAGGGATGCTCTGGATGCTCAACTGGCGTCTTCCCTTCCTGGTGGGGATGGGCTTCTCCCTGCTGTCGCTTTACTTCACCCAGAAGATCAGAACCAGTTACCATGTGAAGAAGGCGAAGGCCACCCGGTGATAACGATCTTCAGGACTATCCTTTCTTTTCGTGGATGCGGGGAATCGCTCGCGGAACTCTTATTTGCTTCCTCTATTCAGGTACCTCTCTGGCTTCCCGGCAGCCGTGAATGCCTTATGGTTCATTTCCGGAGTCATGTCAGGAATCATATGTTGACCTCTACCTAAAGATACGGCGCATCAGGGCTTCATCGGCAAACAGGTTTTCAGGGTTTCTCCTGCATGTTTTTGTTGTCGAGGAGTTCACGGGTTACGTCGAGATTCTGCCGCGCTTTGCGGGCCAGGCTTTTCTTTGAACTGTGGGTTAAAGGAGTCAATAGCTCAATGGCTGCTTCAAATTCATCCCTTTTTATGAGGGTATTGCTTTCCTTAAAAGGTTTCCCGTCATGCAGTATTTTCATGGTCTTTTCTTCTGAAGGATAGAACATGTCGGTATATTGGATGGCCGATTCGCGGGCCAGCGTGGCTATTTTGCCCCGTGCTTTGGCCAGGTTGGGCACGATGGTAATGAGTCCCGACAGGGTTGGCCGCGCGGCATACTCCATGGACCGGTCCAGAAGGGTTTTTCTGACCATCGCTCCTGTGGAATCATACAGCGAGAGGTAATAGCTGCTCTGCAGGTAGATGTATTTGGTTTTGGAGACCGATCCGTCCTCGTTTTCTTCTCTGACAGTTTCCCAGTCGAATCCCAGTTTCAGGCTGTCGAGCGTCAGCAGGTGGGTCGCCTGGTCTCTGTAGCAGAAAGCCCTGATGGCTTCTTCCGGCAGTGCGTTGTTGAGGGTCAGGGAGGGAGATGAGGTAATGGTGGTGTCCTCGGAAAGGAAGAAGGAGATGCGCCTGTCGGGCAGGGTATCTCCGGTCAGCGTTTTGGCGAAGGCACTCACTCCTTCAAAATAGGCCGTATCATGTTTTTCCTTGATCAGTGCATTGGAACGGTAGTCAAAACGGTTGACGAACCCGATCCGGTCGCCTTCGTTGGATTCCATTTCCGGAGGAAGGGATTTGACCAGAAAAGTGATAGTAGTGCATCCTGTGGCGGCCAGCCACAGGGCCAGAAGCGCAGGAATGAAAAGTCGTTTACTCATGATGCGCGTTTTCATGCAAGTTACATGATTTCACAAATTAAAGGACAAAAAACTCCAATGATTTACCCCAGGATGACGATCCAGAGGGGGAGGAAGAGGAGGGAGAGGGAGGTGGAGAGGAGGACGACCCGAGCGGTGAAGGAGGTGTCGAGGCGGTATTGCTGCGACAGGGCATAGGGGGTGAGGCCCACGGGCATGGCTGCCTCCAGGATGCTGGCCTGCAGGTCAACTCCTTCGAGCCAGCCCGTTTTTGCCGCTACCAGGTAAAACAACCCGGGCAGCAACAGCATGATCACCAGCGAGAAGAGGGCGACCTGTCCCCATTCACGGAGGGGGCCGATTTTCTGAAAGCCCATAAAGATGCCCAGGGAGAAGAGGACCACCGGGGTGACCGACTGGGAGAGCATCGTAAGGGAGCGGGTGAGGATTCCGGGGAGCCGGAGGCCGGTGATGGCCAAAAAGAGACCAACGATCACCGAAAGGAGAAGGGGATTGGTGAGGAGCTTATGGGCCAGATGCCGCGGGTGGAAAGGTTCTTCGCCGCCCGTTTCGACAAGCAGGAGCCCCAGTGTGAGCAGCCAGAAGACGTAAACGGCCGAGAGGAGGCCTCCTGCCGGAAGGGCACCCTCTCCCAGAACGGTCTGCAGCACGGGAATCCCCAGGTAGGTGACGTTGCCATAGGCCAGAATCAGAAAAAGGGTCTGGCGGCGCAGGCGGCTGAAACGGAACAGCCGGCTGTAGGGAAAGGCCAGCAGCGTGCAGAGGATGAAGTAAACCGAGTTGATGAGCATCATCCGGTTGTAGTGACCTCCGGAAAGGTCAACGCGGGCCAGCAGAGTGATCACCAGGGCGGGGAAGCCGATCCAGAGGGCAAACCGGTTGAGGACCTCCACCCATTGATCCGAGGCCATTTTGGCGCGCGAAAAGAGAAGTCCCGTGAGAATGATCAGGAACAGCGGCAGTACCGCATCAAAGGCTGTAATCAGTGCATTCATGATAGCCGTTCAGTGGTTTCTGTGCAGAAACATCGCCTCAAAGCTAAGAAAAGTAAATAAAAAACCGTGAGTCATCAGGCAGCCGGCTGTGGTCCCCTGGAAGATAAAACAGAAGGATCAGTTGAGGGACGGTTTATGTCACTTCGGAAAAAATAACAGCCTGCCTTTAGCAGGGAAGGGTTTTCTTAGCAGAAAATAGAAAGCCATGGAAACGATATTCAGATTGGTGATGGTCCTGGTGGTGGCGGCCCTGCTGGGGTCGTGTGCCCCGAAGAAGGAGGGGCAGCCGGAGATCACACACAAGGTAAAGCTGGCCCGCCCGGTCAAGGAGGCCACCCTGACGGAGCGTTCTTTTCCCGGGATCATCAGGGAAGCCGCCGAGGTGAACCTGGCCTTCAGGGTGGCGGGGCCCATCCGCGACATCTACGTCAAGGAGGGGGATTATGTCAGGCAGGGCACCCTGATTGCCCGTATCGACCCCCGCGATTACGAGATCCAGGCGGGCGTTTATGAGGCCCAGTATGCCCAGATGAAAGGGGAGTTCGACCGGCTTACTGAACTCAGCAACCGCAAGAGCCTGGCCGATAACGACTACGAGAAAGCCGTGGCCGGCGAGAAGATGCTCGGCATGAAGCTCCAGAATGCCCGCGACCAGCTCAACGACACCCGCCTTTATGCCCCCTTTTCGGGTTACATCCAGTCGGTCAAATATGAGGAGGGTGAAATGGTCAACACAGGAATGACGGTCGCTTCGCTCATTGATGTGAAATCCTACCTGGTAGAAATTGACCTGCCGGCCTCTTTTTTCCTCCGGAAAGAGGATTTCACTACCTTCAGTTGTACGCAGCCCCTTGCCCCGGCAGAAGTCTATCCCCTGCAATTCGTCAGTACTCAGATGAAAGCCAACAACAGCCAGCTTTACCGGACGACCTTCCGCCTCGATCCGAAGGTAAACCCTGAGCTGGCACCAGGGATGACCGTCAACGTGAAGATAGGTTACCAGAATGGACTGGAGACTCCTCTTCAGTTACCGTTGACCGCTCTCTTCCGGGAAGAAGGTAAAAGCTGTGTATGGGTATTCGATGCTTCAACCTCGACGGTACGCCAACAGGAGGTGACCACGGGCGACCTGGCGGGTAACGGGATGATCACCATCCTGTCGGGAATCCACGAGAACGATGAAGTGGTGGTGGCCGGCGTCCATGCCCTCCGGGAGGGATGGAAGGTAGAACGGTTGGCGGTCCCTGCTGAAACCAATGTAGGAGGGCTTTTGTAATGCACATCTCCGAAATGGCATTTCAGAGGAAGACGATTTTTTACTTCCTTTTGGCGGTGATCCTGGTGGGGGGTATCCTCTCCTTTATGCGGATCAGCAAGCTGGAGGATCCTGAGATCGTCATCATGCAGGCGCGGGTGGTGACCATTTACCCTGGAGCCTCGGCCCATGAGGTGGAGCTCCAGGTCACCGACGTGCTGGAGACCGAGATCAACACCCTTTCCGACCTCAATCTGGTCATGTCGCAGTCGGAAGATAATGTCTCCATGATCACGGTAGAGCTGAAGATGACGGTTCCACAGGAAGAGATTCCGCAGCGGTGGGAGTTCCTGCGGCGCAAGATCACGGCGGCGGTACCCAAGCTGCCGGCAGGAGCGCAAACCCCCATGGTCATCGATGACTTCGCCGATGTCTATGGCATGTTTTACGCAATGACGGCCGATGGTTACTCCTATGAGGAGATGAAGAAATATTCCGAATATGTGAAGCAGGAGCTGCTGGAAGTCGACGGCGTGAAGCGGGTGGCCATTTTCGGGGCGCCGGAACCCGTGGCCGACATCATTCTGCCGGCCGAAACGATGGGTGAGCTGGGAGTCTTCCCCCTGCAGATAATGTCGGCCATCAGCGGCCAGAACCAGACGGTTTACCCTGGTGTTCTGGAAACCGGGGCCCAACTGGTCAGGGTGGGCGTCAGCGATAAGATCACTTCCCTCGATGATCTGAAGAACATCCAGATCAGGGGCATCCGCGGTGACCAGTTCCGGCTGGGCGACATCGCCACCGTGCAGAAGGGGTACAGTACCCCCTTGCGCAACACGATGACCCTTAACAACCAGAAGGCCATAGCTATATCGGCTTCCATGGAGACCGGGGAGAATATCATCGAGGTGGGAAAACGGGTGGAGCAGAGGATGGAAGAGCTCCGGGGGAGCATTCCCGCGGGCTTCCATTTCGAGAAGGTTTTCTTCCAGCCCGACGTGGTGAAGGAGGCCATCGACGGTTTCATGTGGAACCTGGTGGCTTCGGTGGCCATCGTCATCCTGGTGCTGATGTTAACCATGGGGCTGCGCAGTGGGGTGATCATCGGGATCGGACTGTTGTTGACGGTGCTGGCCACCTTTCCAGTTCTGCTGGCCACAGGGGGCACCCTCCAGCGGATCTCCCTGGGAGCCTTCATTATAGCCATGGGAATGCTCGTCGATAATGCCATCGTGATTGCCGATGGTATCCTGGTAGACCTGGGGAAAGGGGTGAAACGCAGCGTGGCCCTGACACGGACGGCCAGGCGAACGGCCATGCCCCTGCTGGGAGCTACCCTGATCACGATTTCCGCCTTTCTGCCCGTATTCCTATCGAAGGATACCGCCGGTACCTATACCCGCGACCTCTTCATCGTGCTCTGCATCTCACTGCTCTTCAGCTGGATCCTGGCGCTGACGCAAATTCCCCTATTCGCGGAGCGGTGGCTTAAAGTCAAAGGAGAAGGCGATTCAACGCCTCACCCCGAAGGGAAAACCCACCGGGCCGTACGCCTGGTCCTGAGCTTTCTGATCAACCACAAGCCGGCCACCATCGCCGTCGCCTCCCTGCTGATGCTGCTGGTGGCCCTTAATGTGAAAAACATAGAGAATACCTTCTTCCCCGACTTCAACTACAACCAGGTCTATGTGGAATACCAGCTTCCCGATGGGACCAGTCCCGACCGGGTGAATGCCGACCTGGAGCAGATCACTGCCCACCTGCTCCAGATGGAAGAGGTGAAGATGGTGGTGGCCAGCCACGGGATGACGCCCACGCGTTACTGTCTGGTGCGGGCGCTGGGGGAGGCCGGTGACCGCGTGGGCGAACTGATCGTCAATTTTGAGGATTATAAAACGATGGTTCGCATGAAGCCGGTGCTGGAGAAATACCTCTATGAACACTACCCCGATGCCTACATCCGGATCAGGAAATACAACCTGTCGGTGAAGGCGTCGCATACCGTGGAGGTGGAGTTCCGGGGGCCCGATCCGGCGGTTCTTCACCGGCTGAGCCAGCAGGTGCAGGAGATCATGCGGCGTACGCCCGGTGCCGACCAATACACCATTTGTGACGACTGGCATCCGATGGGCAAGTCGGTCATGGCGCAGTACGATCCGACCCTGGCCACCCGTGCGGGGGTGAGCCGTTCCGACCTGAGCAACGCCTTGCTGGCGGCGACAACAGGTCTTCCCCTCGGGAAGTACTACGAAGGGGAGACGGCCTATACCATCCAGATGAAGACCCGCGCGGCCGATGGCTCTCTATTGCAGGACCTGAGCGACATTCCGGTGTGGAGCATGCTTCCCGATGTGGGGCGGCTCCTGGGAACAGACGCCATGGAGTTGCTTTACGGGACCAAAACCACCGATGAGCTGGCCAAAGAGATGGTCAGTCCGGTGCCTCTGAGTGCGGTCACCTCAGGCATCGGCCTCAAGTGGGAGGAGACGCTGGTGCACCGCACCAACGGGAAACGTTCCATCCAGGCGCAGTGTGACCCCATAGAAGGTTTCAGCCCGGCTGATGTGCGCCGTGCCATGATGAAAGAGGTGGCCGCCATCGACCTGCCCGAAGGTTACAGCTACAAATGGGTCGGTGAACACGACCTTCAGCGCGATGCCCTCCGGAATATCTTCAGCTTTCTGCCTCTGTCGGTCATGTTGATCCTGCTGATCCTGCTGCTGTTGTTCAACGACTTGCGGAAACCACTGATCGTGTTGGTGGTGATCCCCCTGACGGCCATCGGGGTCGTGCCCGGACTGATTCTCACCGGGTCGCCCTTTACCTTTATGGCAATTGTGGGGGCCATTGGCCTGATCGGGATGCTTGTCAAGAATTCGGTGGTTCTGCTCGACGAAATAGACAAGCAGATCGGCGAGGGGATCCCCCGTTTCACGGCGCTGGTGAATGCCACCATTGCCCGTACCCGGCCGGTGATCATGGCCTCGGTGACCACCATCCTGGGGATGCTCCCCCTGTTGACCGACCCCATGTACAAGAGCATGGCCGTTACCATCATCAGCGGCCTCATCGTGGGAACCCTCATCACCCTGGTCTTCGTGCCCATCCTCTATGCCGTGGCCTTCCATATCCACAGGGATGAAACGGGTGAAGCCCCCGAGGCCATTTCCGGAGGAGTCCAAGGTGTTATTCCGGAGACAGTCCCCACCGGACCTTCCGGAAATCCCTTTGATCCGGCGACCGGTTCCGGCGTAAGTTCCCCAATCCCTGAAAAATGAGTATGACCATGAAGCGATTGTTGATTCTGTTTTTAGTGCTGGTGACGCTTCCGGAGGTAAAGGCACAGCAGCGTATGTCGCTGGAGGAGTGTCGCCGGCTGGCCCTGGAGCAGAGCCAGGAGATGAAGATCGCCCGTTTAAGGGTAGAGAAGGCCGGTGCCGAGCGGGCGGCCATGAAAACGCAGTACCTGCCTGCGCTGTCGGGGAGTGCCACGGGGGCTTACCTTTTCAATGACATCGAGCAGGAGCTGACGCTGCCTACGCAGGTGCCAGACCTGGCCACCGGTCAGTTGCGGCCCAACGTGATGGTGAATCCCCAGACCGGAGAGGTGGTGATGGGGGCCGATGGAAATCCCATCTTTAATATGTATGCCTGGCTGCCTCTGGAGATCAGTCTTCAGGGGGCTTACCTGGCGGGGATCTCGCTACAGCAACCCCTCTATACCGGGGGAAAGATTGCCGCGGGCAACGCCATGACCCGCATCGGCACGGAGATGGCTGCCGACAACCTGGCCCTGCAGCAGGCCAATACCCTCTGGGAAGCCGATCAGGCTTACTGGCTCCATGTGTCGGTACAGGAAAAGGTGAAGCTGGCCGAAGCCTATGAAGGGTTGCTCAGCCGGTTGGAGGAGCGGGTCCAAAATGCCTGGGAGACGGGGATGACCACCCGCAACGAGCTGCTGAAGGTGACGGTGAAACATAACGAAGTCAGGTTGCAGTTGCAGAAAGCCCGCAGCGGATTGGTACTCACCCGGATGGCCCTCTGCCGCATCACCGGACTCCCCTATGACACAGCCATAGAAACGACCGACACGGTTCAGACCGGAAGTTCATCAGGATCCGCCACGGCTCCACTCCAGGGCGAAAGAGGGTTTATAGCGTCGGACACACTACCCCAAATCCCCAGACGTCTGGAAGGTGCGGGCCACACCCAGCCCTCCCTGACTGGTGAAGGCACGCCGGTTGATCTGTCGGCCCGGCCCGAATACCGGCTGTTGCAGAAAAACGTAGCCCTGGCCCGGGAACAGGTGAAGCTGGTACGTGCTGATTTTCTGCCCACGGCAGGCATCAGCGTGGGCTATAACTATGTGGGAGGCATAGAAATCGGTCCTGAGAAGTTCACCTCCTCGAACCCCACCGTGATGGCCTCCCTGAAGATTCCTATTTTCCACTGGGGTGAAGGGCGCCAGAAGCAGCTTTCGGCGCAACATGACCACCAGATCAGGGCGGAAGAGCTGGAAAAGAACTCCCGGCTGATGACGCTGGAAATAGAGCAGGCCCGCCTAAATCTGAAGGATGCCCATCTGCGGGTAGCGATGGCCGCCACCGCCATGGAACAGGCCGAAGAGAACCTCCGGGTGACGAGCGACAACTTTGAGGTGGGCATGGGACTGCTCACCGACCTGCTGGAAGCCCAGGCCCAGTGGCAGAGCGCCCGTAGCGAACAGATAGAGGCGGGCGCCGACCTCCGCCTGAAAGAGACGGCCTGGCTTAAAGCCACCGGGGCACTATAATGATCACTCCGAAGGAGAGGCTCCGGTTCTGGTAAGGGCGTTCGCCAGGGATGAGGGCGCGGGACCCGCCGTAACATACCTCCCCATTGTAAAGGGGGATGCTTCCCGGAGCAGATGAGGATTCCGGAGAAAACCGGCTCCGAAATAAGGGCCCCGGATATCGTAAGTTGGCCTTAAAGGTGATCCGTAGCAGGAAATCGGCGCTGGTTGATTATATTTGATGGGACATGAATCGCAGGGTATCATAACACGGTAATAATGAATAAAGAACTGGATTTCATCAGCGGCCTCTCCTCCTACAAGGTGCGGTCGATCCTCTTCAGAGTGGGGTCGGTCAGCGCCGTGGCGCTGGTTTTCATGCTGGTGACCGCCAGAATCATCGGGGGCAATGCGGCGCATATTCCTCCGGTCCAGTATTTCAAGGTTATTCTGATCTTCAACATTGTCACGGAGTTGAACGTCTTGCTCGATAATCTCTCGGAACGCTATTTTCCGATTCCCTCAAGAATAAAAACCCGGGTGTTGCTTCATTTTCTGCTTAGCCTGATGATCGGCCTTTTTGCGCTGCTCTATTTTGAAAGTCAGATCAAATACCTGGAGGTGCTGCAGGAACCCATCACCTGGCTGATGGTGGCCTTCGGGCTGATCTTCGTCTTTATCCTGATCGTCATTTCCCTGAGCCTGCGCATCGTCTCCAAGTGGATTGCCTCGCAGCGGGAGGTGGAAGCCCTCAGGCAGCTTCAGATGAAAAACGAATACAATGCCCTTCAGGATCAGCTTAACCCCCATTTTCTCTTCAACAACCTGAGTGTGCTCAAGTCTATGATCCGTTACGACCCGGAGGCGGCGGTGGCCTTCACCCAGAACTTCACCGATACCTACCGGTATGTGCTGCAGAGCCGCGACCGGACGACGGTCTCGCTGGGGGAGGAGCTGGAGTTCATCAGGAGTTACCTGGAGTTGCACCAGGAACGGCTGGGGGTGGGCCTGCAGGTGGAGATCGATGTGGATCCGGCCCTGAACCCCCGGCGGATTCCCCCGTTGTCGCTGCAATTGCTGGTGGAGAATGCCATCAAACATAACGTGGTTTCTTCCGACCGGCCGCTGACCCTGAAGATCTTCACTGCAGGGGAATCGATCAGCGTGGAAAACAATATTCAGGTCAGGGAGACCTCATATTCGACCGAAAAGGGGCTGGCCAACCTGACGGCGCGCTATGAATTACTGACCGAACGGAAGGTGACGGTCACCAATACAGGAAGTGTATTCAGGGTGGAGTTGCCCCTGTTGTGAAAGGGAGAATGGTACCACTGATGCAAGGGCGTAAAGGTAAAAAAGGTGTTTGGGAACATGAATGGGGAACAGTTTGAAAAGAAGCCTGATATGAGAGTAGCCATCGTAGAAGATGAAAAGCCCAACCTGCGGATGCTCACCGACATGATGCAGAAGCTGCGCCCCGGGTGGGAGGTCGTCGCTCAGCTGGAGAGTGTCAGGCAGAGCGTGGATTTTTTCGGGGAAGGGGAGCAGCCCGATTTGGTGCTGATGGACATCCAGCTGAGTGATGGGATCTGCTTTTCGATTTTTGATCAGGTGAAGGTGACCAGCAACATCATTTTCACCACGGCGTTTGACCAGTATGCCATCCAGGCCTTCCGGGTCAACAGTATCGATTATCTTTTAAAGCCTGTCAGGGAGAGCGACCTGGAGCGGGCGCTGGAGAAATTCGAGGCCTGGCACTGGCAATGGCACGCTGACCAGCAGCCCGACGCGCAGCATGTTCTTGCGGGCGTTGACTATGGGGAGATCCTGCGAGCCATCAGGTCAGGACACAAGGAGTACCGGCAGCGGTTTCTGGTCTCAGCCGGCAACCGCTATTATAAGCTCAACACCCGCGATATCGCCTGCTTCGTGAGCGAGAACAAGATCACCACAGCCCTTACCTGGAACGGGGAGAAACATGTGGTGGACTTCCCGCTCGACCGGCTCGAGGAGGAACTCGATCCTGACCACTATTTCCGGGCTGACCGCCGGACCATCATCCATATCGATCTGATTGCCCGCTTCGAGGATTACTTCGGGAACAAATTGGTCGTCAGGCTGAAGAGCCCCGTCAATGACAAAATCACCATCAGCCGTCTGAAAGCCTCAGCCTTCAAGATGTGGGTGGGAAAATGAGGTATTCAGATCGTTGAATTGGATGTGGGCCCCTTTATGGTACAGGTTGTTCCTGAGCGCTTCCGGAAAGTGGCCTGACTGGATGGCCTTTTTGGCCAGTTTCGTGAGACACCAAACATACTGTTCCGATACTATTCCCTCCCCCCCCTCCCAGGGATGGAATTTGCGTGACATAATATTTCTGTAGGCTTCTTCATACCTCCCTTTTAGATTTAGAAGGGTGACTTTTTCGAGGAAGAGATCATCACGTTTTTCAACGAGAGTATGGTTTTCTTCAAGAAAAGCCCATCTCAATTCCGGATTGAGGTTAAGCCTCTTGTAAAGCTGGTCCAGTTCCATGCCTATGCGGGCGTCACTCCTGTCAAGAGAGAAGGCTTTCTCAAGGCTGAGGCGTGCCTTCTCCGGGCATGAGCCATGAGAAATCAGGCTGGTTGTCCGTATAAACGCCACACATTAATTCGATATAGGGGCCATCTTCATCGGTCAGGTTCCGGTCCCATGCTTTTCCGAAATCGCCGTTTCCCCAGGTCCACTGTTTTTTCCCCAGGTCCACGTGGTGGTTGGCGACATGAAGTAAGCCACCATGACTGTTTTTCAGTTTGTCGTAAGCCATTTGGATACGCCCTCCCAGTTCGGGAAGGATCATAATGAGCAGATATGGATTTTCCAAAAAAAGAGCATTCCACTCCTGGTTGGTTTTTACATCGCTGATTTTTTCAATAACGGGGTAGGGATAAACCACCCCACTGGAACCCTGGTAGACGCGTTTTTCGAGGAACATCGGATTCTTTTCCTTTTCCCCGGTGGAATAGGTGGAAATGAGAACTTTCTGGCTCCAGACACGGGCCTGTTGATCTTTAATGGGATCCTGGAGTATTCCGGCGATGGTGTCCGAAAGGAGCCTGATCGTTTTGGGTAATGTCAAAGAACCGCTCGTAAAAAGGCTTGGCCCCGCCAATCACCACCCAGTCGTAGCCGAATATTAATCCCCCCATGGCCGCAACCATAGTCAGACCTGCAACGAATTTGCCATTAAATTTATTGGTTTCCATTTTTGCAGGGTTTTATCGGAACAGGTTGAAAGGGTAAAGGGATTGTTACCCGCCCAGGTCGAGGTGGGTCATCTTTTCAGTGATGGTGAAATCGTAATCCGGGTAGTTGTAGAGGGGCATGCGGGGTTCGGTTTCCCCCAGTGTATATCCCCATATGCTTTCATATTCGGAGACCTCTTCGCCAAAATGTTCCAGTTGCCGGAGGTATTCAAAGACCGATTTGGACTCGATAATAGTCACCTTGCCCAATTTGTGAATGATGGGGCTATGGGTGCGGGTGGCGTCATGGTCGAATTGGAATATCCGCCTTCCATAGCGGGTGATGCCGATCACTCTGAAGGTAAGGCTTTTTCCTACGCCGGGCAGGTTGATGACACTCCGGTCGGTAGCCAGAAAGGGGAGCCCGGCCTTGGTACGGAGCGCATGGATTCTTTCGGTCATGAGTTCTGGCTCATTGGGCAGGGGTTTGATTTCTTCCAGGAGCGGAGGGGGGATTTTTCCGATAGGTTTTTCTTCGGTTTGTTCCTGGGCTGCCCGGGCGATGGTGGCGAAGTTAAAGGTATTCTCCATGAAACCCTTGACGGTGAAGGTGTAGTAGGTGAGCACGCCCATGTCGTTGAGGAGCTGTCGCAGCCGGTTGGTATGGCCGCGGCGCGAGGAGGCTGCCGTGAAGACATGCTGGTTGGTGACTGTCCATCCGGCAGAGATCAGCCGGCTGATGCCCTGTTTTGCTTCGGGGGTCACCTCCAGGGGCGACTCGAAATGGGTCTGAATGAAGAACTGGCGGATGCCGATGGCGGAAGCCTTCTCCCTGAAGTGGGCCAGGATGGTGGTCAGTTCGGGAGTGATCCGCTGGGGCAGGTAAGCCGGCAAGCGGGTGCCCAGGCGGATCCGGAGGATCTCAGCCCATTTCTCCCCCTCATTCCGGGTTTCATTGGCTTTTTTCTTGCGCAAGGCCATGTCATAGACGGCATTCAGGATAATCGTCAGTGACTTGTCGCGGCTCATCAGGGCATCGCCCCCGGTGATAAGGATGTCACGCAGCTGGGTATCCTTTTCCCAGTATTCCAGAATTTTGGCGAGCCGTTGTTCCCAGTTTTCGCCCGGTTTGAGTTTGTCGAGGTTGAAGTTGAGGTTTCCGCGCTGGAAGTCGTACATCCGCTGGCAGGAGGCACAGAGGCCACCGCAGGCGCGACCCATGGTGGCGGGGATCAGGATGGCTACCTCGGGATAGCGGCGGTGGACCCCGCTATGCGCCGGGAGGATCCAGCCGGCTGCATTGGGTTGGGCGGGTTCCACGACATCCTCCTTTTCCCAGGCATTAATATGGCCGAACTCTTTAACCAGCTGCTTGCTGTACAGGATATAGGCGCGCAGGGCCAGGTCGGCGCCGGCGGCAAAACCGGGTACCCGCACGTGGAGCAACGACAGGTAGTAGGGATTGACGAAAAAGGGAATCCCGGCTTCTCGGGCCTCTCGAAGAATCTGCAGGGTGTCGGGATCCAGGGAATAACACAGAAGCTCATTAAGGAGGTCGGGGGAGCGGACGGCAAAGCGGAGATGAAAACGATGGTCGTCCCACCATTCGAGCATCTTTTTGGATTTCTCTGCGCGCGTCATTCCCGGGGGGAAGAAATAGCGGGTACTGCTGATCGCCCCATGGTCCATTTTATCGATGAGGATGCTGATGATCCGGTCGCGGTTTTCTTTCTGCAAGGTGATGATGCGGGGGTCGAGGCTCGAGGGATGACGTGCCATCCATTCGAGAACAAGGCTTTTTTCCGGGATCCGCTGGGGATATACGCCGCGGAATTGGCGGAAGAGGTAAAGCATGTCACGGAAAAATGAGGCTTTGGCGCCCCCGGTGCCGCGGTTCACGGCCAGCCAGAGCATCCTGAAGGGATGACTGACGATTACGGCCCCCCTCAGGTTAGGATCCCTGAATTTCCTTCCGGCATGGTCTATATAGTCGAGAATCCTGATCAGGGCGTAATCCTGCCACACCAACCGGGTAAAAGCCTCATGACCGTGCACCTCCTGGCGGTAAAAACGATAGGCATCGGGCCGACGCTCCAGTTCCGCCATCACCCACTTCCCCACACCGGCGATGGCTTCGGCCTCACTGGCCGATCCTTTCATAATCTCTTCTAAAACTGGGTTTTCCAAGAGAAGCTGCCCGAGGACTTTATGGGCTTTGACGGAGATGGCGACCTTATCCAGCTTCGGGTATACTGACATATGTTATATATTAAGGCAAAGATTCTACAAGATAGTGAAAAACCGACTTTTCTCCAAACCACAGAACGCTGGCAATGGCCAGAATACCATCAGTCGTCAGAGACCCCGGCCTTCAGGATGTGGGTGGGGAAATAGGCTTTCCCGGTTGGGATTTCAGGGAACTTTCCTATATTTCGGGGTACTATAATCCTTCACAGCATGATCTTATCCTTGTATGTCTCGACCCACCGGAGCTTCCTGGCTTTTATTTCCCGGCTGAATCTTTCTTTCTTAAAGGCCGTCCGGTTGAAAATAATCCTGATTCTTTTCCCGGGCATGATGGTCCTTCCTGGCGTATCGCAGGCCGTTGATCTGAACCCTCCTCCGGTTCTGAGTGCTGTGCCGGCTGCGATGAAATTCGAAGCGCCGACTTCCGACACCATGGCTCCAACTACGATGAACTTTGATGCGCTGACCCGCATTGGGGCCATCGGTCTTCATCCCTCCGATACCTCTTCCGTGGGGGCGGAAAAGGGCAAGAGGGTTCTGGTACTCTCGCCGTCACCCGACAACAAGAGAAACAGCGAGGGGGCCTTCATCACCCTTCGTGACGGGAGGGTGCTTTTCATATACACCCATTACGGTTCGGGAGGCAACGGGGACCATGATGTAGCCTGTCTGATGGGGCGCATTTCAGGAGATGGCGGAAAAACATGGTCTGAGAAAGATCAGCTGATCCTGGAAAACGAAGGGGCCATGAACATCATGTCGGTTTCCCTGCTGAGGCTCCACAACGGCTCGATTGCCCTTTTTTACCTCCGGAAGAATTCCACCGAGGATTGCATCCCGGTGATGCGCCTTTCGGCCGACGAAGGGGAGGGCTGGGGCCCCCCGGTCGACTGCATCACCGACCGGAAAGGCTATTTCGTCCTCAACAACGACCGGGCCATTCAGCTTTCAGGAGGGAGGATTCTCCTGCCGGTGGCCCTGCACAAAGTTCCGGGCGATCCCACCTGGAACAACAAGGCGAAGCTCTTCTGTTACTATTCCGATGATAACGGGAAGAGCTGGAAGGCGGGGAGTCAAGTCCCCGACACCACGGCGATCATCACCCAGGAGCCGGGTGTGGTGGAGCGGAAGGATGGTAAGGTAATGATGTTCATCAGGGCCAGCGGCGGGTATCAGCAGTTCTCCCTTTCTGCGGACCGGGGCGTTACCTGGAGCCCCATCAGGAGCATGGAGGTGGCCTCACCCCTTTCCCCGGCCAGCATTAAAAAGATCCCCTCGACCGGCGACTGGCTGATGGTGTGGAACCATAATGATGGCAGCCTTCCGGAGACCAAAGGGGAAAGGACGCCCCTGACTGTAGCTGTTTCGCGCGATGAGGGGAAGAGCTGGGATCACGTGGCCAACCTGGAAACCGATCCCGATGGCTGGTACTGCTACACGGCCATCCATTTCCACAAAAAGCACGTGCTGTTGGGCTACTGCGCCGGAAGTCAGAAGGCGGGGACCCATCTCGACGTGGCCACCATCAGAAGAATCAGGATCAAAGAGCTGTACCGGTAGTCTTATTTTTTCCCTTTTCCTCCCAACGTGGCTTTTCCCCTGAAGGATAAGTATCAGGCATCTGTTCCGGTCGTTCACTGGCATCAGGCAGGGGCCTGTTTTCCGAATCAGCCGGTGGCGGTGCTTTCTCCATAGGCGATGATTAAACCGGTCAAAGTGAGACCATCGAGACCGTTTATCAGCCTGTCAGGATGCGTTTTGAGTGACGCGCCTTAGTGTCGTGGATTTCGGAAGGGATTGATGCCTGAGTGGAACGGGCTGATCTTCCGCATCAGTCGGCTACGGTGAATCTTCCGTGGGCGGCCTCACTGCCGTTGCTTTCAATCCGGAAAAGATAAGTGCCTGCGGGGAGGTTCTGTCGGTGGAAACTGATGTTTTGTTCGCCGGGGGAGAGGGTGCCCAGGTGCTGGCTGATCAGCCGGCTTCCCCGGAGGTCATAGACCATCAGGGAGTAACTTCCCGGTTCCGGAGTGGTAAAACGGAGCCTTCCCTCATTCCGGAGGGGAATGGGATAGAGGGTTGCCAGGGTGGTGGGCGATTCAGACCGGGGGTGCAGATCGGCCGAGGTGTTGATGGGCGAGAGTTTCATGGCGATGGTGGTGATCGACTGGGGGGCGATGAGGACCGAGTCGGTGGGCATGGTCAGTGTCACGCCGTCTTCAGTGGCCGAGGTGCGGGTGATGACCATCGTGTCGATGGTGTAGCCTGGGATGGTAGGCTTCAGGCCATAGCTGGTGGAGGCCGAGGTGTTGGAGGCCACCAGGGTGGCCGAATCGCGGTCCGCACTCAGAAAAGCCACGTTTTTGACCATGATGGAGGGGGAGCTGACCTTGACCCGCTTCCAGCCGGGGTGGATCCAGGCAGAGAATTGCTTGAAGACCCAGAAATGCTTGGTGCGCTGGTACCCCTTGGTTTTATCGGTCCACTGGTTGACATCCCACGGGAAGTCGATGTCCACGAGCCCTCCGTCGGGCCATACGAGGTCCCAGAAGAAATAGGAGACGGCATTCTCGTCGTTGAGCGACTTATAGATCATTCCGGCCAGGGGGAACCATTTGCCCCGGCTGTATTCGGTCTGGAAATGGGGGATCTGCGGGCGGTAAGCGCCCAGCTTTCCAAAATCGGCGGAACTCCAGGGACTCTCCTCGTCGGTGCCGTGGTAGAGGTGGTGGGCAATGCCGTAGAGCTTGTTGATGTTGAGGGCGTTGACATATCTCTCCACGCCATTCGACGTCTGTCCGAAATAGCCGATACCCACGCATTCAGGCCCCAGAAAGAGGGGAATGGAGTTTCTTTTCTGGAGGGTGTCATAGACGGCATCGAGGGCTTTGTTATAGCCGGCGATGGTGTCGTTGGCGTTGATGGTCTCTGAAGGATTCAGCAGGCACGACTCATAGGTGGCTTTGAAGTCGGGTTCGTTCTGGATGCTGACATATTTGGGGTAGACTCCGTTTTTATTGTAGTCGTCGAGCGACTGTTTCCACCAGCGGGCGAAACCGGCATAATCGAAACTCACCTTTCCGTCGGTTACGGTGTATTTCAGGGTGCCGCCATTATTGCGGTCGTTGTTGCTTTTCAGGGAGGCCGGGGGGCCCCAGGAGGTCGTCAGGATGTCGATGGGGCGGCCCAGCGATTTCTGCGCCGCCTGGTTGAACTCCTTTACCTTGGTGATCATGGTGTTGTCATAGCCATAGGCATTGCGCACCCTGAGAATATCGAGGCTCAGCTCCTTAAAAATCACATCGTAGATTTCGGCTTTTTTAGGGTGAGCGGTGAGCCACCCTTCGTAAAAGGCCAGTGAGGCCCCCCAACCTACCATGGTCTGGTAACTCTGATCGGGTTGAAAATTGACCTGGGTGTAGGTCACCTTCTGAGTGGAGGCCATTAAGGGTAACCCGGCCAGAAATATGGAAAATGCCGTAAGGAAAAGGATATTCTTCATAGCTCTTAATAATTCTGGGAAGGCATCCAAAAGTTAAGCAAATGAATCCCTTCGGGGTAAAATTAGTAATTATCCCTCAAATTGTCAAACCAACAGTATAAAATGGTTTTCGTCAGGGCGCACCGGGGGTTTTTTAGTGGCGGAACTGTATATTTGTGAAAACGGAATTATCGGGCGCTCCGAAAGGTTCCGTGCAAAAAAATGAGGACCAGCCTATGACCAATAGAATTTCAACCATTGCAGGTACACCGGACTTAAAGCAGGGAGTATGCGGGCTGGCAGATGTCGTTGCCGGGTGGTCTTATCATGGCGGTTGGGGCTTTAGAACTGTACGGGTGATTGCTGTGTTTTTTCTGTTTCTTTTACCGGTACCGGGGACAGGGCAGACGCCGTCGTTCAGGAGTTATATGAACCCAGTGATTCCGGGGGATCATCCCGACTGTACCCTGACCCGCATCGGGGATCATTTTTACACGACAGGCTCCTCTTTCAATGTGACGCCGGTGATCTGGCATTCGACCGATCTGGTGCACTGGGAGGCCATCGCGCAGCCGGTCAGTGCGGCGTGGAGTGGATACGGTGATGCTCCGGGGGGAGGGTGCTGGGGCGGACAGATGGTTTTCTACAACGGCCAGTACTGGCATTTTTTCTCGCGGGGCAACACGATGCACTATGTGAAAGCCAGCACCCCGGAGGGGCCCTGGGGTACCCCCGTGAAAATCAACAATCCGGTAGGGTTACCTTACGGACTGGGGTACGACAATTCGGTGTTCATAGATGATGACAACCGCTGGTATCTGGTGGTGAAGAATGGCCAGCCCAACAACGGGATCGTGGAACTGGGGCCCAACGGCCAGCCTGCGGGGGCTATATACGACCTGAAATGGCTCAACCCGGGCCCATCCTATCCTTATTCCTGGGCCGAGGGGCCTGTCCTATGGAAATACAGGGGGTATTACTACTATTCGTTTGCCCGCGACCTGGCGGGAGGCCAGAAGGTGATGCGCAGCCCGACGCTCACGGCTGACCCCTCGGCGTGGACGATGCTGGGCGATTTCTTCAACGAGGGGGACCCCCTCAAGGGAGGGTCGCTGTTCACCTCACCCAACCATGTGTCGCCGGCGGTGATGCTCGATGACAGCACCTCGTGGGTGGTTCATCCGCTGTATGCCAAGGGGGAGTGGAAAGGCCAGGGGCGGCAGGGGCTGCTCAACCAGGTGCGTTACAACAGTGCCGGACGGCCGGTGGCAGATTATCCTATTAATAAGTCTTTTACGGCGCCACGGCTGCCCAGCAGCGGCATTCCCTGGGGGGTGCCCGTTTCAGACAATTTCGACGGGCCGAAGCTCCACCCGGGGTGGTCGTTTCTGGGGCAGACGCCTACGCAACGGTGGTCGCTTACCGAGCGGCCGGGGTGGCTGCGCCTCTCCCCCAAGAGCACGTCGAAGGCCATGACCGTCATCCAGAACGACGGGGAGCACAACTATGCCCTGGTCACCCGGCTGGAATTTGACCCCGGGGCAACTACCGACGGGGCTGGCCTCCGCATCATGCGGGGCGATGAGACCCTCTTTGTGAAGCTTTTCATCACCCGCCTTTCCGGAGGTGAAAAAGGGGTGGCGTTCAGCTACGACCAGACATCCTTTGAAACGGCGGTGACTTCCGGAGATACCCTGTGGCTGAAAATGGTCAGGGTCAACCACAAGATCAGCGGTTATTTCAGTGCCGACGGGGTGACGTGGACCCCGGTGGGGTCGGCGGTCGACGTGTCGGCAATCGACGGTTTTTCTGATTTATCCAGTTTTACGGGGACGCGGCAGGGGTTGTTCGTGGAGGGGAGCCGGAGCGCCTGGTTTGACCTCTACCGCTACCGCGATGCCTTTACGCCCATTCTGGCGGAATGCCCTGCCAACCAGCAGGGGGTGACGCGCACGGCCCCCAGCCAAGGCATCAGTAACCTGGACCAGATCAGTGCGGGAGACTGGGCCCTTTATGCAGGAGTGGCCTTCGGCGACGGGGAGCTCTACCCACCGGCCGACTCGGTCGTGCTGGAGGCGGCCGGCCTGGGTGAGGGAGGAATAGTCGAGTTCTGGCTCGATTCGATTGACTCAGGGAGGTTGATAGGAAGCTGCACGGTTACCGCATCAGGGGGGTGGAATACCTTCCGGAAGTTTCCGGCACCCGTGGAGAGGGTGACCGGCACCCATGACCTTTACCTGAAGTTCACGGGCGGCACTACCCCGCGCCTGTTTGTGCTTCGCTGGATCACCTTTACCCGCAAGGAGGTGCCCACAGCGGTGGCGGATGTTTTGGAACCCGGTTCCCACGGTGGCGGGGCGCTGAAACTCTATCCCAATCCTGCGGCTGGTGAGGTGCACATCGAGGCGGCATTTCCGTTTCATACCCTGGAAATATTTACCCTGAAGGGGGAGCGGTTGTTTCAGGAGCGGGGAGCGGCGATCCACCGGCGGTCGCTGGTGCCCCCGGTCCCGGTAGGGGCTTATGTGGTCAGGGTGACCGGAAAAAGCGGTACCGCTTCGGCCCTGATGGTGGTGGAAAGGTAATTCCATCTGGAAGATCAGGCGCTGTGTTAGAGGCATGCCTGGCGGTTCATAGCCGTGTGTCATCCCCGGAGGTGTGTTTCTGAGGCCAATCCCCCCCCCCATTGGCGGAGCCGTCAACGCGTTAACCCCCTGATTCGTTTTATTCTGCTCCACTTCGGGGGATATTCGTTTTTGCCCGAACTGGGAGGCGTCCTCCGGAATTCCGGAGTGATCAACTGAGGCTCCCGGAAAACCGGGTGGTCGCGACCTGGATAGTGGCTATGTGAAAGGCTGCACCGATACGCTGGAAACCCTGCTTGGAGCGGAGGTGTTTGCGGAGGCTGAATTCAACAGCAGATACGATGCAGTGGTGGACATTCTGGAGGAAACCCCCTATGATACCCTTTTATCCATCCAATCAGAGATGTTTTTCATCAGTGGGTTGGAGAAGCTGAAACACAATGAATTCCGACTGGCGGTGTTGGAATATGCCCGGCATCCTGAGCAATCGACCTACGGCATAGTTACGGCGGTATACCCGAATTATCTTCATTTTCTGGCCGATTCGGGCGTCACAAACCAGGATTTTGAGCAGTTCTGCCTCGATGTGGAAGACAGTCTGATCAGTTATGGCCCTCTGGTCTCTTCAGATCCCTTTTTCACCGACAGTGTGGATGCCTACCTGTTCAGGGCGGTATTCGGCATGCTGGAGGGTACGCTGTCAGCTTCGGCCGTGGCCACGGGAACCCTGAAGTCGTCGGTCGCAACGGGAAACCTGGAGACGGCAGTGGCCAAGGGAACCCTGAAGGCGGCCATGGCGTCCGGTATCCGCAGAACTGGGCGCGACAATGCCCTCCCGGCAGCGCAGATGCTGCATTTTCTGGCCACTTCCCCTGAAGTGGCGGCGGTAGTGGCCTCCGACATGATGAACAGCGACTTCATCCGGGGCGATATCCTGCGGGCGGCGGTCAAAAAAGCCTGGCTGATGAAGAAGGGGACGGTCGTCTTTCCCACCATCGTCACGGAATTCCCTGAATACCATTCTGATACCAGTGCGGATATCAAAGGATACCTCACCTGGGACGGAGGGGCACCGGTCACGGCCCGCGGTATCGTCTGGGCGGAATATGATGATCCAACGACCAGTGACCATACCCTGGCTGCGGGGTCGGGAACGGGCGACTTCAGCGTGACCCTGGGCGGGCTGGAGAAGGGGAAGAGTTATTATGTGCGGAGTTATGCCGTCAACAGCGCGGGCACGGCCTATGGCAACTGCGTGAAATACGTGGCCTCGCTTCCTTCCGGCAGTGAAGTCCCCGCCCTTGCACCCGGTGAGCTAAGTGTTTTTCCCAATCCCTCCTCCGGAAAGGTCAAGCTTCGTTTCAGCCTCGAAGCGCCCACCACAGTGGGGCTGAGGGTTACCGACATGGCCGGCCGCGAGGTAATGCGGCGCCAGGCCAGCCGTCTTCCGCAGGGCTTGAACCAACTGACACTCGATTTATCCCCCCTGACCGACGGCGTTTATATATGCCGATTGAACTGCGGTTCAGAATCCCTGGTCCGGAGAATTGTGATCGATCGTTAAAATTGTAATCATTTTCAGGGTAAGTGAAGTTAAAATGTTGTAACTTTTTTTCAGATAATTAAAAACCAGAGCATCATGAAGAAGCTGTTGTTTTTTGTGGGGTCCCTGCTGGTGGGGGTGATGGCATGGGGGCAGGCACCCCAGGCCTTCAAGTACCAGGCGGTAGCGCGTAATCTGGCAGGTGAAGTGCTGATCAACAAAGCGGTCAGCTTCAGGATATCGGTACTGCAAGGTTCAGCCACGGGTACGGCGGTTTACATAGAGACCCACACGGGTAAAGCAACCAATGGATTCGGGCTGGTTGATCTGGAAATCGGCAAGGGAATTGTCACTACGGGATCTTTTGCCGGAATAGCATGGGAAAGCCACACCCATTTTCTGAAGGTGGAGATGGATCCCGCGGGAGGGACGGCCTATCAGGTGATGGGGACCACGCCGCTGCTGAGTGTGCCGTATGCCCTTCATGCGAAAACGGTGGAGGTTGATAACGTTGACGATGCCGACCATGATGCCAGCAATGAGATCCAGATGCTGAATCTGAGTGGGACGGTACTGACGCTGAGCAAGGGGGGAGGTACGGTGACGCTGCCCTCCTCGGGAGGTGGCGACAACTGGGGGACCCAGACGGTAGTCTCTGATGCGACTCTTGCAGGCTTGGGCACAACGGCGCAGCCGTTGAAGATTGCCCAGCAGGCGGCCACATCGGGGCAGGTATTGAAGTGGAACGGGACCACCTGGCGAGCAGCCGATGACCTTACCGGCAGTGCAGATTGGCTTAAATCGGGTGAGGACCTCTATTTTAAAACGGGCAGGGTGGGTATCGGCAAGATTCCGGGTGCTTCCGACGCCCGGCAGTTTCAGGTACTGACCGAGGGATACCAGGCTGTCGCTGCAGTGAACAACAGCGCCAGTTATGCAGCCATTTTTGCCCAGAACAACGGAACAGGTGCAGCAGCTGATTTCAGAAATTACATCAAAATCATCGACGGAACCCAGGGTGCCGATAAAGTCCTCACTTCCGATGCTTATGGCACTGCCTCCTGGAAAGCCGGAATCTGGACTTCCGATGATGATTATATTTTCAATTCTTCCGGGAAGAAATTCGGGGTGGGCATCAATAAGCCCACGAATAAACTGACCATAGCCGATGGTTCCACCGACTGTTACTTGAACATTCAGAATTCCACCACAAGATACACCGCTACGGATGGATTGCTTCTGGGCATGGATGGGAACAATGGCTGGGTAACTACTTACGAGCCCGGAAACTTGTACCTGGGGACCAGTGCAGCGGCCAGGATCACCATCGCCTCTGACGGAGATGTCGGAATCGGACTCACAGGGCCTGTACAAAAGCTCGATGTAAACGGGGCCGTGAACATCAGGGGCAATACGTCGGACCAGATGCTTTTTTGCAACACTGCAGAGGCCATCTGGTACAATGGTACCTATTTCAGCTGGGGCTATGGCGGAGGTTACAACTACTTTGCCGACGAGGTATCGATAGGAACAACCGCGGTTCCCGGTTATAACCTGGTGGTCAACGGCACGGCAGCCAAAACGGGAGGCGGCAGCTGGACCAACCTCTCCGATGCGCGCATGAAAGATCTGAAGGGCGAATACCTGAAAGGACTCAACGAGATTATTCAGCTCAGGCCGGTGAAGTTCACCTATAAGGCCGGGAACCCGCGTGGGTTGAATGCTGAGGAGGAGCAGATCGGCTTTGTGGCCCAGGAGGTGCAGAAGGTTTTTCCGGAGGCGGTGACCCAAAGTAAGGATGGGTACCTTGATTTCAATATGCACGCGGTCAATGTGGCCCTGGTGAATGCCGTCAAAGCACTGAAAGCCGAAAACGACCGGCTGCGGCAGGAAATTTCCGGGATGACAGCGGAACAATCCGCCCTGAAAGCTCAGTTGGAGCGGGTGCGTTCCGGAATTGCGACGGAACAGTCCGCCCTGAAAGCCCGGTTGGAAAGGTTGGAGTCCCAGCTGCAGCTGGGAGCTTCCGCCACAGAAAAGTGAAGTTCCGGTAAGAGGTGGGGCCTTGCCGCAAATGAGTGCCTTCCTGGTGGAGATGTAAAGGGGGGAGCAGATCCTTTCCCTTTTCCGGAGGGAAGTCCCATACCCGTTTTCCGGAGTAGCGCAGATCCTAAAGATTTGTGCTGCATAACATATTAAGTTATTATACTGAATAACAGCCGGTTGTGCCTGTTTCTTCTAGGGGGGAAGGGGCCTGACTGGCTTTTTTTGTGTAGATTCTCGTTTTTTTCCTATATTTTAGAGCGTAATAGATGGACAATGAAGCTTTTAAACAAAAACCAATTTGAACGGAGATGAGACGGGAACTTACCTTTTTCCTGGGAATTGCCCTGATGTTTTCGGTGCAGGTGCATGGCCAGACCTGGTCGGCCAATTTGGTGACCAGCAAGCTGTCGGTAGGGACGGCCAAATATTTGAAGATGGATGTTTACCAGGACACCCTTTACCTTGCTTTTGCCGATGGCGGCAACGGGGATAAGGCCACGGTGATGAAGTACACTGGGTCGGGATGGGTACATGTGGGGCTTCCCGGTTTTACGGAAGGGAAGGCTGCGGAGCTGCAGTTCAGGGTCAGCCATGGGGTGCCGTGGGTAGCCTATTCCGATGGGGCTTACGGGGGCCGGGTATCGGTGATGCGTCACAACGGAAGTGGCTGGGTGTATGCCGGTTCTCCGGGCTTTTCGAAATATGTGGCAACGCACGTGGCCCTGGCGATGGAGGGAGGCACGGCCTGGGTGGCTTACAGTGATGCCGAGTTCAATGACAAGGCGACGGTGGTGACAGGCAGTGGCGGGGGATGGAGCACCGTGGGCACTCCCGGGTTCACCCCCGGGATGTCGGGGGTTTACTCCCTGGCGGTCAGTGGTTCGACGCCCTGGCTGGCCTTCCGCGACTATGCCAACAACTACCGGGCTTCGGTGATGAAATACGACGGTTCGAAATGGGCTTTTGCGGGTACTCCCGGGTTTACGCCCTCGACGCACGATGCGGGCAGCCGCTGCCTCTCTGTTGATGGGGGTACCGCTTACCTGGCGGCCCGGGGTACCGATGCCAGGGCCACCGTTTACCGCTTTTCGGGAAGCGACTGGGCGGCCACCGGGCAGGGGCCGCTGTCGCAGGAGACCGGTTTCGGGATGGTGCTGAGCACTGGTCCCGGAGGTACCCTGTATGCCGCCTTTGGAGATGGAAACACCAGCGGCAAACTGTCGGTGATGCGTTATGAAGGGGGGAACTGGGTGTCGATGGGGGACCGCTTTTCCAGCAGCAGCGCCAGTGGCCTCAGTCTGGCCGTGCGCAGCGACAGTCGGCCCGTGGTGGCTTACAATGCCATTATCGTGCAACAATACGGGGGAACCACCTTCCTTCCGGAGGTGAAAAGGGACGGGCAGCTGACCTTTTATCCCCATCCCGGCCGGGGCCTCATTTCGGTACATTGGCCTTCGGGTTTTTTGCCTGAAGGGCAGCTGGAGATCTGGACGTTAGGGGGCCAGCTGGTGAGGCGGCTCGATGTGGAAGGGGAGAGCCGGCCCGTGATCGACACCGGAGCGCTGCCCGCTGGGATCTACCTGGTCAGGATCTGGGACCGTAACCATTCGGCCGTGGGCAAGGTGGTGGTCAGATGATCCCTCTAGGAAAGTTTGCCCTGCCCGAATATTCTGCTATTTTTGCCTGAAAGGTACCTGATCATCGTTGCCTTGACCCGTGTGAACACCCACCCGGAGAATACCCGGTCAGGGAATCTCTTGTTTTACCAGTAAATCTGCCGCTGTGAGTTTACATCCGTTGATCAGCAGCTGTGAGTCGACAGCCGCTGTGAATCAGCCGCTGTCAGTCTGCGGCTGTGAGCTTGCCCCTGTTGAACAGCCGTTATAACGCAAAAATTTAAATAATGAAATATCCATGCATCATTTATCTACCAACCGTGATGAAATTGCGAAGCAATTCTTTGCGGCCGCTTAAAACGGACAATCACCGTAAAAATAACCACATGGATATGGCATGTGTTTCACGGAATGAACCACAACAACGTAATAATTTAAACACATGAATATGAATAAGATCCATTCCACACTCCTGGTTTTGCTGGCTGCCGTTTTGCTGCCGGTTCCGAGGGGATTCAGCTGCACGATCATTGCCGCGGGCAAGAAAGCCACGGCCGACGGGTCGGTGATCATTTCGCATACCGATACCGGTCCCGATTCGCGGATTTTTTATGTTCCGGGAAAAACTTTCCGGCAGGGGGAGCAGGCCCCCGTTTACTGGGGGATTCAGGATGCCGGCCGTCCGCTGGAGGATGATGGCGAGGTGCTGGGCACCATTCCGCAGGTGAGAAAAACCTATGGTTATTTCCATTCGGCCTATTCGCACATGAACGAGGTGCAGCTGGGGATTGCCGAGAGCACCACGGCGCAGCGGCCCGAGCTGGTGAGCACCCGTGAAGGGGGGAAGCAGATCATGACCATCGAGCAGGCGATGATCTTCGCCCTGCAGCGGTACGACAATGCCCGGGAGGCGGTGCGGTTCATCGGTGACCTGATGACCCGGTATGGTTTTCTGCCCTCGAGTGGCGATGGTTCCGAGACGCTGGTGATCGCCGATACGGAGGAGGCCTGGGTGTTTGAGGTTTTCGGGGTGGGGAACGGCTGGACGCCGGAGAGCGGAAAGCCCGGGGCCATCTGGGCGGCGCAGCGGCTTCCCGACGACCAGGCGACGATGGTTCCCAACTGGAGCATCATCAAGGAGATCAACGCGGAGGACCGTGAGTGGTTCCTGGTGTCGGCCAACTACAAGCAGGAGGCGATCGACCGGGGCTGGTACGATCCGGCTTCCGGGAAGCCCTTCATCTGGCAGGAAGCCTACTCCCCGCTGCCCGAGGAGTACGCCACCAGCCGCTTCTGGCTTTTCTACACCACCTTCATGCCCCACCTGTGGGAGTGGCCCGACCGGAAAATCGACCCCGCCAACCCCTTCAAGGGGATGCAGCCCTATTTTCAGGTGGTGGAGCCCCTCTCCATCTACCCCTTTGCGGCGGTTCCGGAGAAAAAGATCTCGGTGCAGGAGGTCATTGCCTTCCAGCGCTCCACTTTTGAGGGGACCATCTACGACATGACCTCCTATCCTGAGTGGCTGGTGCCCGACGGAAAGGGAGGCTATGAGAAGAGTCCGCTGGCCACGCCCTTCCCGGGCAGTGAAATGCGGAAGCTCATCAAGCAGACCTACCGCCGTCCGGTCGCCCGTCACCGGGGCCATTACGGGATGGTGATGCAGTTGCGTGACCAGTTGCCCGATGCCATCGGCGGCGTCTACTGGGTTTACCTCGACAATCCCTATTTCAGTCCGTATGTGCCCATCTACGCCGGAAACCTTTCCGTGGCAGAAACTTATAATATTTATGATCCGGAGAAGTACGACGAGCGTTCGGCGCGGTGGGCCATTGACTTCGTGGACAATCTGGCCAACCTGCAGTTCCGGGATGTGGCTGCCGACGTGCGGGCGGTGCGGGACCCTTTCGAGGCGGAAATCTTCGCAGAGCAGTCGGCTCTCGAGGCAGAAGCCCTGGCGCTGTACAAAAAGGATCCGGCAGCGGCCCGGAAGTTCCTGACTGCGTATTCGGATGGAAAGATGAACCGGGTGACGGAGATGTTTCTGGAGCTGAGGGACCAGATCATCACCAGGTACACCAATAACCGGGAGTAGTTGATTGATTTGCTTCGGTTGCCGGGAGTTGCGCTTTCTAAACGGGAGTAGTCGCTTTTACACGTTTATTTGCCAGGAGCAGTGCAATTTTTCGGTTTTCGTTCCGAAAGAGTTACCAAATTTTGGTAACTTTGTTTGGAATAAAACATATCATGGCAAAGAACACGTCGATATCATTGGAAACCTATTTTGATTAATTTATTCAGAACAGGATATCTTCAGGGCGTTATAAAAACGCCAGTGAAGTGATCAGGGCTGGACTGCGTTTGCTTGAGGAGGAAGAAACCAAATATGCGGTTTTGAAAGATGCTATTCAGGAAGGAATGGACAGTGGAATAGCGTATGATTTTGATCCGGAAGCATATCATTTTTTACCAGATCATCGACCCTGATAGTGTTTTAGTGGTGAGAATTCTTCATGACCAGATGGACTTAAGAAACAGGCTCCCCGGATAAGGAACATAATCCGTTTCCCCTTTGACGGCCGGGAAGCGCTGTTGGATCCACTCTTCCCTTGCTGTCGCGGTGCATGATGGAACCCTCCAGCAGGTAAGTGAGGGTGGAAAGGCCGATGTGGGGATGAGGCAGCACGTCTAGGTTTTCCTGGCTGCCCAGGGTTATTGTTTTCTTACCAGCCTGAGGTAATAGATGGCGCCGGCGGTGTTTCCGGGTAAAGCCATGAATTTCACCCTGATATGGGTTTTGTCTTTCACCATTGCGTCGGGAATCTCATAGGTGACCTCCTGAAACCGGCTTTGGTTCCACCGGCCGGTGTTGTCTTCGGTCACGAGTTTCTCGTCGTCGATGAAAATGTCGAATTTCCGGTTCCCCCATTCGGCCCCCCAGTAGCGGACCATCAGGCTGAGGCCAGTTTCGGAACCGGTAGCCATCTGATAGCTGAAATACCCTTCATTGCGGGCGTCGCGCCAGAACTGGTCGTGGAACGTTCCGCTGGAGGAGCGCATTCTCTCCATCTGGTGGTCGGCTTCGGGTTGCTGTTCCCCGGGGGCCACAAAATCGACGGTTCTTTTGTGGAGTTCCATCTTTTTCTTTTCGGCCACGGCCAGAGAATCGAGGTAGGAACCGTACTGAGCCGGGGAGAGCCACATCCAATAGATCATATAGCGTGCGTCGTGAATCCGGAAGAAGGGCTCGAATTCCAGCGCGGATTTGTTGACCAGGTTCAGTTCCGGGGCGGTGAAGGAGAAGGGTTTCCCCGGGACGGGGATGAGTTTTCCGGCGATTTCCTCCCGGCTGTTTTCGATGATGATCGGGGCCTGGTCGACCGGGAGCCGCTGGCCGCCGGCGATATGGGACCACCGCCCGTCATCGGCCACCAGCCCTTTCAGATCTTCAGAACCCGTTTTTGCCCCCAGCAGGATGGGGCCGTGCATCAGGGCGATGTACCGGGGCACATTGGGCATCGGTTCCACCGAGGTATGCATGGGCAGGTGGATCTCCACCCGGTCCCCTTTCTTCCAGGTTCTTTCAATGCCCACATAGGAAGCGGGGCGGGCATCATAAACGAACGGCTCCCCGTTGACCAGGATCTTCAGGGCCCCTTCCTTCACCCAGCCCGGATAGCGGACCATCAGGGTAAATTTTGATTTTCCCCCGGTCATGGTCAGGGTGGTGGTTTCCTCGTCGGGGAACCGGGTTTGCTGCACCATGTGCACCCCTTTTTCGCGCCAGCGGAGTTTCGAGGCCACGAAAAGGTTCACGAAGAGAGAGTCGTTGCGGTGGGTATAGATGAACTGGTTGTATTTGCCGTGGTTTTCCATGCCGCTGCCCACGCAGCACCACATCGCCTGGTTGGGGGCAGAGTAGACCCGGTAGTGGCGGGGCCGTGCCGGGGTGAAATAGACATATCCACCGTGTTCCGGGTGCTGGGTGGAGAGGATGTGGTTGAACATGGTGCGTTCGTAGTAGTCGGCGTAGCGTGCCTGCGGGGTGACCCGGAACAGATCTTCGGTCAGCTTCAGCATGTTGTAGGAGTTGCAGGTTTCGGGGCCTTCCACATCTTCGACAAAATCGGGGCAAGAGGCCACACTGGGGAAGAATTCCCTGCGACTGTTCCCTCCGAAAGCCAGGGAACGGTTCCCGGTGACGGTTTCCCAGAAGAAACGGCCGGCTTTGACATAGGCTTCATCGTGGGTGAGTTCGGCAATGCGTTGAAAGCCGACCGCCTTGGGGACCTGGGTGTTGGCGTGCTTGTTGTCGAGGTTGTCGTTGCCGGCGGCCATGGCATCGAGCAGCATAGGGTGGGAGAATCGCTTGGCTGCGGTCAGGTATTTTTCATCCCCGGTCATCTGGTAAGCATCGGCAAAGATCTCATTCATACCACCATGCTCGGTATCGAGCATCGCCTCCATCTGACTGTCGGTCAGTGCCGAGGTGATATGAATGCCCCAATCGCAGAATTTGAGGAAGATCTCCCTGGCGTCCTTG
Source organism: uncultured Prolixibacteraceae bacterium (assembly GCA_964552955.1). Taxonomy (GTDB): domain Bacteria; phylum Bacteroidota; class Bacteroidia; order Bacteroidales; family Prolixibacteraceae; genus UBA1413. Next base: position 35,311 of record CAZKIU010000032.1, read on the forward strand.
TTTCCGGTATACAACCATGCATCGCGCAGTCCGGCATACAACTTATGCACATTGTACCATGGGACCCATGCCGCGCGGTAGGCCGCAAAATCCCCTTTCTGGAGGGTGCTCCAGATCTGGGCACTGTTGGGAACGCCACCTACATACCCTATTCCCCATCCGGGGTGGTTCTTGCCGTTGGCCTCCTGGCAGGCCATCAACTCCGCAATCATATAAAGCATGCGCTTTTTGCATTCCGCGTTTCCGGTGGAAGCGTAATGTATGGCCAGGGCCGTGAGGTAGTGACCCCCGACATGACCGTCGAGTCCGGCCCAGTTGGGATACAGGAGGGCTTTTTCATGGAGTCCGGCTTCCTTCCGGAAGGGGGCGATCAGCCGATCGGTATCGTATTCCAGCAGAACCTGGAGGTTAAGCTCCTGTGCGTGTTTGAAAGGACCCTCCAGCAATTTCACGTCGCTTAGGGGGAATGCGTTGTCGTAGAGTCTTTCCTGTGCCACCCCGTTGAGATGCAAGAGAAGGGCTACAACCACAGCCGCGGTTGCTTTCTGACAGAATAATTTGCGAAGTTTCAAAAGCATATTCCCTCTTATCATTTGTTTGATAGGTTGTTTTATTCCGGAATGGATTCCGGAATGGATTCCGGAATCGGATTACTTTAGACAAGAATCCCCGATCCGAATACTAGTCAGCGGATTCCGGCATGGGATTACTCTGGACCGGAATCAGGGAAATAATAACCATAGACTGGACTCCGGTATCGCATTACTTTAGACCGGATTCCTCCTGTACATTCCATCGGGCTGCGTTCCGGGAGCGCATCCCTGTCAGTTCTGCCGCAGTTAATCAAAAATTCAATGGGCTCCTTGATAGAGAGTAACCGCGTCAACTCTGCCACATTATTTGAAAACCCGTTGGGCGAATTCGTATAGGCTGCGTCTCCAGGTCTGCCATTCGTGGGCGGTCAGGGGAGAGACGTAGAAGTGGGTGTTCATGCCGGCACTTTTCAGGGCTTCGGTATTGGCTTGCGGGTCGCCGCCGAAGCCGGCTCTGCGGTTTTCGAGTTCGCGGCTACCGAAGCTGACGAAGAGGAATTTGACTTTCTCCTTGAATCCCGGGGCATTGTCGACATCTTCGGGGCTATAGCTACCGCCGCTGAACATGCCCACATGTGAGAAGAGTTCAGGATGGGCCAGGGTGATGACGCGGGTTTGCATTCCTCCCATGGAGAGGCCGGCCATGGCGCGGTGGGGCTGATCGGCCAGGGTGCGGAATTGGGTGTCGACCATGGGGATGATCTCTTCGACCAGGGTTTTCTTGAATCCGTCGGCCCAGCCTGTGGGTGGCCAGGGGCCTGCCGGCCGTTCACCCTGGCCGGGACGGGCCTGCTGGTTGGGGCTGGCTTGTGGATTGGGGCGGGGCCTGCTGGGCATGGCCCAGGTGCCATTGTCCATGACGATGATGAAGGGCGTGGCCTTCCCTTCGGCGATCAGGTTGTCCATGATGAGGTTGGCGCGCCCCTGATTCGACCAGCCGGTCTCGTCTTCTCCCCCTCCGTGCTGAAGGTAGAGGACCGGGTAGCGGGTGGTCAAATCCTGGTCATATCCGGGAGGAGTGTAGATGTAACAGCGTCTCATCGCGTTGTTGACTTTGGAGAAATAATGGATTTCGCGGACCTGCCCGTGGGGGACATCCTTCATGGCGTAAAAATCCTGGTCTTTCGCGGGAACTTCGATTCCGCTGCCCCAGCGGCTGGCCCCATAGAAGTAGAGACTTCCCGGATCGGGTACGGCGGCACCATCAACCCAGAGCTGGTAGTAATGGAAACCCTCGTCCTGGGGAGCAGATTCACCGGTCCAAACGCCCTGATCATCTTTCACCAGGTCATATTTTACGGCGCTGATATCGAGTTGGACCTTGTGCGCTTCCGGAGCGGAAATCTGCACACGCACCCTTCCTTCGGAGTTGATCTGAGGATACAGCTTTCCGGGCTGATTCACCACGGAGGGTTTGAAATCTTCAACGACCGCCGGTGGGGTGGTCTGCGCCATCGCTGACCCAACCGTCATGACGGCCAGCAATGCACTGATTAAAAAGGCTGCTTTGTTCATTTGTTCAATTTGTGTTATATTGGTTTATGTATGGAATAACTTGTTATTGGCTCCGTCGAATTCCGTTTCCCATAGGGTTAGGTTGGCGGTTATCGCATTCAAGGATCATAACTAATTTTAAAAAGTTATACGTTTTAGCATGGCATGCATGCTGGTACATAGGCCTTGGGCAAGCTTCCTGACCTCACAGGAGACCTGCAGGACAGCTAACGCCCCATAAAAGTACAAAATACAATTAAAAATCATAAAATATTCCGTTTTATAAAACATATTCCCCGGTTTGGTATAATTTTATGCGGAATCAATTCTATGGGCATGAAGTACATCAATCGGCTTTATGACGACATGTAATTGAATAGCAAGTCATTAACAAGCAACTATACCAATGAGACGAGAAGGAGCAGGGCCTGGGGCCTGGGGCAGTATTCCGCAGATACACTTAGGGAATGGGCAAATCTTGCCTGCATTAGGATTGGGGACCTTTGGTTCCGACCTTTACACCCCGGAGCAGATTGCGGGGGCTGTGGAGTTTGCCATCCGGAATGGATACCGGCATATCGATTGTGCCTCAGTGTACATGAATGAAAAAGAGATCGGTCACATCTTAACGAAACTGATCCGGGAGGGGGTGGTCAGGCGGGAGGAGCTTTGGATCACCTCCAAGGTGTGGAACGATGCCCATGGCGAAGGGGAGGTTCTGGCAGCCTGTGAAAAGTCATTAAAGGATTTGCAGCTCGATTACCTCGATTTATATTTGGTGCATTGGCCCTTTCCCAATTACCATGCACCCGGGTGTGATGGTGATGCCCGTAATCCCGCTTCCAGGCCTTATATCCATGCGGAATACATGGTAGCGTGGCGCCAGATGGAACAGCTTGTATCGCGCGGCATGGTGAAATCCATTGGCACCTCCAACATGACCCGGCCCAAGATGGAGCTTCTGCTCAGGGATGCCCGGATCAAACCAGTGGTCAATGAAATGGAGTTGCATCCCCATTTTCAGCAGCAGGCGTTATTTGATTACCTGGTGGAGCAAGGGATTCAGCCCATCGGATACTCACCCATTGGTTCCCCGAGGCGGCCTGAACGCGACCGGACACCCCAGGACAGTGTCGATATCGAAGATCCGGTGATCGTGGAGATTGCCGGAAGATGGGAGGTTCACCCTGCGGAAGTGTGTATCAAGTGGGGCATCCAGCGGGGAGAAGTGGTGATTCCCTTTTCAGTGACGCCATCGAAGATTCTGGGTAACCTGAAGGCGGCTACCGGAGCCCCGCTCACTTCTGAGGAGATGGCCAGGATCGCTACCCTTGACAGAAACTGCCGGCTTATCAAGGGGCAGGTCTTTCTCTGGGAAGGTGCCCGGGACTGGGAGGATTTGTGGGACATTGACGGGAAAATTACTGAATATCGGTGAGCGCATTCCCCGTTCCTGACAATGTCGGGCCGAAGCGTTTCAATGAGCGTTTTTAATAGAAGTCACTACACCTATGGCCAGGCCTCGCGAAATTTTATAAATGAAGTGATTATTATTAACATAAGACAAAAAATAATATGGAAACCAAAATGAAAGCCGCCTATTTGCCGGGCAACAGCACGGTCGAATTCAGGGAAGTGGACGTTCCCCAACCCGGACCGGGGGAAGTGCTCATCCGAACGAAGGCTTCCACGATATGCGGAAGTGACATTCGTGCCATTTACCGGGAGCATCTGGGGAAAGGGCCCGAAGCCTACCAGAACAAAATTGCCGGTCATGAACCATGTGGTCAGATTGTGCAATGCGGCAGTCATACCAAACGGTTCAAAGCCGGCGACCGGGTGGTGGTCTATCACATATCGGGTTGCGGGGTGTGCAACGACTGCCGCAGGGGGTATATGATCTCCTGCACCAGTCCGTCACGTCAAGCCTATGGCTGGCAGCGCGACGGCGGGATGGCTCCCTATATTCTGGCCGATGAAAAAGATTGTGTTTTGCTGCCTGATGAGCTCACCTATACCGATGGGGCGCAAGTGGCGTGTGGTTTCGGGACGGTCTATGAGGGTTTGGAAAAGATCGGTGTGTCGGGTAATGACGCTGTGCTGGTTGTGGGACTGGGGCCTGTGGGGCTTGCCACGCTCATGCTGGCCAAAGCGCTCGGGGCCAAACACCTCGTGGGCGTGGACACCGTCAAAGAGAGGTGTGATCTGGCGCTAAAACTAGGGTTGGCCGGCCACACCTTTGTGTCGGGGCCCGATACGCTGGAGCAGGTGGTGGCCACCACCTATGGTAAACAGGGATTTGAGAGAACGGTGGACTGTTCGGGCCACACCCTGGGGCGACAGTTGTGTATCAGGGCGACAAGGAAGTGGGGCAAGATGGTGATGATTGGCGAAGGCGGAACCGTCGAGTTTAATCCCAGTCCAGATATTATTCATGATCAGATTACGATTTACGGTTCCTGGGTGACCAACATCTGGCGCATGGAAGAGTTGGTGGAGCGGCTGGTCAGGTGGGGGATCCATCCCGCCGACCTGGTGACCCACCGCTTCCCGCTGGACCAGGCCGACAAGGCCTATGAACTGATGGACGAGGGCAAATGCGGCAAGGTGGCCGTAGTCTTTGACGAGGAATTGTAAGTGCCCGCTGGACGCTGTGGTTTCCGGAAGGGCGCAGCGAATGTCGGAAGGAGACGATACGTTCCGTAAGGATCAGGTAGGTTCCGTAAGGATCAGGAGAGTTTCGTAAGGACGTGTGAGTTCCGACAGAATCCGGAGAACACTGGCAGGACGCTGAGGATTCCGGTGGGATTCGGTAGGTCCGGCAGGAAGCCGCCGGGTTCCGCCCGGGTTATAAAATAGATTAACATAATGTGAGGCGCTATTGGCTTACATAGTGACAAACGCTACGAATAGAAATTTTGCGATGCGCCACGAATAAACATAATGCTGAACGCTAATAATTAACATAATGAAAAAACTAACCCGACTGTTTTTGTTACTGACCGGATGTTTTGCCGTCATGGCCTTTATGCCGGAAGCCCGGAAGGCCCCCCAACCGATATATCTCAACCCCGCCTATTCTTTCAGGGAGAGGGCTGCCGACCTGGTGTCGCGGATGACGCCCGAAGAGAAGCAAAGTCTTCTGGGCAACACCATGGCGCCTGTTCCCCGGCTGGGCGTCGGGGGGTACAACGTATGGGGCGAAGCTCTGCACGGGGTGATGGGCCGGAACAACAACAGCGGCATGACGGCCACGTCGTTCCCGAACAGTGTAGCCGTGGGATCTACCTGGGACCCTGACCTGGTCAAACGGGAGACCTCGGTCGTGGCCGATGAGGCGAGAGGTTTTAACCATGATCTCATTTTCACCCTTACCTACTGGTCGCCGGTGATCGAGCCTGCCCGCGACCCCCGTTGGGGAAGAACGGCGGAGACCTTCGGGGAGGACCCCTTTCTGGTTTCGGAAATTGGAAAAGGGTTTATCCAGGGGATGATGGGTGACGACCGGGTTTATCTGAAGACGGTTCCCTGCGGAAAGCACTATCTGGCCAACAATACCGAGTACAACCGCCATACCGGAAGTTCCGGCATGGATGACCGCGATATGCGGGAGTATTACCTGGCGCCTTACCGGAAGCTGATCAGGGATTATAAGTTGCCTTCCATCATGTCGGCGTACAATGCCGTGAACGGAGTGCCGGTGTCAGCCAGTAAATTCCTGGTGGATACTATTGCCCGCAGGACCTATGGGCTGGACGGCTATGTCACGGGCGATTGCGGCGCCATCGATGACATGGTGCGTGGGCACCATTATGCCAAAAGCTATGAGGAGGCCACGGCCCTGGGGCTTCAAGCGGGGGTGGACAACGATTGCGGAGGGGTTTACCAGGGGCATGCCCTGCGCGCCCTGGAACAGGGGTTGCTTACACAGGGAGCCATCGATCGGGCTTTGGTCAATATCTTCACCATCCGCATGCGGATGGGGGAGTTCGATCCAGTGCAAAAAGTGCCTTATGCCGGCATAAAACCCACCGTCATCAACGATCCTTCGCATCACGACCTGGCGCTTGAAATCGCCACCAAAACGCCGGTACTGCTGAAGAATGACATCGTGGTGAAAACCGGCAGGAAAGCGTTGCCCATCGATCTGAAAAATGTGAAGAAAATAGCGCTTCTGGGGCCTCAGGCCGACAAGGTGGAGCTGGGCGATTATTCGGGCCCCGTGGAGCCTGAACTGAGGATCTCTCCCCTGTTGGGAATCACGAATTATATCAAGGAGCATAAGCTGAACACGGAAATTGTCACCCGTTCCGCAGGGAGTACAGAGAGGAGAACCGATTTCTTCACGATGAGTGGCTTTACCACCGTCGCGACCGGTGGGGAAACGGAACGTTATGATGCCACCAAATACGATGAGGCGGCCAAGGGGCTTATCGTGTCGGGCGGTTTCGGGCCTCCCGCCGTCAGGGGCATTAAAGACGGGGACTGGACTGCCTATCACAACATTGACATCACGGATCTGGATTCCATCAGGTTTCAGATGACGGTAACGGGTGAAGGCGGACTCCTGGAGGTAAGGGTGGACTCCCCGACGGGGAATCTGCTGGCTTCTGAAAAAATCACCGGCAGTCAGGCCGGTGGCGGCTTCCGGAGTTTCGGGCGGACGCGCACGGTCGCCGTCAAAATGAAGACGCTGGGGATCACCGGACCGCAGACCCTGGTTT
>CAZKIU010000033.1:0-41573 GCA_964552955.1 uncultured Prolixibacteraceae bacterium
CCCTTTTTCAAATGTTAACCCCCAAACACACAATGTCAGATCTATATCTGACGTGAAGTACTACAAAGGTAAGCGTTATTTTGATTTATCCTTCAACTTTTGAAAAAATTTTTTAACTTTTTGGAGCACCTAACAATCAGCGGAATGCAGTGGTCAAAGTACGTACGGTGAGCGCTTCTTTCAGTTTTTCGGGGCTCATAGAGCTCTTCAGGGTGACCCTTACCGTCGAGGAAGGCAGCATATCAAAATAGTTGTCGGAGAAGAAACCCTCTTCATCTCCACATTGCAGGCAGACATTTCTGGCCAGTTTATCGGTAGTCAGAAGGATGTCATAGCCTTCGGCGGTTTTCTCCGTAGTGATGGTAACAGCAGGTTCCGGAAGTTTCAGTTCCTTGAAAGGTTTGAAGTAAAGCAGGTTGGAGGAGCTAATTTCGTCTCCCTCTATCAGTTCTGTTACCAGGAAGCACTCCTCAGGATGGGCCCCGCCCAGGAATTCGTTCAGGTTTTCACTGAAGAGCACTGTACTCGCATTGGCAGGCACCGTCACCTCGTTTTCAACCTTACGGACTTCCCTCCCTTCAAAATCAAGCAGTCGCAACCGCAACACTCCATTTTTTTCTGAAAGATGATCGTTGATGACCGCCACCTTAAGCGCCTCTCCTTCCCTGAAGGGAGAAACCAGCAGTGGTTCAAATCCTTTTTTCACATAATACTGGAGCGCTTTCCACCGCTGGTAGTAGTCGGTAGAGCTCCATGAGGCGACCGGCCATACATCATTGATCTGCCAGTAGAGGCTCCCCATGTTATAGGGGGCGGCACGCCGGTGCCCCTCCAGTCCGAACTTGATCCCCTCGGCCTGCAAGACCTGACCCACATAGAGGAACGACTCAAAATCCTTTGGCTTTTCATACTCCTTGAGCATATAATACTCAATGGTTTCATTGCCTATGGAAGAGCGCTGGTGCGACTTCATCACCTCCGAATAAATGTCATGATCTTCGGGGGTAGTATATTTGCGCACCGTAGCTATTTCGGGGAAGGACTGGAAGCCGTATTCGCTCATGAAGCGGGCCATGTGGGTGGCATAGGTCTCAAAGGGTTCTTTGCCCCACCATACCCCCCAGTAGTGTTCATCCCCGTTGACCAGGTCTGCGGGAATACCCATGCCGGAGGAGGGACTCGATGCCCAGTAACTCCGTGCCGGATCCAGTGCGCTGACCACCTCCGGAAGAACCTTGTGGAAGATATCCTCATAGGCTTTCCAGATCAGGTCAGCATTCTCCTGGCTTTTGGCCTCCTCAGCCCGTTTCCACCCCCAGCCATACCAGGCTGAGAGAATCTCGTTGTTCCCGCACCACAGTCCAATGCTGGGGTGATTACGCAGCCGTTTCACGTTATCAGTGGCCTCCTGTCTGACATTCTCCAGGAACTCCGCATCACCGGGGAACATCGCGCAGGCAAACATAAAGTCCTGCCATACCAGAATACCGGCTTCATCACATAAATCATAAAACAGATTATCCTCATAGACGCCGCCACCCCATATCCTGATCATGTTCATATGGGAGACACGGGCGGTTTCGACCACCTTCCGGTAGTTGTCGGGGGTCACCCGGGGCAGGAACATGTCGTTGGGAATATAGTTCACCCCTTTCATGAACACGGGAACCCCGTTGAGCTTGAAATAAAAGGAGGTCCCCTTGTCGTCTTTCTCCCTGACCAGTTCGAGGGTACGCAGGCCGATCCGGACCAACCGGGAGGCCGTTCCGCCATCTACGGCCACCGTTCCGGTGAGGTTGTACAAATGGGCCTCCCCCAGTCCGTTGGTCCACCAGAGGATGGGATTGGCAATCTCAAAGGGAGCATCATATCTGTTCACGCCCTTTTTCAGGTCTACGCTGACCGTAGCCAGCTCCATACCTTCATGGGCAATGGTCAGCCTGGCAGGGCCGTCGGCCTGGGCATCAATTTCAAAGGAGGCGTTCATAACGGCTTTTTGCTGGTCGAGGCTTTTCTGCTGAATATGCAGGTCGGTAATAGAGGCCTCGTCCCAGGCTTCCAGATACACCGGTCGCCAGATACCGCTGGTCACCAGCCGCGGACCCCAGTCCCAGCCAAAATGGTAACCCGCCTTGCGCGTGAAAACACTCACCTTCCTGCCCCCTTCCACCTCACCGGTCACCGCCTGGTCGTTATCCGACACCGGAATGACATAGGGCAGGGCATCGTGCTTGCGAATCCCTTCCACAATGGGAGAGCGAAAAAGGATATGGAGTTCATTGTCGCCCACCTTCAGCAGCGATTTCACCTCTGCTTTCCACTCCCTGAACATATTATCAGCTGACAGCACAGGCTGACCATTGAGGGTCACCTCCGCATAGGTGTCAAGGCCTTTGAAGTCGAGCGCCACCCTGTCACGGGCCAGCAGTTCCGGAGTCACCGTCAGGATGGTCCGGTATTCCCAGTTGACCTTGTCAATCCACTGGACCTGCCGCTCATTCATCCGGAAATAGGGATCTTCGATCTTGCCATGGGCCATCAGATCGGTGTGCACCGTTCCTGGTACACCAGCCGGAAGCCATGCGGTATCTCCCGCCTGGCGAAACTGCCAGTTCCCTTTCAACTCTTCAATGCTCATCAGTTCTTGCTTTTGTGGTGGATTGCATCCCGGCACCAGCGCCAGACCCAGGAGTGCAAAAAATAACAGATTCCGTTTTTTCATATCATTTATGTTTGGTTATTCATGGTTGCTCCGGAAACCGGAAACCCGCCAAGGAGAGTGGCCCGATCCATAAAAAGGGCCCTCTGAACGGGTGTTTACCCCCGGTCAGCGGAGGGTGGCACGGCCCTGAAACATAAAGAGGTTGCCCCGCAACAGGAACAACCTCTCTGTTAAAAGCCGGCAGGGATCACTTTTTAATCTCAGTGTTCATTTTAAAGGGAAGGTAGAGCGGACAGAACCTGAAAACTCCGGTCAGCAGAGGAATCAATCCAATCAAACCCCACCAGTTCCTGTAAATCAATCCCAACAAAAGGATGATCAGTCCGGCGATGATTCTGACCAAACGGTCAGTAGCTCCAACATTACATTTCATGTCATTCAGTTTTTACGTTCATCGGGTAGAATGCATCAGACTCTTGCCTATTCCCGGGATTCTTTTTGCATGGATGGTCCGTTCTCAACGATCGCAAAGAATGGCTTCGGGCATTCATCCCTGGATTAATCTACCTCTTGTAACGTAAAAGGCTGGAATAAGTTCGCCTTCAGGGGGCTCTTTTATCCGCGCACGGCTGAAACACCGGGAAGGTCACGTCCTTCGAGGTATTCGAGGAGCGCACCTCCTGCCGTGGAGATGTAGGAAACACCATCGGCAAAACCGAACTGGTTGACGCAAGCCACGGAATCACCGCCACCCACCAGGGAGAATCCTCCCTTACGGGTCGCTTCGACGATGGCTTCGCCCACGGCCTTGGAGCCAGCGGCGAAGTGCTCCATCTCAAAGACGCCGACAGGGCCGTTCCAGAGGATGGTACCCGAATGGGCGATCACCTCCCTGAAGCGGGCGATGGAATCAGGGCCGGCATCGAGGCCCATCCAGCCTTCGGGGATTTTTCCGGCGGGGCATACCTGCGTATTGGCATCGTTGGCAAAGGCATCTGCAGCCACCACGTCGGTAGCCATGATGATATTGACCCCTTTGGCTTTGGCCGTCTCCTCGATCCGCAAGGCCGTTTCCAGAAAGTCATCCTCACAGAGCGAGTTACCGATCTGGCCGCCTTTGGCTTTGATAAAGGTAAAGGTCATCCCTCCGCCCAGAATCAGGTTGTCTACCTTGTCGAGCAGGTTCTCGATGATGGTGATCTTGGTCGACACCTTGGCCCCGCCCATGATAGCGGTCAGCGGCCGTTGAGGATTCCGCAACACCTTATCGAGGCTCTCCAGTTCACTTTCGATGAGGTAGCCAAACATCTTGTCATTGGGAAAGAACTGGGCCATCACTGCCGTGGAAGCGTGGGCCCTGTGGGCTGTACCAAAGGCATCATTCACCCAGCAATCGCCGTTCTCAGCCAACTGACGGGCCATCTCCACATCGCCCTTCTCTTCTCCCTTATGGAAACGGAGATTCTCCAGCAGCAGCACCTCACCGGGTTGCAGGGCATGGCACATGGCCTTTACCTCTTCACCGATGCAGTCGGGAGCCAGCTTCACGCCCACCCCCAGCAGTTCACTCAGATGCCCCACCAGGTGACGCATCGAATATTTATCCTCCGGGCCGGCCTTGGGACGACCGAAATGAGACATGATCACAGGCGAACCACCGGCAGCCATCACCTTGCGGATAGTGGGCAGAGCAGCCCTGATGCGGGTATCATCGGTAATCACAAACTGGTCATCCAGGGGAACATTAAAATCTACGCGGATCAACGCTTTCTTCCCTGAAAAGTTGTAGGTGTCTATCGTCTGCATATGAAAGTTTTAGATGATTTGTTTGATCAAAGGTAGAAAATTTCGGGCAGAATCACAGGGGCCCCGGCAGGCTCCACCCGAATTTAATGTACAAATAACCTGAAAATTCCGGCCAAAACCCCTATTTTTGACCCTTCCCCGTCAGGAGCAATGGTCAGCTCCCGCGTGGAATAATGAACCAGCAGCCGCAGATCATGTTTTTCAGAGAGATCATTGGTCAGGAAAAAATCAGGCAACGGCTGATCCGGTCGGTACAGGAGCAGAGGATCAGCCATGCGCAACTCTTTTCGGGGCCTGAGGGTACCGGAAAGCTGGGGCTTGCCCTGGCTTATGCCCAGTATATCTCCTGCCGCAACCGGAGTGAAACCGACAGTTGCGGGGTATGTCCCTCCTGTCATAAATTTGCCAAACTGGCGCACCCCGACCTCCACTTCGTCTTTCCCATTTACAACAAAAAATCCTCACAGAAGGCGGTCAGCGACGACTTCCTCACCCAATGGCGGGAGATCCTCCTGGCCTCACCCTATTTCAATCTGAGCCAATGGATGAGCGCCATCGAAGCCGACAATGCCCAGGCGATCATCTATTCGCATGAGAGCGAATCGATCATCCGCAAGCTGAGTCTGAAACCCTACGAGGCGGAATTCAAGACGATGATCATCTGGTTGCCTGAAAAAATGCACCCCTCCTGTGCCAACAAACTGCTTAAGATGATCGAGGAACCTCCGGCGAAGACCCTGTTCCTGCTGGTCACCGAAGAGGAGGAGAGCGTTTTGCCCACCATTCTCTCCCGCACCCAGATCATCAGGGTTCCCGGCATTGACGATGCCAGTTTGCTGGAAGCCCTGCGCAACAGGGGCGAGGAGAACCCTGAAATCCTGGCCGGCATGGTTCACCGTGCCGGAGGGAATTACCTCAAAGCCCTGGAATATACCCAACCCGGCGAAGATAAACTCTATTACTTCGCCATGTTCCAGAAAATCATGCGCCACGCCTGGAAAGCAGAGGTTCTGGAACTCCTCACCCTGGCCGAAGAACTGACCGAATTGGGAAGAGAACGCCAAAAGGAGTTCTTCCTCTATCTCCTCCAGCTGATCAGAGAGTATTTCACCATGAACCTGGGAAACCCCTCCCTCCTTTATCTCACCAGAAGCGAAAAGGAATTCGGGGTCAAATTTGCCCGGTTCATCAACGAAAGAAACATCATCCCTTTCAAGGAACTCTTTGAGGAGGGGTATCGCCATATCTCCATGAATGGCAATGCCAGGATCATCTTCACTGACACCCTGTTGAAAATCGTCAGGCTCATCAGAAGATGATTTATTATTAATTTTGCAGTCGCACGGTCATTACCTGTCAGGGATAAGATGTGCCTGAGCATAAATTTGATTGAAACGAATGGAATCATACATAGAAAGAGGAATTTTCGGAGAGCGCAAGGCGGGATGTTCCCGGCTGGGGATCACCGATTGGCTGGCCGATGTGCCCAATGTACGGAATCCCGGGCAGATCGTGGAAGTGCGGTTCAAGAATACCCGGCGCGATTACTTCCGCAACGTCAATGATCTGAAGCTGGAAACGGGTGATCTGGTAGCCGTGGAAGCCAACCCCGGCCATGATATCGGTGTGGTCAGCCTCATCGGCGACCTGGTGTTCGAGCAGATGAAAAAACACAAAGTCTCCTTTATCAACGGGGAGTTCCGGAAGATCTACCGCAAGGCCAAGCCCGTTGATATCGAGAAGTGGCGGGAGGCGATCCTGTTGGAGCACCAGACCATGATCAAGTCACGGCAGATCGCGGCTGACCTGCGGCTCAACATGAAAATCGGAGACGTGGAATACCAGGGCGATAAGACCAAAGCCATCTTCTATTACATTGCCGATGAGAGGGTCGATTTCAGGCAGCTCATCAAGATTCTGGCCGATCAGTTCCGTATCCGTATTGAGATGAAGCAGATCGGGGCCCGGCAGGAAGCCGGTCGTATCGGCGGCATCGGCCCCTGCGGAAGAGAACTCTGCTGCTCTACCTGGATCAACAATTTCATTTCGGTGACCACCAATTCGGCCCGCTACCAGGATATCTCCATGAATCCTCAGAAGCTGGCCGGCCAATGCGGCAAACTCAAATGCTGCCTCAACTTCGAAGTCGACACCTACCTCGACGCGCAACGCGACTTTCCCCCGACCACGATTCCTCTGGAAACCGAAAAGGGAAGGCTGATCTTCCAGAAAGCCGACATTCTCAGCGGCATCTACTGGTATTCGGCACAAAACGGAGAGGCCGCCCCTACCCTGGTGCCCATCCCTGTGAGCAAGGTCAAGGAGATCCTCCGCATGAACAGCGCCGGTAAACGGGCCGACAAGGTCACCCTGGAAACCCAGCAACCGCGCGACAAAGAACAGGAGACCTTCCAGAATATGGCGGGGCAGGAGAGTATCAGCCGTTTTGATTCTGCGGAACCTTCCCGGAAAAGAAAGAAAAATTCCAGGAAGCCCGGAAACAGGAGGGGACCCCAATGAGACCTTCAGGAGCCGGGCTCATCACCGCGCTGGTGCTGGTCGTGGCGGTGGCCGCCTGTGACCCCGCACGGGTCTTCGACGAGTACCGGCCCATCCCCGGGGCGACCTGGGCTACCGACTCCGTCCTCTCTTTCAGCTTCAACATTGCCCGCACCACCCAGAACAATAACATCTGGTTCAATATCCGCAATGACCAGACCTATGAATACAGCAACCTCTGGCTGTTCGTGACCCTGGAGTCCCCCTCAGGCAGCGCCGTCACCGACACCGTGCAACTGGTCCTGGCCGATCCCTCGGGCCACTGGCTGGGTAAAGGATTCAGCGGCACTTATGACAACCGCCTGATATACCGGCGCAATGTCTTCTTTCCCGAATCAGGCCGTTACACCCTTCGCCTGAGACACGGCATGAGAAATGACCTCCTCCGGGGCATCACCGACGCTGGCGTTCGGATCGAAAAAATAAACTAACTGTCTGCCGGTGGGAAAAAACAAACTCTCGAAATTCGCCGAAATGGAGCATTTCAGCAACCTCTTCCAGCCTACCTATGAAGAGCTGCTGAAGGGGGATTTTCCGTACCGGGGAAAGTGGGGCCATGATTACTTCCGGAACCCCCACCCCATCGTGGCCGAACTGGGCTGCGGAAAAGGGGAGTATACGGTGACTCTGGCCGGCCTTCATCCCGGAAAGAACTATATCGGCCTGGATATCAAGGGAGCCAGGATGTACACCGGAGCCCGCGAAGCCCTGCATCAACGGCTGGACAATGTGGCCTTCCTCCGTACCAGGATCGAGAACACCCCCCTTCTCTTTGGTCCACAGGAAATCAGTGAAATATGGCTCACCTTTCCCGATCCCCAGTTGAAGAAAACGCGCAAACGACTGACTTCCACCTGGTTCATTCGCAAATATCTCGAATTCATGCGCCCCGGCGGGGTGATCAGGCTCAAAACCGACTCTCAATTCCTCTATGCCTATACCTCGGCGCTGGTGCGGCTCAACCAGTTTGAGATTCTCGCCGATACCCCCGACCTCTATGCCTCGGATCAGGCCGACGAAATCCTCTCCATACGCACTTTCTACGAGAAACAGTGGCTCGACAGGGGCATTCCGGTGAAGTACCTGGCCTTCGTTCCAGAAGGGGACAGAACACTACTGGAACCGGGTGAAGATTTTGAAAAAGAGGAATACCGGAGTTTCGGCCGGAGCGCCCGCACCTGAAGATCAATGAGATGAACGAACGTTACAACCACATATATGACATTGTCAGGCAGATTCCTCCGGGAAGGGTGACCACCTACGGGGCGATTGCCGCCTGTGTGGGGACTACCGGGGGAGCCCGTTTGGTGGGGTGGGCCATGAATGCCTCCCACCACCTTCCTGCTTATATGCCTGCGCACCGGGTCGTCAACCGCAACGGACTGCTCACGGGCAAGCATCATTTCGGAACCCCCGACACCATGCGGGAACTCCTCGAAAGTGAAGGGCTCACCATCGTCGACGACCAGATCACCGGCTTCGCCGAACGGTTCTGGGATCCGGCAAAGGAACTGAATCCCCCCTGGCCAGGAGAAAGAGAGGCAGGCGGCCCTGGCCACACCCTAAAAGAAGGGGCCGGATGAAGGGCCGGCAAAGCGCGGCTGCAGATGGGACATCCAGGCTGCACAGCGGTTCAACAACAAGAATAATTAGGATACCAATAAGTCACAATGATGAATGAAATGCCCAGAAAACTCATTATTCCCAAGAATGTAACCGACGCCCTGCGGGGGGTCCTTTATCCGGGAAGCAACCAGGATATCGTTACCCTGAACATGGTTCAGGAGATCAGGATCGCCGGGCAGCAAATCAACTTCACGTTGGTCTTCCAGCGGTCCGATGATCCGGCGATACCGGAGCTGGTAGACGCCGCAGAGAAGGCCATCGAACAGCAACTGGGTTCGTCGGCTGCCATCCGGGGAAATATTGCCGTGAAATATATCCACGATATGGAACGGCCACTGCTTCCGGGCGTGAAGAATATCATTGCCGTGGCTTCCGGAAAGGGAGGAGTGGGTAAATCGACCATAGCCGTCAACCTGGCGGTAGCCCTGGCCAACAGTGGTGCCTCGGTCGGCCTGATCGACGCCGACATCTTCGGGCCCTCTATTCCCAAAATGTTCGGCAGCGAAACGGTCCGCCCCGCTTCCCGGAAAGAGGATAAACGCGATCTGATCGTTCCGGTGGAGAAATTCGGGGTTAAATTCCTCTCCATCGGCTTCTTCGTGGCTCCTGAGAGCGCCCTGATATGGAGGGGGCCAATGGCCTCCAACGCCCTGAAACAGCTCATCGCCGACGGGGACTGGGGAGAACTCGACTACCTGCTCATTGACCTGCCTCCCGGAACGTCAGACATCCATCTCACCCTGGTGCAGACCATCCCGGTGACGGCTGCCGTGATCGTGACCACCCCTCAGGCGGTGGCCCTGGCCGATGCCATCAAGGGGGTCAATATGTTCCGGAGCAAGTCGATTGATGTACCGGTACTGGGCATCGTCGAGAACATGGCCTGGTTCACTCCCGAAGAACTCCCTGACCATAAATATTATATTTTTGGAAAAGAAGGGGGCAAGCGATTCGCTGACGAGGAGGGGCTGGTCTTGTTAGGTCAGATTCCGCTGGTACAGAGTATCCGCGAAGGGGGCGATGACGGGCTACCTGCGGCGGCCCATCCAGACACAATCACCGGGCAGGCCTTCAGGGATCTGGCCGGGGAGGTCATCCGCGAAATGGAGTTCAGGAATTCACGCCTGGCCCCTACGCACAAGGTGACCGTCACCCGTAAGTAGGTCGCGGGCGACCGCCGGGCAGGATGGGCCTGGCTACACGTTGCGGGCCAATCACACGGCCCATGCCGTTTTTCATTGGGAAACGGGCAATATTTTAAATACAGAAGAGTTTATTTGTACAGGAAATTCAGGATCTGTTTGAAGAGGAGTTTTTACTATACCGCGCTGATCATCTTGCTGGCTGTGGTGTTCCATGGTTGTTCCACGGAAAAAAACACCAGGGCCTCACGGGCTTACCATAACGTAACCTCTAAGTATAACATATACTTCAACGGCAAGGAGAGCATGAAGGCCGGCCTCAAGCGTATTGAGGATAACGTTCAGGATGATTTCACCCGGATCCTTCCGGTCTATATTGAGAGTTATCCATCAGCAGGCAACACCTCACGGGCCGACATGGACAATACCATCCTGAAGGCCACCAAGCTGATCCAGATCCATTCCATCACCAAAAAACCCAAACGACAGCGGATAAGAACCCGTGCCTACCAGCAGTTTGCTAGCCAGGAGGAGTTCAACAAATGGGTCGATGACAGTTATCTGCTCATGGGGAAAGCCTATTTCTACCAGCACAATTTTGTGTCGGCAGCGGAGAATTTCTCCCTGGTCACGCGCAAATTTCCGCAGGGAAAAAGCAGGTACGAAGCACTGGTCTGGCTGATGAGGAGTTACAGTGAGCAGGAGCGTTATGCCGAAGCCCGGGAGATCATGCTGGCCATGGAGTCAGACCGTCTCTTTCCCCGGAAGCTGGAGAAGGAGCTGGCCAAGGTGGCTGCCGATATGTTCCTCAAGCAGAAGGAGTACCAGGAAGCCCTGAAATACCTCGATATAGCCCTGAAAAAGAGCCATAACGGCAAGGAGAAGGCCCGGTTGCAATATATCATGGCACAGCTCTACCTCGAAACCGGCAACGAGGCAAAGGCTTCCGAGGCCTACCGGGCGGTGGGCAAATACAACGCACCTTATAAGATGGCTTTCAACGCGAGAATCAATGCCGCTGGCATGTTCTCGGGCCAGGGCGATCCTGAAGAACTGAAAAAGGAGCTGCGCAAACTGCTCCGGGATGAGAAAAACCTGGAATTCCGTGATCAGATCTATTTTGCGCTGGGCAATATTTTCTTCAAGGAGGGCAACCAGGAAAAAGCCATTGAAAACTGGCGTGAGTCGGTAGCCTCGAGTGTCGATAACGACCAGCAGCTCGCCCTCTCGGCCGTCACCCTGGCCGATCTCTATTTCCAGGAGAAGAGCTACAAGGATGCCCAGGCTTATTACGACAGCGCGGTGATGGTGCTCAATGAGGATTACCCCGGTTATGACCGCCTCAGCGAACTCCATGGAAGCCTTACCCGCCTGGTGGATCAGCTCACGGTGGTCGAGGTCCAGGACAGCCTTCAGAAGCTGGCGTTGATGCCTGAGGCGGAACGCGAACAACTGATCGGTAAGTGGATCGCTGACCTGAAGGAAAAAGAGCGCCAGGACGAGCTCATCGCCGCCCGGCAGCAGTCACAGGCCGGCTATTACCGGTCGAATGAATACCGGTTTGGTTTGGGCCGGAGCAGCGAAGGAGGTGGGTGGTACTTCTACAACCCGCAGACCGTTTCCTACGGGAAAGCGCAGTTTCAGCAACAATGGGGTCGGCGCAAACTCGAGGACAACTGGAGGCGCATGAACAAACAGACCGTCTCTGATGAGGAATACGGTGAGTTCGCCGACCTGGCCGACTCCACCAGAGCGGTGGTCAGAGAGACCGATCCCATGGAAAAAGCCTTTTATACCCAGGACCTGCCCCTGAACGACTCCCTGATGGCCCTCTCCCATGAGAAAATCAGAGACGCCCTTTATAATGCAGGACGCATCTTTAAAAGCGATTTCAGCGATTACCCCCGGGCCGCAGAAACCCTGACCAACCTCAACCAGCGCTATCCTTCGAACATCTATCTGCTCTCCGCCTGGTTCGAGCTCTATGACGCCTATGAACTGATGGGTGACCATGCCCGGGCCCTCGAATACCGCGACCTGATCATCAGCAGATACCCCGACAGTAATTATGCGCAGTATCTCCAGAATCCCAATTTCTTCGCAGAGGCAGAAGCCCGGAAACAGGAGATTAACAGGATCTACCAGGAGACCTTCCGCGAATACAAGGCCGGCAGGTACCAGGAAGTGCTCACCCGCATCGCCGGCATGAAGAAGATGGACCCCGACAGCGCCCTGATGCCCAAAATCGACTTCATGGAAACCATCGCCCTGGGAGCCGGCAATGATATGGCGGCCCTGGGTGAGAAACTGAAAGGCTACATCACGACCTACCCCAGGGAGGAACCTACCCCCCTGGCCAAAGAGATCCTGACCCTCATCAGCGACAGTACCCTGGCCGACTATCAAAAACTGGTCGATATGGGTTACCTGCACGATGAAATACGCAACGAAGAGGTCACCGCGGGTGACCCTTCAGAAAACGATGAATTCGGAGGAAAATTCAGCTACGACGAAGACCTCCTGCACTATTTCGTCATCGTGTACCCGCGCGCGGCCGGCATTGACATCAACCGCCTTAAGTTCGACATTGCCAATTACAACCTCGACCACTATACCCGGCTCGATTTCGACCTGGCCGAGGAAGCCCTCGATGCTTCGACCAACCTGTTGACCGTCAGGTCACTGGCCAACAAGGAACAGGGGTTGATCTATTTCAGGGCGATCATCAGGCAACCGGAGGTCTTCCGGACCCTGGGCACTACCCCCTACCACAACTTCATCGCTTCCTCGACCAACTACCGGCAGATCCTTGCCGATCAGTCGGCAGGCGATTATCTCCGGTTTTTCCTGAAGAACTACAGCCGTTTTATCGGTCCTGACTTTACTCCGGAAGATCAACTCGGGGAAACGCCCGAAGAACTGATGGCCAGGGCCCAGCGGGAAGATGAAATCCTTCAGGAAAAAGGGCGCTTCGTCACCGTTGACGTTCCCGTGGTCTCCGGAATGTTTGACACCCATACCGACACCACCCAGAACTTCGTCCTGGCGGTGATGGACAAAAACCTCCCGATCAGGACCATGCTTAACCAGTTTGCCGACTTCAACCGCGACCAGTTCAGGATATGGAACCTGGCGCTTCAGATCAAGCAGGCCGGTGATTACCAGCTGATGGTCGTCAGGGGGCTTCCCGGGTTTACCGAAAGCCTCTCTTATTTCAGAAAGGTGATTCTGGAGCGTTCTCTTTTCCGGACGCTGGGCCAAACGACTTACCGGAATTTCATCATCACCGATGAGAACCTGGCCCGGCTTCTCGAAAAAGGGGATGTCAACGGCTATCTCGAATTCTTCAGGGCGAAATACATCCAGCAGGCTTCTGAGGGCAGTCCGGTGCCGGCCGCTCCCGGCCAGCCGGGGTCTTCCCGTGCGCCTCAGGGGGTCCCTGCCTCCGGATCAACCCTTGCGGCACCGGGGGGCACCGCTACCAGCACCTCCGTGACCCCTGCGGAACCTTCACCTGCGGTTAAACCGTCAGGGGTAACCCCTACAGGGAGAACAGGAGAAACCACCGGGGATACAGTTGCCCGGGCCGTCGCCACGGCAAGAGCTGCAGAGCCGGCAGTGGCCTACAGCGGAGCCTACGATCAGCATGTGGAGGGAGACCATTATTACCTGATCATCGTCCCTTCACAGGGCTTTGCCAGGGAAACCTTCACCGCCGCCCTGGCTGCCTTCTGCCAGGAGGAACTCCCCGGAGCCGGCATCACCGTTGACGAACAGCCCCTTGATGATTTCCGCATCATGGTCAGGGTTCTGGGATTCCGCGGAAAAACAGAAGCTGCGGCCTTCCATGGTAGGGTCACGGCCCGCCGCTCCCTCTTTGCACCGCTGGGAAGCCTCACCTACCGCAACTTCATGATCACCCCCGAAAATTACAATATCTTCCTCCAGCGTAAGAATATCACCGAGTATCTCGATTTTTACAAAATCGCCTATCCCGGCATGCCGTAGTGCCCTCCCCTGGCCCAGGGGTTAAAGTTTGTTAACCCCTTAACCCGAGGCATCATTTTTGGTATCTTGTCCCTTGAGAAACATGCCCTATGAGAAAAATATCCATCCTCTGGACCGACGATGAGATCGACCTGCTCAGGCCGCACATCATATTTTTACGCGAGAAGGGCTACGACGTCGATACCGCCACCAACGGTTCCGACGCTATCGACCTGGTCCGTGATCATTATTATGATATTATCTTCCTGGATGAAAATATGCCGGGGCTCAGCGGACTGGAGACCCTTTCCCGGATCAAGACCCTGGTGCCTCATGTACCGGTGGTGATGATCACCAAGAACGAAGAGGAGAGTATCATGGATGAGGCGATCGGATCCAAGATTGCCGACTACCTCATCAAGCCCGTCAACCCCCGGCAGATCCTGCTCTCCCTGAAAAAAAACATAGAGAAGAAAAGGCTGATTACGGCCCAGACCACCTCCGACTATCAGAATGAGTTCATGC
Source organism: uncultured Prolixibacteraceae bacterium (assembly GCA_964552955.1). Lineage (GTDB taxonomy): Bacteria > Bacteroidota > Bacteroidia > Bacteroidales > Prolixibacteraceae > UBA1413. The sequence continues at coordinate 14,308 of CAZKIU010000033.1, forward strand.
GGATCAGCTCCCGCCTCAACGACCGGATGAGTTACACCGAATGGATAGAAATTTACCGCACCCTGGTCTATTGGGAGCTGGAACTGAGTGGTTCTGATGACAAAGCCATGGACGAGGTGCTGGCTATGCAGAAAAGCGAGGCCAACCAGGCCTTTTTCAGATTCATCAGAGATAATTATACCGGCTGGTTCAGGAAACCCCTGGGTGAACGCCCCCTCCTGTCGACCGACATCTTCCGCCAGAAGGTCTTTCCGCATCTCGACAACGGGAAAAAAGTCTTCGTTCTGGTGATTGATAATCTGCGTCTTGACCAGTGGAGAGTCCTGAGCCGGATCATCAGCGAGTATTACCATACCGGCGAAGAGGCCCTTTACTTCAGCATTCTGCCCACCGCGACCATGTATGCCCGGAATGCCATGTTCGCCGGCCTCCTCCCTTCCGAAATCGAAAAAATCTATCCGCAACTGTGGGACGACGACGACAACGAGGGCAATAAAAACCAACACGAAGAAGAGCTGCTCCGGAAACAGATGTTGCGCCTGGGCCGAAAGGAAAAACTCTATTTTGACAAGGTCTCCAACCTCAAGAGCGGCAAAAAGATGAGCGAGACCGTGACGGCCGTCCAGGAAAACGACCTGTCGGTTCTGGTTTTTAACTTCGTTGACATGATTTCCCACGCCCGTACCGAAATGGATATGATCAGGGAACTCGCCTCCGATGAAAAAGCATACCGGTCGCTGACCCTGAGCTGGTTCAACCACTCCTCCCTCCTTGATCTGCTCATCACCCTCTCCTCTCAGAATATCATCCTGGTCATCACCACCGACCACGGCACCATCAAGGTCGACAATCCCGTAAAAGTCATCGGTGACAGGGAGACCAATACCAACCTCCGCTACAAGCTGGGGAGAAACCTGAACTACAAGTCAAAGCAGGTCTTCGAAGTGACCAATCCCAAAGAGGCCTTTCTACCCTCCCGCAATGTGAGCACCAGCTACATCTTTGCCCAGAACAACGACTTCTTTGTCTATCCCAACAACTATAACTATTACGCCAACTACTTCAGCAATACTTTTCAGCATGGAGGGATCTCCCTGGAAGAGATCATCATTCCGGCGGTCACCCTCTATCCCAAGAAATAAGCGGGCCTGGCGGGTGGCTGGCATCTTCCTGGCCGGAAAGTCAGACTGATCCAGGCAAGCCCAGGGTTCAGGCCTATTGCACAGCCGGTCTCAATGGGCGTCAGATTCCGGCAGGGTTGCACAGCCGGTCTCAATGAGCGTGAGGTTCCGGCAGGATAAGGATGCAGAAATACAGGGCAGACGGATAGAAGTATGGCGTTAACCGGTCAGGCCTCCTTGTTTTTCTCCTTTTTCATCTGGGCATAGAGTTTATTGGCGAAGATGAAGTCTTCCAGGATCTGGTTTTCAGAGTGGAGAATATTGTGTCTGGTTCCCTCCCAGCATTTCTCTCCATTGTGAATGAAGAGGATGCTTTCGCCGATCTGGATGACAGAGTTCATGTCATGGGTATTGATGATCGTGGTCATGTTGAATTCGCGGGTGAGCATCTGGATCAGGTCATCGATAAGGGTAGCGGTTTCAGGGTCGAGGCCTGAGTTGGGTTCATCGCAGAAGAGATAGCGGGGGTTAAGGGCGATGGCCCGGGCAATGGCCACCCGTTTCTGCATGCCGCCGCTGATTTCCGAGGGGTAAAGGTGGTTGGCCCCCGAGAGGTTAACATGGTCGAGACAGAAGCCGACCCTGGAAGCCTTCTCTTTGGTTGTCATCGTAGTAAACATATCAAGGGGAAAGCGGACATTCTCCTCCACGGTGAGGCTGTCGAAGAGGGCTCCCCCCTGGAAAACCATACCCAGCTCCCTACGGACCTCCTTTCGCTCCTTCACCTTCATCCGGGTAAAACTCCGCCCGTCATAAAGAATTTCCCCCTGGTCTACTTCATGGAGGCCCAGGATACATTTGAGCAACACGGTTTTCCCCGAGCCGCTGCGGCCAATGATCAGGTTGGTCTGCCCTTCCCTGAACTGCATCGAAATGTCGCTGATGGCTGGTTTGCCATCAAACAGCTTAGTCACGTTTTTGATCTCTATCATGCCGGTGGTCGCGCTTTAGGTCAGTAAGAGTCTTGTCAGGATCAGGTCAAAGAGCAGAATAAGGATATTGGTGTTGACCACAGCCCGGGTACTGGCTTTTCCCACCTCCAGGGCCCCCCCCTGTACAAAATAGCCAAAGTAGGCCGGCACCGAGGAGACCAGGAAACCAAAGAAGAGCGACTTGATCAGGGAAAAGGTGACATAATAAGGCACGAAAAGGTACCTGATCCCGTCAATGTATTCGGTCAGGGTGACCACCCCCACAAAAGGGCCTACGATCAGACCTCCAATCAATCCGAAGAAAATGCTCAGGATCACCAGAAAGGGAAAGATGAAAACCACGGCCACGATCTTGGGAAGAATCAGGTAGCTTATGGAATTTATCCCCATGATTTCAAGGGAGTCGATCTGTTCGGTGACCTTCATACTCCCGATTTCGGAGGTGATGTTGGAGCCTATTTTCCCGGCCATGATCAGGGCCAGAATGGTGGAGGAGAATTCCAGGATCAGCACGTCGCGTGTGCCCAGCCCGATCAGGTAAGAGGGGAAGATGGGATTCATCAGGTTGTAGGCAAACTGGATGGTCATGATCCCCCCCGTGAAAAGGGAGATAATCACCACGATGCCCACCGAGTTGACCCCCAGCCCTTCTATTTCGTGGAAGAGCTGTTTGACATACATCTTGTGTTTCTCAGGCCGGGCAAACACCTTGCTCAACATCCAGAAATAGCGTCCTATATGAAAAAAGTAGTTCATTGAAGCTTCTCTTTGGTCCAAAATTACAAAGTTATTCACCCCGTAGGAACTTTCGGACTGCGAATTTGGGGTAGCCCTTTGATTTCAGGTGAGAGAGTATGGAAAATTTGGGTATTTTTGGAGGAGTTGAAACTTGCCAACCATGAACAACAACTATTGCATCATCATGGCCGGAGGAATTGGTTCCCGATTCTGGCCCCTCAGCCGTAAATCGATGCCCAAGCAATTTCTCGACATCCTGGGAACGGGACGCACCCTGCTGCAACAGGCCTATGACCGGTTTTCAAAAATCATCCCTCCGGAGAATTTCTTTGTTGTCACCAGCACCGATTATGCGGGACTGGTTCTGGAGCAGTTGCCTGATCTGGAGAGCCGGCAGGTGCTTGCCGAACCGCTCAGGAGGAATACCGCCCCCTGTGTAGCTTATGCCGCCAATAAAATCAAAACCATCAACCCGGAAGCCAACCTGATCGTAGCCCCTTCCGACCACCTCATCCTTAAGGAGGAGGAATTCCTGAAACAGATCTCCAATGGGCTGGAATTCGTGGCTTCCCGCAAGGTACTGCTTACCCTGGGCATCCATCCCAGCCGCCCCGAAACCGGCTATGGATATATCCAGACGGGTGAAAAAGCGACCTTCGGAACCCTTGACAACCTCTACAATGTCAAGACCTTTACTGAAAAACCCGACCTCCGGATGGCCGAGATCTTCCTCGACAGCGGCGAATTCTTCTGGAATTCAGGGATCTTCCTCTGGTCTCTGCCCTCCATCCTCACTGCCCTTGAAGCCCACCTCCCTGAAGTAGCTTCCCTTTTCTCGCAGGGTGAACACCTTTACAATACCCCCAGCGAACCGGCCTTCATCAGCAAAATCTACTCTGAATGCATGGGCATCTCCATCGACTACGGCATCATGGAAAAATCAGACAACGTCTTTGTGCTGACCGCCGACTTCGGGTGGAGTGACCTGGGAACCTGGGGATCCCTCTACGAAAACAAGGAAAAAGACGACCAGGGAAACGTCATCACCGGCAACGGCGTCTTTACCTACGACTGCACCAACTCCATTATCAATGTCAATGGTGAAAAAATCGCCGTCCTCCAGGGCCTTGACGGCTATATCGTGGTCGAATCCAAAAATACCCTCCTGGTCTGCCGCCGTGAAGATGAGCAACAGATCAGGCAATTCGTCAATGATGTACTGATCACCAAAGGACCGGACTATGTATAATCTTGAAGATTAGAAGATTAGAAGGTCGGAATAATCTGGAATCTGGAATCTGGAATCCGGAATCTTCCCGACTGAGTCGAGACTCCGCTTCGCTACGTGAGTCGGGGATGAGGAATCCGAAATCAGAAATCAGACGTCGGGAGGCCGATTCGAATCGAAAGCATTGAATGACAGATTATTCGTAAGATATTCAGAGGGTGCGATAGCGCTCAATCTTAACCCCAGTCTCCACCTTTTTTACAGTGTGTTTTTCATGGCAGGGGGTTTCCTGTGGAGGGAAGCCTGTTCGAAGGCATAGGCCAATTTGAGGAGGAGGGGTTCGCTCCAGGCCTTTCCGAAGAAGGAGAGCCCCACGGGGAGGCCATGGACAAAACCCATAGGTACGGTAATATTGGGATAACCGGAGATGGCTGCAGGAGAGGAGCTGCTGCCGCTGAAATGGTCGCCGTTGACAGGGTCAATGGTCCAGGCAGGTCCGTTGGTGGCCGCGATGATGGCATCGAGGCGGTGATCAGCCATGACGGCGTCGATGCCTTCGGCTCCCCATCCTTTTTTCGCTTTGGCCAGGGCCTCCAGGTATTCTGGAGTGTCAAGGTCCCCTTTGGCTTCCGCCGCCAGAAAGATCTCCTGTCCGAACCAGGGCATCTCCTTCTCCCTGTGGGCCTCGTTAAAGGCAATGATACCGGAGAGAGATTTCACAGGGGCATTGGGATGGGCAGCCAGGTAGGCATTGAGGTCGGCCTTGAACTCATACAGGAGAACCTGATAGGAAGCTGCGCCGGCTTCCCTGGCTGCCGGGAAGCGGATGTCATCGATCACTTCGGCGCCCCGTGTATTAAGGAGTTCCACGGCCTGCCGGAACAGTTCATCCACAGCAGGATGGAATCCCAGCATCTCCCGGGCGATGCCGATACGGGCATTTTTCAGTCCGTCAGGATCGAGAAATGGGGTGTAATCGTTGAAGATTGTGCCGCGGGGGATATGAGTAGGGGCATCCTGGTCGTCGAAGGCCGCGAGGGCGCCCAGAAGCAGGGCGGCATCTGTCACACTCCGGCCTATGGGACCGGCGGTATCCTGGCTATGGGCAATAGGGACGATCCCCCTCCGGCTCCAAAGCCCCAGGGTAGGTTTGATGCCCACGATACCGTTGACTCCCGACGGACAGACGATCGAGCCGTTGGTTTCCGTGCCGATCCCGAGGGTGCAGAGGTTGGCCGATACGGCAACAGCTGTTCCGGAGCTGCTTCCGCACGGACTCCGGTCCAGGGCATAGGGATTCCTGGCCTGCCCTCCCCGGCCACTCCACCCGCTGCTGGAGAGGTCGGAACGGAAATTGGCCCATTCGCTCAGGTTTGTTTTTCCCAGCAGCAGGGCCCCGGCCTCCCGCAACCGGGCGACCAACGGAGCATCAGCAGCCGCCCTGTGCCCTTCCAGGGCCAGCGATCCCGCGGTGGTCTGCATCTGATCGCCTGTATCTATGTTATCCTTGATGACCACGGGAATGCCATGCAAGGGTCCGCGAACCTTACCCTCCTTTCTCTCCCGGTCCAACCGACGGGCCATCTCCAGAGCTTCGGGATTGACCTCCATGACCGCATGCAGCAAGGGATTCAGGGTGGCCATGCGGTCGAGGTATTGCGCACATAAACTTTCGGAGGTGATTTCTCCTGAGGCCATCATCTCCCCCAACCGGATCACTCCCAGCTCCTCCAATTCAAAGGGGGAAAGGGCCTTCTCCCCCGATGGGGAACCTCCGGGAGAAGAGGTGCAGCCGGTCACTCCAGGGATACCGGTCATAGCCAGGGTGGCCATTCCTGCCGCAGAGGCAGTGAAAAAACGACGACGTTTCATAGTTCTGGTTTTAGTGGTTTAAAGTTAACAAAGGATGGTTGGAAATGCCTATTTCCGTCGCCGGTAGCATGAAAAAAAAAGAGACTGCACCATGACGGGCAGTCCCTTTTTCAACTTAAAACTTCTCTCTCTATACTCTGTGAAGGTTACCGGCTTGAGGTTACTTTTCAGCAGTGGGTTCGGAAGGGGCCTTGGTGCTCCAGCAACCGGTTGCGGTCATCCAGGCTTCCAGGGAGAGGGGTTCCTCGGTGGCTGGAGCGATGTAAGGAAGGGCCTCCCAGGTGGGCACGCTGGTCATCCATGTTGCCAGGCTCATGGGGCTCTCTGTTTCGACGGTAGAGAAGAGGCCGGCATGGAAGGTTCCGACACTGGTCATCCAGGGTTCCAGTTCCAGAGGAGCCTCTGCTTCTGTCACGAAGCTGGCAGGGTTCTCAAAGTTCGCCGTATTGGTCATCCAGGATTCCAACACCAGCGCCTCGTCATAATCGCGGGAGAGGCAGTTGAACTCCATACACTTCCAGTAACATTCATTGACCATCCAGTTCTCTATGCTCAGTTCATCCTCTGTGGCATTTTCGATGCAGATAGCCGCTTTGGTTTCCCTGCCTTTGGCCGTTGCTGCACCCGAGAAAAGGTAACTTACTGTCAGCAACATAAGGGTGGAGAAGAATACTCTTGTTTTCATGGCTTTTCTGTGTTAATGTTTTCTGTTTCTAGTTTCTGCTTTCTGTTCTGTTTCTGTTTCTGATCACTCTAATAGACTCTTTACAGACACAAATGTTACACTTAAAACTCCCCGGAAACAGAGTTATCCTGTGAACATCGGTTGAATACCGGTAAACGGAGAAAAGGGAGGACGAAGGGAACAGGACAAAATGAGGGTCAGGCCGGTTTTTGCCGGCAAACCGGCTAACGGCGACAGATTCCGGACCCTTCTCCGGATCGTCCGGAAGGGCACAAATAAATCCTCATCAGGAACTCATTTCACTGATTTTATGATACTTGCATATTCTCAGGACGCTTGACAGCTTTCCGGAGGGGCAAGAAAAGGCATTTTCCTGGTGGAACAACAGGGAAGAGCCAGGCGGATTGGATCAGGAAAGGCGAGGCAGGGCGGTGCGTTCTACCTGGCAGGGAGGTATGTTCTACCTTTTAATGTACTGCTCCTCGTAATATTTAAGGTAATCCCCGCTGGTCACGTTATTGAGCCATTCTTCATGGGACAGGTACCAGTCGATGGTTTTCTCGAGTCCCTCTTCGAATTGGAGGGAGGGGGTCCATCCCAGTTCGTGTTGCAGTTTGGAGGAGTCGATGGCATAGCGGAGGTCATGGCCGGCCCTGTCTTTGACGTATGTGATCAGTTTTTCAGAGGTGCCGGGTTCACGGCCGAGTTTGCGATCCAAAATTGTGCACATCAGCCTGATCAGGTCGATATTTTTCCATTCGTTGTGACCGCCGATGTTATAGGTTTGGCCCGGAGTTCCCCGATGGAAGATCACGTCAATGGCACGGGCATGGTCTTCGACCCAGAGCCAGTCGCGTACATTTTCACCTTTGCCGTAAACGGGAAGGGGTTTGTTGTTTCTGATGTTATGGATAAAGAGGGGGAGCAGTTTTTCAGGGAACTGGAAGGAGCCGTAGTTGTTAGAGCAGTTGGAGATCACCACCGGAAGCCCGAAAGTATCGTGGTAAGCCCGCACAAAATGATCGGAGCTGGCTTTGGAGGCTGAATAGGGGCTATGGGGATCGTAGCGGGTCTCTTCCGTGAAGATTCCTTCCCGGCCGAGGGATCCGTAGACCTCATCGGTCGACACGTGATAGAAGAGTTTACCTGCTGCATCCTCCTTCCATAAATGGCGGGCGGCATTCAGGAGGTTGACCGTACCGATGACGTTGGTAAAAACGAACTCGGTGGGGTTGGAGATGGAACGGTCAACGTGTGATTCGGCGGCCAGATGGATCACCCCGTCGAAGCGGTATTGCCTGAAGAGGTTCAGGACCAGTTCACCATCGACGATATCCCCTCTGACGAAGGTGTAGTTGGGGAGATCCTCGACATCTTTCAGGTTGGCCAAGTTCCCCGCATAGGTTAGTTTGTCGAGGTTCACCACCCTGTATTCGGGGTATTTATTGACGAAGAGCCGCACGACGTGGGAACCGATAAATCCGGCGCCACCGGTGATCAGTATGGTTTTCATATCCTTTTGGTTTAAAGACCGGGGCAGTCGTCAGAAGATTCAGTCCCGGTTATTATTTCTGGTTTTATAAAGGTCATTCAGTCCGGCCCCGCGGAGGATCATCGGGGCAATCTTCACCATGCGGGCCACACGGGTTTTGTCCTTTTGCATATCCCGGTATTGCTCCTTTGACAGGCTACCGTGATGCAGAGCTGGGTTTACACCCTGAGTTTCACAAGCCTCTGATCTTTTTCTCCCAGTTCCAGGCCGAGAGGAGGGTCTCCTCCAGGCCTTTTTCGGCTTTCCATCCCAGTTCCTGGTTGGCCAGGGTGGTGTCGGCCCATATCTTCTCGATGTCTCCCGCCCGGCGGTCAACGATTTTGTGGCGGAGGGGCTGTCCGGTGACCTTTTCAAAGGTGTGGACCATCTCCAGTACAGAGCTGCCCTGACCGGTACCCAGGTTGAAAACCTCATAATCCGCTTTGTTTTTGCCCTGCAGCAGCCTTTCTATGGCCACCACGTGGGCTTTGGCCAGGTCTACCACGTTGATATAATCCCTGATGGCCGATCCGTCGGGCGTATCGTAATCGTCACCAAACACCTTGAGCTCATCGCGCAATCCCGCGGCAGTCTGGGTAATAAATGGAACCAGGTTCTGTGGAACCCCCAGGGGAAGTTCACCGATCAGTGCGGAAGGATGGGCCCCGACAGGATTAAAATAACGCAGGGCAATCCCTTTCAGTTGGGGATGCGCATGAATGGCATCCCTGAGGATATCCTCATTGACCCGCTTGGTATTCCCATAGGGGGATTCGGCATCCTTGCGGGGCGTTGCCTCGGTCACCGGTAATTCGTCAGGCTGCCCGTAGACCGTACAGGAGGAGGAAAACACAATATTAGGAATATTGTACTTCAGCTGACCATCCAGGATATTCAGCAGCGACACCAGATTATTCCGGTAGTAATGAAGGGGGATCTGCACCGATTCACCCACTGCTTTGGAGGCCGCAAAATGGATAATCGCCCCGATGTCATGGTGGCGGTTGAAGAAACTGTCGGTTTTGGCAACGTCTGACAGGTCAAAACGGGAAAAAGCCGGTTTCTTTCCGGTAATCTTTCTGATGTTATCCAGAACATCTTCTCCCGAGTTGGAGAGGTTATCGACAACAATAACCTCATATCCAGCTTCCTGTAATTCGACAACGGTATGACTTCCGATGTAACCGGTACCTCCGGTGACCAAAACCTTATTTGACATGGTTGTTTTTTTGCAAAGGTAATATATTACCAGTCCGCCCCTTTCCTTATTTTTGCAAAAAAGCTCAAGTGGATATTTCAGAACACATCGCAGAATTGCTGGAAGATCATGACTATGTGATTCTTCCGGGTGCCGGAGCCTTTATGGCAGCCTACCGTCCGGCCCGTCCGGATTCCGATTCCGATTCCGATTCCGATTCTGCGAAGGGGAGCGGGATTGAGAGCCGGAGCGGAAATGGGGACGGAAGCGGGAGCATAAGAGGAAGCGGTTTACTGCTGCCCCCCTCCCGGGAAATCACCTTTCAACCTTCCATGAAGATGGACGATGGCGTGTTGACAGGATACCTTATGAGGCAGATGGGGCAGACCCATCAGGAAGCCCGCAAAAGAGTGACGGACTACGCCGATGATCTTCTTTATCGGCTTCATCAGGAGGGGCAGGTCTGCCTTGACCATTTGGGCACGCTTACCCTCCAGGAGGGAGTGATGGGCTTCACCCCCCTGGAGGCCCTGGAAAGGCTGCCCGACGCCTATGGTCTGGCTCCTGTGGCCTATGGACCACCGCCCGTTGACCCCGTGGGGGTTATTCCGGCCGGTAAACCATCTGCTGATACTCCTGACCCGGTAAAGTTGGAACATGCAACCCTCCCGGAGAGAAGATTCCGGAGAAAAACACTCATGCTCCTTCTTCCGGCAATGGGAGTGGTGGCAGCCGCTCTGCTCTTCTGGATTTTCTATTTCCGGGGGGGGTCTTCCCCGGAATCCTCAACCAGGAACAGCCGGCAGGAGGTGTCACCGACAGGAAATGAGATCACAAGCCCATCCACTTCCCGGGAAGTGGGAGCCACTCCCGGGACCCTGACGATGGGAGATCAAAACGACACTGCTGACGCTATCACCCGTCAGATCGCAGCAGATCTGGATTCCACCGGGAAAGGAAGGTCGGGTGTAGGCAAAGGGTCGGACGGGAAGGCCCTATCGGCACCACCCAAGACGGCGGCAGGAGCTTCCGCAACAGCCCAACGCCCCTATTACCTGGTCGCAGGTAGTTTCAGGTCTGAGAAAAACGCCGGGGATTTCATGCAGAAGCTGATCAGGGAAGGGTATCAGCCGGTCAACCTGGGCCAGGTTGGGAGCTACTTCATCGTAGCAACGGACAGTTTTATGACTGAACGGGAAGCCGTCAGGGCCGCCAACCGTTACAATGAACAGCACCCCGGAAGCGAAGCCTGGATTTACCCATCCCGCCGGTAATCATAAAAGAGGCTGCCCGGGTGGGACAGCCTCCAGAAAGCGAAACAGAAAAAGCATAAAACAAACAGAATCCATTAAACCAAGCTTTTACCGGGAAAAACCTACATGAGTAATGCAAAGGACATGCCAAACTCATGAGCGCTTCTGCAGCCTTCTGTGACTTGACATAAAAGTTCCGAAAATCAGTATATTTGTTAGTATGAAGCGGCAGATACTGACTCCTGTACTTTGTTTTCTTCTGGTGGTGATCCCCCTTATCCCCAGGGCAGGGATTAAAAGCATCGGTATTCCTGCCATCCGTAATTTTCCCAGGAATCTCTACCGGGCCTCCACCCAGAACTGGGCGGTTGTGCAGGACCACCGCGATTTTCTATATTTTGCCAACAACGACGGCATCCTGGAATTTGACGGCAACTCCTGGGTGCTTCATCAGTTCGCGGAACCTGCCATGACCCGCTCACTGGCGGCAGCAGATAACGGCACCCTTTACATGGGCATGTACAACGAATTCGGCTGTGCCCGCCCCGATGCCCGGGGAAAACTGCAATTCACCTCCTTTCGGAAGGGACTGAAGGATATTCCGGAAGATCTGGGAGACATCTGGAAGGTGTTCATTACCCGTGAAGGGATCTTCTACCAGTGTTACTCCTATCTGTTCCAGTTCAGTGAGGAAGGAGAGCTGATCCGCAAGTTCTCCTCTCCGGGGAATTTCCGGTTCTCCTTTTTGGTCAACGGACGGATCTACATCCAGGAAATGGGTCAGGGATTGTATCTTCTGGAGCAGCAGAAGCTGGTTAAGCTGCCCGGCTTGGAGGCTTTGAAAGAGAAGGAGATCTGGGCAATTCTTCAGGGCTATGGGAATCAACTGGTCATTGCGACTTCAGCCGACGGGGTTTTCAACTATTCTGACAGCGGTTTAGTCCCGTGGACTACCACGGCCAATGAATTACTGCGCAACTACCAGGTTTTCTCTGCATGCCCGGTAAATGAAAACAGTTTTGCTTTCGGGACGATCCGCGGGGGAGTGGTCGTCACCACATCGGGGGGTGAACTGATCCAGCATCTGGATAAGACCAATGGTCTTCAGAACAATACCGTGCTGAGCATCGCCACGGACCGGCGGGGTAACCTCTGGATGGGCCTCGACAATGGCATCGACTATGCCGAGATCAGTTCACCCCTTACCTTCCTTTACTACCCCGGAGGATTCGGCACCGGTTACGCCACGGCGATTCATGACGGGTACCTCTACCTGGGGACCAACAACGGGCTGTTTGCTGCGCCATGGCCTCCTCCGGGCAATGGGCTCCAGCCTGAATTCCAGCTGGTACCCAAAACGGTGGGACAAGTATGGCATTTGAGTATCCATGAAGATGTCCTGTTTTGTGGCCACGACAACGGTACCTTCATCGTCAGGGGCATGGAAGCTACCCCTATTTCCACCATCAAAGGGGCCTGGACCTTCATCCAGCTCTCCCGCTTCCCCGGCAAACTGATCGGCGGGACTTACGAGGGCCTTACCCTTTACCACTATCTTCCGTCACGCCAAACCTGGGAGTTCAAAAAACTCCTTCCCGGTTTCCATGAATCCTCGCGTCTTCTGGAGGAGGACCGCGAGGGAAACCTCTGGATGACCCATGGCTTCAAGGGCGCCTTCAGAATAAACCTCAGCAACAACGCCGACTCTGTGGAGCAGGCAGAATTCTACAACACTGAAAAGGGATTCATCACCAACAACTACATTAACGTTTACAAAATCGACGGGAATCCCGTGTTCACTGCAAGAGAGGGCATCTTTAGCTACAATCCCGAATTCAACCGCTTTGACAAAGATACCCTGCTTCAATCCAGATTTGAAACACGCGAACACATTTCCTACATTCACCAGGATAGCAAAAGAAACATCTGGTTTGTGGCCGGCAACAAACCGGCTCTGCTGCGGTTGGATGAGGACGGTCACTACGTCCTGGTGAAAGCGCCCTTTGAACTGATTCATCAGCATATGGTAGGCGGTTTCGAGATGATCTTTCCCTGGAACAGCGACCATATTTTCTTCGGTCTCGAAAACGGCTTTGCCCACTATACCCCAGGCATGGTGCCTTCAGGAGAGCAACCCTTCAGGGTGTTTATCCGGAGGGTGGAAATCGGCCAGTCCCTCTTTTTTAGGGGCAATGGAGAAGAGCGCTTCCGGGATGAAGAAATTCCCTTGATTCCTTACAGGGAAAACGGTTTAAGAATCGCTTATTCGGCCCCCCGATACGACGGTAAAAAAGAGATGGAATACAGTTACAGTCTCTCTTCCGATCCGGGGGAGGATTGGTCGCCCTGGTCCTTGTCCACCTCTTGTGAGCTGACCAACCTGCGCGAAGGCGAATACCACTTTTCTGTCAGAGCCAGGGATGCCCTGGGGCAGATCAGTTACCCCGACACCTTCCGATTCAGGATCGCGCCCCCGTGGTATCGCTCCCGGCTGGCCATCTCAGGCTATCTGCTTTTGGGTCTGCTGCTGCTCTCCCTGGTGATCTGGTTCATCCTCAAACGGATGGAAATCTCACGTCGCAAGGAAAGACTCCGTCAACTCAAGAACTACCGCGCCAGGGAACAACAATACCAGCGCGATGCCCTCATCGCCGAAAAGGAGATCATGAACCTCAGAAACGAAAAACTGAAGGAAACCATGATCTACCGGGACAAGGAACTGGCCAACCAGACCCTTCACCTGATCAAAAAGAATAAATTCCTGTGGAAGCTCAAGGAAGAGCTGCGTAAAATGGAACTTCAGGCCCACGATGAGACCATCAAGACCAAACTGGCCTTGCAGATCCGCCGAATCGACAAGGAGATCGATAACGAAAAACAGTGGGAAGTATTTGAAACCGCCTTTGATGAAGTTCATGAGGATTTCCTCAAAAGAGTCAAAGAGCGGTTCCCTTCCCTCACCCCCCGTGAAATGAGACTTTGCGCCTATCTTAAAATGAACATAAGCACTAAAGAGATTTCCACTTTAATGAACATTTCCATCAGGGGCGTGGAGATCAGCCGCTACCGTCTTCGCAAAAAACTGGGTATTGGCAGGGATATCAACCTTACATCATTTATTCTGGAGTTGTAAGCTCTGAAATGGCCAACCGATGAATTGACCAACGGGGCAATTATTAGGGCTATTTATCTGTATTATAGACATATGAACATATACAGGATGTATTTTTGATGTATTCCGGAATCGTTTGTGTAGTATCAATTATGTAACCTTTTGTTTTTTTGCGTTAAAAAAGTGCTCTAATTTCGCAACTAAATAAGCACAAACTATGTTAAAAGTTTTAACACTATGAATTAAAACACGATCTATGAAAAAAGTCATTTTGCTTTATCTGTTTTCACTTTTATCCGTGGGTTTGTTTGCCCAGGGTAACAGTGTCTCGGGAAAGGTCACTTCGGCTGAAGACAACCAGCCACTCCCGGGAGTTTCGGTTGTCGTGAAGGGGACTACCACCGGCACCATCACTAATTTTGATGGGGAGTACATGCTGGCGAATGTTCCTGCCAATGCCACGCTGGTTTATTCCTTTATAGGGATGAGATCAAAGGAGGTCGCGGTGAACAACCAGCGCACCATTGATATTGTTCTGGAGAGCGATGTCATTGGTGTCGACGAGGTGGTGGTAGTAGGTTACGGGGTCCAGAAGAAGAGTCTGGTGACGGGAGCTATTGCCAAAGTGGACGGGGACCAACTCCGGAAGGCCACCGACATGCGAGTCACGCAGGCTCTGCAGGGAAAAACTGCAGGGGTGGTGATTGCCAGTAATTCTGGGCAGCCCGGGGACCAGATTTCTGTCCGTGTCCGTGGTACAGGCACTAACGGGGACTCCGAGCCCTTGTACATCATCGACGGATTGCCCATGAGCGGTGCCGGCACCGATTTTCTCAACTCGGGCGACATCGAGTCCATTGAAGTGCTCAAGGATGCGGCCTCTGCAGCCATTTACGGAGCCCGTGGGGCCAACGGTGTTGTGCTGATCACCACTAAGACCGGCCGCAAGGGGACCAAGCTCACGGTCAACTATGACGGTTATTATGGGGTACAGAATCCCTGGAAAAAACTCAGCTTGCTCAACAGCAGCGAATATACTATGCTGATCAATGAAGCAGCCCTCAATGGCGGCGGGGATTTCGCCTTTTCACCCGCTGCGGTAGCCGGCTTTACCGCCAATACCGACTGGCAAGATGAGATGTTCTATTATGATGCTCCCAAGCAGAACCACGCCCTTAGCTTCACCGGAGGAAGCGATAAAATCGAATACTCCTCCTCCCTCAACTATTTCAAGCAGGATGGTATTGTCGCCAAGGGCAAGTCCAATTTTGAGCGTATCAGCTACAGGCTGAGTACCAATGCCGATCTGGGAGCCGTCAAGGTAGGGGGAAATGTGAACCTGGCCGCTATCACCAGCCGGGGAGTAGCCACCAACGACCGGTATGCCCTTGGGTTGAACCAGGCCCTCAACATGCCTCCCATCATTCCGGTTTACAATGAGGATGGCAGCTATGCGACGCCTGAACAGTTCGGTATCGGGATGCAGGAGATCACCAATCCGGTGGCGCTGATGGATTATACCACCAATTCCAAAACCAGGACCAGCAAACTGATTGGCGGTGTCTTTGGAGAGCTCAACTTCGGCAAACTGGCCCAGGCCCTCACGGGACTCACCTTCCGCACCTCCTTTGGCGGAGAGTTTTCCCTGGTCAACAATGACAACTATACGCCCTATTATTACCTCGATGCCCTCCATTTCACGGTCACCGACCAGGCGGGGAAAAGCATGAACCAATATTCGCGCTGGAACTTCGAGAATGTCCTCACCTATGATAAAACCATCGATGTCCATCATTTCACCCTGATGGCCGGTACTACCGCCTTCAAGGATATGTGGGAGTCCATCTACGGTTCCAAAAAGGATGTGATATTTGATGATTTTGAGCACTCCTTCCTCGACAATGCGACCGATCCTGAAAGTGCCAGTGTAGGTGGCGGGGCATCGGAACATACCGTGGCCTCTATTTTCGGCCGTGTCAATTATGACCTGCTCGACCGCTATATGTTTGCGGCCACCCTCCGCCGCGACGGATCATCCCGCTTCGGTTCCCAGAACAAATACGGCTACTTCCCTTCGGCCTCCCTCGGATGGGTCATTTCGCGTGAGAACTTCATGGGCGGGCTGTCCAACCTGGTCGACATGCTGAAACTGCGTGCCAGCTGGGGACAGAACGGTAACGAGAACATTGGGGACTTCGGATACACCTCGATCATCGGCACCGGCGCCATTTACTATTTCGGGGACAGCAAAACCCAATATAACGGGGCCGCACCTTCCAAGATCGCCAATCCTTCCCTTAAATGGGAAACCTCAGAACAGACCAACTTCGGGATTGACCTGATGAAGGCCGGGTTCAGGGCTACCCTCGATTATTATATCAAGACGACCAAAGACTGGCTGGTGACCGCTCCTGTGCCCATGATGGTGGGCAACTCGGCCCCCACGGTCAATGGCGGGTCGGTGCGCAACTCAGGTTTTGAAGCGGAATTCGGCTATCGCAAGAAATTCGGCGATCTCAGTTTTGACGCCTCCATCAATGGTGCTATTAACAAAAACGAAGTCCTCGATATCCAGAACTCCGAAAAAAGGCTCCAGGGCGGTGACGGAGGTTTTGGCCAGGCCGGGATCCTCTATGCCGAAGTAGGGAAACCCATGGGGGTATTCTACGGAATCAAAACCGACGGGATTTTCCAGACGGCCGAAGAAGTCGCCAGCTACAAAAACAAAGCGGGTGGACTGGTTCAGCCCAAGGCCGTACCGGGTGATATCAAATTCATTGATTACAATGGTGACGGACAGATTTCTGACGAAGACCGCCAGCAGATCGGCTCCCCCTATCCCGACTTCACGGGAGGTCTGAACATCAACCTCGAATGGAAGGGCTTTGACCTGAATATGTTCTGGTATGCAGCCCTGGGCCAGGAGATTTTCAGAGCCACCCGCCGTTACGACATGAATTTCACCAATTATACCTCCGAATGGCTGAACCGCTGGACCGGCCCGGGCACCTCCGACCATTACCCGCGGGTGACCTTCGTCGATGACAACGTCAACATGAAAACGGTCAGCGACTTCTTTATCGAAGACGGCAGTTTCGTCAGACTCAGGAATTCAAGCCTGGGGTATACCCTTCCTTCCAGCCTGACCAACACCGTGAAGATAAGCAGGGTGCGCTTTTACGTTTCCGCTGAGAACCTCTTCACCTTTACCCCGTACAAAGGCTACGACCCGGAAATCGGCGGCGGCGTCTTTGACAACGGCATTGACAGGGGGATTTATCCGCAAGCCCGTACCATCATGGGTGGTGTGAATATTACGTTTTAATTCAGCCAATCATTAAAATGACACATATTATGAAAAATATAAAAATAAACCTGTTGGCGATATTGGCTTTGATGCTGGGATTGGTCTCCTGCTCGGATGAATTTCTGGAACTGGAACCCAAAACCGGCCAGGTTGAAGCCAACTATTACAAGAACGAAACACAGGCCCTTCTGGCTGTTGCAGCCGTTTACGATGCCTATTCGGTACAGAACTGGCAATTTATTCCCACCATGTCGGACATTTACTCCGACGATGCGTTCGCCGGCGGATCTGACGTGACCGATATGGCGCAGTGGCAGGATATGGAGATGTTCAAGATGGAACCCGAGAACAACTCCGCAGCCGACTTATGGAACCGCTGTTATGCGGCCATCTACCGCTCCAACCTCTACCTTCAGAAACAAGAGCTGGTGGAGTGGAAAACCGACGGAATGAAGGAGAGGCTCGAAGCGGAAGTGCGTTTCCTCAGGGCTTATTTCTACTTTGACCTGGTTCGCCATTACGGATCGGTGCCCATCATTACCGAAGTTCTCCCGAATGTGGAAGATTATAAAAACCTGAAGCAGAATTCACCACAGGAGATCTTCACCCAGATTGCCACCGACCTGCTGGCTGCCATACCTGCCCTGCCCGTGAAGATAGCTTCGACCGAAAAGGGGAGGATCTCCAAAGGTGCCGCCCAGGCCCTGATGGCCCGCTGGTACCTCTATCATGAGGGGTTTGCCAAACCAGTGCTGGGCGTTTCCAACTGGTCCAACGGCACTACCACCATCGACAAGGCTTATGTGCAAAAAGCCCTGGATGAGGTGATCGCGTCAAAAGAGTATGAACTGCTGCCTAGTTATGCCGATGTTTTCAACTGGAACAACCAGAACCATAAAGAGTCCCTGCTCGAGATCCAGTATTCGGAAAAAGCATTGTCAGGAGACTGGGGCGGGTGGAATATCAACGGCAACTTCTCCAGTGTCTGGATCGGCGTGCGTAATCCTGTCGGCGACAACGGAGCGATCTTCCCGGGATGGTCTTTTGCTGTGCCTACCTGGAGCCTGGCCAATGAATTCGAAAGCGGAGACCCCCGCAAAGACGTCACCCTGTACAATGCTGAGGAAAAACTGACCTCCTATACCAGGGCCTTTATGAATACCGGCTACTTCAACTGGAAATACATGGCCAGGAATGCCTATATCGGACCCGGAGGAGACCCGAGCCACAACTTCCCCCGGAATTTCATCGATATGCGTTATGCCGACGTGCTGCTGATGGCAGCAGAACTCTACCTCACCGACAATCCGACGAAGGCACTGGATTATTTCAACCAGGTGCGCACCCGTGCCCTGGGCACCGGCAAGGCGAAAACCGCCATCACCCTGGATGATATCTACCATGAGCGGCGCGTGGAATTTGGTGGCGAAGGATTGCGCAAATGGGATTTGCTCCGCAGGGGCCTGACCTATGCCGGTGAAAAAATCAACGCCAGCTTCGTTCTTCCCCAGGGAATCCCAAATGCCTCCCATTTTGTAGGCCGCACCTTCAAGGCCGACACCTGGGGCATGTTTCCCATTCCTGCCAGCGAAATCCGCAACGTCAACGCGGGCGTACTGAACCAGTTTGTTCCCGCTTACAAGAAATAAGCTTAGTCATTGAATATGATCACTTTTAATTTTCCGGAAATGAAAAATTACAAATATAAATTCCTGGCATGGGCTATAGCCCTGGCACTCTTTGTCGCCTGCCAGCCCATGGAAGAAGACAAACCCGAAGCCGGGCAGGTGACACCTCCCGATGCGGGATCGCTTGACTTCACGGTCTCTCCCCAGGCCGACGGATTTCGCTATGCCCTGCAGTTCACTCAACCCCAGATCACGGGGATTTACCAGGTCTCCTGGAGCATGGGGAACGGTTCTGTGGCCACCGGTGAAAAAGCCACGGCTTATTATCCCCTGCCCGGGACCTACACGGTGAAGATGACTATCAAAACCAACATGGGCAGCACCACCAAGGAAAAGAGCATCACCACCACCAAAACCGACTATTCGATCTTCAACGATCCCATTACCATCTTCCTGAGTGGCGGGGTGGATGCCCTCAACGGCAAGACCTGGGCGGCCGACAGTATGGCCCGCGGTCATATGAGCGTAGGGCAGGCAGGTACCGACGGTACCGGCTGGTGGGTCGCCAGTCCCCTCGAGAAAAAAGATGCCAAGGTAATGTATGACGATCTGATCACCTTTAAACTCGACGGATTTAAGGTGATCTATGTTAACCATGGCCAGAGCTTCGTCAAAGGACCCCGCCGTACCGACCCTGCCTACAGCAATCCAGTAAACACCACAGGCGACTGGGCCGTCGACTATCCCAATCCACAACCCGGATCCTGGTCTCTCGAAAAACGGGGCAACAAGACTATCCTGAAGCTGTCGGGTCCAACGCCAATCTTCCCGATCTATGACTCGGGGGCCAAGGACGGAGAATACGAAATCGTCTCCATCGATGAGAACTTCCTCGATCTCCTCTGTACTGATATAGAAGGGAACGCCTGGAGAACCAAACTCATCAGGGCCGGGTATGTGAAACCGATGGTGACCCTCGATGCCGCTCTGAGACAGGAGGCCGCTGTCAACACTTATAAGGTGACCATCTCCAATGTGGTGATTCCCGACGGGGAGTCGATCACCGGGTTAAAAGCAGACTTTGGTGACGGCACCATCGTGGAATCGGCCGATTACAACCTGCCCACGACCCACACTTACATGCGCAAGGGGAATTACACCGTCACCCTGACGGTTCTGGCTTCTTCGGGAAACATTGTCAAGACCTTCCCGGCCCCCGTTGCCGCCAACCATCCCGACTATGTTCCCTTCCTGCTCGACCAGATGGTAATGTACCAGGATTTCAGTGAGGTAGCCCTGGCCCCCATGCTGGTCCAGGACGGCTCACTGAGTGTGGTGGCCAACCCCGACAAGACCTATCCCAACAAGAGTTCTTTCGTGGCGATGACTTCCAAGAGCAACAACCAGTATTCCAATGCATACATGAAGTTGCCTGCAGGGTACCGTTTCGATATCCGCACCCAATCCAAATTCAGGGTGATGGTCTATGGCAAAGCCGGCGAAGTGGTGCTGATGAAGCTGGAAAATACCGACAAGGCTGAACCCTGGCAAACGGGAACAGAAAAATCCTATACCATCAAGAAGGATTACACCTGGGAAGTGGCCGAATTTGACTTTGCAGGCGTACCTGCTGGGTTCGACTGGGGCTGGTGGCCCAACCCCTTTAGGCCCGACGTCACCAAGGACGATGAATTCAACCATGACTTCTATGATGTGGTCAGACTCTTCATCAACTCAGGAGTCGGCGAGGGCAGCTTTACCCTGTGGTTTGACGAATTGGCCGGGCCTCATGTCGAAGGCCTCAAATCGGCCAAACGCTGAGATCAACAGATTCTTATATCAACAACATGACGGAGGCAGGCAGACAACTGCCTGCCTCCTTGTTTTTTATATTGTCCATTCTACCACTTCAATATTGTAACCCATGAATAAAATTCTCCCCCTCTTTGTTTTCCTGGCCTTTTTTATGATGGTGGGCTGCCAGCCCAAAGCCACTACCCCTGAATACCAGTTGGTATGGAGTGATGAATTCGACTACGAAGGGCTTCCCGACTCCGCAAAGTGGAGTTATGACACTGCCGGGAATGCCCACGGCTGGGGCAACAATGAACTCCAGTATTACACCTCGCACCGCCTTGAGAATACACGCGTAGGCAACGGCGTACTCACCATCGCCGCCCTCCGCGAACCTATGGAAGGCCGGGAATACACTTCGGCCCGTCTCATCACCAAAGGGAAAGGGGACTGGTTGTATGGGCGATTCGAAATCAGTGCTAAACTGCCCACGGGAAGAGGACTCTGGCCTGCCATTTGGATGCTGCCCACCGGCAGTGAATATGGCGGCTGGCCTGCCAGCGGCGAAATCGACATCATGGAAAACGTGGGTTATGACCCTGACACCATCGTGGGCACCGCCCATACCCAATCCTACAACCACTCCATAGGCACCCAGAAAAGCGGAAGACTCAGTGTCCCCGATTGCCATAAGACGTTCCACGTCTATGCCCTGGAATGGGAACCCCAGGAATACCGGCTCTACGTCGATTCCATCCATTTCTATACCTTTAAAAATGAAGGAACCGGATTTGCCGAATGGCCTTTCGACAAACCGTTTCACCTGCTGCTCAATGTGGCTGTTGGGGGCAATTGGGGCGGCAAGATGGGCGTCGATTCCACCCTCTTCCCGCAACAAATGGAAGTCGATTACGTAAGGGTCTTTCAGAAGCCGGTCAAAGCGCAACCAGAACCCGTAAGGTGAACTGAATTCCCGGGCACTCCTCCCGATTGTAAAAAAGGTAATATTAACCACATTAAGAGACCACCACCATGATCAACAGACTCTCCCTTATAGCTGCCGTCATCACTCTGCTGGCAGGAATACCTTCTGGAGGGAGTGCCCAGACCGGATGCGCCCAACTGGTATGGGCCGATGAGTTCAATGTGGATGGTGCTCCCGATGCTGCCCGGTGGAATTTCGAGACCGGTGGCGGTGGATGGGGGAACAATGAGCTCCAGACCTATACCGACAGCCGCAACAACTCCTATGTAAGCAACGGCACCCTGAAGATCCACGCCCGCAAGAGCAGTTCCACCTGGACCTCTGCACGGATGGTGACTGCGGGCAAAGCTACCTGGAAGTACGGCCGTTTTGAAATCAGGGCGAAGCTGCCCACAGGTAAAGGCACCTGGCCCGCCCTCTGGATGATGCCCCAAAACTCCATCTACGGAGGCTGGCCCCAAAGCGGGGAAATTGACATCATGGAACATGTGGGTTACGACCCCGGAAGGGTCTATGGTACCGTCCATACCGAAGCCTATAACCATAAACTGAATACCCAGAAGGGTGGCAACGTTATGGTCAGCAACTTCAATACGGAATTCCATATTTATGCCATTGAGTGGACTGAAACGGAAATCACCTGGTATGTCGACGGTAAACCCTACTTCACCTTCATTAACGAAAAGAAAACTTACAAGGAGTGGCCTTTCGACCATCCCTTCTTTTTGATTTTCAACATTGCCATCGGCGGGGACTGGGGGGGTGCCCAGGGGATTGACCCCGCCCTTACGGAAGCGGTGATGGAAATCGACTATGTCAGGGTCTACAGCAATTCCCTTCCCCGGCCAGTGGT
The DNA here is from genome assembly GCA_964552955.1 of uncultured Prolixibacteraceae bacterium. GTDB lineage: Bacteria > Bacteroidota > Bacteroidia > Bacteroidales > Prolixibacteraceae > UBA1413. The sequence goes on from CAZKIU010000033.1 coordinate 36,605, forward strand.
GCAGGGACCCGCGTTTGTAACGCCCGGTCAGCAGGCCACCTATTCGGTGACCCAGCCTCTTCAGGCGGAATACCATTGGATTGTCCCCGCCGGGGTCACCATGCTCTCCGGGGCAGGCACTGCCGCCATAACGGTCACCTGGGGCAACCAGGCAGGTGAAATCATTGCCGAAGTGCGTAACAACTGTGATACGGTAGCCTCAACACCCCTAGCCGTCGGGCTACAGACCAGGCCTGAAGGAGAATTCTGGTCTATACCTTTCACCGGCACCGATAACGGGCTTCTCTGGAGTGCCGTTCCGGGTGACCAAAACCAGATCACCCTCAGGGCAGAGAACGGGGAGCTGGTAGTGACCTATAATATCCAGAATCCCTCAGGAAACCCCCATATCTTCTATCAGTTTCCCTCGGTTACCGACCTGACCCGTCATAAGCAGATGATCCTTCAATTGATGGCCGCTGCAGGGGCGGAGCCCTCCAATATCCGCATCGACCTCATCGACGCCGCAGGGGCCAACGACCTGGGGGATCTCTTCAAAATCGATGGTTACACCGGTACCGGCCAATTCACCACCCATACCAGGACCTTCACCATGAATGCCAATACAGGATGGGCCCCCTCACGCATCGCACTGGTCAGAGTCTATTTTAACTATGGCCTGCTGGGGAAACGGGGAGCCGGTGAATTCCGGATGAAGGATATGAAGATGCATGACCCTAATTATACCCGAACTACCCTGAAAGCTGAAAGACAGGAACTCCTAATTTTTCCTAATCCCATTGCAGGGCCCGTAGAAATCCGGTCTGCCCGGCCTTTCTCCTCACTGAGGATCCATGATATGGGAGGAAAAATGGTTTTCTGCCGTGAGTTTTCTTCACAGACCTCTATACAGGCAGACCTTTCACCCTTATCACCAGGATATTACCTTATTGAAGTGGCCGATGGGAAAGGGTGGAAGGTAAGGCGAACCGCCATAAAACGGTGATCTGCAGCCTTTCCCTGGTTTAGTATTGGGCTTCCCTGTAGCGGACAAAACCGGTTTCATAACCCCATTTCAGCGAATCAGGCCTTCCGGAATATTCAAACTCATCAGCCCAAACCAACTTTTTTGCTTTTTCCGGTTTTGATTTTCCCTCACTCTACCCCATGAAGGGTAGGATAAGCAGCAATAATCCAACCAGTTTCTTCATAAATTCTGTTTTGCATAAATTAGTGAAAATTACGGTTAAAATAACTTTTCTTTGTCCATCATTTTATAGCCATGCAAAATAGTCTGTTCGACGGAGTCCGAAACATCATTTTTGACCTGGGAGGGGTATTGATTGACCTCGACTTCACGGCCCCGGTCAGGGCATTTGAAGCGATAGGGCACAACAGCGGGCACCTTGACTACCGGCAGGCCATCAGGGATCCTCTTTTTACCCGTTTTGAGACAGGAGAAGCCACTGCAGAGGAGTTCCGCGCCCGTATCAGGGAAATCATCGGCAATCCAGAAGCGAGTGACGCCAGCATCGATGCGGCCTGGTGCTCCATGATGGATACCATCCCTGCGGAAAAAATCACGCTCCTGCGCCAGTTGTCGGGCCGTTACCGCCTTTTCCTCTTCAGCAATACCAACACCATCCATATCTCTTATTTCCTGGAGCGCTTTGAAAAACAAAACGGTTTTAACCTGGAATCGCTCTTCGAGCAGTGTTTTTACTCCCATCTCATCGGCGATCGCAAACCCCTGCCCACGAGCTTCGGGAAGATCCTGAACCTGGGAAACATGCTTAAAGAGGAAACCCTCTTTATCGATGATTTTGAGGAGAATGCCCTTGCTGCCCGGAATTTCGGTCTCAGGGCCATCCATTATCTTCCAGGCACCGATCTGGCGGGTTATTTTAATGGAAACAGGGATTACAATCCGGAAGCATTTTAAATTATCCGATTTTAAAATAAAAGTGTTGGAGAATAAAATAAATCAATTTACATTTGGCCAACATTAATAGAGGTATGATCTGTTCAGTTATTCATAATGGCAATTGGTGGTGGTGGCACAGCGATGTGATGACCACGTAAACAATTTGTCCGAACTGAAAATACCTGGGGAAGAGGGATTTGTTGTTTACGCAGCAAGTCCCTCTTCTGTTATAAGCGTTCTTAAGCAGACTTAAATGAAGTGAACAGGCTGACAGTCCCGATGTGCTGTCCCGACCATATTTTTTTAAACCTTTTAAAACAGAAGTACGATGACACTACAGAAAAAAATCATGCTGGAAGATTCAGAGCTGCCAAAGCAATGGTATAACCTGGCCCCCGATCTGCCCACGCCGATGAATCCTCCGTTGGGTCCCGACGGGAAGCCCATCACTCCGGAAATGCTGGCCCCTGTTTTCCCGATGAACCTCATCGAACAGGAGGTGAGTCAGGAGCGGTGGATTGACATTCCGGAGCCCATCAGGGAGATGCTGGCAGCTTACCGGCCCATACCGCTGGTGCGGGCCTACGGGTTGGAGAAAGCACTGGGCACCCCGGCCAAGATCTATTACAAGAATGAGAGTATTTCACCGGTAGGGAGCCACAAGGGAAACACGGCCATCGCCCAGGCGTGGTACAACAAGCAGTTCGGCATCAAGCGGCTGACGACAGAGACGGGGGCCGGCCAGTGGGGCAGCGCCCTCTCCTACGCCTCTGCCCTGATTGGTCTGGAATGCAAGGTCTTCATGGTGCGGGTCAGTTTCAATCAGAAACCCTACCGTAAGATGATGATGCAGACCTGGGGGGCCACCTGCGTCCCCAGTCCCAGCATGGAAACCCAAGCCGGCCGCAATATCCTGGCCGAGTTTCCCGACACACCGGGAAGCCTGGGGATCGCCATCAGCGAAGCCATCGAGCAGGCCGTCATGGATCCGAAGGGGGAAACCCGCTATTCCCTGGGATCGGTCCTCAACCATGTGATGCTTCACCAGACCGTCATCGGACTGGAGACCAAGAAGCAGCTGGCCAAGGTGGGGATTAAGAAACCCGATGTGGTCATTGGGTGCTGCGGTGGTGGAAGTAACTTTGCCGGGCTCGCGTTTCCCTTCATCTATGACAAGATCCACGGCTCCGACATCAAGATCGTGGGCATCGAGCCTTTCTCATGTCCGACCCTTACCAAGGCCCCGTTTGTATATGACCATGGTGATGTAGCGCGCATGACCCCGCTGCTGCCCATGTACAGTCTGGGCCACAGCTTCATTCCCGCGCCAATCCATGCCGGGGGCCTCCGTTACCATGGGATGGCCCCGCTGGTCAGTGCCGCGCTGCGCGACGGCCTTATGGAAGCCCAGGCCGTTCACCAGAGCGAATGTTTCGAGGCGGGACTGCTCTTCGCCAAAACCGAAGGGACCATCCCCGCTCCGGAAACCACCCACGCCATCGCCGGCGCCATCCGCGAGGCCAAACTGGCCAAAGAGGAAGGCAAGGAAAAGGTCATCGTCTTCAACTTCACCGGCCATGGCCTCCTCGACCTTCCGGGATATGAGAAATACATGACCGGACAGCTCACCGACTATGAATATCCGGCCGATGAGATTGCCAAAAACCTCGAAGCCATCAAGGGCTATCCGCTGCCCAAATAACCCGGGCCCTCTGCCTCCGGGCCGTATGACCGACGGGGACCATGGGCTAACCATGATTTCACAATAAGCCAATCAACAATTCAGGTATTCCTGACAGCCGGCCGGGAGAAATCCCGTGCCGGCTGTATCTTTTTAAGGCAGAAAGGGGACGGTTCTCACCTGATTTTGTCGTACCTTGAAGGGATGAAGGACGGTTTGTTAACGTCTTCCATTCACGCTTAAAACTGAAAACCATGTTACGGATAGAGATGCTGCCGGCCGAATATGGAGACTGCCTCTGGATTGAATACGGAAAAGAGGGGGGAAAAACGCACCGGGTGCTGGTTGACGGCGGACTGGCGGAGTGCGGGAAGGTGCTCCGCAAAAAGATCAGGGCGCTTTTGCCGGAGGAGAGGCGCTTTGACCTGGGCGTTGTCACCCACATCGACACCGACCACATCAACGGCATGATCAACCTGCTCAGGGATATCCCTGACGGCCTCACCTTTGATTATTTCTGGTTCAATGGGTACAACCAGATCAAACCCTCCGGAATCAAGGGAATCGCCCAGGGGATTGAGCTGTCCACCCTGTTGACCAGTCTGGAGACCCGGGAAAAACGCAGTTTCTGGAACAAGCCTTTCAGGCGGAAGGCAGTGATGCTCCCCGATTCGGGAATACCACGGACGGTTACCCTGAAGGGAGGCATGAAGATGACCATTTTGGGGCCTTCCCCGAGGGGGGTGACTGAGCTGTTCAGGGAGTGGGAGAAGGTGGTCAGGGAGGCACGGATGACACCCCAACCAGAGGAAATGGCGGAACCTGCCGGGGAAGAAGAAACTCTTCGGGAGGAAGAGGCTGAGATCTTTTCCGTAGAAGAACTAGCGGAATCGGATTTCACCCAGGATGACTCTCCCTCGAACGGCAGCAGCATTGTCTTATTGGCACAATTTGAAGGGGAGAGTATTCTGCTCACGGGGGATGCCTTTCCGGGAGATATTGTGGCAGGGATCCGGCGGATCATTCCTGTTGGGGAGAAACTACCGCTGAGCGCCTTCAAGGTACCACACCACGGCAGCCGCAACAACAACAGCAATGAGCTTTTCGAGGCCTGCGACTGCCGCAGTTACATGGTTTCTACCAATGGCAAGAAACATGGCCACCCCGACCGGGAAGGTATCGCCCGCATTCTGGTCCACTCGGCAGGCGATACGGCCCTCTATTTCAACTATAGCCACGAAGCCAATCTGGTCTGGTCTGACGACCGGCTGCAGAACGATTATCGCTACCGGGCCTATTACGCCGGCAACGGTAACATGAAAATCGATCTGTCGGAATAGCCCCCTCCTTCTCTAGAAGGTACCCGCCTGCCTGAAACGGTGAAC
>CAZKIU010000034.1:0-21176 GCA_964552955.1 uncultured Prolixibacteraceae bacterium
GCAGCGAAGGAGTCTATGGATTGCAACGGGCCCTTTTCATGGCAGGCACCCACAGTATAATCGTCTCCCTCTGGGAGGTTCCTGACCTGGAAACCATGGAACTCATGGACCACTTCTACAATCACCTGGTCCGCGGCAGCGACCCGGAAACGGCCTTCCTGAAGGCCCAAAACGAACTGAAGGAAACCTACCGCGACCAGCCTTCCCTTTGGGCCGGCTTCGTATTCATCAGATGACAGGGGATCAGGATTATGGAGAAAGAACAAGTCAACCAGGCGGAAAAATGGAATGCCGGAAATCAGGACAGCACTCTGGGGGTTGTCCATCCTCAGGGATCTGCTGACCCCGGGCACCAAGGGAGTGCCGGAATCCTGGAGTCTGATCCCATCACCAACCACCCTGGGCCTTCCGGGCCTTCAGGATCAGATCCCGTCACTACTCCTCCTGAGGAGGATGCCGTCCTTCCCGGACTGCGAGGAGCTGCGTATCACCCAATCGGCACAGGCCTGGTGAAGCTCCCCGGCAGGCTCCTTGGAGCGCTGTTCCCTGGAATCACCCCCCTGCGGGCCCTCCTCTCCACCCTCCACGCCGCCTGGATGATCGCCCTGGTTCTTCTCTGGCTGGGCCACGTCAACTACCTCGACGGATTTGGCTTCATGAACGATTACTTCAGCATGCGCTCGTTCACCAACCAGTACATCCTCCATAAAACGCCCGGCAGCGACCTTCCTGAAAAATTCCTCCTCCTCAACAGCTCACGCAACAACGCCCTGGTCCCCCTCGATAACGACCACCTCACCAATGCCGTGGTCACCGACCGCCGCATGCTGGCCGACAAACTAAACATCCTCGACCAGAACGCCGACCGGATCAAATTCATCCTCTGCGATATCTTCTTTGAATTCCCGTCGGCAGACCCCCAGGCCGACAGCCTACTGCAGGAGGTGCTCCTGCGCCTCAGCCAAAAAAACAAAATCGTCTTCCCCGCTTATTACAACGACCAGGAAAAAAAGGTCACTCCACCGGTCTTTACAGGAACCACCGGTTTGTCACAATACCGCTCCTCCTTTCTCAATGCCCAATTTCTCAAATACAGCTTCATCACCTATGAAGGATGGCGCCAGATGCCTCTGGTCGCCTGGGAAGCCGTTTCAGGAAAAAAAATGGAAGAGAAGCGGTGGGGCCCGGTCCGCTATTACACCCACGACAGCAGATGGGTCCTCAATACGGTCATCCCCGAATTCCGCTATTCCCAGGATCTCATCACCGAAGGCGAAACCTATTACCAGCTCGGACTCTTTGAAGATTACCTGCTGGGTGACAACCAGGTGGTGATCATCGGAGACGTGGAAGGAAGAAATGATATCCATACCTCGGTGACCGGCATGGACGCAGGACCCATCATCCTGATGAACCTCTATGCTTCCCTGGAAGAGGGCGACCATGTCATCCCTGCGGGATACCTCCTGCTCCTGCTGGCCGCCTTCTTCTATGTCACCTACCACACCTTCTTTTACCGGAATGAAAGAGCCGAAGGCGAAACCCGGATCGGGAAACTGATCACTTTCTTCTGGAATCAGCGGTGCTATTTCATTCTGCTCCTCCTGGTCTATCTTTCGATGATCGTTTTTCACCATTATATTCACATTCTCATTCTGCTCAGTTATTTCGGAGGAATCGACCTGTTTGAAAAATACATACTGAACAGAAAATAAACCATTTAACCACACTTCATCAGGGTAGACAAGCCGGCCGCTTCACTAAATGAAGGCAGAATGATACCCATTTCCCCTGTTTGTAATCAAATTGGCATTAATGTTGTAATTAGACCTGTAAATTGTTTTACCAATTAAAAAACTGATAGTCATGAAAACGATGAAAGCAATGATCCTGATGGCGGCCATAGCCCTGTTGACTGCCTGCGTGGGAGAACCCGGAAGGGACGGATACGATGGGATCGACGGAAAAGACGGCAAGGACGGGGTGAACATCCTGGGATCTGCTTTCGAAATCGAGGGTGACTTCACTAAAGCCAATGACTACATGCTCTATTTTAAATTCCCGAATACCATTCAGGTTTATGAGAGCGACATTGTGTTGGTATACATCCTCTGGGAAACGGTGACCGGCACTGATAATAAACCCCTGGATGTGTGGCGCCTGCTGCCGCAGACCGTAGTTCTTGAGGAGGGTCTCCTCCAATACAACTTCGACTATACCGTCAAGGATGTGCAGGTTTTCCTCGGAGGTAATATAGATTTGGCCACCCTGCTGCCTGCTGAATGGGAAAACCAGGTCTTCCGCATTGTGGTGATGCCCGCCGACTTCGCCACCGATCTTTCCCTTGACCTGACCAATTACAACCTGGTTATGAAGGCCGCCCATCTCAGCGATACCTCTATCCCCAAAGTACGGTTCACCGACATTGTGAAGGAAGGTACCCCTGAACCGGGCCTCCGGAAAGCCCTCCCATAGAAATTAATAATCTCCCTTTTACTTGCAGATTCCCCTCCTTCCCCGCGGAAGGAGGGGTTTTCTTTTTCAGGAGATTGCTTTTCTATTTACTTTCTGACCACTTTCACGGTCTGCGATTCCAGTCCCTGCGTGACCCTGATGAAATAGAGTCCCGGTACCAGATGCTCACCCAGCCGGAGGGTTTGCTGCCCCATGATGGTTCCCGTTTCCAGTTCCCTTCCCGTGACATCGGTCAGGATATACCGGCTTAACGTTTCCGGAGCGCCACCACTTTGCAGATTGAAGGCTCCCGTAGTAGGATTGGGCCACAGATGTAAACCGGATACCTCTTCCTGAGGCAGGAAAATGACGGCTGATTTCTTCTTCCCGGTCATTCCCTTATCCCTGTTATCATGCGGCATAAAGAGGGTTACCTGGCGGTAATCAGAATTCCAGCTCTCGTCATGGTATATCAGGAGGATATAGTAATACCTGCCCTCACCCGGGCCGGAACGTTCTGCCCTGATCAGGATATGGTGTGCATCAATGACCTCCGTGTCCACCAAAGTATTACCGTCGCCAATACCGTTTTCCGGCTCCGAGGAATAGACATAAACGTCACAGGTGGGATTTCCGCAGTTGTCCGTTAACGTATAGTTGAGGGTAATGGGAGTCATTTTGTGGTTAGGAGGTGAGAAGGGATTGAATTCCACCGAGAGGTCACTAAGGATGGGGGGTTCCATGTCATAGACCATGACGTCAAAGCTGCATTCGGCCGTCAGTCCCTGTTCGTTGGTCAGCAGGAAGCTGTTGGTGGTGATTCCCACCGGGAAGAGTGATCCCGACGGCAGTCCGGCCGTTTGCACGATAGTTATCCCCTCACCGCCACAGTTGGGAGCTGGCACTGCATCGGGATACCAGACCATGGCTCCGCACACCCCGGGATCATTGGCCACATAAACAGGATCGGGGCAGCGGATGCCCGGGACCGGACAAGTAATGGCCTCAAACATGTAGTAGTTATCCAGGATATTGAAAGTGACGTTGTAGGTCCCGGCCATCACCGGTATATCGGGTCCATTCCAAATGGCGCTGCCGGTCGGAAAGTCAAATCCCCCCCAATTGGCGGCCCAGTCGTTATCGAGCCGGAACTTGACAGACCCGTCGGTAAATATCTGATTTAAAAGCGTGTAAACATTGCCATCGGTGGTCGCCATATCGATGTCGGTTTCCCAGCCGTTCAATGCCGACCCGAGAATGCCCATTGGCGGGAAGATGAAATGATACTCCCCGGTCGACAGATTGAAGAAGACTTCATAATGGCCTACGGCCACCGGAATGGGAGGGCCTCCCAGCATGGCAGTCCCATCGGGAAACCCGGTACCCCCCCAAAGCTGAGCCGGATCGTCATTGATCCTGAATTTGGCTTCTCCATCGATGAGCCACAGGTTGACTATCTTATAGTTGACCCCATCGGTGCTCCACATGGGCAAGTCGGTACCCCACCCATAATCAGGTGGTACGGCCGTGCCCAAAAAACCCACTGCAGGAGCGCAGGGGCCTGAACAAACAAAGGCGTATTCGCCTGTTTTCCGGTTAAAGGAGATGTCATAGGTTCCCGGGGCATAAACCGGGATGTCGGGGCCGTTCTGAACGCCGATTCCGGTGGGGAATGCACTGTCTCCCCAGTTGACTATCCAGTTGTCGTTCTGCCTGAATTTGCAATAGCCGCTTTTCAATGGAAAATCCTCCAGCGTGTATATGATTTCATCGGTGGTCGTCATGTTCACATCCACATCCCAGTTGTCCACCGCCGTTCCCAGAATTCCCACATTAATGGGCAGCTTGCCCAAATCTTCAAGGATAAAATTGTCGAACCACAGGTTCCCATAACCATATCCCCCGAATTCCAGACTGAATTTGTGAATAGGAAAAACCTTTCCGGCCACAAATTCCAGGGTAAAGGTTTTCCACTCAGTGCCCATTATCTGATAATACTGGTTCGCCCCCACAATGGAGTACCAGTCTCCGCCGGACTCGCCCAGATAAACGCCGAACCATCTTTCATAATCCGATTTTGCATCGAAAGTCAGCCGGTAGGTATGATCCAGGATCAACGGAAAACCGTTCTGGATCAACTGAACTTCCCACAAGTCCCAGCCTCCGTTGTTTACTTCAAACCGGCAAACGCCCGATTCCACAGTGGGTATCGCATCAGCACCGTTCCAGATATTCACAAAACCGACCCATTGACCCTGAGGATCAGTGAAATCGTTGACCGGGATCTCCGTCGTCACACTGAAATCCCCGTCCACCAGCAGATTCTGGGCCTGTACCCCACCAAAGGCGAAGAAAAACAGACCCGCCCACAAAAAAGTAAAGATTTTTGCTTTCATAGCTTGCTCTTTTAAGTACATTTTAGGAGTAAAACCTCTCTAAAATATACGGAAAAAAAGCACAAATTCCAATAAATGCCTGTATATAAATATGTTACATAATAATCCATTATTTATATTCACCCTGTCCCCTGCACAGAATCCGCTTTATGCAGAATAAGGAATGCGCGACATAATCCTGCAGCAAAAGGAATGCTCAGGATTCACATCCGCAGAATAAGGGAAATAACAGGTAAGTGATCACCAACCTTTGCGGGAGATCAAGGAATCTAACCATCTTCTTTCAGCAGGGCATAGCGCACCTCGTCGCAGATCCGGCCCATCTTGAGGACCGATTTCCGGAAGACTCCCTCTCTGACGAAACCACATTTTTCGAGGACCCGCTGTGAGGCCAGGTTATAGTCGAACACCCCGGTGTCGATGCGGATGAGGCCCATTTCCCTGAAGGCATAGTCACAGGCCAGCCTGACTGCCCGGGGCATGAGTCCCTTGTGCCAGTATGCTTCCCCCAGGAAATAGCCAATCTCAGCCCCCATCCGGTAGATGTCCCCTTTGGGGTGGATGCCGATGTTCCCCACATATTCGGCCTGGAATTCGATGGCGAAGGCGTGAGGGGGTACATGTTCCATCACCATGGCAATGAACTTTTCAGCATCGGCCACCGTGTAGGGATGGGGGAACCCGTCGCGCAGGTTCCTGAAAATGTTCACGTTATTGCCCAGCTCTGCCAGCCGCTCCTTATCCCCGGGCACAAAGGGACGCAACGTCACCACTCCGTCGGTAGGACGGTACCTGTCAGGGAAGATCTCATCTTTCATATGTTATACCAACAATTAGTACGGTTAGAAATGTTTTTTTATCTGTTTAGATTATTACGTTCAATTTGGCTCATTATATGAAACAGATGCAAAACCCATGTGGTTTAATCATCCCGGTTGGCGCATAAATGATGATGGATATTTCATTTGGTTTATCACGCAGGATGGTCCTGTCAAAGCCGGAATGAATATTTCAACTGGTCTCCGGAAATATTATAAACCTCTGACCAGTAGGGTTTATGGCCGGCTTTTCTCATGGGACCGGCGGTATTTCCTCCAGAGCCAAACGACGGGTACGGCCAGGATCCAGAAAGGCCACAGTCTGATGAGGAAGAGCAGGAAATCGACAAAGGCTTGCCACCCTTTGGAGAGGGAGTGTTTCAGCCGCTCGCCGAAGTCGCCCGGCCGGTCGGGACTGTATTTGAATCCCTTGTGTTTGGTGAGGGTCAGGTTCAGGGTACTGTAATCGACCTGATCCCCCAGATATTTCAGCCTTCCGGTGACGCTTTCGATTTCTTCCTCCAGCAACCTGATCTTTTCTTCAATTTCAAGGACTTCCTTGACACTGGTGGCTTTCTTCACCAGTTCCCGGTAGCGTTCGAGGTATTCCCGCTTATTGGCGAGCCGGGTTTCCAGGTCGATGAACTGGTCGGTCACATCGCGCGCGCCAATCTCCTTAAAAAGGATTTCCCCCACCCCTGACTCGAGGTCAGCAATGAACCGGTCGAAGGCCGCCGCCGGAATACGGATGTTCAGGGTCCATGCCGACTCGTAATCGCTGTTGTGAAAGCTTTCGTTGGAATAGTACCCCCCGTTGCCACGCACCAGGGTGTCGACCCGCGCCTTGGCAGCCCCCAGGTCGCTGGTCTTGATGCCCATTCGGCCATCGCGGATGATTTTTTTGCGTACTTCCTCTACTGGCAAAGCATTATCGCCCGGTGCAACCGGTGCTTCCTCTCCGCTAAATGCCGTCTTCGGAGCCATCTCCTGCTCCATAACGCGCAAAGTGCTCTCCTCCCGGCTTCCGCCACCCGATTGGCATGACCATGCCACCAAGCTGAAAAGGCCCGCCACGAGGGCCATCCTGAAAAAAATCCCGATGTACTTCATCTCTTTTATTTTTGGGTTAATGTGTTTCTGCCCGGCAGACGCCCCGTTTCCGGAGTCATGATCATGCAGTCCTGAAGGATTGCACTATTCATTCTCGGTGATCTGCCCCATTTTGGGGATGATATGGATCAGGAACTGCTGGTTTTTGTATTCTTCGGTGCCCGCATATTCGCGGATGCCGCGGGTGCCGCTCCCCGAAATCTGTACTTCGCAGTATTCCGGGTCAAAGACGATCCCCTCCATCCGCCAGAGGTTGTAAAGCGACAAGGCCCGCTTATAGCTCAGCTCGAAGTTGAGGGGATAGTTGTCTTTGGAGGCCATCCCTTCGATCACGATGAGGTATTTGATGTCGAGGTCCCTGAAAGCCGGGTCGTGGCTCATGGTATAGACCAGCCGGAAGACCGACTGACCGACATTGACCAGATAAGGACGGTAGCGGGCCGGGATTTCCGATTTTCCCAACGGAAACTGAATCTGCTCCTTCAGCCGGAACCGCTTATAGAGCGGCTGGTATTCAAAATAGGCGGCCGGCAACTGCTGCACCGCCGTCTGGAGCTCCTGGATCTTGGCCAGTTGCTTCTCGGTGGCGTTCTTCTGGTACTGGAGGTAGCCAATGGTGACCACGAAGAGGACCATCATGATGAAGAAGAGGGAGGTCATCAGGTCAGAGTAGCTGATCCAGAAGAAGTTATCGCGCCGCATTTTTCGAGAAAGTTACCTTAACAAACATTTTTGGTCTCACTTTTGGTTCATGATACCTGGCTCAGGGGTTCCCCTGGTTTACCAAGCACCGGCCTTAAGGATAAGACCATATACCAGATCAATTTAAATATCCGAGATAGCGGAGAATAATTCCGGAGGTGACCAGGAGGATGCCTCCCCAGGCCAGGATCCGGAGTACCGTCTCGGTGATTTCCCACCACCGGCGGCGGGGAGATTTCAGCGGCTCCTTGCCTGTCAGTTGGCGCGATAGCTCCCTGAGGGTGTCGGCGACCTCCCTGTTAGAGGCCTCCAGTCGGCGGACCATTTCCCCCGAGCGGGAGTCGATGGTATCGCGCAGGGAGGTCAGGGCTTCCAGGTTCTTCAGTTGTCCGAACTGGGGCACCGCCTTGTTATAGGCTGCCATGAACTCGTCGAGGTGGCGGGCGGTGATGCCCTTCAGCTCGTCGGTGATCTTCCCGAACGATTCCCGCAGGGTGGCATCGGTACGGTCGGAGAGGGTATAAAGGCTTTCGATGCTATGCTGGGTACGGCTGCGCAGACTCCCTATCGCTTCCCCGAAGTGCGATTCGGTGAGGTCGACGGCCCTGAGGGCTGCGGTGCCGGCTTTTTCCATCCGGTCGAAATGGGTAGTGAGGAAACGGGTGAGTTCGCGTGATTCACCCAGTGTTGACTCAATTTTCCCGGCCAGGGCACCTACCTGCTGGGTGCGTTCGGCAAACTGGCTCAGGTGGGCGGCAATGGCTTCGAGGCTCCCAAGGTATTGCGAGAAATTACGCAAGGCTTCCAGACTTCCTTCCAGGCGGCCGAAAAGCTCCAGGTTGGCCTTCGACACGCGGGTCATGTCCATCCGCTCTATCCGGCTGATGATCTCATTCTGCCAGGTGATGGTGCGGCCCGTTTGGGTGACCGCCTGCTGTACTCCCGTAACGATACCCGTGGCTTCCCGGGCAAAATGATCCAGACTTGCCTTCAATCCCGACACTCCCGTATCTTCCGCCCTGATGAGCTCAGGGAGCAACTTGGCCTGAAGGTAGGAGAGCTGGCCGTTCTTGCGGCGGAGCAGCTCTGCCCTCGCCCGTTTATAGGCAATGGAGGATAAGAAAGTGGTGCAGAGAAGCCCCATGAGGCTGGCCGTCATGGCCAGTTTCACCCCGTCGATCAGGCTATTGATGCCCGTGCTGAAATTGCCCCCGTCGATGTCGGGCATCGACAGCAGTCCGAAAATAATCCCCACCATGGTGGCAGCCAGTCCGAGGTACAACGGCACCGGCACCATCAGGGCAATCTCCTCATCGCGGGTCTCCACCTCGCGTTCCACCAGATCCCTGATAATACTGAAATTGACCGCCGCCCCGTAGTTATTGAGCAGGTAGGTGTTGACGGCCACCTTCATATTTTGAATAAGGGGATTCTTCCCCTCGGTTTCCGTCAGAGTAATCCGCACATAGCGGTCTGCCGATGGGGTATCCTCGCCCGCCGCCGGATAGATCATATGGGTCATGATCAGCTCGGGCTGCCCCAGAAACTGACGTTCCACATAGCCATTGCGTACCTGTAGCATCTTGTCGAATACCCGCCGCAATCCACGGGTAAGGCCGTAAACCCTGAAGGTGTGCATCAGCTGGAAGGAGAGGACCCCCAGGATGACCACCAGTTCGATGATATAAAGTGGTTCTGCGGAAGACATGGTCAGAGCAGTTTAACTTTCACCCGGGTGGTGCAGATCCATTTTCCGGAGGCCAGCAGAACGGCCCCTTTGGCTTCCTGGATAACGCGGGTGGCGTTGTTGCGCGCCGATATGTCAGAGATCTCGCATACCGGCACCAGGTAATAATCGATATTATTGATGGCCTTCATATCGAGTTCCCCGCTGATATAGTGGAGTTCGCCCCTGTCGGTTCCCGGGCGGGTAACAATCATATAGAGTTTACGGTTATCATACTGGGAAGCGCCCTGGCTGGCAGGAAAATTACCCTGGTTGTCAGGAATACCGAAATAGAGAAGGGTCACCGGCTCGCCGCCTTTTCCGGCTGCGGCACCACGGGCCTCACCCCGCGCGGGGCCCGGGGCGAATCCTTGTGGTGTTCCGGAAGAGGCCCCTTGTGGGGGAACACCCGGCGAACCGGGGTATGCCCCCCTTGCAGAACCCGGCACTACCCCATGCTGAGCGGTGCTTCCCCCTGAGGCACCCTGACTCCCCTCAGGAGAGCCGATGATGGTCTGCAACTCCCGGTTTTCACGGCGGAGTTCCTCCATCTCTTCCGCGGCCGCGGTCCCTTTCTGTCGCTCCAGGTCGAGTTGCCAGCTCATCTCTTCCAGTTCCCGCTCGCGGTGCTCCGACTCACGCTTGTAGTGGTCCTTGTGCCGCTTCAGCAGGAGCAGCATCGGAAAGGGCTCGGGAGGCCACCACTTCTTCTTCTTTTTCAGCTCCTTGCGATAAGAACGCAATTCGTCCTTCAGGAGAAACCTGATCCGTAAGCGGGTGAGCAGGTAAACTACCAGGCACCCCAGCAAAAAAGCTCCGGTATAATAATAAGGATACATCATGGGGTAATCTCCGAGAGTTCAAATGAGAGTTTATTCAGAATCCCGATCAGAGGATAGAAGAAAAGGGTCTCCTCGATGTGTTGCTCCTCTTTCTTGAAGAAAGCCCGCAAGCCCCTTACCAGGTACTCACTGATGTTTTCCTCCCTCATGGTGCGGAAGCGTTCATAGGCCTGTAACTCGATGTTAAAGGCTCCCTCCAGGTTGACCCTTCCGGTAAAGGCATCGAGGAGGGTATAAAACTCCTTCAACGACCCTTCGATCATGATTTTCACTTCCGGGGAGATCGCCCCATATTTAGGGGTGTCGGCAATCTGTTTTTCCTTGTCGAGGGCGTTGCTCCAGAGGCCATCCTGGTTTCCGCCGATCCAGAAACGGACGGTGTTTCCAGTGATGTTGTCGCCGATGCCCACCTTGAGGGCTCCCTTGCAGGTGATCTCCTTAGGGATAGGCGAGAGTTGCAGGTTGATGGGAGGGATCTCTTCCCCGAAAACCTTTCCGTAGATGAAGGTAAAGAGGGCGGAGAGTTGTGCCAGTTGGGAGGAGGGATCGAGGATGGCTGCCGTTTTGGAGGCAGTGCCGCTGAAGAGGATGTAACGGGGTGGCCGTTCACCTGAGCGGCGCAGCAACTGGGCCGAGTAGTAAGCCAGGGCGGCGTAGAAAATCAGGATGGGCAGTTTCATCCGTTTATGGCTCTCCAGCAAGCGGGTATAGCTGAAGGTGGAGCGGCTGCCGCCTTCCAGGGCAAAGAGAAGGCTGCTGAAATCGGCCGAATCCTTGGTGCGCTGCAGGATGTTTTCCAGAATGGGCTGCATGAGGGTGTCGCCGCTTACCGCCTCCCGGGCCCTGGTGGCAAAAGTGCGCACATAGCCATTGCGGTCGCTGTTGTTGCGGAACTCCCCGGTGGGAAAACCGTCGCCGAAGATGGCGTTTCCGGCGAACTTGAAGGAGGAGATCATCTTGGCGCGTGTCGAATTCTCATCGAAAAGGGCAATATCGGTCGATCCGCCGCCGATGTCGACCGAGAGGCTCTGTCCGATCACCGCCGATTTGTAATACAGATAGGGGGCAATGCTCTCGGGAATGCCATTGATCCGGTTCCCGGTGGGCTCCAGTCCGAAGACCGTCGTGTAGGCCTTTTTCCAGGTACGGAAAAGGACCCCTTGTTCGTACTCATCCATGCTCACAGGGTAGAACCAGGTGATAGTTGTCTGTGCCGGGTCGCCGCCCAGCGCCAGGGTTTTGTAGTAGACCAGCAGTACCAGCAAGCCGATGTAGCTCTCAACGAGAGTCTCATCGCGCAGGTCGGCATAGTTACTCCATTTGAGCTGGGTGCGTATGTCGAGGTAGACCGGGAAGTGGATTTTCTCGTAGAGCATGTAGTTGTTGACATGGAGGAAGGGTACGGGCTGCGTGCCGGGGTCGAGGTCGCGGTTGCAGGCCAGGGCCGTGCGCAACGGGAAGTGGACTTTCTCGCCGGGAATGAGCAGGTAAGGCATAATCTCCTGTTCGAAGACCCGGTCGTCGGCCACATCCTGGAAGTTCACCTCGGGATGGTGGGTGTCGATCAGCGACTGCCAGAGGGGCTGGCTGGCGGTGATGTCGAGGGCGCGGGCGTCATGGTTCCCGTACTGGTATTCGATATGGGTGTTGGTGGTACCGAAGTCTATGGCGAATTTCACGGCGTGGTAGCCTTTGCCGGAGGCTTTCCAGCGGGGGATCAGGCACCCTCCCCCCTGGGGGGTGTCGAGTCGCAGGGCGTCAAACCGCCCGGGAGTCCTGAAATAATAACTCCGTTGCATCCTGCTGCGGTTACGGAATACCGGCTCCGACGTCGGCAGGGGCTCTCCCTCCTCAAAGAAGAGCGGCTGGGTGAACAACGGCTCATCGGCCCCGTCATCGAGGATTCCAATAGTATAGGGCAGCTCCTTTTTTTCGCTCCGCACAAAGGGCACAATGGCCAGGTGAAGGTCGCTTTTAATCTTGTCGGGGAGACTGTACACCTTGCGGAAACGGATTTTCCCCCCTTTGACAGGGATCTCGAGGAGTGCCTCGGTTCCTCCGCCGGCAAGGTCGCTGAGGGTGAGCATTCTGTTGGCGCTCTCCGCCTTGAAATAACGGAAGAAGAGGGGGGTCAGGGGCAGCAGGCAGCGATGTGCCCCGCACAGCTCAAAGCGGGTGGCATCGACCGGATAGGGAAGCTCGATGATCCTATCTTCGAGGAAGTTACCTGCCGAAAGCCAGGGATAGGGATCTTCCTGGACAGGAAGGAGGGATTCTCCTTCGGAACGGTCGTTGCGCCAGGGCACCACGTTGTTTTCATTCCAGCGGATGCCGGGGGTGGTGTAGGTCCACTCTCCCGGGAAGCGCCCCTGGGGGAGGATCAGCGGCCGGCGCCCCGTCACAGGGAAGTCGCTGACCAGCGTGAAATCACTTGTTTCGTTGATGCCTCCCTCTTCTTCATCCTCTTCGCGGAGGCCCAGGGGGATGCCCAGCACCTCGCAGGCATCGTTGGGGTCGGTGCCCACGGGACAGGGGCGGTAGCTGCTCAGGGAACCGGCGTCCAGGTTGGTAACGGTACGCGTGAGCTCCGCATCAGGGAGGGCCATCCGCACCTTCTCGAGATAAGCAAAGAGTTCGGGGAAGCGCAGAGGAAACCGGAGTTGTTTGGACAGGGCGAAGAGGTAGCGCACAAAGGAGGGTTCACGTTGGGGCAGAGGGGTGCAGACGTCGCCGAAGAAGGTATGGTCGGAGCTGCGGAGGCTCAGTTTGCCACCCGCTTCACGGGCATCGGGTGCCGGCAGGAACAGGGTGGCAGGGGAGGTCCCCCCGATCACCTGCCCTGTACTGCGGTTCAGCAACAGGTAGATCCGTTTCACATGCTCGAAATTGTAAAGGACCAGGTTACCGTTATCGGCACGGGCCACACTGTCTTGTTCCCAGTAAAGACGGAGGGTTTCGGCCAGGTGGTTGTGGCGGAGGAGGCCGTCTTCCTCTTCCAGGGCCTTAAAGCGGGCCACAGGATCGTAAGCCACGAGGGTCAGGCGGTTGCGGTATTTCTGCGACAGGAAAAAGAGTTGCGCCACATCGAGGGTTTCGGAAACCAACCGGTGGTAGGCGGTGCTCCCCTCCAGCCCGTGGTCGGAGACCCAGCGGAAAGCCGACTTCACCAGGTCAATGCGGGCATAGGGACTGGGAATGGAAGTGGCCACCTCTTTACCCTCGGTGCGGATGGTGGTCAGCTGCGCCGGCGTCAGTGGCTGGCTGACAAACCACCCCGTGCCGGCAGCCCCTTCGTGTAATCTGAATACTTTAGCCATATCTAGCGGATGATTAGTTCTTTGTCTGACAATACTTTTTCTGTGGAACGGCCGAAGAGCTTGACCAGGGTAGTGTGTTTCCTTTCTGCGGAACCACGCAGTTCATCGCGGGCAATCAGCTGGCAGTTCCGGGCATCAAGGGCCTTGAAACTCAGGTTGCCCTTTGGGGTGGTGCCCCGGACCAGGTTCAGCGCCGTGTCGGCCGTCACCTCCCGGAAAGGAACAAACGCCGGCTTGTTATCGCCCAGCTCCCTGATCCATTCGCTGAAATAGGCATTGAAGGCTTTCACCTGGAGGTTGTACTCCACGGAATTGAAATAGCTCTTGTCGAGCAGCGAGTTGTTGCTGCGCGGGACCAGCCTGATGTTGCTGCGGGTCCACCGGGAGACGCCCAGTGCCTGGGGCAATCCCTTTTCAAGGTACTCGGTAAAAAGGCGGTATTTGGTAAGGGGGCCCGAGAGGCTCTTCACGTCGTCGAGGTTGAGGTCACCGAAGCCGATACTTTCGGTCTCGTTCTCGATACCGAACTCCTTGACACGGGTGCCGTTGACGGCCCTTCCGTCTGAAACGCCATGCAGGGAAGTGTTCCGGCAGAAATCCATGATGGCCAAAGCCCCCGCCAGCTCCAGGAAATGGGCGTTGTTTTTCTGTTCCTTACCGCCCACGGCATAGTTGATCACATTGGTGTTGCTCTTATTTCCGGCCAGGTAAAGGGCATTGACCCTGTTCTGGCTGATGATGGTCCGGTTGTAATAATCCAGGGCGATCTTGGCCTTCTCCTCGAAAGTCTCCGAGTTGATCTCCTCCTGCCGGTTCAGTGAGAAGTAGGGCAGGTAAGTGATGGCGCCGATGGGGGCTTCCTTCACGTGCACCCTGTGAGGCAGCTCGCTGTTGCCCCGCAGGTTTTTCAGCAGGAGGGGGAAGCCAGCAGCGCCGGTTCCGCCAAAAATGGAGTTGATGATGAAGATGGCATCGCCCGGAGCAAACGTCTGCCCGAAGCGGCGGAAATCCTCGGAGGCAGTGAACTGGTTCAGGACCACCGATCCCATATGGGGGTTGCCCTTGAAACCCACGCTGATGTCGGCGTCGAGGTTGGCCTCCGACCAGAGCAGACGGATGAAATGACGGTCGTCTTCGCCCGGGTTGCTCTTGTTGCCCAGTTCGTCGAAGCCGATGTACTTGCGGAAGGAGTTACCGTCGACACCATTCAGCCGGAACTGGAAAAAGTCAGGATTAATGGCTGCACCGTGGTCGGCCAGCTCGTGGATGGTTTTCATCTCCTGGCCGAAGAAATCGTCGGGATGGTCTACCTGGTTGCGGATCTGCTGGTAGAGGCGGAGGATGTCCTTGGTACGGTCGAGGTCGCCGTTGCCGGTATCGGGGTCGATGATGACGGGCACCACCGTGTCAAAGCCGTTGGCGAGGCGGCATCCCGCGGCCAAAAGCATGGAGAGCGACTTGATCACCCGGCTGCCGGTGCCGCCAATACCGAAAATATAGAGTTTCTGTGCCATGGTCGTGGATTAGAAGGGTAAATGCATCTGGATTTTACTGAAGGGTTTCAGGAGCAGGCTGTAGAGGAACCCGGCCACCAGGGATAGCCCTGTATTGATCAGGGCGTAGCGCTGAGGCAGGGTGACGGCATAGACCTTATAGCCCGACTCGGGATCGGCCAGGGCATCCACCAAAGCCGGGTTCGGGGCGTCGAAGATGGCCCCACGCGCCTGAAGCCACGTGACCACCAACACCACTACCCCCGACAACAGCCACCACAGCAGCCAGTGCCAAAACCGCCCGTAGGGATAACGCCACAGAAAGTAAAACAAGAGCCAGAACACCAGGGGCACCAGGAGAAAAATCAACCCCAGCTTTACATAACCCCCATAATTGTACAAGGTCGAGAAGATCTCGGGATAACTGGCGTGGTACACCCTGAAGAGGGTTTCGTACAGGGCCGCAAAGAATTCACTCATTGGTGGAATTTTTTATGGTTTCAGTTTCAGGGCCTCCCGGAAAACTGCTGATCATCGGTTTGTGCCAGCTTCCCGGTAACCAAATTCATATTTTTCGTTATTGAACTTCAAACGCAAAGGCAGCCAGAGGTTGGTTTCCGGCCACTGACCGGTAGGCTTCGGTAATGGCATCGGTGAGGTAATTGAGGCCGAAGGTACGGGAAGTGTCGCCGGCCATGTTTTCCTCATCGGCGGCAGCGGTGGCTGCGATCCATCCGGGCACGCGGTTCACCAGCGCGACAGTCACTTTCCCTGCCGGGTTCTTCAGACTTTTCACCGACACCAGGTGGGTGGGCGTAAAGGACAGGGCGTGGATTTTGCGTGCGGGCACCTTCACCTCCGCCACGGCATAGTTACCGCTGCAGTTGTAGCTTTCGGGATCGAGGTAGACCTCGCCGGGAAAGGGAAGCGATGAGAAGTCGACGGCCAGGGTTACCTGGAATCCACGTCCGTTCCGGTCGGGCTTTGCGTCGACCAGCCGGTTTTTTACCTTATGATCAAAACGGAAACTCCCAAGGCAATTCTCGGAGACCAGCTGCCAGGGCAGCGATTCTCCGGAAGGCTTGAGAAAACGGGCAAGCGTCTCATAGCCGGAGAGTTCCGAAGCGATATAACTGTCGGGGAAATAACGGGCCAGCAGGTGGCTCTCCCCGAAGATCCAGATGTAGTAAGGACGTTCCGAATTCAGGGTCATCTTTCCCTTCCGGGAGGCATAGAAATAGTCGCCTTTGAATTCCGAGGTGAGCTTGATCATAAGGGTTTGCAGGTCGGCGGTCTGCAGGCGGCGGATAAACTGGCTGCGGGTTTCCTTGCCGGAGGTGACGAGCGAGGTCATCCCCCCGTCACCGATATCGTAGATTCCGTCGGAAATAAGGATGGAAATGGCGCCACCACCGGCATTGCTGAGCGCAGTTTGGAACATACCGTTGAGGTTGCTCCGGGTGATGTCGCCGCAGCGGAAGCCGGCGGTGTTCAGTTTTTTCTTCAGCACCACCGGATCATCGCCGATGGGGGTGATCACCGGACCCGTGCCGTTGATGAAAAAGAACTCCCGGGGAATATCTTCTTTGACAAAATCGGGTTTCTCGGCCAGCTCTGCCACCACGTCGACATAACGGGTGATTCCTGAGACATAGCCGAACATGCTCTGGGAGTTCTCCAGGTAAAAGGTGACCTTCCGCAGCGCGGAAGCGGGTGTGGAAGCCTGCGCGCCGAAAGTACCGGATGTGCCAGATCCCGGACGGCTATCGCCGGCGCTTACATGACCCACGGAGCCCCGGAAGGTGCCGGCTTCCTGCTGATCTGCAGCGGACTGCCCGGCTTGCCCCACACCGGACTGATCCTTCTGGATCGGAATATCCGGAGAGGATTCCTGACCGGACAGTACTTCTTCCTGTGCCGGATTTTCCTTTCCGGGGGCGGAGGCTTCCCGCCGGCCGCTCTGCGAAGAACAGGCCGCCAGAATCATCACCGCTGTCCCCCATAACAGCAGCTGGGTTCTTATCTTCATGTGCCAGGTGATTTGGATATAGTTTCTATTGATAACAAACCTAATTTCAGCGAATTTAGTATTTTCAGGCGCTCATTATCCATATGTTTGATCTTTCCTTTCAGTGGGAACAATCTTTCTTTTTTGAATAGTGTTCACCACGTACAGATCTGCTTAACAAAATACAGACCAAAACAGTCATGACCATCACCAACATTGAGATCAAAGCGCGCACGGAGCGCGGGGACGCCATCAGAACAATCCTTTTGGAGGCAGGGGCTGAATTCCGGGGGACCGACCACCAGAAAGACACCTACTTCAGGGTGCCGTCGGGGCGGCTCAAACTGCGCGAGGGCAATATCGAGAACCAGTTGATTCATTACCGGCGTGCCGACCAGGAGGGACCCAAGCAGGCCGACGTACTCCTCTACCCTTCCCTTCCCGGCTCCAACCTGAAGGAGATCCTCACCACCGCATTGGGAATCCGGGTGGTGGTGGACAAAACCAGGGAAATATACTTCATGGACAATGTGAAATTCCATATTGATGAGGTGGAAGGTCTGGGCCACTTCGTAGAGATCGAAGCCATCGACCGGGAGGGAACCCTGGGCCGTGAAAAACTGCTGGAACAATGTCAGTACTACCTGTCACGCTTCGGCATTACGGCAGAAGAACTGGTGGCCTGTTCCTACAGCGACCTGCTGCTGGCAAAGCACAACTCCATGCAGAATTGAATATGATATGGAATACTTGAATCTAATTTGCATAAAATTGTCTTCAATCCAAACTTCCAGGAAGATATTACACAGGCTGTAAATTGGTACAATCACCAACAAACCGGATGAGGTACCAGATTTTTACGCGAATAAAGGCCCCGGAATCATCCGGAGCCTTCTTTTATATAGTAAGAATTAATCACTTATTCCTGTTTTCTTAACGGTTATCCCTCCGGGACTTCGTTCACGCCCAGGATAGGCAGGGTTTCGTTGTTTTGACGGTATTCGAGCACCGACTGATAGAGGGCGGCAAACGAGGTGCTGATCCACATGGCCGACACCAGCACCCCTACGATCATCACCATCAGTCCCGCAATAACCAGGAAGATGGAGGTCACCCCCAGAAAGAAAATAGTCCACCCGTAACCGCGGGTCATCCGCCAGCTCTCCTCGACAGCGGCTATGGCCTCCATGTCCTTGTCCATGACCAGGTAGGAGACGAAGACCAGCCGGCAGGCAATGATGATTCCGGGGATGATCAGCAGAAATAACCCGACCATGACCAGGGCAAAGACCAGCAGGTGGGCCAGCACAATCTGGAGGAATTTGGTGCGGAAACCTTCGAAGAGTTCTGCCACCTCCACCTTCTGGCTCCGAACCGCCTTCAGAAAGAGAAAGTCAGAGCCGTAATCAATCACCGGCCAGAAGAGGAATCCATAGGCCAGTAGGATGGGCATAAACATGATCATCAGAAAATTAAAATCCGCATCACCCTTGACGAACCTGACCGGCCCCTGAAGGATGGCGCAAATAAAGACGATGAGCAGCAGGGGCAGAAACTGTTCCATCATTTTTTTCCAACCGACAGACAGACTATGGCTGACGGAAGGTTCAATTTGGTAATAACTTGTTGTCATGGCTTTGATATTTTTATGTTTGACAGTTCAAAAGTAGTTGAGTGGGAGGGCGGTTCCTAACTACCAAAGTCGGATTCTGAAAAATTCCTACTTTAGTAGGGGGGCGGTGGCTTTCCTTTTGTAAATTGCATCCGTAAACAAACTCACCTATGATTGCCTGGCAGACCCTACTTTTTTCCCTCGTTTTTGCCGTATCGGCCGGACTGGCCATCATGGGGGGGTGGGTGAGTGTCCGTTATGCCAGCGTCGAACGAAAACCTGCCGGAACCTTTCTCGTCTACCAGCAATTGTTCATCTATGCCTTTCTGTTGTACGGAGTTTGGGGAAACCTGGTCTTGCAGAAGCTGATGGAAGGCTGGGGGCTGCACGAAGGGGTGCGTTTCAGGGTGATGACGGTCCAGCCCCTCCTGGGTCTTCCCTTCCTGCTGGCCGCCTGGTATATGCTGATCCGCTTTTTCAGCACCGTCACGGGCACCCGCTGGGGGCGCCGGGCCACCCTGATCTACCTCTTTGCCTGCGTGGCCGTTTTCCCCCTGACCTTTCTCCTGGCTACGAAATCTCCCTTTTTAGCCGGAAAGATCACGCCCACAACCCCTGTTTCGGATCCGGCTTTCGCCGGAGGCTCTTTTCTCCCGGTGTATACCCTGATCGCCTCCGCCAATGCGCTGATCCACCTTATTCTCCTGATACCCGTCATACTGAATTATAAAAAGCTCCTCCGTACAGCATGCCGCGAAAGCCGGTTTTTCCTGCCGGGGTACTTCATGGCGGTGGTCCTTTCCACCTTCCTCACCCTGATGGTCCCGGGGCACCATTATGCCTTTGCCCTCATGGCCCTGCTCATGGTCTTTCTCTCCAACCTGCTGCTGCCCCTCTGTACGGGAGGTCTCGTCCTCACTCCTCCGCCAGCAGGAAGAGCTGCCTCTACAGCGGGCCCGGGTTCACCAGTAACGAAAAGTACCTTTCCCTACAGGGAAATCCGGGAAAGAGGATTTCTGGAAGAAACTGACACAACAGGAGCATCACCGGCAGGCATCTCTCCGGAGGGAACCGCCCCCGTCGCAGCATTCGAAGCCTTCTGCCAGCGGTACGACATCTCACGCCGCGAAGCCGAAATCATCAGGGAAATCAGGGCAGGAAAAAGCAACCGCGAGATCGCTGACACCCTCTTCATCACCTTGCAGACCGTCAAGGACCATATCCACAGGATCTTCACCAAGACCGGCGTGAGCAACCGTGTGCAGCTCATCAACCTTTCCGGAAGGGATCACCCCCCCAAATGAACTGCCTCTGTTCGGGTGAACCGGTTATCTTATTCCCTTCACCCGCAAAATAGCCTGTCCCAACCGGTTATGGGTACCACTTTTAGCAGCTGTTTTTCGGGAGAATGAGTACCCTTGCAGATCAGCTTTAAACAAACCGGTGCCACTAAAGTGTAATCCCCATTACTGTTTTGGCCGTTGCGTTAATCCCTTCCTACAGGAATGGTTGTCAGCGTATGATTCTCATCCATCACTGCTTCACAGCTCTATTTCTCCCAGTCCAGCAGCCTCTTCTCCCCTTCCAGCTTTTTGATTTCGGTGATGTCCTGGCTGAATTCAAGGGTTCCACGGTAGTTCCCCGTTTCATCACGCAAGGCGAAATAGCGGATATGGATGATTTTTCCGCGCGACTGGATCCAGAAAGCGGCCTGATCCTTTTCTCCATTGCGGAAAGCGGCCAGGATCTCCTCCACCATATGGACGCTTTCCGGAGGGTGACAGTTCTGTACCTTCCGGCCAATGATCGCTTTGGAGCGGGGAAAGATCCGATGTGGGCCTCCTGAAAAGTAGAGGACCACATCGTGTTCGTTGACCAGGGTCACATCGATGGGCATATGGTTGAGCATCAGCACCAGTTGTTCGGGCGTCAGCAATCCGGTTCCCAGGTCGATGAGTGAGCTTCCGGCACCGGAAAAAGAGCCCGGAAGGTGGGCTGCAAAAGAAGCGGAGAGGTCACTCCCACCCGGAGGGACTGGAATTGTTCTTCCTGAAACATCCTGAACAGGGCCGGTGCTCACAACGCTGTCACCCGGGAATGCCCCTCCCTGATGCTGCAGGTTTCTTTCTGAAATGGTGGTGGTCCCCACGGGTTCCTCCCGCAGGGGTAAAACCGGCGTCACACCATAACACCAGCCGGTGTCCAGGCTTTCCTCCAGCATGTCGTCCCACGCCTTCCGGGGAATTACCGACAAGGCCACTGGAAACAATATATGTTCCTCCCGGAAGATAACGGGCAGCACCACGAAAAAGAGGTTCCCCAGGAGGGTGCTCAGCTGCTCCCTTCCCGGGGTGCCCTCCCTGAGCATCTTTTTCAGGGAGCGGAGGGTTCGCCGGAAATCGTCGTGCAACGACCACATAATCTGGAGGCATCCGGCTTCGGGGTGGACTTTTTCGAGCCAGGGGAAAAGGATATTTTCCTTTTTTACATAATGAATGGCGTAATCATCGAGGCGGGTCAGCAGGGTCAGCAGTTCCAGGTTGACCACCTCTTCCGTTGGCAGTTCTGGTGATCCCTGCGAAAGATATTGTTTGGCGACTTTTTTGATGGCGGCCATGATCTTTTCGGCCTCCCGGTTTTCCAGTGCCAGGTAGTGGAGGAAGTGTCCCTCTCCCGGAAGTTCGCAGGGCCATGCGGC
>CAZKIU010000034.1:21276-38419 GCA_964552955.1 uncultured Prolixibacteraceae bacterium
GTGCCAGGTAGTGGAGGAAGTGTCCCTCTCCCGGAAGTTCGCAGGGCCATGCGGCCAGCGATTTGTAGAAGAGGTTGAGGAGGCGCGCGGTGTAGTATTTTACCGTTCCGAAGGAGTGGCCTTCCTTCAGCAAACCGTCGAGGAGCATCATCGCCTCGAAGGGAGTTACCGTTTCAATAGTGGAGCGATACTCCTCATAGAGGGTCTTTCCGTTTTCGCCGCTGACCAGCCGTCGTGCGAAAGTGGCCAGGGCATCGCGCCGCCCTTCATCCACGGTTTCGGGCCTGCGGGCGGTCATCATGAAAACGGGATACTCCCTGATCACCCCCTCCTTCTCCTTCCGGGTGACATAACAAGGTCTCACCTCCCGGAATTCGAATCCCGCCGCTTCCAGTTCCCGGCGCAGCTCCTGCGGGTCAAAACCTTTATGCCCGTGGAAACCCTTGCTGTGAAAGGTGCCGTCTTCGGAATAAAGATCGGCAAGCACCAGCCACCCCCCGGGGCGGAGCAATTCGTGGAAAAGACGCAGGATTCCGGGAATATCCTCCACGTGGTGCATGACCATCAGATTGTAAATGAGGTCAAAGGATTCAGGTGGGAAACTCTTCACCGTCAGTTCGCCAAAATGGGGAATCAGGTGGGAAAAGTGGCCTTCAGCCACCTTCTCCTCCATCACCCTGACCATTTCGGAAGAGCTGTCCATCATGACGATTTCCCGGAAGTGGCCGGCCAGGGCGAAACTCAGCAATCCGGTGCCGGCGCCGAATTCCAGGGCCCGGAGGCCCGGCCGCAGGGGGACCCTCTCCACCAGGGAGGCCGCCACCGCCGCCGCCCTTTCCTGATACTGCGTATTCTGGTCCCAATCGCGGGCCTTATGGTCAAATTCACTCATATCGTTTTTTTGTAAAGGTTTTCAAGGGCAGGCTCCGGAATAGAAAGACTGCGGGAAGTCTTCAACCACATTAAGTGGGATCGTGAAGAGGTGCATTTCCACCGGATTATGATCCCTGGTTACTTCATGGTTTCCTCAGAACTATTGTTTCTGGCCGCAACGATCCGGAAGCCCTCCTCGTATTCGCGCAAAAACAGCTCTTCCATGGGGGCGTTGATGGGGCCGAGTGCTGTGAAAACAGCCCGTGACCACTCGAAGTAGCGGATTTGCTGCTCCACGGGCCACCCCGACGGGGGGTCGCTGACAATTGACCGCAGGTTGGCAATGCGGTCGCCGATTTTGATCAGCTTGGCCCCGTAGGTGAGGTGGGGGGCATGTTCCACCTGCAGCCGCTTGCGCTCCTCTTTGGGGAGCTCCTTGTCATCGGAGACCTCTATAACATAACCGGCCACCACCTTCCCGAAACGGGCCTCCAACTCCTCCGGAGTCGTACCGGTGTCTTCCACCGTGTCGTGTAAAATCGCCGCCGACAACACCTCCTCGTCGGTGACACCACCCACGGCATTCAGCAACCAGGCCACCTCCAGAGGATGGTTTATATAAGGTGTACCATCGATACCCTTCCGCTTTTGCTTCCTGTGTTTTCTGGCCGCAAAACAGGCCGCTTCCAATACTTTTTTCATGGTGCCATAAAGCTCACAAATTACGAATAATTTGACTGACTGATTAGCTTCAACGTGAAAGAACGCTTCCGGAAATAGCTGCAGGTCACGAGGCAGGAAATCACCAGAACCGCTATTTTTGTTGTAATGCGTTGGTTGACCCGGATCCGGAGCATGAGGATACCCCTGTAAAATAACAGAGACAGAATAAACAGGAGGAGGGCGGGGCGTTTTCTATGCCCCTGCGGGCCAGTGGGAGGAGGGAGTCAACGCATAAAAATCGGATCGTCATGGAGAAGTCAGGTACAGAAAAAGAAAAAGCCCTTCAGTGGTTTAACGGTGGGTTTAACTGTGCCCAGTCGGTTTTTGCCGCTTTTGCCCCGGAATGCGGGGTGAGCGTCGATGATGCGCTGAGGATGGCAACTCCCTTCGGGGGTGGGATCGGGAGGCAACAACTGGTGTGCGGGGCAGTCACCGGAGCCCTGATGGCTCTGGGCACCCATTTCGGAAAGGCCTCGGAAGATGATGATGAACAAAAACAGAATACTTATGCCCTTACCCGGGAGTTCTGCGCGGAATTCACCCGCCGGCATGGTTCCCTGCAGTGCAGGGAACTCCTCCTCGACCTCGACATGAACGACCCCGCTCAGAATGCCCGCATCCATGAACTCGGGCTCACCCAAAGCCACTGCAACCGCTATGTGGCCGAAGCCGCTGAAATGGTGGCTGAAATGATAAAAAGGAACCTCAGGTAAACAGCAATACCTTTCTACGACACATCGGAAGCCCTTAACCCCTTTACCGATGACAGACATCGCCTTCATATCCTTAAGAAAGCGACTGGCAGTGGCCAGCCACAAAAGGCCATTTATTATTTGCCTAATGCGAAACGGAATTCACCAGAGTAACATGGAGGTGATTCTATGGGTGTGAAGAACCCTGATCAACTCACCCCTTAACAATAAATGCGATGTTCTTCCTGAGGCCTGCCTGCGGACTATTCCAGGTAGGTATAGCCGTACAACCCCGACCGGTAGATGCTGAGGAATTCCTTGCCCTCTTCCGGGGAGATCTTCCCGGCTTTCACCGAGGCAGAAACCCAACCCTCGACCGTACGGACCATCTTCTTGGGACTGTAATTCACATACTCCAGCACCTCGGCCACCGTCTCTCCGTCGATGACCTGGTCGATGGTGTATCCTTTGTCATTCACAGAAACATGAACGGCATTGGTATCCCCGAAGAGGTTATGGAGGTCGCCGAGGATCTCCTGGTATGCTCCCACCAGAAATACCCCGATGTAGTAGGATTCCCTGGATTTCAGGGAGTGAACGGGCAGGTAGTACGACATGTTCCGTGTCGAGATGAAGTTGTCGATCTTTCCGTCGGAATCGCAGGTGATGTCGTGCAAGGTGGCCGACCGGTCGGGTTTTTCGTCGAGGTGCTGGATGGGCATGATCGGGAAGACCTGATCGATGGCCCAGGCATCGGGCAGCGACTGGAAGAGCGAGAAATTGCAGAAATATTTGTCGGAGAGGAGTTTGGGTAAAGTCACGAGCTCCTCGGGAACATGTTTCAGCTTGGAGGTCATTTGCATGATTTCGCGGGCGATGGACCAGAAAAGCCTTTCCACCTGGGCACGGGTTTTCAGATCAAGCAGACCGAGGCTGAACCGGTCGAGGGCTTCCTCCCTGATCTGCTGGGCATCGTGCCAGGTCTCCAACATCTTGGGCTGGTTAAGGAGTTCCCAGGCTTGGTAGAGTTCCCGCACCAGCTCATGGTCGTTGGGATTAATATCCACCTCATCTTCCCATTGGGAGAGGGTGGCCGATTCCAGCACCTCGAAGATCAGTACCGAATGGTGCGCCGTCAGTGACCGCCCCGATTCGGTGATGATGTTGGGATGGGGCAGACCATTTTTATTGGCCGCATCCACCATGGTATAGGTGGCATCGTTGACATACTCCTGGATGCTGTAGTTGACGCTGCTCTCGCTGTTCGACGAGCGGGTGCCGTCATAATCAACCCCCAGTCCGCCCCCGATGTCGACAAACTCGACCTTGAAGCCCGCCTTGTACAACTCGACATAAAACTGAGAGGCCTCCCGCAGGGCGATCTTTATGCGGCGGATCTTGTTGACCTGACTGCCAATATGGAAATGGAGCAGTCGCAGGCAGCTCTTCAGTCCGTTCTTCTCCATGTAATCCAGTGCTTCCAGCAATTCACTCGAATTGAGCCCGAACTTGCTGACATCTCCGCCTGAATCTTCCCACTTGCCACTGCCCGTGCTCGACAACTTGATGCGAATGCCTATATTGGGCTTTATTCTCAACCGTTTGGAAACCTTGGCAATCAGCTTCAGCTCGTTGAGTTTCTCCACCACGATATAAATGCGGCGCCCCATCTTCTGGGCCAGCAGCGCCAGCTCAATATAACTCTCGTCCTTGTATCCGTTGCATACAATCAGCGAATCACTGTCAGTATCGATGGCAATCACAGCGTGGAGCTCCGGTTTGGAACCCGCTTCCAGTCCAATGTTGAACTTCTTCCCGTGGTCGACGATTTCCTCCACCACCTGGCGCATCTGGTTCACCTTGATCGGGTAAACGATAAAGTTCTGACCCTTATAGTCATATTCTTCCGCGGCAATTTTGAAACAACTGTCCATCTTCTCGATCCTGCTGTCGAGAATATCGGGAAACCGCACTAGCAAGGGAGTAGTCACATCACGCAGTGACAACTCCTCCACCAGCTCCTTCAGGTCAACAGAAACCTGATCCTTCCGGGGGGTCACTACAACATTTCCCTTGTCGTTAATCGAGAAATAATTGATCCCCCATCCGTTGATGTTGTAAAGTTCAGCCGAATCTTCAATACGCCATTTTCTCATGGAAAAATCATTTAAACTTTTTAATAAGAAAAACTTACGCCAGACCAAAGCCTGTATTCCGTGCAAAAGTAGCATAAATTGTACTGAAAAGATTTTTAAGTACCTTCACATTCCGTTTTTACCGAAGATATGGCAAGAATCAGAGTCACCAAGCGGTTTCATTTTGAGATGGCGCACACCCTGCACAACTATGACGGCATTTGCAGGAATATCCACGGGCACTCCTACGATCTGGAGGTCACCCTTAGCGGTGATACCTTCCCCCGGGCAGGCCATCCGCGCGACGGAATGGTGATGGACTTTCACGATCTGAAGGGCCTGGTCAAAAGCCAGGTCGTCGACCGTTTTGACCATGCCCTGATGGTCAGTACCTATCTTCCGGAAGAACAGCTCAGGGCCCTGGCTTCCGCCACCGAAAGAATCCTCGTGGTTGATTTCCAGCCTACCACCGAAAACCTCGTGGCCTACATTGCAGAAATCCTTAAACCCATGATGCCCGAGGGAATTGCCCTGTTCTCGGTGCGACTGGCAGAAACGATCACCTCTTTTGCTGAGTGGTACGCCGCAGACAATCAGGAAGATTAGAATATCAGAAGGTCAGAAGGCCAGTATATCAGAAGGTCAGAAGGCCAGTATATCAGAATATTAGAACATTAAAATAAGATATGAGTCAGGAAGTGGAAAAACCAGGTGGAGCCGGAAAGAGACTGTTTCTCATAGATGCGTATGCGTTGATTTACAGGAGTTACTTCGCCTTTATCCGGAATCCCCGTTATAACTCTAAAGGGATGAACACGTCAGCCATGCTGGGTTTCGCCAATACCCTGGTGCAGTTGCTGGAGACTGAAAAGCCGGAATACATCGGGGTGGTATTTGACCTGTCAAAACCCACTTTCAGGCACGAGATGTTCCCCGATTATAAAGCCACACGTCAGGAGATGCCCGAAGATCTGCGCAAGTCGATTCCTTACATCCGCAAGATGATTGAGCACTTCAGGATTCCCATCATCGAAATGGAGGGCTATGAAGCCGACGACGTCATCGGTACGTTGGCCCACAAGGCTTCAACAGAGGGGTTCACCACCTATATGATGACGCCCGACAAGGATTATGCCCAGTTGGTCGACGATACCATAATGATGTACAAACCCGGAAAGTCGGGTAACGACCATGAGATCTGGGGTGTGGAAGAGGTGAAACAGAATTTCGAGGTGGCATCGCCACGGTTGGTGATTGACCTGCTGGGGCTGATGGGGGATGCGAGTGACAACATCCCGGGCTGCCCCGGGATAGGACCCAAGGGGGCCGTAAAGCTCCTGGGTGAGTTCGGTGACATCGACGGCATCTACCGCAACCTCGATAAAATCAAGGGCAAGCAGCAGGAGAACCTGAGGGAGTTCGAGCAACAGGTCCGCCTGTCGAAGGAGCTGGCCACCATTGTTCTCGACGCGCCGGTAGGTTTTGAACCAGAGAAGCTTCAAATGGAAGCACCTGATCATCAAGCACTTAAAAGCCTCTTTGAAGAGCTGGAATTCAGGAATCTCGCCGAACGGCTGCAGTTGAAAGAGGCCGTGCAAAAAAGCAGGGAACAGCAGCAGCCCGTGCAGGGCACCCTCTTCGGCATGGAACCCCCGGCAGTTTCCCCCGCTGTAGAAAGCGCAGGCAGGGAGATGGCCACGCTTGAAACGACCCCTCATCACTATTACCTGGTGGAAAACGAGATGCAGCGGGCCAGCCTCCGTGCCGAACTCTCGGTTCAAAAAGAGTTCTGCTTCGACACCGAAACCACGGGCCTCGACCCCCACACCGCCGAACTGGTGTGCATCTCCTTTTCCTACCGCCTCCATGAGGCCTACTGTGTCCTTATCCCCCCGGAACGGAATGCGGCTCAGAAGGTGGTAGCTGAATTCAGGGAGGTCTTTGGGGACCCCTCCATCCTGAAAACCGGACAGAACATTAAATACGACATGCTGATGCTCCGGCAGTATGGCGTGGAGGTCAAAGGGCCGCTCTTCGATACGATGCTGGCCCATTATCTGCTCCAGCCGGAATGGAAGCATAATCTCGACTACCTCTGCGAGACCTATCTGGGCTACAGGAAGATCCCCACTGAAAACCTCATCGGTCCGCGGGGCCGCCAGCAGATCACCATGCGCTCGGTCGATCCACGGAAGCTGATGGATTATGCCTGCGAAGATGCTGACCTGACCTTTCAATTGAAGCAGTTCCTGGATCCCCTGCTGGGCCAGAATAAGGTGGACCAACTCTTCCACGAGCTGGAGATGCCCCTGGTGCCGGTACTGACTGATATGGAATACACGGGTGTAAGAATTGACACCCGGGCGCTCAATGATTATGCCGGAGAGTTGCGCGGCCAGATCATCGCCCTCGAGGAGGAGATCATTGCCCTGGCGGGGGAGGAATTCAACATCTCCTCGCCCAAGCAACTGGGAGATATCCTCTTTGAAAAACTGAAAATTGACCCCAATGCAAAAAAGACCAAAACCGGTCAGTATTCCACCAATGAAGAGGTGCTGGTCCAGCTCAGGGACCGTCATCCCATGGTGGAGAAAATTCTGGACTACCGGGGGCTCAAGAAGCTGCTCAACACCTATGTAGAGATCCTGCCCACGTTGATCAACGCCCGGACGGGGAAAATCCACACCTCCTACAACCAGGCAGTGACGGCCACCGGCCGCCTGAGCTCCAACAATCCCAACCTGCAGAATATTCCCATCCGCGATGAAAACGGCCGGGAGATCCGCAGGGCTTTCATTCCGTCTGATGAAAACCATCTCTTCCTGTCGGCCGACTATTCCCAGATTGAACTGCGCATCATGGCGGCGCTGAGTGAAGATCCTCAGATGATAGAGGCTTTTGCCCACCACCAGGATATCCATGCCCTGACGGCCGCCAAGATCTATAAGATTCCGGTGGAGGAGGTGACCTCCGACATGCGCAGAAAAGCCAAGACCGCCAACTTCGGCATCATCTATGGAATTTCGGCCTTTGGCCTCTCGCAGCGGCTCAACATTCCCCGGTCAGAAGCCAAAGAACTCATCGATGGCTATTTCGGGAGCTTCCCCCGGGTGAAAGAATACATGGACCTGTCGATCGAAATGGCAAGAAAAGAGGGGTTTGTGCAAACAATTATGGGCCGGCGGCGTTATCTGACTGATATCAATTCCAATAATCAGGTAGTGCGCGGCATGGCCGAACGGAATGCCATCAATACGCCGATCCAGGGATCGGCAGCCGACATCATCAAGGCCGCCATGATTAACATCCACAGGGAGTTCCGCAAACACGGCCTCCATTCCCGGATGGTCCTGCAGGTGCACGACGAGTTGAATTTTGATGTCCTGAAACCGGAATTAGATCTGGTGGAGCAAATTGTCAGAAAAGAGATGGAAACGGCGGTCAGCCTTAAAGTACCCCTCACAGTGGAAATAAAAGCCGCCGGCAACTGGTTGGATGCACATTAATATGAAGGATCGATTAGAGACAGAAGAAGAATACCGTGAAGCGCTCCGGCGCTTTCTTGAGATCATCGAGAATCAGCTGGAATCGGACCATGAAGAGGAATTGGCCGAATTGATCAGATTGATGGAGACTTATGAATACGAGAACTGCTGACGGGTCCATCATTTTTCACTAATTTTGCGGCGGAAAAGGTGAGATCATGCAGTCAGGCAACAGTTATTATTTAGCAGCCCATCCCGGCATGGCAGGATCCCTGGCAGGTGTTGCCCCTGCCCGGAGCCTCATCAGCCAGACGATGCAGGTCAAAGGGGCCCAGGAGCGGGCCGACTTGGCCCGCCTGGCCCGTGAAAGAGCACAACGGTGGAAAGAGGAACAAACTCTGCTTATTGACTCCTCCCGGTATATCCAACCCATTCAGATCACCGAAGTACCCCGCCCCTTTACTGATACGAATTCCCTGGTTCTTCCGGCACGCCCCTTCCACCAAAACTCCTCCGACTGGCTCACGGGGGTGGTGCTGGTGATTCTTCTGCTGGGCGCTGCCGTCAGAAAGGCCTTCGGGAAGTACCTCTCCGCCCTTTTCCTGAGTACCGTTAATTATCCGGCCGCCTCCCGCCTCTTCAGAGAACAGAATATCTCCCTCCGGCAGGGCGCTCTCCTCCTCGATCTCTTTTTTTTGCTGACCATAGGCCTCTTCGGATACCAGCTGGTCAAATATTCGGGCGCTCAGCTTCCCATCAGCGGGTTCCTCCTGTATCTCGCCTGCTTTGGGGTCATCTTCCTCTTCTTCAGAATCAAGGAGTTCCTTTATCGCCTGCTGGGTTTTATCAGCGAAACCCTGCCCGAGACCAGCGAGTACCTCTTCATGATGCACAACTATAACAAGGTGACCGGGATCTTCCTGCTGCCTGTGGTCCTTCTCACAGCCTGGGCGCCGGTCAGTAATCCCTCTGGATTCCTGCTGGCAGGCCTCATTATCATTGCCCTCTTCTACCTCAAAACGTTGCAAAGAGGGATCAAAATTTTATTGAAGAAACAGTTTTCTCTTTTTTATCTCTTTTTATACCTTTGTACCCTTGAATTTTTACCCTTATTGCTCTTTCTCAAAGTGATATAACCAGTCAAGGAGATTGTTAATCTTAAAAACATAAGAAGTTGAAGATCAAGTCAATTCTCGTAACACAGCCGGAACCGGCAGCCATCAAATCCCCCTATTCCGAGCTGGCTGAAAGCACTTCCGTGAAGATTGATTTCCGGCCTTTTATACAAGTTGAAGGGGTTTCTGCGCGGGAATTCAGGCAGACCAGGATACATCTGGAGGATTTTTCGGCAGTTTTATTCAACAGTCGCACAGCCATAGACCATTTCTTCAGGATTGCTCAGGAATTAAGGGTGACCATTCCTGACACCCTCAAATATTTCTGTATTTCTGAATCCACGGCGTTTTACCTCCAGAAGTATATCGTTTACCGCAAGCGAAAGATTTTCCATGCCAACGGAGCGATGCCCGACCTGATTGACATCATGAAAAAGCACAAGGATGAACGCTATCTGTTACCGCTCTCCGATCTTCATTCGCAGGAGATTCCGCGGCTTCTCGACAAGGGAGGATTCAAATATACCACGGCGATCCTCTACCGCACGGTCTGCAGCGATCTGACCGACCTTAAGGACATTCACTATGACATCCTCGTCTTCTTCAGTCCGACCGGGATCAAGTCGCTCCTGCAGAATTTCCCCGATTTCAAACAGAACGACACCAAGATCGCCTGTTTCGGGTCGACAACGGCGCAGGCCGTCAGGGAGGCAGGATTCATCCCCGACATCGAAGCCCCCACACCGGAGGCTCCCTCCATGACCATGGCCCTGGAGCAGTACATTAAAAATGCCAACAAAATAAAGTAATTGTCGTAAAGCAGTTATATTTGAAAGGCCGGCACCCATGCCGGCCTTTTTCATCAGCGTGCCGGCACCCTGTCACAAGGGTCTGTCCTCCTTCCGGGAGGAACGTTCAAAGCGTGAAAACCGGAATGCGCACCTTGAGCAATCATGGCCATGGAAAAAAGGAATACTTTCAGGAAGGAAGAGAGACTGACCTCGTCAAAAACCATCACCGGTATTTTTGAGGCCGGGCACTCCCTGTTGGTCTATCCCCTGAAGGTAGTGTGGATGGCCTTCCCGGGGGAGCATCCCTTTCCGGCACAAGTGGCCTTCGCCGTAAGCCGCAGAATCTTCAGGAAAGCAGTGGACCGCAACCTTCTGAAAAGAAGAATGCGCGAAGCCTGGCGCGTCAATAAACACCCCTTATATGAAGCCCTCGGCGAAACAAAGATTTCCCTGATGGTGATTTATATTGCCAAGGAACCCCTCCCCTTCCCCAAAATCGAAAAAGCGCTCCTTTCCGCCATCCACCGCATTTCCGCGAAGAAATAAAATCCTGAGGTCCTCAGGCATTGGATCGGATATTCCCGGGTGTGACCTTCACAGTCCTGCGGCCATCTATGGATATCCTTTTCCCAGGCCGGTCACACAGAGATAGTGCGATAATTAGAGGCTTACTGTAATTTTCGGCACCACGATAGGGTCTGCCATGAGATGGGGCTAAGCCTGCCCAATTGATTATGAACAGGTTGACCTGCTGCAACCCTTGATATTAACAGGGATGTACTGCAGAATGGGGGTTACAAACGACGGAATGTGCAAAACTTGTCACGTTCTAATAAACACATTGATTGAGTATTACCTAATTTTACACGGTAAAGCTCAGGCAGGTATGGCATGGGACGCATCTCTGACTGCTCCTGCATTGTGAATTTCCGCGGAAACAAAAGAAGAGTTTCGCGGAGTGGTTATAAACTTTGAAAAAAATTACGCCATGAAAAAGTTGATGTTTTTTGCCCTGATAGGCTTTTTAGCCCTTGGATCGTGCAAATCGACGAAGAAAGCTGCCACGACGCCCTACACTCCGGCCACGCAGCAGGAGACCGCCACGACCACGGCTCCTCCCAAAGTATTTACCGTTCCTGAACCCAAACCTGCCCCCACGCAGCCTGCTATGGAAGAAAAGCCGGTAACCGTAAGGCAGGAAGCCATCACCTTCACACGGCCGGAAGAACAGACCAGCAATAGCTACTTCATCATCATTGGTTCTTTCAGCAGTATGGATAATGCCAAAAATTTCAGGCAGACCCTTATCTCGGAAGGATTTACGCCGATTATCGTGCAGAGCGAGACCGGTTATTACCGGGTGACCGTTGATTCATTCAGCAATGAAGCTGCAGCACGTGAAAGGCTGTTGCAGATCAGGCAGAATTATCCCAAATATGCCGATACCTGGCTGCTCATTAAAAAATAACGCGTATTTGTCCCAACTATATATCCGGATAACCTTATCCAAGCGGAGTGAAAGTGATTTTACTCCGTTTTTTTTTGAAAACGGTTTACATTTGTAACGATTTCGCGGTGAAGTAATACCTATAGAAGGAGAAACCATGACACCTGAAGAAAAACAATTTTTGCTGGACCAGCGTTATCTGGGGATGGCAGCCATCTGGGCGAAGAATTCCTACTGTCGTCGTCGCCAGGTAGGGGCATTGCTGGTCAAGGACAAGATGATCATTTCGGATGGTTACAATGGGACGCCCTCGGGGTTTGAAAACAACTGTGAGGATGAGGAGGGCAAGACCAAGCCCTATGTATTGCATGCCGAGGCCAATGCGATCACCAAGGTGGCCAAATCAGGCAACAGCAGCGAAGGAGCTACCCTGTACGTCACCTCCTCCCCCTGTCTGGAGTGTTCCAAGCTGATCATCCAAGCCGGCATCCGGCGGGTGGTCTTTACTGAAAACTACCGCCTCGAAGACGGGATTAACCTGCTGAAGCGGGCGGGAATCGTGGTGGTCCAGGTTGATAATGACTTAATTTGATACAGATGAATAAGAGATTTCCGGTTTATTATCCGCTGATTCTGGCGGTAACCCTGGCTCTGGGAGTATTGATAGGGTCCTCCCTCTACCGCCGTCCTCTGGTTTCCGCCGACCGTGGCAATTCGCCGGGGAATAAACTCAGCAACATCATTCAGCTGATCGAATCGGCCTATGTCGACACCGTCAACACCGATGAGATAGTGGAAAATTCCATTCCCGCCCTGCTGGAAAACCTGGACCCCCACTCCACCTATATCCCTGCGCGGGATATGCAGGAGGTGGAAGAGGAGATGCAAGGCAACTTCTCAGGGATCGGCGTGCAGTTCTCCATACAGGAAGATACCATCATGATCATCGATGTCATTTCCGGGGGTCCTTCATCCAAACTGGGGATCCTGGCCGGTGACCGCATCGTGCAGATCAATGACAGTCTGGTTGCTGGCACCGGAATCAAAAACGAAAAGGTGCTCAAGCTGTTGCGTGGGAAAAAAGGCACCAACGTAAAAGTGGGTATCCAGCGGAAAGGATTCCGGAACCGCCTTGATTTTGACATCATCCGGGGGGAAATTCCCATTTACAGTGTGGATGTCTCCTATATGATTGATGATCAGACCGGGTTTATCAAAGTAAGCCGGTTTGCAGAGCAGACCTACCAGGAGTTTAACAAGGCTATGGAACAACTCGACAAAGCCGGGGCTTCCCGGATCATCGTTGATTTGCGGGGGAATCCTGGAGGCTATCTGGCGGCCGTCATTAAAATGGTCAATGATTTCCTGGAAAAGGGGGAAACCATTCTTTATACCCAGGGAAAATCACAGCCCAAGAAAGTATACACAGCCAACGCGCGCAATGCCTGGGCCGGGAAGAGCCTTTACCTGCTCATTGACGAGTTCTCGGCATCGGCCAGTGAGATTTTCGCCGGAGCCATCCAGGACAACGACCGCGGGATCGTGATCGGCCGCCGTTCCTTTGGCAAGGGACTGGTCCAGGAACAGATCCCCTTCTCTGACGGATCGGCCATCCGCCTCACGGTAGCCCGTTATTACACCCCCAGTGGCCGGAGTATCCAGAAATCTTACCAGGAGGGCAATGAGAAATATTTCGAGGATCTCTTTGCCCGGATGGAACACGGGGAGTTCAGCAGTGCCGACAGCATTCATTTTGCCGACTCTCTCCGGTACCAGACCAAAAAGGGAAGAACCGTCTATGGCGGCGGGGGAATCATGCCCGATTTCTTTGTTCCTGCCGACACCACAGGAAACTCAACCTATTTCGAAAAAATCTACCAGAAACAACTGGTTTACCAATACGCTTTCCAGTATTCCGACCAGCACCGGGAATCCCTCAAAAAAATGAAGCAGGCCGCAGAAATTGCCACCTACCTCGACAGCCAGGGTATTCTGGACAGCTTTGTCAGGTATGCAGCCTCCAAAGGAGTTCCGGCCGATCAGAACGGGCTTAAACTTTCGGGGCACATCATCAGCACCCAGCTGAAAGCCTATATTGCCCGCAATATCCTGGGCGAAGAGGGCTTCTATCCCATCATCCAGCAAATCGACAAAACCCTGCTCAAGGCCATCGAGATCTCCCATCAGAATCTCATCGTGGAGAACGTCGGAAACAATCGGGAATCATGAGTCAGGAATCTGGAATCTTGAGTCGGGAATCATGAGTCTTGAGTCTTGAGTCTTCTTGACTGAGTCGAGACTCCGCTGCGCCACGGGAATCGGGAATCGGTTAGCCTTTGGAGAGTTCCAGCATTCTGATGATGGGGATCCGGGCTTTATCCATCACTTCCGGGGAGAGGATGATTTCGGGCTTTTCATATTTCATGCAGAGGTAGACCTTCTGGAGGGTATTGAGTTTCATGAAGGAGCAGTCACTGCATCCGCAGGTGGAGTCGACCGATGGGACCGGAATAAAGGTTTTTCCGGGGCAGGCTTTTTTCATCTGGTGGAAGATGCCGCTCTCCGTGGCCACGATAAACTTCCGGGAGGGGCTTTTCTGGACGTAATGGAGCAGTGAAGTGGTCGATCCCACGTGGCGGGCCAGGAGCAGGACCGGTTTCTGGCATTCAGGGTGGGCGATGAATTCGGCATCGGGGTGTTCCTCCATCAGCCGGAGGATGCCTTCAACCGAAAACTGCTCATGGACCATGCAGGCGCCATCCCAGAGGACCATATTTCTTCCCGTGATGGTGTTGATATAGTTCCCCAGGTTTTTGTCGGGGGCGAAGATCAGCGGCTCCCCGGGGGGAAAACTCTCTACGATCTTCACTGCGTTGGCCGAAGTACAAATGACGTCGGTCAGGGTTTTCAGGTCGGCAGAGCAGTTGATATAGGAGATGACCTTGTGGTTGGGGTATTGCGCTTTGAATTCCGCGAATTTCTCCACGGGAGCCGATTCAGCCAGGGAACACCCCGCCTTGACGTCGGGAAGCAGCACCCGTTTGCCGGGACTCAGGATTTTCGCCGTTTCGGCCATGAAATGAACCCCGATGAAAACAATCATGTCGGCATTGGTCGAGGCCGCCTGCTGTGACAATCCCAGGCTGTCGCCTACATAATCGGCAATATCCTGCAATTCCGGTTCCACATAGTAATGGCTCAGAATCACGGCATTCTTCTCTTGCCTCATCCTGTTGATCTCTCTGATCAGGGGAATACCGGGGTCAATGGACTGGTCCACATATCCCATTTCACTCACCTCGTTAACCATTTTTGCTCATTTTTAACTGTTCAAAAATAGCAAAGAAGAGCAAACGGCCTGCCAAAAAGGGCCCAACAGCGCCATTTTGCTCTTTCCAGGTTAATCCACCCTGAATTCTGCTTCTGCCGCTCCGGTGACCAGGTGAGGGGTAAAAGCTTCGGCGCGAATGACAAAGCCTGAACGGATATCGGACAGGGGCACCGTAAAAACCTGGACCCCTGTGGGGCCGGTTTTCAAGGCAGGATCCCAGAAAAGGGTGGTCCTCAGATCTTTTCCCGACTGGTTTTCCAGGGCGTCGGTCGTCAGAAAGTGACGCGGCACGCGATAGCCGTTGCTGTATTGCACCTTCTGCCCGGCGGCCGCCGCTGCCGGAACGGTTGGAATTTCACCATGCTTGGTCGTGATCTCTATGAGCCCTACATTGTTGAGACCGGTATATCTCTGAATATCGATGGGGTCGAGCGAAATGTTGATCTTATCGACATCATAGGGCGAGATCGAATTCAGAACGTCGGCCTGGGTGCCCATTTTCTGGCCATCGATGACAATAAGGGCCCCCGACTGAAAATTGATGGAATTGATAGTCCCGGGGAATACAATCTGCCCATTCATCAGGTTAAAGGGGCGCATCGATTTGATCACTTCCAGAAGGCTGGTGGAAGTCTGAAGCAGCTTTTTATAACTTTCATTTTTAACGCCATTTCCCCCGGCAGCGATGGGGCGTATGGCCGGCTGGGGTGAGAGCAGTGCGGGGTTCGCCGAAAGATAGGCTGCGAGAGGTTCACGGGGCGCCTCCCTTTCCTGCAAGGCATAGTCCAAAGCCCTTACTTTGTCGCCTACTTTTTCGGCGAAGGTAGGATCGAGTTGCACCAGATAGTTGCCCTTGCCCTTGGCATCGGTGGCCGTGATCGTGAAATCGGAGCTATGAACCGGCTGAAGCGAGGGAAAAGCAAAGCGGCCCTCGTTGTCGGCTGTGGCTGAATAAACCTGCATATCACGGAGGCTCATGACGCTGATTTTGGCCCCGGGAACCACCGTTCCCTTCTTGTCGGTCACCCTGCCGCTGATTCCCATGGAATTGAGAGGATTTCCGTAGTCGTCAGCACTGGCCTTCAGTACTCTTTCCCAGGAAAAACACCTTTGCGCATTGGCAATGAGTATGAAATCAAGACCTACACCCTGTTGGCGTAGTGTGGCCGGATCGGGGTCCAGGCCGGACGGATTCCGGAGATCGCTCTCCAGGGCCAGGAAAGAAGTCAGATGGTGAACCGGCGGAAGGGTGCGCATCTGGTCGGCTACCGACAGGATCACCCGGGCATCCACAGGTTTCAGGTTTTCATCGAGGGTCTCCACGGAAATCTTCACTTTGTTGTCGTCAGAAGGCACTCCGCTCACCCTGACGGTAAGGTTATTCTTTCCTGGAAGATAGACCAGCCGGGAGGAGAGGGGCTGTGCAGCGTCATCGAATACGGTGAGCTGGATCAGGCCGCTGCCGAGTTCACTGGTGGGAATCCTGATGCGGGAGGTGGCTGCCATCTCCAGATCAGCCGCCCATAGCAGGGCAGCGCCGCGGGTGGCCGTCACCGCCAGTTTCCGTGGTGTGGTCACAGCTGCCATCAGCAGGTCGGCCGTCAGCAACCCGGGTTCACTTTTCTGGACGACCAAAGCCACGCCGGCCTCCCTGACTCCGGGCAGGTCGAAACGCTGTCCCTTCCCATATTCACTGGTAATCTGAAGTTGATATTTTTCACCGGTCGCCCCCTTGAAGGGGAAGAGGCCATAACCCGGGGCAAAGGTTTTGGTTTTGGCCATCACCTCTCCCCTGCTGTTGACAATATCGGCATCCAGGTTCACCGGTACCCCTTCCCGGGCGGTAGCGTAGTAGCCTATCTTCTGGGGAACGGTACCGATGAGGC
Source organism: uncultured Prolixibacteraceae bacterium (assembly GCA_964552955.1). GTDB lineage: Bacteria > Bacteroidota > Bacteroidia > Bacteroidales > Prolixibacteraceae > UBA1413. The sequence continues at coordinate 37,755 of CAZKIU010000034.1, forward strand.
TTCCTCCTTCGGGATAAAACGTCACCTGAATTTCATCGTTTCCGGAAAGCAGGGTCAGCTTCTTGCTCCACAGGTCTTTGGGATGGGACACCACCACCTCTACCGGCTGGGTTCCCGTTACTGCAGGCATCGGAAACAGAATCGCCGCTTCCCCCCTGACGGAGCGCACCTTGCCATCACTCAGCTTTTTATCGCCATGGCGCACTTCATAAAGCATCTGAAACTTGTCGGCACCAAGACCACTGTAGTCGGTCACCTTCAGGTCGATTCTGGCCTCCTGTCCGGGAGTATAGATCTTTCCGGGGGAAAGAAAAGTCACCAGGGCATCCGACTCATAGCTGCGATCGATGATGAGCGGTTTGATGAAGACATTGCCGGGATGGATCTGCAGCGGGGTATAGGCGGCCAGATAATACCGCCCCAGGGGAAGCTCCCCGGGGATCTGAAGGTCTCCCTCTCCCAGGCCGCTGGCCACCCTGAATTGGTCACCCGTGATGAAATTTCCTGACGCATCGTAAAGGTTGACGGTGATTTCGGGACTATTGCCAGAGGGCTGGTCCCCGGAGGGGTCCACCACCAGGGCTGAAAACCAGAGAATAGCCCCGGGTGCATAAACCTCTTTGTCGGTTTGCACATAGACCTTTTCCAGGGGAAAGGCCTGCCGG
>CAZKIU010000034.1:38519-41340 GCA_964552955.1 uncultured Prolixibacteraceae bacterium
AGGTGCCACTGCCCTTCGAATTCCGAGAAATCAACCTGGTATTCCACAAACTGGGGTTTTACCTTGAATCCTTTGGGTTTTTTGCGCACCAGAGATTCTCCGGCCAGGTTAAGACCGTAATCGTCGAGGCTGAAGCGGGCATACAACAGGGCAAAACTCTCGCGGTCGATGTACATCTCCCCCTCAAACGCGGGAAACTCCACATCCTTTGCCGGGCGGAAACGGACTACGAAGACCGGATGGTTCTTATACCAGATCACCTGGCTGATCGTATACCGGTAAAGCAACTGGTATTCAGGGTCCAGAAAGGTCTCCAGTTTCTTGACGACATCGAGCATGGTGATGGTATAGGGTCCTCCCTGAAGTTTGAAGTTGACCCAGTGGAAAGGCTGAACATCGGGACTCCGGCGGGCTTTCAGCAACCGTACTTTGTCGTTGCGCTCATTGATGCCGTAAGGGGCTTTGAGGATCTCCATCACTGCTTCGGATACATTGATATACTGGCCATCCTGTCTGACCGTCTCCCGGTAGAAGGCGGTCAGCAACTGGTGGTCGACCCCATAATTGGAGGTGATATGGTTACGCACCCCGGTCAGGAGATCTTCCACCTGAACGGCTTTCACCCTGACCTCCTTAATGCGGATGGAGACCGGCTGTAGGGCGATCTCCCCGTTTAGGGAAACCTGCCTGGCCACCCGCTTTTGGCGGGCATACCCCAGACTGCTGAATACCAACGTATCGGTGGCATGCTCAGGCAACAGTTTCAGGATAAACTCCCCGTCGGCATTGGTGATGGTCCCCAGCGGATAGTCCTGTAACGAAACACTGACATAACTCATCGGCTGGCGGGTCACCAGGTCAGTGACCCTTCCGGTGATCACCATCACCGGATTTACTGTTTCCAAAGCAGGCCCCCCCCCACCGGAAGCCTCCTGGCCATCAGAGATAATCACGTAGTTGTTTTTCCCCTGAAACTGTAACCTGTCGTTTTTAAAGATTTCAATAAGCACTTCTTCCAGCCTTTTGTTTTCGGCGGCCAGGGTGATTTTGCGGTCGACCGAAATCAGGGTGGCGTCATAGGAGAAATAGATTCCATTCTGACGGGTGATTTCTCCGAGAAGTTCCGACAGGGGAAGGTGGTCGGCATGTACGGTGATGATCCTGTTTAAAACAGAATCACGTTGCTGCTGACCCTGTGTAAACAGGGCCGGCAGCAACGTGCACAGCAGCAAGACCAACCGCCTGAATATCATCAGAAGTATGTTTTCAGTTCAAAGGAGGTTCTGATTTCCTCCCCGTCGCGGAGCACTTTCATTTTGATCTTCCTGTTTTCCTTGCTCTGCAGGATCAGGTTGATGTCGTTCAACGAGATGTTATTGTGGCTGCTGTTGTTAATGGAGATGATCTGGTCATTCTCCTTCAGTCCGGCCAGGAAAGCCGGGGAATTCTCCCTGATGGTGGCGATGGTGAAAATCGGCATTCCGGGCATCGGGTTAACCACCTCCATACCGCTCATGTTGTAGTTGAATCCATCTTTCACCAGGGGCGTAGGAGAGAGGGTGAGGCGGGCATTGCGGTAGTCGATGGTCACCACAAACCGGCGGAGGATCTCGGCGCCCAGGGTGCCATTGCGGTCATTAGCAGAGATGAGTTCTGCAATGAGGCTGTCTTCCGGGAAGGAAACGATAGGCCGTGGCAGCACAAGAGGCCCTACCCATACGGCATCTATACGCCCTTTGGTCCCATAGAGATCACCATTCAGTCCCCGGCCCAGGAAGGCCGAAATATGGTTCTGCGGAACCCTGATCCGCTCATCGGATTGTTCAGAGAGCCAGAGGGCATCGCTCGCCCCTGTGTCAACCATCAGCTTCACCGGAACCTCTGTTTTGTCTTCCGTCATGATGCTGGTCCGGATGAAAGGCTTGTTCCCGTCAAAATGAAGGGGCACGATGATATCACTCTTCCTGTCGCGGTATTTGTAATGTTCCGGGCGATAAAAGGTAATCTCCTCATCGGGGTAGTCAATTTTCACCACATAATCCTTGAACAGGTTAAACCCTATGAGTCCGTGCACCGGGATGCCCAGCATATGGGAGATTTGGAAATTCTCGTCGATGACCATCTGGACCTCCTGGTTGCGGGCCACCATCCCGTCGAGGGAGATCACATTGTTCCCCGAGCGGTAGGCGGTAAGGGTCTCGTTCTCACTCAGCCCCTTGATTTCTACCGGAACCAGATAATTAAGATTCAGCTTGTTGACAAATGGAAGTTCCGTGATGATAGGATAACGCACCCCGGTATCGAGAATGAAGTTGAGGGTGTCGGAGCCGTTGATGGTGACCGGCAGGATGATTAGGTTGCTGGCGGTTTTGTACTTGATGGTCACCGATTTCTGCCGCGGATCCTCGATCAGGAAACCCCGGTTGACCCCGTAATCCCTGGAGCTCCTTTCGATATCTATACTTTGGTCAAGGGGAACATACTCCCTGACCACCATAAGGTTATCCTCGATTTCGAAGATCAGGTAGAAGTCTTTCATCAACTTATCCAGGACAAACTTGACCGGTTTGTTGGAGACGTTGAGGCTCACCTTTTTGTCGGAGAGGAGCTGTGCGTTATAGGAAAAGTCGATTTTTAGGTATTTGCATATCTTTTCGATCACTCCTGAGAGGGGTTCATTTTCAGCATAAATGCTGATGTTCTGGTCCAGGGCCGTTTGGCCCTTTTTGGATTCCTGGGCAAAGAGCACAACCGGCATGAACAGCACGATCAATGTGACAATGGCCAGGATCCGTTTTCTGATGGCATTTATTGTTTTCAT
>CAZKIU010000035.1:0-40695 GCA_964552955.1 uncultured Prolixibacteraceae bacterium
ATGGATTCTGTCCGGGCGGTAAACCTTCCTGTGGCCAATCATTATGGCTATCCCGAACGAATTACCGGCATAAAGGGGAACGCCTTACGGCTTGACGGCCATTCCACCTGGGCTACAGCTCCCGGTTTCTCATGGGACCCGATAGCCGGTGCGATGACCATAGAAGTATGGCATGCCACCGAAGCCTTCTCTCCCCGGGCAGCCGCCCTGGTCAGTCAATCGGGGCCTGATTCGGGCTTCGAATTGGCGGTCTCCCCCTTCGGCGAGGTGATCTTTACTTTCTTTGCCGACCATCAGGAAGTAAAACTGTCAACGGGAAAACAGCTTACCCCCTACCAGTGGAGTCATATTACCGCCATCGCCGACCTCACGCATAACATCGCAAAAATCTATGTGAATAACTCTCTGTGGGCAGAAAAGGAACTCACTTCCCCACAGAAGCTGAATGTCAGCGGAACCCTCTTTTATATCGGCCGCAGCTCCCGGGAAGAGTATTTTGACGGCTACCTCCTGACCGTCCTGAACGGGGCTGTCGACGAATTGACCCTCTATTCCTTAGCATTGTCTGAATCAGAAATTTCGGACCACTACCAGAAGTACGCTGACAGAAATCCTCCCCTCACCATTGATACGGAGGCCCGGCACGGAAATGACGGCCTGCGTCCACGCTATCACCCCATGCCCCAGACGGGCTGGACCAACGAAAGCTATGGGTTGGTTTTTTACGGGGGGGAATATCACATGTTCTTCCAGAAGAATCCCAATTTTCCGGCTCTCTATTTTATGCACTGGGGTCATCTCACCAGCAGCGACCTGGTGAACTGGCAGGAAGAGAAGATCGCGCTGCGCCCCTCCCTGGCGTTTGATAAATTCGGCGTTTGGTCGGGCACCATCATCGGGGATACCCAAAATAAGCCCGTGATTTTTTATACCGGTGTCGACGGGGCCAGGGCAGGCATCGGAAAGGCTGAATCCCCGGCCGAGGATCTCTCCTTCTGGGAAAAAGCTTCGGTGAATCCTGTTCTGTCGGGGCCCCCCGGTGGCTATCCCCACATGGATTTCCGCGACCCCTTCATCTGGAAGGAGGAGGGTTACTGGTATATGATCGTAGGATCAGGCCTTCAGAACCAGGGGGGTGGAATACTCTTCAGCTTCCGATCGGCCGACCTTACGCGCTGGCAGGTCATCGATCCCATATTTCAAAGATCCGATGTGACCACAACCGGCCTATTCTGGGAAATGCCTTCCTTGACCAGACTCAACGACACCGATTACCTGCTGTGCATCACTCCCGTGCCCTCTCCGGGCCGGAAGGCCAGGGCCATCTATTGGACCGGCAGCTTCAGAAATGAGAAGTTTGTTCCCTACGAGGAAGCCCCAAAAAGTTTTGAACTGATAGACGGGAATCTCCTCTCCCCGGCCATCGGGCGTGATGAGACGGGTCAACTCATCTATTCCGGGATCATTCCCGAAAGCAGGAGCGTGGCCGACCAGAAAAAGGCGGGATGGAGGCATACCTTCAGCGTGGTCAGATCGATGCGGCTGCTGGCCGACGGGCTTACCTTAGGCCACATACCTCATCCGAACCTCTGCCGGCTTCGGGGAGAAAATACCCTGGTCTCCGGAAGAACCATCCTTCCTGAAACCGTCTCCAATCTTCCTGAAATCAGCGGCACCCGCAAGGAACTGGACTTCCTCCTCAACATTCAGGAGGCTGCCAACTTTGAGATCCACCTGATGAAAAACCCTGATGGACACGAGGTGACCAGGTTGGTTTTTGATATCGACAGTTCCCGCATAGGGCTTGACAGAAGATCCTCGACCCTTTCGGAGGCAGATAAAGATCTGCGGGAAGCTGTTTATTCTTTCAACCGGAGCAGACCCCTGAAGGTGCACATCTTCCTCGATCATTCCACCATAGAGGTTTTCATTGACCAGCTGGTGGTCTTCTCGGGAAGGATCTATCCCTCCCTGCCTGAAAGCAGCCAGATCGACCTGGTCGTCAGGAAGGGCAAGGTGGTGGTGGAGACTTTAAATAGCTGGGATCTGAAAAAGGGGGACGATGAGATGGGAAATGAGGTTTGCCCTCCGGCCAACCTCCCCGACTCCCTCTTCACGACAGGAGTGCCGGTGATAAATAAAACCGATGAAACCCGGCTGAGGGCCTATCCCTCACCCTTCGGGGAGATCCTCCATTTTGAAATTTACCTGAAAACTGCGGGGAAGGTTTCCTTTGAGCTTTATGATGTTACCGGGCGCAAAGTCACTATTTTCACGCCGGGAATCCTTTCCGCCGGTCCTCATCATCACAGCGTGGATACCTCGCTGTTGAACCTCCCCCCGAGCAGTTTATTCGTTGCCCGTATGGTGGTCGATGGGAGGGAAGTCAAGCGCATCAAATTAATGACACGATAAGAAGAACAAGAAGAACAAACATTCATTAACAACTATACAAATGAGAACGACACTGTTTATTTTATGGGCCTTGGCGGTGGCCGGTTGCATGCCGAAGAACAACCGCCTGCAGGGGGTGGAGAACGGTCCCGCGGATTACCGGGAACCCTGGCGTCCTCAGTTTCATTTTTCACCCGCCTCGGGATGGATGAATGACCCGAATGGCATGGTTTTTTATGACGGTGAGTACCATCTTTTTTACCAGCATTACCCCGACAGTACGGTGTGGGGACCCATGCACTGGGGGCATGCCATCAGCACTGACCTGGTGCATTGGAAGCAGATGCCCGTCGCGATTTACCCCGACACTCTGGGGTGGATCTTCTCGGGAAGCGCGGTCCTCGATGCCGAAAACAGCTCGGGTTTGGGCACCACGGAGCAACCTGCCCTGGTGGCCATTTATACCTATCACAACGATCTTCTGGGCCGCAGCGGCCAGAACCCGCAAAGCCAGGGCATCGCTTACAGTACCGATAAGGGGCGTACCTGGACCAAATACCCCGGTAACCCGGTCCTGAAAAGCCCTGGCATCAACGATTTCAGGGATCCCAAGGTATTCCGTCACGAACCCACCAATCAATGGATCATGGCTCTGGCGGTCCAGGACAGAATCCATTTTTACTCTTCTCCCGATTTGTTGTCATGGAGCTTCGAAAGCGAATGCGGCAGGGATCTGGGAAACCACGGCGGCGTGTGGGAATGCCCCGACCTCTTCCCGCTGGAAGTCGAAGGGAGTGACCTGACCAAATGGGTCCTGCTGGTCAACATCAATCCGGGAGGCCCTAATGGGGGTTCTGCCAACCAATATTTCGTGGGTGATTTCGACGGCCATACCTTTTCCCCTGATCCGGAATTCCTCGATGCCATGGGGATGACCCATGGGATGGAAGTCAGGAAGGGATCTGAAAATCCTGGGAATCCACCTCAGCAGGGTGAGCCATCAGCATCAGGGAATGCTTCGTCCAATATAGACCGGTTGACCAACTGGGTGGACTGGGGTCGCGATAACTATGCGGGGGTCACCTGGTCCAATGTTCCGGCGACCGACGGAAGAAGACTCCTGATCGGATGGATGAGCAACTGGCAGTATGCCAACGTAGTTCCCACCTCCACATGGCGGAGTGCCAACACGACGGTCAGGGAACTGAAGCTTATTTCCGAGAACGAAAGCTTCCTCCTCCTCTCCCTGCCGGTCAGGGAACTGCAGACCCTACGCGACACCCTCAACAGCGAAAACCTAAAGCCGGTGACCTTTTCCGGGGAGAGCATGGTGGAGACGGGAGACGTGAATCTGTCGCAATGTGAAATCATGCTGCAGTTCGATGCCGTGGAAACACTTCCCGATACCCTGGAGATCATTCTGGAAAATGAGCTGAATGAAAAGTACATCTTCGGTTATGCCTCGATGAAAGGCGTATTATACAGCGACCGTACCCATGCCGGCAACTCCGGCTTCTCGGATCAGTTCGCCGGATCGGCAACGGCCCCGTTCCGGAGTGGAAAATCACTGCAACTGCATTTGTTCGTCGATGCAGCATCGGCGGAGATCTTCGTTGACGGGGGTAAACGGGTGATGACCGAAATCCTTTTCCCGACATCGGGTTTTAAGATCCTGAAAGTAAATGCCAAAGGCGGCGAGGTCACCTTAAGCCGGACAGAGCTCTATAGTCTGCAGCGCATCTGGTAATTTTGGATTTGACATGGACAGGGGGTTCCGGTTATTGGGACTCCCTGTTTTTTATTCTGAGAAGGTATTCGGTGGGTGACATCTTGAAATAATCCTTGAAACACCTCGAGAAATAGGAGGGGGAAGTGAACCCCACCTCATAGGCGATTTCTGATATCGTTTTACCGCTGTTGAGTAAAAGCTCCGTCGATTTCTTAAGCTTGACGGAAGTGACAAAATCACTCACCGACAGTCCGGTCAGCTTCTTTATCTTCCGGTAGAGATGGACCCTTGAGATGCCCAGTTTAACTCCCATCTCGTCGACACTCAGATTTTCATCGCCCATGTTATTCTCTACGATTTGGATAATGCTGGAGAGGAATTTCTTGTCGAGCCGGCTGATGCCTGAGATTTCCTCTTTCAGGTCGGTAGATAGTTTATAATGTTCCCTGATTTTAGCACGATTCTCGAGCAGTTTTCTGACCCTGATCTGCAGGTGGCGGCCATTGAAGGGTTTGGGTATGTAGGAGTCGGCGCCCTCCTCCAGTCCTTCCAGTTTATGTTCCAGGGCAGCCCTGGCCGTCAGTAGAATGACCGGCAAATGGCAGGTCCGCTGGTCGGTCTTGATAGCCCGGGTCAGTTCCAGACCGTTCATCTCAGGCATCATCACATCGCTGATGATCAGATCGGGTTCCTCCTCCAGGGCAAGGTGCAATCCCTCCCTGCCATCCCGGGCTTCGAGGATCTGATAGGGATCCCTAAGGCTCTGTCTGATGAACTCCCTGATATCCGGTTCATCTTCCACAATCAGGATCACTGGTTTCTTATCCCCCGGAAACTCTTCGGAAGGAAGAGGGATGTCGGCAGCCAGATCTTCGGTAAGGATCTGGTTGTCTTTATAATCCATTGAATCAGCGATTTTCCCGACCATTTCATCGCTGGTGAGGTGGCGGGTCCCCAGTGGCAAACGAATGAAAAATGAGGTCCCTTCGCCCTCCTGGCTAGTGACGGTCAGTTGTCCGTGGTGCATCTCCACAAACTCCCGTGACAAGTTGAGTCCCAATCCTGTTCCCCGGAAAGCCTGCGACTTTTCAGCCTGGTAAAAACGGTCAAAGATCTTATCCAGATGCCTGGCCTGAATACCCGTGCCCGTATCCCTGATCTCAATAACGACCTCCTCCGCAGGACCTTCTCCTCCGGAATCTTTAACAAACGTGACCAAAATGGTTATTATCCCCCCGTCGGATGTAAACTTGAAGGCATTGGACAAAATGTTGAAAAACACCTTGTCTATTTTGTCGCGGTCAAACCAGATTTTAATCTCTTTTTCCCCACTGATCACCCGGAGGTCGATATTTCTTTTTTCTGCCAGTGAGGAAAAGGACTCCCTGATTTCGCCAAGAAATGCCAGGAGGTCGTTCTCCGAGGCCGCCAGTTCCATTTTCTGGTTTTCGAGTTTTCTGAAATCCATCAGTTGGTTGACCAGTCTCAGGAGCCTGACCGTATTGCGATGCATCAGTTTGAATTGGGTGCGGTGGGTGGTTGAAAACTCCTCCGCCTCCATGAGGTTCTCCAGGGGTCCTTTAATGAGGGTCAGGGGGGTGCGGAATTCGTGCGAGATGTTGGTGTAAAAGCGTAACTTGGCTTGGGTGGCCTCTTCCAATTGTCGGCTCACCTCCACCAGCTGATCCCTCTGCCTGATGATGGCTTCCTTCTGCTCCTCGATCTCCCGGTTTTTCAGTTCCAGCGCCCGGTTGGCCCTCTTTCTGGTTTTCAATGCCTGAAATATAACCAAGATGAAAGCAGCCGTTACCGCCAGAAGCGCGATCAGCGAAATCAGGGCTAACCGCTGGGTTCTGTTTTTAAGCAGCTGTGTGGCCAATATAGAACGTTGCTTTTCGATTTTCTCCTGCAGCAGCTCTGTCTCATTGGTCTGCATTTTCAGAACCCGTGCATTGGTAGAGTCGATGACCATGGTCGACAGTAAGTTCTGCTTTGCATAGGGGAGTCCAGTGAGAATCTTGTGCGCCGTCTGGATGGCTTTCTCCCCTCCAGTTGGATAGAGGAAGGTGGCATCCAACCGGCCGTCAAGGACAAACTGAATGCCTCCTTCATCCCCCGGCAGCCCATCAACCCCAAGAATAAAGGGATCCAGAGGGCTCACTGATTCCCGTAATACCTTATAGGCCTCCAGGGCCATCACATCGTTATGGGCAAAGATGAGGTCATAGGTCAGAGGGGTATTGATCAGGTTGGTCATCACCTGGCGGGCAATGTTCCAGTTCCAGTCCCCCGCGACAGATCTGACAATCCGTATGCCGGGGTAGCCTTCCAGGATTTTCAGGAAACCGGCATGCCGGGCAATGGCGGGGGATGAGCCACTGAGCCCCTTGATTTCCAAAATCTCTCCTTTCCCTTTCAGAAGAGCGGCTGCATACCGGCCGGCTTCCATCCCGATCTCATAGTTGTTACCCCCAATATAAGCGGTGTACCGGTCGGTATTGATCGTGCGGTCGATAACGATGACGGGAATCCCCCGGTTGAACACCTTTTCCACCACCGGGGTGATCGGCTCCGATTCATTGGGGGATACGATAAGTAAATCAATACCCTCTTTGAGGAACTCCTCTATCTGTTTGATCTGTAATTTGTTATTGTCACTGGCATCCTTTACCCTGAGCTCCATGTCGGGATAAAAGGATAACTCGATTTCCATTAACCTGAGTTGGGTTTGCCTCCAGTGGTCGGCGGTGGTGCATTGAGAAAAACCAATCCTGTATTTCCCGGCGGTAAAACCTTGTAGTGCAAAACAAACAAGGAGGGGGATGAGGAGTAAGGTCGCCGGTCTTTTTCCCATTATGATGCCTTTGAAACAAAAGTAGAAAATTTTTGATGATTCTGTACCTTCAACGATTGACATAAATATCAGGCTGATGCCTCTTCCAGGGTATATCGGAGCTGGTCGAGGAGGATGGGGACTTCATGGTCGTCGATACCGCGTTCCAGCAGAAAATGAAGGTCTTCCTCAAAAACGGTCTTGAATTCGGCCTCTGAAAAACCCCCTGTGACGATGGACAACCGGTAATAATCGAGGGCCGGTGTCCTTTTTCCCTGAACCCACTGTACATGGCCCATGTTCATCAGGTCGTACTTGTCGGGCTGCTCTTCCATCAGCTTAAGGTAGTATTTCTCAGCCTGTGCGCTCTTGCCGGTCAGAAAGGAACACCAGGCGATGGGCCTCCATACCTTTTTGTTCCCGGGCGAGAGATATTCTATCTTGAAAAAGGTGTTGAGGGCCTCCTGAAAGCGGCCGGTTTCGCTCAGGCAGTAGCCCATGGCATAGAGGATACTCAGGTTGTCGGGTTGAAGGGCATCGAGGGTCTGATAGACTTTCAGTGCCTCCTCCGGAAGCTTCAGATTCCGGTAGCATAAGGCGATCTTCTTCAGGTTCCAGGTTTTGTTCACCTCGTAGAGTTCTGCCTTTTTATAGAGGGCCAGGGCTAGCTCATGGCGCCCCAGTTTCTGGTGACAGTAAGCCGCTTTCTGCAGTGCCTCCCCGGTATGTTCCGATGAAAGTCCGAAGATCTCCAGCGCCTCCTCAAAATACCCCTTCTCAAAGTAAAACTCCGCCAGTTTGTCCATCATCTCCGGATGCTCCTGCAGCAGGGATCTGAAAACGGCTCTGTTGTGGTAATCGAACTTCCAGCTGAAAATGTCCTCCACTCCCTTGTCGGATGGGTATAACCTGAAAAAGCGGTAAAGGTCCTGGATGTACTGATTGGAAACGATGCTCTCTTTCCGGTCGGGAGAGAGCATGGCCTCCTCCTTGCCGAGTTCTTCGAGCTGTTCCATCTCGGCCTGCAGGAAACCAGCCATCATCGACCGTGCTTCCGGCGTGATGGTTTGCAGCATCATGGCAAAGGAGTATTTGTCGGAATTGCAGAGCATCGGCGACTGCAACAGGGCTTCTGTGATACGGGTAACCGTATTCTCAGGATCCTCCGCCGGCTTCAGCGGCATTTGAGGATGACCGGGAAAGAAGGGCACAAACCAGTTGACCAATTCGTTGAAGAAGGGAAACCGCTTGAACATGCCAAAAGAGGCCAGGAAAACATCGGCTCCCTCGCTCTGCATCCGCGCCATCTCCTCCATCTTGTCGATCAGTCCGGGAGAATTGTCAAAGAGGGTGTTCCACTCCGGGTTCCGGTCGTCATCCGATTCCGGGTTCATGAGGTGGTCGATGTTGAATTTGTTCCGGATATTTGGGGAGATACGGATCATCTCCGGGATGATCTCTTCCTGGATCTTTTGTTTGATCTTTTCAGTCTCGCGGCTCCCCAACAATTGTAGCAAAATGCGTTCCACCTGCCGGTTAAAGGCAGGATCCTCATTCATGATTTCAAAGCGACCGGTGGTTTGGGGATAGAATTCCATTAGGGGGGCGTATTGATAGAGGGCGGTCAGGAAGCCGGTGAGGCACCGCTGGCTGAGCAGCGGTTGGTTGCGGAACTTTTCGTAAAGGTCGAGATGTAGGGTCATTTTTTCCTCGCCGAAATAGCGGAGCAGGCTGAAGGTCAGAGCGGTGATCCAGACAGCCTTCACCTCCTGAGGTACCGATTCGTCTGCCATGAGGGTGCTGATAAAGGTGCATTCTTCCTCGTCGGGCGCATCGGTGAGAAGAATGGCATAAAAGACGGCGCTGATCCGGCGCCAGTATTGCTCCGGCATAGGGTGGGGGACAGGGGCTTCCTTCCTGAGCTCTTTGAAGTCTCCGGAGTCAAAAGGGCCTTCCCGGTGCTCTGGATGATTTAAGTTTTCAACTTTCAGAAGTTGAGTCAGCTCGCCCAGGAACTGCTGCGGATTCCGGAGGGGAAGCAGGTCAGGAAAACGTTTCTGCTGGTAAAACGGGGATCCCGAATGGGTGGTCAGCCAGTTCTCCCTGATCCTGAGGGTTAATTCATGGAGGGACCGCACCAGGTGACGGTAGATCTTTTCGCGCTCCGGATCTTCCACCCCTTCCATAGCATATTTCCGGATGAAAGAATAGGTCTCCTCCAGGTCATAGAGCTTGTCGGAGAATTCACCCGATCGGGTTTCTACGATCAGTTTTTTAACAAGCGTAAACGCCTGTTTCAGTTTTTTGGCTTGCAGGACACCGAATATTTCGCCGCATAGGGCTTTCATTTCGCTTTCAGTCATACCGGATTTGTGGGGCCTCCGACCATCGGAAACCGGCCTGATACAAAGTTAACCGATATGAATGAAACGAGCATGGTGCTTCTGTCATAAAAGTGCATTCGATATTCACCAGACCCCCGATGGGGGCTACTTCTTTTCGGGAGACAGCATCGTCATGAATCTTTACGATCATTCCCACTTCGCTATTGCCGTAAAACTGGATAGTTCTGGTAAAAAAATCTGGGAATACAAGGGGATGGAATATTCAAGGTTTCAAAGCATTAGTCTGAAGAGTGATGGTCGTTGTGTTGCAACGGGTAATAATATGGATGAGGATTTCGGGATGAATATCCTGGTGGTTCAGCTCAATAAGAATGGCAAAGAGGAGTGGAGCAGATCCTATGGTAATATCACACTTTGGGAATATGCCTCCTCCATAGCCGCAACCTCCGATGGGGGATCCATCATTGCCGGACAGACCGAGTCCTCTGGGGAGGGAAGATACGACTGGTGGATCCTGAAGCTTGATGAGAACGGGAATCTGGAGCCCACCGGTACCAAAAATCAAGGACTACCTTTCCAGGAACGACTTTCACTCTCCCAGAATTATCCCAATCCCTTCAAAAAATCTACCTCGGTAGTGGTTCATCTTCCGGAACCGGGCGAAGTCACTCTGACGATCTATGATATGATGGGAAAGCCGGTTGAGACGATTTATCATGGACAGCTTCCTCCCGGGGATACCAAAGTGGAGTGGACTCCCGGGGGATTACCCTGCGGAATCTATCTCTGCCGGTTATATTTCAGGGAATCAGGGATGGCCCGATGTATGGTCTATCTGAATTAACTCTTCTTTACCGGATAAAAACAGAGGTGGCCCGTCGATTTATTGGAGTCCAATCTGTAATTTTGGGGACATGCAACGGCGCAATTACAGGAATCTGCTCTTTTATTCAGGAGTGACGGGATTTTTCCTGATAGTGATATTTTTCATTGTCAGGCTGGGGCACCGCCTGGAAGAGGGGAGGGCTGTCGTCACCCCCGATGGGGGAACCGGCTGGGAAGCCATATTCCACCCCCTGGAGGCCAACTTCGGCCAACCCCTGACCCTATTTCTACTGCAGATTATTATCATCCTTTTGGTTTCCAGGATTTTTGGCTGGTTCTTTCGGCTGATCCGCCAGCCGTCGGTCATCGGGGAAATCGTGGCAGGTATCGTACTGGGCCCCTCCTTGACCGGTCTTTTCTTTCCGGAGCTCTTCAACTCCCTCTTCCCCGAATCCTCCCTCGGAAACCTGAGCCTCCTGAGCCAGATCGGTCTCATCCTATTTATGTTCATTGTAGGTACGGAACTCGATTTCTCCCATCTGAAAAACAACATCAGTGGTGCATTGGTCATCAGTCATGCCAGCATCATTGTTCCTTACGGCCTGGGTATGGGGTTGGCGTTGTACCTCTATTCGGCATTTGCACCCCAGCATATCAGCTTCCTTTCATTCTCCCTTTTCCTGGGGATCTCGATGAGCATTACCGCGTTTCCCGTGCTGGCTCGGATCGTCCAGGAGACCGGCATCAGCCGCACCCGGCTGGGGACTATGGTGATCACCTGCGCTGCCATCGATGACGTGACCGCATGGAGCCTTCTGGCCATGGTCATCGCCATCGTCAAGGCCGGATCCCTTGTCAGCTCCCTTTATACCATCCTGCTTTCTGTGCTCTATGTCCTGGTGATGTTCAAAGTGGTCCGCCCTTTCCTGGCACGCCTTGGCGAATTGTACCCTTCCCGCGAAAACCTCTCCAAGCCCGTCGTGGCCCTCTTTTTTCTGGTGGTGCTCATCTCCTCCCTGGTGACCGAAATGATAGGGGTCCATGCCATCTTCGGAGGTTTCATGGCGGGAATCATCATGCCTGCCAACGAACGCTTCAGAAGCACACTGGTCGAAAAGGTAGAGGATGTCTCCCTCCTCCTCTTTCTGCCGCTTTTCTTCGTATACACAGGACTTCGGACTGAAATTGGACTTCTGAATGAACCTTCGCTGTGGGGAGTCACCCTGTTGATCATCGGTACGGCAGTAGCAGGAAAGTTTCTGGGCGGAGCCCTCTCTGCCAGGTTCACGGGGCAGGGCTGGCGCGACAGCCTGATGATCGGTACCCTGATGAATACCCGCGGACTGGTGGAACTGGTGGTACTGAACATCGGCTATGATCTGGGCATCCTCGATGCTCGGATTTTTGCCATGCTGGTCATTATGGCCCTGGTGACCACCTTCATGACCGGCCCCGTTCTGGAACTCATCGGCAAACTCTTTAAACCGCAACCCGAAGCCTCTCAGCCTGAATCTGTTGTCATCCCCGGCTTTAAAATCCTACTCTCCTTTGGAAATCCGGAGACCGGACGGTCCCTGCTTCGCCTGGCCTCCCTCATCAACCACCATGAATCATCGTCTATCCTGCCAGGAGGAGAGGCAACCCGCCCCGCATCCCCCATGAATTCACGTGCTCCATCTGGCCCATCTGCAACTCCTTCCCACGGAAAAACAGTCCGCCACCACCGACAAGCACATAAGGCCAGAATCACAGCCCTCCACCTGACCCCTGCCGATGAACTTTTCCAGAATGACCCGGAAATGTATGAAAGGGAGAGTTTTGCACCCCTGATCGAAGAGTCCCTTCGCCTCGATGAAGAGGTGACCACCCTTTTTAAAATCTCCAATGATTTGGAAGCCGATATCATTGAAGTGGCCAACCAGGGTGGATTCAACCTCCTGCTGATAGGGGTGGGCCAGTCGGTTTTCGATGGAAGCCTCCTGGGGAAAGCCCTGGGATATACCGCCAGAATCCTGAATCCCGTCCATTTTTACTCCAGAATTACCCGGAAGGAGATTTCCACCCTGCCGGAAGGAATCACCCAGCGCACCTGGAACATCATTACAGGGACGTACATCCCTACAGGGGTATTCATTGACAGGAAAGTCTCCTCCTTCGACCATATTTTTGTTTATATCTCAGAAAGAGAAGATCTTACCCTTCTCCGTTATTTTCCACATGATCACCATGGGGCAAAACAATCCCTGACCCTGGTTGATCCCGGCCACCTGCTTGAGACCGTAAAAGAGGGGAGCACGCCGGCGGATACCTGGTCACCCGAACGTATAACGGTTCCCGGCCAATTCGCCCTGCTCCATCACTGGCCTGATTTCTCCCAGCCCCAGTTGGACCATTCCTCCCTGCTGATCGTCACCCTGGAGGCGTGGAGTGTATTGGCTGAGAAAAGGGAGAAAGAGAATTTGGACAAACCTTCCATATTTATAGTAGCCGAACCTGATGTCACACAAGCCAGGTGAGGGTGTTGGCGATACCCGTCGGGTAGGGCACCTTTCTCTCCGGATTCCCCCGGGAAAATGTACTGCAGGTTCACCGGAGTTTCGTATTATTGCATAAAACTTATGGTATGATGATTTCCCCGGAACTGGAAGAATATATCAGAATCCTGCCCAAGGCAGAACTCCACATTCATATTGAAGGATCCCTTGAGCCCGGTATGCTTTTTGAAATGGCTGCCCGCAATGGGGTGCGGCTGAAATATGCTTCGGTCACAGAACTCAGGAAAGCCTATTCCTTCGGCAGTCTTCAGGATTTTCTCGATATCTATTATGCCGGGGCCGATGCTTTGCGGCAGAAACGGGACTTTTACGAGCTTACCATGGCATACCTCCGCAAGGCCCATGAAGACCGGGTCGTGCATACCGAGGTTTTTTTCGACCCTCAGACCCATACGGCCAGGGGAGTGTCCTTTGACCGGGTGGCAGAAGGTATACTGGAGGCGCTGGCTGACGGGGAAAAGGAAATGGGGATCTCCGGGAGGCTGATCCTTTGCTTCCTGCGTCACCTGGGAGAAGCCTCCGCCTTCGAAGCCCTGGAGATGGCTTTGCCTTACCGCCACCATATCGTAGCGGTTGGACTTGACTCCTCTGAGAGGGGATTTCCGCCCGCTCTCTTCCGGAGGGTTTTCGAAAAAGCCATGGAGCAGGGATTCCTGACCGTTGCCCATGCCGGGGAGGAAGGGCCTGCGGAATATGTGCGTGAAGCCCTCGACCTGCTTCAGGTCAAAAGAATCGACCACGGTTATGCTGCCATCACCGATGAGGCGCTGCTCAACCGCCTTGCCGTTGAACAAATTCCCCTGACCATGTGCCCCCTCTCCAACCAACGGCTGCAGGTTTATCCCGACCTGGCCCTTCACCCCCTGAAAAAGATGCTGGACAGGGGGATCCCCGTCACCGTTAACTCCGACGACCCGGCCTATTTTGGCGGATATATCAACGATAATTTCAGGGCTATTGCCCGTACACTGCAACTGAGTCGCAGCGAACTCCGGCAGCTGGCGGTCAACTCTTTCCGGGCGAGCTTCCTCCCTCAGGAGGCTAAACATTTGCTAATATCGGGCATTCCGGACTGAAAAGCACGCTGGTTCAATTAAAAAAAAATTTAAAAAGTGACATCAATTATTAAAAAACGTTAAACTAATTTCTATTTTTAGAAAGTTTGTAAAGTCTAACTAAATGAACATTATGATCTGTGTAAAGAATTCATTTTCAGTCGATTCCATGATTGTTCAAAATACCACATTTCTACTTTCGATACACACATCGATGACTCCGGTGAGATACACCTGATGCCAGGCATCAGGATTCTGCACCGAAATTCCCCTGAAATAGCCTATTACCGAAGATCAACGATCATCCTTTAAACAGGTTTTGGAAAGGATAGCGTTAAGGCAGGGTTGATCTAATTGATCAGAAGGGTTTTTTTTGGTGCCTTTTGAATGAAATTCACTTCTTTATTATAATTTAATATTTATGTTAAACAAGTAATCTATGCATTCTAACCCGAAAAAAGGAAGAACCATGTTCTTCAGAATGAGAACTGCCCTGTTGACATTATGTCTGCTGACTTTTGTCCAGGTCGTCATGGCTCAGGACGTCACGGTAAGTGGTTTGGTTAAGGACGAGGGGAACCTGCCGATGCCAGGAGCTACTGTGATTGTGAAAGGTACCCCACGCGGGGTGACCACGGATGTGGATGGGACCTTTACATTGAGCGTAAAGCCCACCGATGTGCTGGAAATCTCCTTTATTGGTTACCAAACGGTGACCACGGAAGTAGGAGCTAACCGCAGGTTTGAGGTCACACTTCAGCCTGAAACCACTGACATCGACGAGGTGACGGTGGTGGCCTTTGGCCGTCAGAAAAAAGAGAGTGTGGTCGCTTCCATCTCGACGGTGAAAGTGGATGAGTTGCGGGTTCCCGCTTCCAACTTCACCAATGCGCTGGCCGGAAAAATCGCCGGTGTCATTTCTTATCAGACCACAGGTGAGCCGGGGGCCGACAATGCCCAGTTTTTCGTGCGTGGGGTGACCACCTTTGGTTACAAGACCTCCCCGTTGATCCTGATCGACGGATTTGAATCCACCACCACTGATCTGGCCCGTCTGCAGCCCGATGACATCGAGAGTTTCTCGGTGATGAAGGATGCTTCGGCTACGGTCATGTACGGGGCACGAAGCGCCAACGGGATCATCTCGGTGGTGACCAAGGCTGGTCGCGAAGGTGCTCTCAAGGTGAGCTTCCGTGGCGATGTCAACATTGCCTCCCCGACCATGAACGTCGATTTCCTCGACGGGGTCACCTACATGCGGCTTTATAATGAAGCCCAGATTACCCGCAATCCCACCCTGGGGGCCTACTACGACGAACAGAAAATCCAGGCGACCATGCGGGGTGAATATCCGATGATCTACCCGAATGTCGACTGGTACGACGCTTTGTTCAACAAGTCAACCATGAACCAGAAGGGCAACCTGAACATCCAGGGGGGTGGAAAAGTCGCCACTTACTTCATCTCCTCCACCATGGAGCATGAAACCGGTTTGCTGAAGGTCGACAAACGGAACAATTTCAACAACAACATCGACATCAGAAGGACCAGTGTCAGGAGCAATGTGAACTTCAACCTGACGAAAACCACCAAACTCGACACCAGGATCACCGGGCGTTTCCAGAGGTATACGGGTCCTTATGAGTCAGCATCCAACATTTTTCAGCAGGTCATGAATTCCAATCCGGTTGATTTCCCGTTTACCTATGATGCTGATGAAGCCAATAAGTACACCGAACATGTGTTGTTCGGAAGTACCCTGGTAGGGGGAGCGACCAAGGTGAATCCCTATGCCAGCATGGTCAGGGGTTACGAAGACCGCAACGAAACCAACGTCACCATTCAGGCCGCTCTGTCACAGGACCTGAGTTTTATCACCGAAGGACTCCGGCTCAGCCTGAAGGCCTCAGCCAACAGCTGGAGCCAGTACTCCAGCAGGCGCGAGTACTCACCTTATTATTACGCCCTCGAAAATTTCAACCAAATCACTGGCGAATACAAGCTCTTTGCCCTGAACCCCACCACCGGGCGTTCGTACCTGGGTGATGTGAATCCGGGCCGCGATGCCAATGGCCAGTATTATTATGAAGGTATTCTGGCCTACGAGAATAAATTCGGGAAGCACAACGTAGGGATCACCACTGTGGGGATCGCCCAGGAAAATCTGGTGACGGGTGGAAACAGCAAATCTATTTACTACACCCTTCCTGAAAAGAATCTGGGGATCTCGGGCCGTATGACCTATGATTATGACAGCCGTTACTTCCTCGACTTTTCTTACGGTTACAACGGATCGGAGAAATTCACCGGTAGCAAACAGTATGGTTTCTTCCCGGCTTTTGCTGCAGGATGGATGGTTTCGAACGAAAAATTCTTTGAACCTTACAAGAATGCCGTCAGCTCCCTGAAACTCAAATTCAGTTGGGGCCAGGGGGGTAACGATGCCATTGCCGGCCGTGAAGGGCGTTTCTTTTTCCTCTCTGACGTCAGCCTGGGAGGCGGAGGTTATCGCTGGGGTAACACCTTTATGAACGCTTATGACGGATATACGGTTTCCCGTTATGCCAATCCCAACATCACCTGGGAAGTATCCACCAAGTACAACGCCGGTATCGAACTCAGCCTGCTGAAGAATGAGATGATCCGCTTTCAGTTGGATGCGTTCAAGGATGTCCGTGACAAGATCTACATGACCCGTGAAAACTTCCCGAGTTCCGCCGGTTTGGAAGCTGCCATCAGCGGTAACGTCGGTAAAGTGGAATCCCAGGGCCTCGACGCCTCACTTGATCTGGA
Source organism: uncultured Prolixibacteraceae bacterium (assembly GCA_964552955.1). Taxonomy (GTDB): domain Bacteria; phylum Bacteroidota; class Bacteroidia; order Bacteroidales; family Prolixibacteraceae; genus UBA1413. Next base: position 16,530 of record CAZKIU010000035.1, read on the forward strand.
GTTCCAGATCACCAAGGATTTCTGGATCACCGGCCGCGGTAACTTCACCTATGCCACCAACAAATATGTGGAACTGGATGAAAAGAACTATCCTGATGAATACCTCAAACGCAAAGGGCACAGCATCAGCCAGGGTTGGGGTCTGATTGCAGAACGTTTGTTCGTGGACCAGGCCGAAATCGACAACTCTCCGCGTCAGGACTTTGGCGAATACATGGCCGGTGATATCAAATATAAAGATGTCAATGGCGACGGTGTGGTCAACTCCAACGACCGTGTTCCCATGGGATATCCCACCAGTCCCGAAATCCAGACCGGCTTCGGTTTGTCATCGGGGTACAAGAAGTTTGACCTGTCGTTTTTCTTCCAGGGAAATGCCCGGGTATCTATGTTCATCAATCCCGGATCAGGTGACGGTATTGCTCCTTTTGTAGGGAACCGCAACGCCCTGCCTATCATTGCCGAGGATTACTGGAGTGTGACCGATCCCGATCCCTATTCTTTCTGGCCGAGGCTTTCCACCACCACCATCAATAACAATACCCAGCAATCGTCGTGGTGGCTGCGTGATGTCTCCTTTATCCGCTTGAAAAATGTGGAATTAGGGTATAACTTCAGCCTGGAAAAATATAAAATGCAGAATTGCCGCATCTATGTTACCGGAGAAAATCTGATGGTCTTCAGTCCCTTTAAACTGTGGGACCCCGAAATGGGTCGCAATGGTATTGCCTATCCGCCTAACAAAAGGATCAACTTCGGCATCAAATTAGATTTTTAACCCTTTAAAAGGATGAAGATGAAAGGATTCAATTATAAAATGATATGCATGGTACTTATGACCATGCTGGTTTCCTGTACCGATTATCTGGAGGTGGTTCCAGATAACACGCTTAAACTGGAAAACATATACGCGACCAAGGAAGATGCCTATGACGCCCTGGCCAAGATCTACAGCTACATGCCCCGAGATTGGAGCACCCATGAAACGATGTGGGAGCTGGGTGATGAATACCTGGGACGTATTGATGCTTCGGTCCAGAACAACACCGGTAACCTGCGTGCCGAGCGTATCATGCGCGGGCTGCAGACCGTTGGTTCACCGCTGCTGGGAAGCTGGTCGGGTACCGGTGGGGCAAAACCCCACTACGATGCCATCCGTGCCACTAATGTATTCCTGCAGTATATCAAGAATACCAGGAACATGACCGATGATGAGCGGGCCGACTGGACTGCCCAGGCCACTTTCCTGAAGGCTTACTACCATTTCCTGCTCCTGCAGAAATATGGGCCGATTGTTATTTCAGATAAGGTCATCGAACCGGATGCCCTTTCTGACGACCTCTTCCTGGCCCGTTCCAAAGTGGAGGATGTATTTGACTACATCATTAAGCTGATGAATGAAGCCATTCCCAACCTCCAGGAAAGAGCTGGTGAGAACAACCTGGGGCAGGTCGACCAGATCGCGGCCAAGGCCATTAAGGCCCGGGTGCTCTATTTCCGTGCCAGTCCGTTTTACAGCGGGAATAAGGAATTCTTCGGTGACTTCATGGATGCCGACGGAAAACCGTTTTTCCCCATTGATGACTCCGCTGAGCGCACAAAGGCCAAATGGCAGGAAGCTCTGACGGCCATCAACGAGGCGATTGATATGGCCGAGAAGAACGGGAAGGCACTTTTCCATTATGAAAAGGAACCCTACGTGAAGGACCGTGATTTCAGCGCTAAGAACACGGAAAGAATGAAAACCTACTACGACCTGAGGATGCTCATTTGCGACCCCTGGAACAAGGAGTTACTCTGGGGCTATTCCAATGTCGACATCTACAACCAGGGTGAGCTGGCGCATTCCACCAACATCAGGTTACCTGCTGGTTTTGAGGGTGACGTTAATGCAGCTGGCTTTTCATGGCAGTGGCTGGGAGCCACCTATGCCATGGCAGAGCGTTACTATACTGAAAACGGGTTGCCTATTGAGGAAGACCTCTCCTTCAATTACAATACCCGCTTGGATGCTTACCTGACCCCGGGGGTGGAAGATCCTGATTATCCTCATATTGCCGGACTGATGCAGCCCAACCAGCCTACCATCAACCTTTATATGAACCGTGAGTTGCGCTTCTATGCCAACCTGGGGGTGACCGGCGGCTATTGGAGGTCACATTTTGAAATTATCCCTATTTATATGATGGCAGGGACCAATGGTGGATATAACCCGAGTGTCAATGCCACTGACTTCTTCGCCTCTGGTATTGGTGTCCAGAAGATGGTCCATCCTGAGTCCAGATCCTCTAACTGGCAGCGCCAGGTCAAATTCCCTTATCCGGTTATCCGTATGGCCGACCTCTACCTGATGAAGGCCGAAGTCCTGAATGAGATTAAGGATCAGCCTGATCAGGAGGTGTGGGATGCCATCAATATTGTCAGGGAAAGAGCTGGCCTTCCCAATGTGGAAGAGGTTTGGTCCAACTCAACCCTGGCTCGTACTCCCAACAAACACCGTGACAAGGCTGGCATGCGTGAGATTATTCTCCATGAAAGAAGTGTTGAATTTGCCTTCGAAGGAATTCACTTCTGGGATATGCTGCGCCATAAGAAAGCACATATCGTTTTCTCGGTGCCGATCCAGGGCTGGAATTACAAGGGGACTACTCCCTCCACCTTCTTTGTACTGGGTGTTGTTCAGGCCAGGCGCTTTACCATCAGGGATTATCTCTTCCCCATTGACCTGAATGAGCTCAATACCAATGGTAAACTGACGCAAAATCCGGGTTGGTAGGCCGCTTGTACAGTTGAATGAAATTGTTTAAATTGATGATTATGTATGATATGTTGAAAAATACAAAACGAATGAAAGCAAGAGTATATCTCTGGATTTTGGCTTTACTCGTGGTAGGCTTTTCTTCCTGCCAGGAAAGTACAAGATTCAAGGCTGGTGCTGATGATGATGATCCTCCCGGGAAACCGGTCATCACCAGTTGGAAGCCATTGTACGGGGGAGCCAGGTTTTATTTTACTATTCCCCGCGACGAGGATTTGCTCAGTGTGAATGCAGAATATAAGAATGCACAGGGGAAGACCTTCTATTTCACCTCTTCCTTTTATTCCGATTCACTTGATGTTATCGGTTTGGGTAGTACTGACCCGAAAGACATCACCCTCTATGCCGTTGATCGGGCCGGAAACCATTCCGAACCAGTCATTCAGAAGATCACTCCGCTGGAACCCTCTATCTCAAGGGTGGCCGCCAGTCTGAAGGTAAAACCCGGATTCAGTTCCTTCCTGGTTGACTGGGTCAATGAACTGGAACAGGTGGTCAATGTCTATGTCTCCTTCAAATACACCCAGAACGGAAAGCTGAATGACTATATGTCGGTGTTCTCTTCCAATGTGTTGAAGGAAAGAAAATTCATCGAGGATCTCTTTCTGAAACCTGATGAACCTGTAGAAGTGAGCATCAGGGTGGAAGACCAGTATGGCAACTCCACGGCCAACATACCTTATGGCAAGATCAACCTGCTTGAAGATGAAGAACTGGATAAAAAGAGTTGGGTGATCCCCAATGCCAACGATTCAACAGTGACGGTCAGGGGCATGAAGATCAACACCGGTGTTCCTGCCATGTTTGGTGACAACCTGGAAGGGCGTATGTCCAAGCTGATCGATGGCATCATAGACCGGGGCGACAACCTCAATTTCTTCCACACGGGTGGACGCGGTCGTACCGGTTTCTCCCGCGACGGTAACATGCCCTGGAACATCATTATCGACCTGGGTGGGTATTACCAGTTAAGCCGTGTCATCACCGTGCAACGCCACTCGGGCGGACTGGCCAATATTGCCAGGGGGCAGTATTATAAGGCTGAGAACTGCGGAGAATTCCGGTTATGGTATTTCAATGAGGTGACGAATGCATGGGATTCAGTTTCCACGCAACGGACCCCCATACCACAAGGGGTGAGTGACCTTCAATTTGTCAAGCTGGGAGAAGCCGGCGATATGGCCTACTTCTATCCCGATGATCCGCAGTATACCCCTCCAACCCGTTGGTTCAGGTACGAAGCCCTCCACTGTTTCGACGATAACTATTCGTCAACCGGTGCCAACTGTATGTCGGAATTGACGCTTTACGGCAAGAAAGTAGAGTAGTAACCTGTAATGATGTAACTATGAAAAAGTTGATTTATTTAATATTTGCCGTAGCGGCATTGTCTCTTGCATCGTGTGAGGGGCAGTATGAAAACATAGAGAAATTTGCCGGTGAAGTGATCTATCCTGCCCGTTTTGATACCATCATAGGCAAGGTCGGTTTCGAACGTGTGGAACTCGATTTGATGAAAGCAGGGCGGATTCCCGCCAGCCAGATGAAACTGGGGAAAGCTTCCAAAACCGTGGTGGAATACGATGGCAAGGAACATGTCATAGATTCGGTCTGCTCCTGGGTCAACCTTACCGGGCTGACCGAAGCCAAACTCTACCGTTTCAGGGTCTTTACCCGTGATGAATATGGCAATAACTCCGTAGCTCAGGAGATTGCCCTGATCCCCTTTACTAAACTGGACCGTGATCTGGTAGGGATTGCCTCTCCCAAGATGGCCATCTCGCCGACTGCCCTGGTAATGGAATGGCCCAATGGTCTGAATTCCGTGGTCATGGAATACAATAGCCTGACCTACAAATACAAGGATAAGGACAATGTGGAGAGATCGGGCAAGGTAACCACCCCCCGTTTTTACTGCGGAAACCTGGCTGCCGGTAAGGAACTGTCGATTGACATCGATTTTAAGGTCATCCCGATCCTGAGTGATGGCTCCAAAATCCTGGACACGGTCATCGTATCCAAGACCATGAAGGTCAATGTCCCCACGCCTAATACGACTTTCAGCCCGTCTGAAGCTTCCATCTTGCTGGCCAACGGAATTACCAATTTCACGGCATCAGCGGTTCAGCCCATCAGAAAACTGGTCTATCCGCTGCATACCCCCAACTTCTCGGATCTCTTTTACTTCCCGAACCTCGACTCGCTCGACCTGACCGGGGAGGGATTGCAGAATGTGCTCCCGACGGTAAATTTCGACCGTAACGGGAAAAAATCGACCGCAGGAGGCGGAGCCTGGCAGCCCTACATGGTCAGAGTGGAGAAACCTAATGACATCAAAATTGCAAGTATTGCTTCACTTACTGATATTCTGGAGTCGGGACAATTGAAGTATATCCGTTACATCCCCAATTCCATGGGTTTGGATAAAATCTTCGAACCTTACATCGCCTCAGGTGTGGTCCATCTTGTGCCGGATGACGATCCGCTCTATCCCAATGAAGTGTTTATCCATCCTCAATTCTTTGTCAATGGCAAAGTGGTGGACAACAACTGGGAAATGTTAGGCTATTATTCAGGCGACTTCCTGCCCCGTCCAGGCTATTCCGATATCGGAAAATTCGATCCGCATAACGATTTGGTCAACGGTCAGCTGGTCGATCTTCACCTCGATCAATTGATTCAGAATGACGGGAAGAATATTTACAAGTGCGTGGTACGCATGCGTAGTGCTTCCATGACCTTTAACCTTCCCGTGGAATACCGGTTCGATAACCAGAGGTACAAAAAGTTGCGTTTTAAAATGTTCTGCGGATCAGATGCCGCCACCATGGCAGGGAGCAACAATGTCTTCCTCCAGCCGTGGATCAGACCGATGAACTATATGTGGAATTTCGGCAACCAGAGCCTCTATGGTCAGCAGAACTGGGATGTTTCACAACCCCAGTCCAACTGGATTCAGACCAACCAGATCCAAAACGAATGGAAGGAGTATACCATTGACATGACTGCCAATGATGGCGGACCGACCTCCAACCGCCGCAACCGCGTCGTTGTGATGAATATCGGCCATGAGCCTTCCTCTTTCACTTACAACGCCAATAAACAGGTAGTGCTGTACCTTGCTGATATCCGTTTTTCCAAAAACTGATCAGATTACCTTTAATTATAACGGGGGTGGAAGCCATGCTTCCACCCCCGTTTGTTATACGATTTTTCCCGTTACTGACCTTATCCCGAAGGCTCCTCCGTTTTTGCGCTTTTTGTGAGGTATCTCTTTAAACCATCTTCTGAAGCTTTAAGCTTTTTGATGTCGGCAACATTTGTCGATATCGTTTTCCCCGGGAGGCAGGCTTGCCCGCCTGTCATGACTTTTCCTGCCTCCGGACTTACTTTACACGGCCGGTAAAAGCGTCGGTGCCGGCGTTGTCGATGGCGTATTTAAAGAATTTGGTTTCCGCCTCCGAACGGGCCGCATCCCAGGGTCGCGGGTCGCCACAGAGCTGCACAGCCCACAGCTTCAGTTCCTTGCGATGCCAGTTGACCATGCAGTTCGTGCCCCATGCGCCGCCATGCCCGAACCAGGCGTCCTCCGTATCTACTTCCGGTGCGGAGAGGCCGAGCGAATAACCACCCATCCCTTTCGGGCGCGTTGATTTTGCGAGTAGTTCCCTGACGGTCTCTTCCTTGAGGATCCTCACGCCGTTCTCGCCCATGCCAAGGTTCATGAGCATCTTGTAGAATTTGAGCTGGTCGTTCGCGGTCGTCCAGAGCCCCGCGCCTGCCGATGCGAAGACGTGGGCGTCGTTGTAGGGCCGCTGCTGCATGTCGTTCTGCACGCGGTGCTTCGCGGGCGCATCTTTCACGCAGTCGTACATCTCCACCTGCGTCTCAAGCTGCTTGTTTGTCGGCCAGAACGAGCTGGATGCCATGCCGAGCGGATCGAGCACCCGCGCCTTAAGGAAGTCCTCCCAGCGCATGCCGGTCACCACCTCCACGATGGCCGCGCCGATATCGATGCCGGTGTTGGAATACTGCTCCTTCGTGCCGGGTTCGAAGAGCAGCGGAGATGCCGCCGCGATGGCCGCCGTCTGCCGGAGCGGCGCACCGCCCGACCATCCGCCGCCCTTGATATTGCCCTGCTTTGCACTAATCTCGAACGGGAAACCGCCGGTGTGGTTCATGACCATGCGGATGGTGAGCGTGTTCTTCGCCCTGACGAGTGTCTTCACGCTGTCAGTGGTGGATTTGTGTACCCAGAGTTCCTTGAATTCCGGCAGATACTTCGAAACGGGATCGTCGAGTGAGATCTTGCCTTCCTCGATGAGGATAGCGATGGTCACGCCACAGAAGCCCTTTGTCTGCGAGCACTGCATATAGACGTCGTTCATCGTGATCGGACGCTTCGCTGCAACGTCTGCATAGCCGACACAGGCGTTTTCCTGCAAGCCGTTCTTGTAAAAGACGTTTATCGCACCCGGAAGTTGTCCGGTTTCAACGAAAGGCGCGAGCGCGTCCTTCGCGAAGGTGGTTCCCGAACCCTCAGGTAAGTTGCGGATCGTGCTGCATCCCAGAACAATCGCCATGCCGGCGATGAGCATCATTATTTTCTTCATGGTATAACCTTTTTTGTTCATACTTATATTTCCATTAGATTACTTAGCTTTTCTGATAGTCCTTTCTTTACTTGTTGAACCCCTTGTGGTTCATAAATTCCCAAATGCGTCCCATCCATGTGTAACTGCCCGTACCCGGGGCGGCTTTCCGCTGGAAGCAGTGGGGACGCCCGACAAGTGTGTGCAGATCGGACTGTATTCCCATACGGCGGAGTTGCTCCCAGCATTTCACCGAGTTCATCGCCGCCCAGCCGTCCGCGTCTCCGTGAATGAACAGTACCGGACAGGTTGCGGTGTCGAACGCGAACTCCGGCACAAGCCGTGCGTCGTCCTCGTTGCCGCCCTGCACGTTTGGCTTCTCCGCGCCGTCTGTCAGCGCATACGCGGGATAGATTGCCACTGCCCACTGCACGTTGCAGGGAATCTTGTCAAGGTCATCAACCGGCCAATAGGATCGGTGTTGCGAACTTGTTGCTCCCATAAGCGTCAGATGTCCGCCCGCCGAGGAACCCATGATGCCGATGCGATCGGGATCCAGTCCCTTTGTTGCCGCCTCGCTGCGCACAATCCGGATGGCGCGTTGCAGGTCCTGCCATGCCGTGGTGTGTTTGGCAAGCCCGTCCAATGGGCGCGGGGTGCGGTATTTCAACGTCACGACAGTCATACCCTTTTCATTCAGGTAACGCCGCACCGGTGCGACCTCGAACCCGTCCGGGTCGTTGCCCATGTAACTGCCCCCCGAGTAAATGATCTGTATTGCCTTCGTTTTAAGTTCTTTCGGGATATGCCACTCGATATACGGCTGGCACTGGTTGGTCTGCACATCCGGTGTCTTGCCTTCCGGCCAGACAGGCTCCTTGCTGTAATCACCGCGCGCGTCGTCGTTCGGATAGCGGGCCATCAAATCAACTTCTTCACCGAGGCGCCCGTCAAAATTCATCTGGCGGACGTACTCGGCGATGCGATCAAACCAATGGTCGTAGGCGGTGCCCTCCTCGCCTTTGTTCATGTCGCCCATGAAACCGTGTCCACGATCTGCGAAGAGATGGATTTCTGCCGGAATTTTCATCCTGCGAAGTTGTCGGTAGATCTGCGTGGAACCGTTCGGCGAATAGATGTCCGCGCCGCCATGGAAAAGCGCCATTGGGCACGTTTTTACGTCAAATTTAAACACGTCCGAGAGTTTCACGTCAATCGCGTCACCGTCGCGTGTGTTGGGGCCTGTCAGTCCGTCCGTGAGCGCATAGGCGGTGTAAATCGGAATCGCCCAGTTGAGGTGGCACGGGATTTGGTCGAGCGCATCAACGGGCGTGTAAGTAGGCGTAAGAGCACTTGTCGCAAGCAGGACTGTCAGGTGGGAGCCTGCGGAAAACCCGAACACGCCGATCTTTTCCGGATCGAATCCGCGCTTCTGCGCATCGGCGCGAACGAGGCGAACGGCACGTTGCCCGTCCTCCCACGCGCTTTGATAGATCGGCAGTCCCTGCGGACGCGGCGTGCGGTAGGTGAGGCTCACGCAGACAAAACCGAGTTCGGTAAACTTCTTTGCGACCCGGTTTATCCACACTCCGTCAACGCAGCCCTGATATCCTCCTCCGGAAATGAGCAACATGCAACCGCCGTTCTTCTCCGTCGGCGCCTCGTACCAGTCGAGATACGGCATCGTGTGTTCCGACGCCTTGAACCCCGGCTTTTCCGTTTCTGCGGAAGTCGCCGCAATCTGATGAGATTGGAAATCAGGTATTTTACCTTCGGGCCATAGTGCGACTCGCTCCGCGGCGAACGTCGGCACGGCCGCGTTACGAACAGACCTGTTCCCGTTCGCAACCTGCGCGTTGCAAACAAATGCAACTAAAAGCATCCCCACTAAAAGGGGTAAAAATTTATTTTTCATATGCTTTTTAATACTTGAAACGATGCCAAATATCAAAAAAAAATTATTCATCTGGTGTCAAAATATAATCGTTTCCTGTAATAGCAGGAATTCTCAGCAATAAAGTAGTTAAGGCTTGTTGATTTGCCTCGTTTTTTATGTTCAATAGATAGATGCTGGAAAAATACTGGAAAGAATGATGATATTTATAAATGAAAAAACTGCAACGCTTTAAATTTCAGCCTTGCAGTTTTTCAATTTGTGGTGCCACCGGGAATCGAACCAGGGACACACGGATTTTCAGTCCGTTGCTCTACCTACTGAGCTATGGCACCCTCATTTTTGATGCGACAAAAATAGATATTTTTTGAATACCACCAAGGAAAATTCTCTTTCTCATAAAATTTATATCCGTTCTGAATAGACGTCCTGCGTGGGTTATTCAGCCTGCCCGGCCCTCCTGGTGAGTGGTCCCACTGTAGGTCTGGTTCAGCGGCCTGCGGGGATAACCAATCTCCGATGGCCTGGAATCATGCTCTTTTCCTTTCAGGTTATAACATAATGTTCACAGCACCAGGTCACAATTGCGGTTGACCACATCACGGATAGCGCCCAGCGACTCATAAAACCCGATGGCCCGGTGGTTCCAGTCGGCAACCTGCCACCGCATCAGGTGACAACCCGATGCCCTGCCCCGTTCCATGACTGTTTCAATCAGTCGCCTTCCGATGCCCGAACTCCGATACGCCGGCTGCACATAGAGGTCCTCCAGGTAGATCCCCTTGCCACTCCAGGTAAAATAGGTAAAGAACCAGGAGGCATAACCGATGATTCGCTCATTGGTTTGCTCTTGCGATCTCCTCTCCTCCTGTGGCATCATTGCTTTGCCGGTTGACTCCATGTTGCACCCTGTATTTTTTATCCCGTTACCCCCTCCCTTTATCTCCGTGGTTATAGCTCCGCCCCGGGCATCAGTCGTATTCCCTATAGTGCTTGCATCGTGACCTGGCGCTGACCAATCATCCCCTGGAGTGCTTGCATCGTGACCTGGCGCTGACCAATCAACCCCCGGAGTGCTTGCATCGTGACCTGGCGCTGACCAATCATCCCCTGGAGTGTTTGCATCGTGACCTGGCACTGACCAATCAACCCCCGGAGTGCTTGCATCGTCACCTGGCGCTGTCCAATTATTCCCGGGGATCACGGCAACATAACAGTGAAAGTACTCCTGTTCAGCTTTCATCCTTTCCAGGGTGTTCCCCATTTTCTCAGGCAGCTTTTCGAATTCCGCAAACTCACGGAAGAGAGAGAGGATCGCAGGGTAATCACTTTCGACGGCGACACGAATATTTATTTCCATAGCAGAGTTTTGAGTACTCACACTTTCATCAGGGCCAGGAGGGCGAAGGTGGCGAGCCAGTGCTCACCCTCATAGCTGCCGTCGGTGATGACGGGCAGGCTATAGCGGATATGTTCCAGGGCGGTATTCTTAAGGTGGCCGTATTCGGGCAGGAGGGAGGCGATTTCGAGCAGGACCCTGGCGCGGCTAAAGTTAAAGCCGTCAAGGTGGACCAGTTTGCCGTCGCTGCGGTCGGAGACGCGGGCGGCTTCCAGGCGGAAACCAGGGGAGGAGAGGGCTGGCAGAAAGGCACTCAGCCATTTGCGGAACTCCTCCCGGGGTAGGACCCTCAGCATCAGGCTGGCTTCTTCGAAGCAGGGGGAGAAGAAGTCGGTCCCTCCCGGTTCCCAGGTTAAGGGGCACCCGCTGTCAGTGGCATAGAAATCCCTGGACCGCTGCAGGATGAGGCTCTCCAGGGAGTCGTGGCCGCAGGTGCGGGCATAGTCCAGGGCAAAGGAGAGACCGAAGGCGGTGTTGGGGTGTTCTCCCACCCTGACAGGGTAGACCAGCCGGGGAAGAAAATTGAAATAGAGGGAGGTGATGACCCGGGTCAGGGGTTCGAGGTTTTTCTCCAGTTGCCGGCCCAGCGGGTCGTCCCAGGTGTGCAGTTCTTCGGACAGTTTAAGCAGCCATGCCCACCCATAGGTGCGTTCCCATGATTTTTCCAGTGGCCGGCGGAAATAGTCGGCTTCGATGGCGATCTTTTCGGGGGTGATGCTGGCGACGAGCTTCTCTCTGATCAGGGGGGCCGATGGCATCCCGGGAAATAGCTTCAGCAACCGAACCAGCATCCAGTGGCCATGAACGGCCGAATGCCAGTCGAAACAGCCGCAAAAGGCAGGGTGTAGTTCCCGCGGCCCTGCCAGCTCCGCCGCCGAGCCCAGGGTCTGGCTCAGTTTGTTGGGGTACTCCTGCTCCAGGCACTTCAATGGCAAAGCGGCCAACCGCTCAGCTTCTTCAGATGTCAGTAATGCCCCGTTATGCTGGGCAGCGGTTACCTTCACAAGGCCCAGAGCCAGAACCATCACCCCGGCTATGGCCCATATTGTTTTTTTTGTCATGTGATCTCTCTGTTTTTCAAATCATTCGCGTTTTTGTGGACAGAACAGAAGGCTTTTCTGGATTAATCCGGTGTACACCTTTAGACCCTTTACTTCCGGTAGTCCCTTTACTTCCGGCAGACCCTATACTTCCGGCGGGTCCTTCACTGTCTGGAAAAGGCTAACAGCCGGGCCCAATTTTCGGGGTGGCCCAGCATTTTGAAGTCGGCCTCCAGCATGTCGAGGTCTGCTGTTTCTTCCGGATCGATCCACCGGCCATCATGATGTTCCTTCAGCAGCAGCTGACCTTCTTCCCACCGGCATAAATAGGGATAAAGGAGAATCTCCCTGCCAGGATAGGTATGGAGGACCGGTTCCAGGGGAGCGATCACGGTGATACCGATGTCAAGCTCTTCCATGATCTCCCGGGTCAGCGCTTCTTCATGGCTCTCACCTGGCTGGATCTTTCCCCCTGGGAACTCCCACTTCCAGGGATGGCCTGAATTCTCCCCATGTTGGGTAACCAGCAACTTGCCGTCTGCAACAATCAACGCACACACTACCTCTTTTCTCATACCACCTCCTTTATTTTCCCGGCTGTTTGAACCACCTTCTAAAAATAGCGGTTTTTCAGGAAAGGCATGGATTAATCCAATAACTTTGAGTGCTTGGAAAAATGCGGATGCCTGATGACAAAGGAAGAGTTGTTAGTATTGCTGAGTTCGTGGGAGAATCTCTGGGTCGCTAAAGTCAGTCAGACCGATCTGACGCCCTATTTCCCCCTGCTTATGGAATTAGCCATGGAGGGGGATGATGCAGTGAGCTGGCGTGCTGCATGGATTGCCGACAAACTCTCCTTCAAAAAGCCGGAACTCCTGCTTCCCTGGTCCCGGAAACTGGTCACCCTGCTGCCCGGGTTGACGCATACCGGTAAGAAAAGACAATTTCTGCGCATGGTCACCCAGGTGCCGGTCGATCAGGAGGTAGCCGGAGTCCTGTTTGACTACTGCCAGGAAAGACTCTTCGACCCCCGCGAGCCGGTGGCGGTCAAGGCCTATGCGATGCAGATCCTTTACCATATCTCTGAAGATCAGAAGGAGCTGAAACCCGAAGTGGCAGAAACCATTCGCCAGGTGATGGAAATTTACCCTGAGTCCGGAATACAGGCCCGCTGCAGGAACCTGATCAGGAAACTATCGCGGGAAATTTCATCAGCCAACAGGGCCATGGCTCCAGCTCACCGGAAGATCACCCCAGTGGGACCTTGACCCCAAGCCCAACTTAGATGGTGCCGTCTCCAACTCACCGGAAGATCATCCCATGTATCAGGTCATCCTAACTGCCAATTTTTCCTAACTTTGCGGCCTTGTTCATCCAATCATGGTTCAAACCGAATTTCTTACACATACCTTTCCCAACGGCATCAGACTGATCCACCAGCCCGATGATTCACAGGTGGCTCACCTGGGGGTGATCCTCAACACCGGCTCACGCGACGAGACGGCTGCTGAGCATGGGATAGCTCACTTCATCGAGCACTGTATTTTCAAGGGAACCCGCAAACGCAGGGCTTATCATGTCCTGAGCCGCATGGAGGATGTGGGGGGCGAACTCAATGCTTACACCACCAAGGAAGAGACTGCTCTCTACGCCACTTTCCTTTCTGAAGACTATGCCCGTGCCGCGGAACTGCTCAGCGACATCCTCTTCCAGAGTATTTTCCCCGATAAGGAACTTAAAAAGGAAAAGGAGGTCATCGTTGAGGAAATCAACTCTTACAAAGACTCTCCTTCGGAACTGATCTTCGATGATTTTGACGAGTTAGTGTTCGACGGTCATCCTATCGCCCGGAATATTCTGGGAACTTTTGAGAGCGTCCGCGGCTTCGGTCGTGAAGATATCTTCCGGTTCATGGAACGCAACTACCATACCGACCAGATGGTCATCAGCTCAGTGGGCAGCATTCCCTTCAGGAAGCTGATCCACCTGGCGGAGCGTCATTTTGGTGGGGCCCCGGCCCGGACCAGAATCCACAGCCGGGAACGGTTTTCAGGTTACCAACCCGGAGAGCGGAGTGTGGAGAAGGAAACTTTTCAAACCCACTGCATGATCGGCAATATGGCCTATGATGCCAACCATCCCCGCCGGATCGTCATGATCCTGCTGAACAATCTGCTGGGTGGCCAGGGGATGAACTCGCGCCTTAACCTGGCCCTGAGGGAACGCCAGGGGATGGCATACAATATCGAGTCCTCCTACAACACCTTCTCCGACACGGGACTCTTTAACGTCTATTTCGGCACCGATAATGACAACTACGACAGGGCCCTGGAGGTCGTTTACAATGAATTCAGGTTGTTGCGTGAAAAGAAATTGGGCACCTTGCAGCTCTCCAGGGCACAGCGGCAAATGACCGGACAACTGGCCATTGCCGGTGAGAATCATGAAGATCTGATGCTGACCATAGGTAAAACCTTCCTTTTTTATAATCAGGTGGATCCCTTCAATGTGGTCTTCAAAAAGATCGAATCCATTACTGCGGAACAAATCCTGGAGGTGGCCAACGAAATTCTGGATCCGGCGCGCATGAGCCGGCTCATTTATCGTTAAGTATTGCCGTTACTCCTGCCATCGGTGATGCAGACGGTTTAAGCACCGGAAATTATCCATCATACCCATTTGACGGCTTTTTGAATTGGCTATCTTTGCTGAGATATGGCAGGGGATAACAAATATGTGGAGACGCCGTTGATGCGGCAGTATTATGCCATCAAGGCCAAGCACCCCGATGCGGTCCTCCTTTTCAGGGTCGGGGACTTTTATGAGACCTTTGGGGATGACGCCATCAGGGCGGCGGAAATTCTGGGCATCACCCTCACCCGCAGGGCCAACGGAGCCGCCAGCTTCGTCGAACTGGCCGGGTTCCCATACCACGCCCTGGATACCTATCTCCCCAAGCTGGTCAGAGCCGGTCAACGGGTCGCCATCTGCGAACAGCTCGAAGATCCTAAGCTGACCAAGAACATCGTTAAAAGAGGTATCACCGAACTGGTGACTCCTGGAGTTTCCATCAACGACAATATCCTGGAGAACAAGGAAAACAATTTTCTGGCCTCGCTCCATTTCGACCGGAAAACTGCCGGTGTGGCCTTCCTTGATATCTCTACGGGTGAGTTTCTGGTGGCTCAGGGCAGTTTTGAATATGTAGACAAGCTTCTGAGCTCCTTCCAGCCCAAGGAAGTGCTTTACCAGCGGGGCCGGTCGCAGGAGTTCCATGAGATCTTCGGCACCAGGTATTACACCTTCAACCTCGACGACTGGGTTTATACCACCGATGCTGCTTTTGACCGGCTCACCCGGCACTTCCAGGTCAAAGGGCTGAAAGGATTCGGCATCGACAATCTTCCCCTGGGCATCATCGCCGCTGGGGCTATTCTGCAGTACCTCGACATTACCCAGCATAAACAGGTGAGCCATATCAGCCAGCTCAGCCGGATCGAGGAGGAGCATTATGTATGGCTCGACCGTTTTACCATCCGGAACCTGGAGCTGTTCAACACCCTGTATGAAGGAGCCAAGTCCCTTCATGAGGTGCTGGACAAAACCATTTCACCCATGGGATCACGCCTGCTGCGCCGCTGGATGGCCCTGCCACTGAAAGAGACCAGGAAAGTCAACGAAAGACTCGACGTGGTGGAGACCTTCCTAAAGGATGAGGCCATGAAAGAAAATATCAGGGAACACCTTCAGTTGGTGGGGGATTTGGAGCGGCTGGTGTCAAAAGTTGCCGTGGGCCGCATCAACCCCCGGGAAGTCCAGCAGGTCAGAAATGCCCTCCAGGCGCTCCTCCCCATCAGGGATGCCTGCCGCCAATCGGGCAATCCGACGCTCCTGCGGTTTGCTGAGCAACTCGACCCCTGCGACGCCATCAGAGCACGCATCCAAAAAGAACTCACGGCCGATCCGCCAGTCCAGATCAACCGTGGAAAGGTGATCGCCCCGGGCGTCTCCCCCGAATTGGACGAGTTGCGCGAACTGGCTTTCAGAGGGAAGGATTATCTGGCCCGGATGCAGCAAAAACTGAGCGACCAGACCGGTATTACCTCCCTGAAAATCAGTTTTAACAACGTCTTCGGGTATTATATCGAGGTGAGGAATACCCACAAGGAGAAGGTTCCTCAGGAATGGATCCGCAAACAGACCCTGGTGGGAGCCGAGCGTTACATCACAGAAGAGCTGAAGGAATATGAAGTGAAGATCCTCGGAGCCGAGGAGAAAATTCAGGAATTGGAGACCAACCTCTTCAATGCGCTGGTGGGCGCCCTGACGGAATATATTCCGGCTATTCAGCTGGACGCATCCATCATAGCCCGGATCGACTGTCTCCTCAGCTTCGCTGCCTGCGCCAGCGAATACCATTACATCAGGCCAGAAGTCAATGATACCCCGCTGCTGGACATCAAAGAAGGGCGCCATCCGGTCATCGAGCGGCAACTGCCGGTAGGGGAGAGTTATATTGCCAACGATGTTTACCTCGACCAGGAAGATCAGCAGATCATGATCATCACCGGTCCCAATATGGCGGGGAAGTCGGCCCTGTTACGCCAAACCGCCCTGATTGTCCTGATGGCCCAGATGGGGTGTTTCGTACCTGCCGCCTCTGCCTCCATCGGTATTGTCGACAAGATCTTCACCAGGGTGGGGGCCTCCGACAACATCTCTCTGGGAGAGTCCACCTTCATGGTCGAGATGAATGAGGCGGCCAGCATCCTCAACAATGTCTCCGACCGGAGCCTGATCCTCCTCGATGAGCTGGGCCGGGGAACCTCCACCTACGACGGGATCTCCATCGCCTGGTCGATCGTGGAGTACCTGCATGAGCATCCCCGGGCCCGCGCCAAAACCCTTTTCGCCACCCATTACCACGAACTCAACGAAATGGCAGCTTCCTTCAACCGGGTGAAGAATTACAACGTCTCGATCCGGGAATTGGGCAATAAGGTGGTCTTCCTGCGCAAGCTGGTGAAAGGGGGCAGCAATCACAGCTTCGGCATCCATGTGGCGGCGATGGCCGGTATGCCTCCCAGCGTGGTGGAGCGTGCCAGTGAAATCCTACGCCAGCTCGAGAAAAAGGAATCGCGTGAGAACCTGGCTAAACCCCTGGAAACCATCCGCTCGAACCGCGAAGGCATCCAGCTCAGCTTCTTCCAGCTCGACGACCCGGTGCTCAAACAGATTCGCGACGAGATCAAGAACCTGAATATCAACAATCTCACTCCCCTGGAGGCATTAAACAAACTCAACGATATCAAGAAACTGACCGGACTGAAATAGCCCATTTTTTTGGTCATACACCCCATTCACCCCGAATTCAAACGAGTGGGGAAGGTCCTTTTTAAGGATATTTGTACTGTTAAATGGAAATTTTTTCCGATTGTTTGGTGGGAAATAAAATTGGTTTATCTTTGCATCGCAAAACAAAAACGTTCTTTGCTCCCCGGTAACTACCGGATGAAACTGCGGGAATAGCTCAGTTGGTAGAGCACGACCTTGCCAAGGTCGGGGTCGCGAGTTCGAGTCTCGTTTCCCGCTCCTCGTAAAGCGTAAAATCCGGATTTTACGCTTTATTTGTTTTAGGCCCGGATGGTGGAATGGTAGACACGAAGGACTTAAAATCCTTTGGCTATAACGGCTGTGGGGGTTCAAGTCCCCCTCCGGGTACCAATACACGCCTGATTATGTACTAATCAGGCGTTTGTATTTGTAAACGGCCTTCCGATGCGCTCTATTTCCAATAATATGCAGAATATGAACTAATTGGGTCCTTCGCCTCTTCTTCCTGCGTCAATTTCTGCAACAATCAAATCGTTGGGTTTTCATTTTTTCCGGATTCTTTTTTGGGGTGGGGCGTTTCAGTTAAATTTCATTCATTATCTTTGTTTCGTATTTTAACGAAACATCAGGATGACGAATCCAAGGAAGAAATATTTCTCCGATGATCAGGAAAGACTTGCGGGCTATGCCAAAGCCATGTCACACCCTGTCAGGGTTTTCATCATGGATTTCCTGGTCAGCAACATGGACAAATGCTGTTACAGCGGAGATATGGCAGAAGAACTTCCCATTGCCCGTTCGACCCTTTCCGAGCATCTCAGGGTATTGAAAAATGCAGGTCTGATCCAGGGCGAGATCAACCCCCCCTTTATTAAATACTGTATCAACCGGGAAAACTGGGAGGAGGCCAAAGTCCTGTTTACGGCATTTTTTAAACGGTAAAAATTTTTAAACAGATATTTCGTAAATTTCCGAAATAAAAGTTAAGATTTAAAAAATTGCAAATCATAGATTTAATACCATGGAAATCAAAATTCTCGGGACGGGATGTCCCAAATGCAAGACGCTGGAAAAGTGCACCCGCGATGCAGTGGCCGAGCTGGGCATCGACGCCGACATCTCGAAGGTCGAAGACATCTACAAAATCATGAGTTACGGGATATTGCATACGCCCGGGCTGGTCATCAATGGCAAGGTGGTGCTCAGCGGAAGGTTACCCTCCCTCTCGGAAATCAAAGAAATAATTACCAAAAATCAATAAATTACATCTGTTATGAAAACCATCCGATTTATACTGGCATTGGTAATGCTGGTTCCTGTTTTTACGGGCAGTGCACAAGACAGAAACAAGGATAAAAAATCCTCCGGAAAGATTGAAGCCTATTATTTCCATTTTACGACGCGTTGTATGACTTGCCAGACCGTGGAGGAACGTGCCAAGGAGAATCTTCAGGATCTGTATCCGGAACAGTGGAAAGCGGGTACCATCACTTTTCAGGCAGCCAACCTGGATGAGAAGGAGGGGGAAGCATTAGCTAAAAAGCTGGGTGTATCAGGGCAAACCCTGCTGCTGGTGAAGGGCGATAAGCAGGTCAATCTCACCAACAAGGCATTTCTTTACGCGGTCACCAATCCCGCAAAATACAAACTGATCATCAAAGAGAACGTGGATAAGCTTTTATAATAGGCTGTATGGAGTTTTTAACCGGTCTGCTCGAAGGCACTACTTTGCCCTGGGTTACAGCCTTATTGCTCGGATTGATGACGGCGATTAGTCCCTGTCCGCTGGCTACAAACATTACGGCCATCGGTTTTATCAGCAAGGATATTGAAAACCGCAATCGGGTCTTCTTGAACGGCTTACTTTATACCACGGGAAGGGCAATCAGTTATTTCTCTATTGCTTTCATCATCTTCCTGGGTGCCGATCAGATGAAATTTTCAGGTTTTTTTCAGCAATACGGGGAAAAGATTATCGGCCCTTTGTTGCTGATTATCGGCTTGTTCATGCTTGATGTTCTGAAAATCAACTTCCCGGGTCTGAGTAGTCTTACTTCCAGGATGGAAGAGAAGAAAAAGTGGGGGTATTTTGATGTCATCCTGCTGGGAATTGTGTTTGCCCTGGCTTTTTGTCCCTACTCGGGTGTCTTGTACTTTGGAATGCTGATTCCGATGACCATTTCAAGTACTTCTGGTCTGGTACTTCCTGTCCTGTTTGCCATTGCTACGGGAATCCCGGTGATCATCATTGCCTGGATTCTGGCTTACGCCATCTCAGGAATCGGTACCGCTTACAACAGAATAAAAAGTTTTGAGATATGGTTCCGCAGGGTGATTGCGGTCCTGTTCATCATAGTTGGTTTATATTATATCATCAGAGTTTATCTCTGATGATTTTTTTGACCTGATTGTTCGTAAAATAACGAAACATTTGAATGGAATATAAAAAAGAACTTAAAATCCTGGGATGGATTATTGCCCTTTTCGGGATGGCATTCTTCCTTCCACTGGAAAGTGCCCGTTTCAACACAGCCATTGATGCATCGCTTGATCTGGCCAAATGGTACGCCCGTGAGCATGTGGTGCTATGCCTGTTACCGGCCTTTTTCATTGCCGGTGTGATCTCCATTTTTGTCAGCCAGGGTGCCGTACTAAAATATTTCGGGGCCAATGCCAAAAAATGGCTGGCCTATACGGTGGCTTCGGTGTCGGGGACTATCCTGGCGGTCTGCTCCTGCACCATCCTGCCGCTTTTCTCCAGTATCCACAAGCGAGGTGCCGGATTGGGTCCTGCCATTGCTTTCCTCTATTCCGGACCGGCCATTAATATTCTGGCCATCATTCTGACTGCCCGCATCCTGGGTTTTGAGATGGGAGTGGCCCGGACCATCGGGGCGGTGGTGTTTGCCATTGTCATTGGCTCTATCATGTCGATCCTCTACCGGAAAGAGGAGAAAGCCAAAAAGGAGGAGCAGATGAATTTTGAAGCCCCTCCTGAAAAGCGACCAATGTGGCAGACCTCCCTTCACTTTTTCACGCTGGTGCTGATCCTGGTGTTTGCCAACTGGGGGGCCCCCTCCTCGGGAGAGACCTCCGGCGCCTGGCATTTCATCTGGGTCCACAAATGGTATATTACCGCATTCTTGGGACTGCTCCTGGGATATTCCCTGATTTACATCCTGAGAATCAACTGGAAGTGGGTGGCAGGAGCTGTTTTGGCTACGGCACTCTCTGCGGTGCTGGCCTTTTCCCTGATCGAAAATGCCAAACTGGCTCCGCTGGTGCCCATGCTGGTGGCCATTGCGGCACTGGCCCTCATCACCCTGCGTGACCAGAACGAACCCGAAAATAGAGAATGGACCCTGTCGGCCTGGGATTTCTCCAAGCAGATCTTGCCCTTGCTGGCCATCGGGGTGGTGGTGGCCGGCTTCCTTCTGGGATCAACACATGATGGAATCTCTATTCCGGGTGTCATCCCCAATGATTGGATCTCGGCCCTGGTCGGAGGCAATTCCTTGTTTTCCAATCTCTTTGCCTCGGTGGTCGGCGCATTCATGTACTTTGCCACCCTGACCGAAGTTCCCATCCTGCAGGGACTCATGGCCTCCGGCATGGGAAAAGGACCGGCCCTGGCCCTGCTGCTGGCAGGCCCCTCCCTCTCCCTGCCCAACATGCTGGTGATCCGCGGCATCATAGGTACCCAAAAAACCGTAGTTTATGTGGTGCTGGTGATCCTTATGGCCACCCTTTCAGGGTTACTCTTCGGTACTTTGTGAATAAAAGCTTATGAGTAAGTTGCAAGGTATATCCTTTTTTGACCGCTATCTGACGCTCTGGGTAGCCTTGTGTATTATCGCCGGTATCGCGATTGGGAAATTGTGGCCTGTGATTCCGGAAACACTGGGTAAACTGGAGTATGCCAGTGTCTCTATCCCCATCGCTATTTTGATCTGGATTATGATCTTCCCTATGATGTTGAAGATCGACTTTGGGAGCATTGTGAATGCCCTGAAGATGCCGAAGGGGCTTACGGTTACCCTGGTGGTCAACTGGCTGATTAAGCCATTCACCATGTTTGGAATTGCCTGGCTCTTTTTTTATGTCATTTTCAAGGCCTGGATTTCTCCTGAATTGGCCAGGGATTACCTTGCCGGCGCCGTTTTGTTGGGAGCCGCACCCTGCACGGCCATGGTCTTCGTATGGAGCCACCTCACCCGTGGCAATCCGGCCTACACCCTGGTGCAGGTGGCGATCAACGACCTGATCATCCTGGTGGCTTTTATTCCCATTGTGACCTTCCTGCTGGGCGTCAGCGGCATTGCCATCCCCTGGAATACCCTCCTCCTGTCGGTCATCCTTTTTGTGGTTATCCCCCTGTTCTCAGCCATGCTTACACGACGGGTGGTTATACGACATAAAGGATTGGAGTATTTTAATCAGGTTTTCCTGAAAAAATTTACGGGAACCACCATCTCGGGGTTACTGCTGACCCTGGTGATCATTTTTTCCTTCCAGGGCGATATCATTCTTGAAAATCCCTTCAGCATCCTGCTGATTGCGGTACCCCTGGTGATCCAAACTTTCTTTATCTTTTTTATCGCCTACGGATGGGCTTACCGCTGGAAAATCGCCCACGATATTGCCGCTCCGGCAGCCATGATCGGTGCCAGTAATTTCTTTGAGCTTTCGGTGGCGGTAGCCATTGTGTTGTTCGGCCTGAATTCGGGCGCCACCCTGACCACAGTGGTTGGCGTGCTCGTTGAAGTCCCCGTCATGCTCACCCTGGTGAGAATTGCCAACCAGACCAGAACCAGATTTGGCCTTCAATGATTTGGCATGAACTGCTTTAATGCATATTCAGCGTTCAGTAAAATACTTCAATAGACCTTTAAAAACAGAACAGTATGAAAGTACTTATATTATGCACCGGCAATAGTTGCCGCAGCCAGATGGCCCACGGCTTTCTGCAGTCTTTTGATCCCCGGCTGAAAGTCTTCTCGGCAGGCACCGAAGCCTCCGGAAGGCTCAACCCCAAGGCCGTTGAGGTCATGAAGGAGGCCGGGGTGGATATCAGCCACCATACCTCTGACAAGGTGGACCAGTACCTGGGGGAGGAATGGGATTACGTGATCACCGTATGCGGAGGTGCCAATGAAAACTGCCCGGTATTTATGGGCAAAGTCAAACACCGCCTCCACATGGGCTACGATGATCCTTCCCACGCCACAGGAACTCACGAATTCATTCAAAGTGAATATTACCGGGTCAGGGATGAAATCAGGGAGGGATTCTGGAAGCTCTATCTGGAAAGACTTAAAGCAGAACTTAATTGAAAAATTCCGGACTGAAAAATGTGATCCTCCAGAAATCGAGGCAGGATCTGCTTCCCGATGATCTCCTGCTTGATTACATCACTCCGGAACAACTGAGAACTTTCAAACAGTCGGGATTCGGTATTTTCAGCATCACGCTTTATGCAGAAAAGTAACTCTCAACCCAGAGGATCTTCAGATCTTTCCGGTTAGAAGCTGTAGCTGAAGCGGAGAAAGGCCAGGTTGATGTGGGTGGCGCCACTGCCGAAGTCTCCGCTGAAATGCTGCCAGAGGAGTGACAGGTCCACATTTTCGGCCATGGAGAAATCGAGGGAGGGCCCGGTAAAAATTCCCTTAAGATCAGGAAACCACATCGCTGCGAGGGTCATATTCAGCAACGGAGTGGCTGCCCAGGTATATTGCCCGAAAGCGGTGAATTCCGAGAAGGCCAGGTTACGCGCTGAAAGGGTGGTGGTGTATAAGGAAGCAAACTCCTCAAGATCTGGCGGATTCGTACAGTACATCAGCTGCACTATGGCCAGGGAATTGCCCTTCATGGTTTTTTCGAAGCCGGTGGTGGCCAGCAACATGGTTTTCTCCGGGACCCCTTTTTTTACCGGCGCAAACAGGGTCGCTTCCCCGCGGAACGAAATGGTTCCGATGTTTCCCGACCAGCCGGTACCGGCCACTACATCCCGGCTTCCGGCGTATCCCCCCAGCAGCTGCACATCGTACCCTTTACGGTTAAAGCGCCAGAGTCCCGCAGCCGTCACCTCACCGGCACGGTTCAGGCTGACCGCTAATTCCATAACAGATGAAAATGAGGGATAGTACTGCACCCTGACGGCATCACTTCCGGGTTTCTCGGGGTAGTCGACATCAAAAAAGGAATAAGCATTGAAAATATCATTGGGATTCCATACCAGGGTCTGCCCCCAGTTGATCCGCTGCCGGCCGATCCGGATTTCGGTTTTACCCGCTGTAATGTCGAGTGATAGCCGGTCAAAGGCGGTGTTCAGGAAAAAGGAGTGCTCTTCGAGCAGGTTCCACGACAAGTCCATCCACCCGGGATCCCTGGCCGTCAGGACCGCATAATCGTGTTCTGCCCTAACCATGTCGCCCGTAAAAAGCCGGTTCCGGATCCCGGCGGTCAGCCTGACCTGGTCGCTGAAGGGGAGGTCAAGATTGAGCCGGTTGTGCAACAATTGCTCCATTATAAAAGGGGAGGAGAGCGACTCGAAGAGTGCGCTGTTAAGACCCGAAAAATATCCATCCATGGATAACACAGGTCGTTTTATTCGGGTCGGGTCACGGGGAACTGCATGCTCCGGTACTTTCCCTGATATGTCCTGATTTCCCTGTGCCAACAGCCCTGGTGCCCATAAGGGGAGCAGGAAAAAGATAATAAGGAGGTTCCTCCAACAGGCCACCCGAACCGGTACCCTCTTATCTCCTGCCTGCAATTGGTCGCAGGTGCGGAGCATTTTATTTCCTCGGCGTGCGGTATTTTTAGGAGGGCATCTCATATGGTTAAGATGTATCATGCCTTACTCTTTGCCTTGGTCCATGGTTTCATCCGACACCACCCGGCCGTCTTCAAGGGTAATGATCCGGTGGGCCATTTTGACCACCCTGGGGTCGTGGGTGGAGAAGATAAAGGTGATTTTCTCTTCGTGGTTCAGCTTTTCCATGATTTGTAGTAGGGAGGCCGCCGATTTACCATCGAGGTTAGCGGTGGGTTCGTCGGCCAGCACATATTTAGGCCGGGAGGCGAGGG
>CAZKIU010000036.1:0-9500 GCA_964552955.1 uncultured Prolixibacteraceae bacterium
TCGGCCACGCGGTGTAACTCATACATGCCCTGGGCTCTGGATTTCTTGTGCTGGAGATAAAGGATCTCTCCGGGAGTGGGTTCATACCCCTCAGGGTAGTCGTTGAATTTGCGGAGTTCCCACGCTTTAAGGCCGAATTCCTGGGCCAGGATTTCGAAGTTATCGCCTTCGCGGGTGATGGCTGAACGCATACCGTTGTGAAGGGTGATCTCCCGGGAGCTGTATGGGTTGATCGTCATGTTCTTGTTGATATTGTCGCCCCTTCTCATCCGTTCCACCTGAGCCATTTCCTCGAGGGTCATTTTATGGTCAAGGCGCCATAACTGGTTGAGTTCGATGATCTCAATGACTTTATCGGCGTAGCGGGGGTCGGTGGCATAGCCTGCTTTTTTCAGGCCGTGGGCCCACCCCGCGAAGTCGGTCGATCCCAACTGGAAAAGAGCGCTGTAGCGGGGATTGCCCATCAGGAAGTTGGTGTGGTCGACATACGACTCTTCCACGGTTTTGTATTTGCGGAAGCATTCGTTTTTCTCGTCGTCGTCGTGGTAAGAGCGGGCGCCGGTCCAGTCTGACTTGCATTTGATGCCGAAGTGGTTGTTGGAGGTGCGGGCCATGACGCTGTTGCCGTCAGAGGATTCGAGGCAGGCCTGAGCCATCTTGATGCTGGCAGGGATGCCACTGCGGCTCATCTCACTGATGGCCAACAACTGATACTTGCGGATATATTCAGCACGGGTGAGGCGTTGTGTCAAACCTGTGAAGGTCAGTAACATAAAGAGCAGGGCCACTGCCGGTTTCCGGATGGTCATGGGTTGAAATGGATCAAAAATTCAGGTAAATATAATTTTCTTACCTGAAATATTGTACTTTTAAAAAAAAATCGGACCATGATCAGCAGAGAACTGAGGATCGTTTACACAGAATTATCAGGTACGGAGGAGCTTCCTGAAGCCTGGGCCGGGTTGGTGGAGGCTGCCCGTAAAATTGCCGGTCAGGCTTACTCACCCTATTCGGGCTTCAGGGTAGGGGCTGCGGTATTGCTGGCCAATGGGACGGTGGTTACGGGGAATAATCAGGAGAATGCTGCCTACCCGTCAGGGTTGTGTGCCGAGCGGACGGCCCTCTTTTATGCCAATGCCAATTTTCCTGATGTTCCGGTGGTGGCCATGGCCATCTCTGCGGCCAATGCCCGTGGCAGGGTCAATGAGCCGGTGAAACCCTGCGGAAGCTGCCGGCAGGTGATGCTGGAAACAGAAATCCGTTTCAACCAGCGGGTGAAGATCATCCTCGACGGCAAAAACAGAATTCATCTCTTCGACGGCATCGACGACCTCCTCCCCTTCAGTTTCAAACCGGCGTCACTGAAAGGGTAAACGACGGGAAAAGGAAACCCCCATTTTCCTGCGTTTTATATTTCTGGGTCATGGTGGTCTTCCGGCAGAAAGGAATCACCCGGTTCATCCCATGCTGGTTAAGCGCTTTCAGGTATCGGTTAATCTTCCTGTGCATCCCTGGGCTTCACTCGGGGAGGAAGCGTCACGTGAGCCACACCAGGGTGCTCTGTGGGTTTCTCTTCCCCCACGATTTTCAGGAAAGCATTCCACAGCGGTTCATCAGGCGGGGTGGCGGTAATGATGACGGGTTCCTTTCTGACCGGATGGATAAACTCCACACGGCGGGCGTGGAGGTGGATGCCCCCGTCGGGATTGGACCGCGGGAATCCGTATTTCAGGTCCCCCTTGATGTGAACGCCGATCCTGGAAAGCTGGGCCCTGATCTGGTGGTGCCGGCCCGTCAGTAGTTCTATTTCGAGGAGATGGTAGTTGTCGGAGCTGGCTAGGGTGCGGTAACGGAGGAGGGCGTGTTTCGCATCAAAGGCCCTGAAGGTGTGGGCGTAAGATTTATTCTTTTCGGGGCTGCGTGATATCCAGTGTTCCAGGGTGCCCTCCCTGGGGGTGGGGAGGTTATCGACGACGGCCCAGTATATTTTGCGGATCTCCTCTTTGTTTTGGAACATCTTGTTGAAACGGGTCAGGGTCTTCCCCGTGCGGGCCAGCAGGACAATGCCGCTGGTGGGGCGGTCGATGCGGTGCGGAAGCCCCAGAAATACCTCCCCGGGTTTGTTGTATTTCTCCTTCAGATAGGCCTTGACGGCATCCACTAACGGCGTGTCACCCGTCTGGTCGACCATGACAATCTCTCCACAGGCCTTATTGACGGCAATAATATGGTTGTCTTCGAAAATGATTTCCATAGCTGAATACAAAAATAGGGATTACAGGGGAGCATTCCTCCCTCAGCATCAAAAAAAGGGCACCGCTCTGGTTCTGGCTGGCTGTGTTATGTTCTGGCTGGCTGTCGTTTTGGCAGGATTCGTGACAATGCGGTTCTCTTTTTTTCATCTGATTATGTCAGAATTGCCAGCAAACGGAGGATTCCGGAAATGGCATAATGATTGCTTGAAGGAGGTAGTTTTGAGAGCATAAAAACTTAAAAATAATAAATAGAATGGGAAAGATTATTGGTATAGATTTAGGGACCACCAACTCGTGTGTTTCCGTCATGGAAGGTAATGAGCCTGTGGTCATCCCCAACAGTGAAGGGAAGAGGACCACTCCTTCGATAGTGGCGTTTGTGGAAAACGGGGAGCGGAAGATCGGAGATCCGGCCAAGCGTCAGGCGATCACCAATCCCAGGAAGACGGTTTATTCCATCAAGCGGTTGATGGGAGAGACCTTCGACCGTTGTGAGAAGGAGATCAAGCGGGTGACCTACAGTGTGGTCAGGGGAGACAACAATACTCCGCGTGTTCAGATTGACGACCGTAAATATTCGCCGCAGGAGATATCGGCCATGATTCTTCAGAAGATGAAGAAGACTGCCGAGGATTATCTGGGTCAGGAGGTGACCGAGGCGGTGATTACCGTTCCGGCCTACTTCAACGATTCGCAGCGCCAGGCTACCAAGGAGGCGGGTGAGATTGCCGGGTTGACGGTTCGCCGTATCATCAATGAACCGACGGCGGCCTCACTGGCTTATGGCCTCGACAAGATGCACAAGGATATGAAGATTGCCGTTTTCGACCTGGGAGGTGGCACTTTTGACATCTCTATTCTGGAGTTGGGTGACGGAGTTTTCGAGGTGAAGTCTACCGACGGCGATACCCATCTGGGGGGCGACGATTTTGACCAGACCATCATCGACTGGTTGGCTGCTGAGTTCCAGAATGAGGAAGGGGTGGACCTGAGGAAGGATCCCATGGCCCTGCAGCGCCTGAAGGAAGCGGCCGAAAAAGCCAAGATCGAATTGTCGAGTACGACCCAGTCGGAGATCAACCTGCCCTATATTATGCCGGTGAATGGTATTCCGAAGCATTTGGTGAAGACGCTGACCCGTGCCAAATTTGAACAGTTGGCCGATCACCTGATTCAGGCGACCATGGAACCCTGCCGCAAGGCCTTGAAGAATGCCGGAATGTCAGCCTCTGACATTGATGAGGTGATTCTGGTGGGGGGTTCAACGCGTATTCCCGCCGTGCAGCAGAAGGTGGAAGATTTCTTCGGGAAGAAGCCTTCCAAGGGTGTGAACCCTGACGAGGTCGTGGCCGTAGGGGCTGCCATTCAGGGCGGGGTGCTCACCGGAGAGGTCAAGGATGTGCTCCTGCTGGATGTGACACCACTTTCGCTGGGTATTGAGACCATGGGTGGCGTGATGACCCGGTTGATTGAGGCCAATACCACTATTCCCACCAAGAAGGCAGAGACCTTCACCACGGCTTCCGACAGTCAGCCTTCGGTGGAGATCCATGTCCTGCAGGGGGAAAGGCCCATGGCATCGGGCAACAAAACCATTGGGAGGTTCCATCTTGACGGTATTCCGCCGGCGCCGCGCGGAGTTCCTCAGATTGAGGTGACCTTTGACATCGACGCCAACGGTATTCTGCATGTGACGGCCCGTGACAAGGCGACCGGAAAGACTCAGTCGATCAGGATAGAAGCCTCTTCGGGGCTCTCCGATGCCGAGATCAGAAGGATGAAGGATGAGGCTGCGGCCAATGCAGAAGCCGACCGTCTGGCCAAGGAGAAGGTGGAGAAGATCAACCATGCCGACAGTTTGATTTTCCAGACCGAGAAGCAGTTGAAGGAGTTTGGCGACAAGATTCCGGCCGACAAGAAGCAGCCCATAGAGGCCGCGCTGGCCAAACTGAAGGAAGCCCACAAAAACCAGGATCTGGCCGCCATCGATACGGCCATGACCGAGTTGAACAATGTGTTCCAGGCCGCATCGCAGGAGATGTACAATGCCGCCGGTGCACAAGGTGGGCCTCAGGGAGGTTATGCCGGTGGAGCACCCGGTGATTTCCAGGGGGGCCAGTCGCAGCAGGGACAAGGCAGCAGCCAGTCCAAACCCGACGGTGAAGTCACCGATGTCGACTTCGAAGAAGTTAAATAATTGCCCTAAACAAGTATTTGTTTAAAATATTTAGACCGCTGTATATGAATTTTATACAGCGGTTTATTTTTTATTTTACCTCACTTATTTTCAGTTGCCTGAAAATAGGCTGTTGCTTCCTGCTGGAGATAAATTAATTTTACATTTTGAGGAGGTGACAAAATAGAATTGGTCAAATTGAAGAGTAATTAAGGTTTTGCCGGAACTTTGCCTAAAAAGGTTGATAATGGAATCGAATATTGGATCACTCAGACTGAGTTTGTTTTTAGTTGTTTTGTTTTTTGCTGGCAGAGTAAGCGGCCAAACAGAGCTGTCTCCTGACAAAATAAAATTTGTGAGACAAGGAAGTTGCAGGTTCATTTTTGATGAAAATCAGAACATACCATTGTCCAGTTTAAGACCGGCAGAAATTATCGGAATGACTGCCATGTATCCAACTACATTTTATTCCCGGTTTCATGCTGATATTCAAGTTCGGAATAATATGTTAATCATTCAGTCCGACGAAGAATCACAGGCGTCGGTTTGGTTTGGTGGATTTAATCCTTTTGCGGTCTACACCATTGATATAGAATCGTCTATTGGTCTGGGCGAGATCGGTTTTGAGTTTTCTGATCCCACAAAAGCTGAGCAGTTTCTTATTTCCATTAAGTACAATGAGAACCAGATATTGGATGTAAATCAAAAATATATCAATGAATCAAAAACAATAGACAACAGATCCATTTTGAATCCTGAAATTACTCCCGGCAACATGAGAGGAAGAGTTATTCTTCAGATGTTAGGGAGTGGATATACGTTGTACCTGCAAAACGGTGGGTTACCGGAACCCATTGCCCAATCTGATTTTGCCAATTTGGTTGATTTGAGAAAAAAACAGTATATGCAGTCGTTTCAGTCGAATCTATATTTCTCGATTAAAAAAGGGAAAGTTGCCATTCGCAAAATTGATTCTGCATTAAGTTCTGGAATGGGATTAGCAGACATTCGGGCGATCACTTATGAAGATGGGGAGCCATTTCTTGATCAGGGACGGTTATGGTACACCATGTCCATCCGTGGCCGGGCATTACCTCATCACATCCAGGGTGTATTCAGCCTGAATCCCACCGTGTTTGATCTTCGATTTGAGGGAGTTATTCTTTTCGACCGCAACGATGGATTGCTCCGCAACGAAATTGCATCGCATATTTTCTATGATCGGAATTTGAAGCTTTGGCGTGGTCTCACAACTGGATTCAGTGCTTATGCTCACCCTGACGAAAAGAAACAATTGCTGGCTGTTGAAAGTGATAGGGATCCCCGGTTTGGTTTTTCGGTTATGACTGCCCACCCGATGGGAATAGTGGGGGATTTTGAAGATCCTCATATTTTTTTCGATGCGGATGCCCGGAAATGGCGGTTGTTAACTTGTGAAAATGTCAATGGTTACAAGGCCATTATGCTTGAGTCAGACGACTGGAATCGCAACTATCAGCGGATAGCCGGGCCGGTAAGGCACAATTCAACGGGCACGTCGGTACAGCGGATTGGCGACAAGCGGTATTGCTTTTCAGGAAGCCAGGACCGTAAAATATACATTTACACCTATCCTGGTCTTGAAGAGGCAGGCATCCTGCGTATGGATATGCCACCATGGGATGCAACTTCCGGAACCCGGGTTTGGCCCAATTTGGTTCAACTACCCGTTGGCTATCCGTTTCGCTTTGTTGCCTTAATGATGGACCGGTTCAATTATCCTGGAGTAAGAGGTCCCAACTGGACCTATGGGGCGTTGTACCTGTATCATGGATATGAATAAAGGGCAAGGATAGAATAGATGGAAGGGCCACTGGTTGACAGGCCATTCTTTCTTAAGCATGCCGAAACTAATGGGGGCTGTCTTCCGGGGCCACGGCGGTCGAGCGGAGGAGGTAAAGGGTGTCCCGGGCTGCCTCCCTGGTCCGGGGATTCAGGTAGCGCAGCGTGAGGTTGTTAATCCAGACGTGAGGCAGGGGGGTGATTTCCGGGGTTGGGAACTCGCCCTGAGGCATACGGTCGACGACTTCGCGGGTGGTGAGGACCCAGTTGCCGGGAGTGCGCATCCGCGCGAAGAGTTCCAGGTCATTGAAGAGCTGCCTGACCGGAGTCCTGGCATAGAAGAAAAGTTCGTGGGAAGGGTAGTTGTAATTGCCCAGTTGCGCCTTCTGTGTGGCTTGGGTGTTGAAGAGGGAGGCGGCTTTCACGGAGGCCTGGTCACTGAAGATCTGAGGGGCCACATAGCTGTTGATGTAGAGGTTAAGGGCAGTGGCCATGGCCAGGGAAGGCACCAGCAGGCGGTAGCCCGGGGAGCCGCCCCGGAAGAAAGGATAGAGGGCCGTTATCAGGAAGGGAAGCAGCAGGAGGCTTGTCCAGGCAGGCCTGAGCGGGAACATCCAAAAGAGGAGCAAGGACAGCAGGAGGCCGGTGAGCCCGGCCATCATGGTCTGCACTGGCAGGAGCCATCGGAGCATGGTTTCCTTCTTTCCGGAGATTAGAGGGACCAGCATACGGGCGGTGACCACTGAAAACAGGGGCACCAGCATATAGATGTAGTTGGGCAGTTTCCCATGTGAAACCGAAATGATGAAGAAATAGACCCAGATGCCCCAGAAGAGGAACCATCCGGAGTCCTCCATGCGGCGGTGCACCAGGGCCCTGAACTGCAGGAAGAGGGCGGTGAACAGCAGGATGGTCCAGGGGGCATAGAGATAAAGGAGGTTAGTGAGATAGAAGAGGTAGTTGGTATCTTTGCTGACCGATGTGCCCTGGATCCGGCCCATGTTGTTGTCCCAGAAATAAAAGCGGATGCCCTCCCAGCCGGACTGGTGGTAGAGGCCGGCCAGGGCGGGAAGGATGGTCACCCCGGCGATGAGGAGGCCGGTGATCCAGCGGGGGTCGATGATACGGCGGGTGCGGCCGGTGAAAAGAAGATAACCGGCAACGGCGGTGGCAGGGACCACGGCTCCCACGGGCCCTTTGGTCAGCATGGCCCCTCCGAGTGCCCCAAACCCGATGATCAGGGGAAGGGTTTTCCCGTTTTTGAGAAAAAGAAAAAGCTGCCAGAGGGATAGGGTGACCAGGCTCTGCATCAGGCTATCGGTATGGATGTCCATGTTGTAGAGGAAGCTGATCTGGGAGCTGGCCAGGAGGAGGGCGGCCAGGGCACCGATTTTCCGGTCGTAGAGGGCGCTGCCCAGTTGAAAGGTGAAGAAAATTCCGGCCAGGGAGAAGAGTAAAACAGGCAGTTTAAAGGCGAAGTCATTCACCCCGAAGATCCGGTAGGAGAGGGCGCTGAGCCAGAAGAGCAGGGGAGGTTTCTGCACGTAGGGTTCACCGTGGATGGTGAGGTCGATGTACTCTCCCGTATCGAAAATCTCCCGGGCGATAGCGGCGTATTTGCTGGCATCGCGGGTGACATGCACGAAGAGGCCTGCGGTATAAGCCGCCAGCCCCATCACCAGGAGAAAAAGAAGGATCCTCCGGTGACGGTGGCCCACGAAACGGGTTAGGACGGTCGGAATATTCATGGTAAGACCAAAAGTAATTCTTTTCTTCAAATGGTCTCAGTGGGGGGTGCCGCTCTTTTCCTCTTAGCCGGCCGCCCGGCACCATGACCTCATTTTTGCTATCTTTGCAGAAAAAGAGAGGTTATGAAGCTTTGGGATAAGGGAACAACTGCTGATGCGGCCATAGAGGCCTTTACGGTGGGCAAAGACCGGGAACTCGATGTTTTACTGGCGCCTGTTGACATTCTGGGATCCATGGCGCATGTGATCATGCTGGAGTCGGTGGGGCTGGTGACCCGCGAAGAGTTGTCCCTGCTTTACAATGCCCTCCGGGAGTTATATGATCAGGCGGCTGAATCGGGATGGGGTATCGAGGAAGGGGTGGAGGATATCCATTCTCAGGTGGAGTTGATGCTCACCCGGCAGTTGGGCGACACCGGCAAGAAGATCCATAGCGGCCGTTCACGCAATGACCAGGTGCTGACAGACCTGAAGCTCTTCACCCGTGACCGTCTTGGAGAGCTGGCCGGCAAGGCAGACCGGCTGGCTTCCCTCTTTATTGAGAAGAGTGACCAGTATAAGGAGATTCTGATGCCGGGCTATTCTCATCTGCAGGTGGCCATGCCTTCGAGTTTCGGGCTGTGGTTCGGCGCCTGGGCCGAAAGCCTTGCCGACGACCTGCTTTTTTTGCAGGGGGCCTATCGCATCGTCAACCAGAATCCACTGGGATCGGCGGCAGGTTATGGCTCTTCGTTCCCCCTCGACCGCACCCTCACCACCCGCCTGCTGGGCTTTGAGGATCTCAGTTATAACGTGGTTTACGCCCAGATGGGGCGTGGCAAATCGGAACGGCTGGTCAGCTTCGCGTTGGCCAACCTGGCAGCGACCCTCTCCAAATTTGCCTTCGACGTCTGCCTCTATATGAGTCAGAATTTCAATTTTGTCTCCCTCCCCGACGAACTGACGACGGGTTCAAGTATCATGCCCCATAAGAAGAACCCCGATGTCTTTGAGCTGATCCGCGCTAAATGTAACAAAATACAGGGGCTGCCTTACCAGCTGACGCTGATCTCCAACAACCTGCCCTCGGGTTATTTCCGTGATCTGCAGGTGATGAAGGAGGTGTTGCTGCCCGCTTTCGCCGAATTGGCTGAATGCCTCGACATGACTTATTATGCCCTGCAGAACATCAAGGTCAACCCCTCCATTCTGAACGACAAAAAGTACGATTATCTCTTTACCGTTGAAGCCGTTAATCGTTTGGTACTGGAAGGGATGCCTTTCCGCGACGCTTATCGTGAGGTGGGCCGCCAGGTGACAGAAGGGGAGTTCGTGCCGGTGAAAACCATCGAACATACCCATGAGGGCAGCATCGGGAACCTATGCCTGGAGGCGATAGCCCGTAAAAAGGAGGAGGCGCTGGCCGGTTTCCGTTTCGAACAGAGCAGCCTGGCCATCAAAAAGCTGCTGAATTACCCGGTCCCTGCGGTCTGAACCCCAATGCCCCACGGTTTGAACTCC
>CAZKIU010000036.1:9600-40110 GCA_964552955.1 uncultured Prolixibacteraceae bacterium
GCTGAATTACCCGGTCCCTGCGGTCTGAACCCCAATGCCCCACGGTTTGAACTCCAGTGGCCTTGAAGTGAACGGCAGTAGCCACGATGTTATGTCACCCGGCGCCCGCTCCTTGTATCGGGAGATGGGTGGTCAGCGGACGAGGGGTGGGTGGTCAGCGGTTGAAGGGCTGACCCGGGAAGGCCGGGGCGAGGCAGGAGAAGAACCTCATCTGACCAATTTATTATTCCCCTCCGAATTCCATCAGGAAGGCCTTGATGAATCCGTCGATTTCCCCGTCGAGAACGGCCTGGGCATTACCGGTTTCATAGCCGGTGCGAACATCCTTGACCATTTTGTAAGGCTGCAGGACGTAGGAGCGGATCTGGGAGCCCCACTCGATTCTTTTCTTGTTGGATTCGATTTCCTGGATTTTCTCTCTTCGTTTTCGCAGTTCTATTTCATAGAGTTGTGATTTGAGGAGACGCAGGGCGTTTTCCTTGTTGTTCAGCTGGGAGCGGCTTTCGGTATTTTCGATGATGATACCGGAGGGGGCGTGACGCAGGCGCACGCCGGTTTCGACCTTGTTGACATTCTGTCCGCCGGCCCCGCTGCTGCGGAAGGTATCCCAGGTGATATCGCCCGGGTTGATATCGATTTCGATGGTGTCGTCCACCAGAGGGGCAACGAAGACCGAGGTAAAGGAGGTCTGTCTTTTATTCTGGGCATTAAAGGGAGAGAGGCGCACGAGCCGGTGGACGCCGTTTTCGCTTTTGAGGTAGCCATAGGCATAATCGCCCTCGAATTCGACGGTGCAACTCTTGATGCCGGCCTCATCGCCGGGCTGCAGGTCCATGATTTTTACGGCATAACCGTTTTTTTCACCCCACCGGGTGTACATCCGCAGGAGCATACTGGCCCAGTCGTTGCTCTCGGTTCCCCCGGCACCGGCATTGATGCGCAGAACCGCGCCGAGCCGGTCCTCTTCATTGCGGAGCATATTCCGGGCTTCCAGTTTCTCTATGGCTTCCACGGCTTCGGCATAGGCCTTGTCCACCTCTTCGCCCTCTGCTTCCCCGGCTTCGAAAAATTCCCACAGGACCAGAAAATCTTCGGTGATCTTATCGATCTCCTTAAAACCTTCTGTCCAGCTCTTGATAGCGCGGATGACCCGCATCTGGGCTTCCGCCTCTTTGGGATTGTTCCAAAACCCGGGATCACGGGTTTTTAATTCTTCTTCTTCTAGTTGTGACAGTTTCCCATCGTAGTCAAAGATGCCTCCTCAGCGCGTTCCTGCGCTGTACAAGGTCATTGACCTGTTCCTTTAAGATCATACTTGTTCTGGTATTAAATGCGGGGCAAAAATAGCAACTTTTTGCTTATGGCCGCAGGGCGGATCCTTCAGGCGAGGGCTTCCTGCAAATGGCGGTGGATCAGTTCAGGTTCAAAACCTCTGCCCTGGGTAAAGCGGATCACCTGGCCCATTTTTTGGTATTTTTCGACTTTTTTCAGGCTTTTGGCCTTCTCTTTCATGGTTTTGACCAGCAAAACCACATACTCCCCGGGATCAATGACCTCGAGTCCGGCTTCGATATCCCCGTCGCTGAGTCCTTTCATCTTCAGGTAATAGCGGATTTTGATCCTGCCCCATTTGTTGATTTTGAATTTTTCAGCGGCAAAACTTTGGGCATAACGGGTGTCACTGAGGAAATTCTCCTGTTTCAGCCTGGCGATGATTTGCTCTTCGGTTTCCCGGTTGCTTCCCAAAGCCCTGATCTTCTTGCGGATATCAGGAACACATTGTTCCGAACGGCTGCAGAGGGCGGCCATTTTGCTCAGGATCTCCGGATCTGGTTTTTCCTCGTCTTCCATGGATACAGGTTTTATGGGAACCGGGGGTGGGGCCGTCGGATGGCTCTCTTGCGGAAACTCCCGCCGATAAAATTAGGAATTATGTTCCGGTATTCCAAGACACACTTCTGTTACTTCATCCGCAGTGATCAAAAATCGTTTATATTTGCTGATAACTAAAAAAAAAGCTATGGGAATCCTTATTTTTCTCGGACTGGTTGTTCTGGTGGTGTTTTGGGTCATGGGCCTCTACAACCGGATGGTTAAGCTTCGCAATAACCGGCAGAATGCCTTTGCAGATATCGATGTACAGTTGAAGCAGCGGCATGATCTGGTGCCGCAGTTGGTGGAGGTGGTCAAGGGGTATGCCCGCCATGAGATGGAGGTACTGACCAGAATCACAGAAGCCCGGTCGGCGGCCATGGGCGCCACGACCATCGATCAGAAGATTGAGGCTGAAAGCCGGCTTTCTTCGGCCCTGCAGGGGTTGAAGGTGCAGGTGGAGGCCTATCCCGATCTGAAGGCCAACCAGAATTTCCTTCAGTTGCAGGAGGAGCTCAGCGATATTGAGAACAAGCTGGCTGCGGCCCGTCGTTTCTTCAATGCTGCCACCACGGAGTACAACAACAGTATAGAGACCTTCCCCGCCAATCTGGTGGCGGGATCTTTCGGCTTCCGGAGGGAGACCCTGTTTGACCTGGGTGGAGAAAGGGCTGAAGCAGAAAAGGCCCCGAAGATTCAGTTTTAGTTCTGATGAGATCCTGCCGGCCCGGGGGGAGGGGAGCCGTTTCAGCAGAAACGGTACCCTGAAGGAAAGGAGGAGCCGCACCCATTGATAGTATACCAGGATGAAGTACGTCGGAATAAAGTCGCAGATCTGGAAGAACAACCTGAATTCGGTGATCATGCTGGTTGCCTTTCCCTTGTTGTTACTGGGGATGGTTTATGTCTTCCTCTTTTTCACCCTTCCCTACGATCAGGGAACAGATCCGGCGGCCACCTTTGTGGGGGTGGCCCCAGTGGTCATCCTGATCACCCTGCTCTGGTTCCTTGTAGCCTGGTTCTTCCATACCTCGATCATCCAGGGGGCCACAGGAGCCCGGCCGCTGGAACGCAAGGAGAATAAAAGGGTATATAACCTGGTGGAGAACCTCTGTATTGCCACCGGAATGAGAACCCCTCAGATCTTTCTCATTGACGATGATTCCCTGAATGCCTTTGCCAGCGGGGTGAATGACCGTACCTATGCTATTTCGCTGAGTCGTGGCATCATTGACAAGCTCGATGATGACGAGCTGGAAGGGGTGATAGCCCATGAGCTGACCCATATCCGGAACAGGGATGTTCGTTTGCTCATTATTTCTGTGATTTTTGTAGGTATATTTTCGTTCATCGCCAATATGGTGTTCCGCAGTGTGCGTTTCGGCAGTTTTGGCAGCCGCGGGAAGAACAAGGCTCCGGTGCTGCTGGTGGCGCTGGTGGTCTCCGGTGTGGCCTACCTGGTCTCTCTTTTGCTGCGATTCGGGATCTCCCGGTCGCGTGAATACATGGCCGATGCCGGGTCAGCAGAAATCACCCGTAAACCCTGGGCGCTGGCCAGCGCGCTCCGTAAAATTTCCGGAGACCCCCTTATCGAAGCCGTTAAAAGCAGGGATGTTTCCCAGATGTTCATTGAAAACCCGAGGCTGGTCCATAAGGAGTTTTCCATCGACCAGGTTTTTGCCACCCATCCACCCATTGAGAAGCGGATCAGAATACTGGAGCAATTTGCAGGATGAGAGGATCCTGCAGGTTCACGAAAAATAAAACATGTTTATGAGGAGAGGATTCATAGCACTCCTGTTGCTTTTTCTGGGTTTACAAACAGAGGCCAGGGTGGTGGAATATGAGGAAGCGCGGAGGCGTGCTGAGCAGTTTTTTGCAGAGCAGGATAGGCTGGGTGCCCTGAAATCAGGGGGTCTGGTGAAGGCCGACACTTTTTGTACCTGGCCTGCGGGGGGGAGTGGCCTTCTGAAAAAGGCCGCCACGGGGCGTGCCCCTGCCTTTTATATCTTTAACCGGCTCGACCGGGAGGGTTTCGTCGTGCTCTCTGCCGTTGAAGGGGTAAGGGAGGTCCTGGCCTGGTCATCAGGGAGCCGGGTGTGCGCCATTCCACCTCCCATGAAAGCGCTGCTCGACCAGTATGCGGGGGAGATCGCCCTGGCCCACCAATACGGAATAACCTCTTCGGGGCTCACCGGGGATGGCCTGGCTGCCGAACCCCTGCTGGGGGAGATCCGCTGGAACCAATCGCCTGATCCCTTCAATACGTTGTGCCCCAAAGATACCCCCACGGGAAGGATCTGCCCGGCGGGGTGCGTGGCCACAGCCCTGGCGCAACTCCTCTATTACTGGAAATATCCCAGGGTGGGCACCGGCAGCTTTGGCTATACCACCTCTTACGGCTATCTGACCGCCGATTTCGGAGCGGCAGAATACAACTACGAGGCGATGAGCGATCAGCCCTGGCCGGGGGTACCCAACCCGGAGATTGCCAAGCTGGTTTATCATTGTGCGGTCGCCGTGGAGATGGAATTCGGACCTTACAGCAGCAATACCTATACCGGACTGATCACCGGAGCCCTGGAGAAGTATTTCAAGTACAAAAAGCCCACTCTCGTCAACCGGTCAGTTTATTCGCCAGAGGCCTGGAGAACTCTGATCGTGAATGAGATAAATGCCAAGAGGCCTGTGATTTACAGTGCCATGGACCCTTTTGAACCGGCCATACCTGGGGATATCGCCGGAGGGCATGCCTTTGTGGTCGATGGTTACGATGCCGGGGGGTTGTTTCATATCAACTGGGGTTGGAGTGGTTGTTCCGATGGTTACTACAGCCTCGATCTGCTCAATCCTTCTGATTGTGCCGAACAATATACCTACAGTAGTTCCCATTCGGTGATTGTCGGCATTGAACCGCTCACCAGTTTTGAGTGTCTGCTCTCTGCCGGCAAGGGGCAGTTGATGTTTCCCGTGGGGGGAGGCCAGGATTCTATAGCGTTGAAGAGCAATGCCGACTGGACGGTCACCACGCCCGACTGGTGGTTACATGCGACACCGGTGAGCGGCAAAGGCGATGGCCAGGTGGTCGTAGAAGCCCGGTCCAATGCCAATTTTCTGGGGCGAACGGGAAAGGTGACCATCAAAGGGTGCGGGTTAACCCATGAGATTACGGTAGTTCAGGATGGTACCTGTCTTCTGGGCCCTGCCGTGGAAGAGCTGCTGTTTCCGGTGGCGGCCAACAGCAGCAGTTTTACCCTCCGTTCGACCGCTTCCTGGATGATCACGACGGCCTCGCCCTGGATCCGGGTTTCTCCCGATATGGGAAATGGCGAGGAGTCGATAACCGTTTCAGTAGAGAGCAACGAAGGGGGGACTGCCAGGGAAGGATCGCTGCAGATCTCGGGTTGCAGTGTGACCAAGGAGATTGCCATTCGCCAGGAGGGGTCGTGTACGCTGGTTCCCGGGGCCCATAGCGTTGACCTGAGCCCCGCGGCAGGAAGCTCCTCCGTGGAAATCCTTTCCAACGGGGAGTGGAGTGCTGAAAGCACTGATGGATGGATGACGGTGACCCCCTCGTCGGGAAAGGGGAATGGCCTGCTGACCATTCAGGTCACCAGCAATGACGGGGCCACCCGGCGCACCGGCACCGTGACCCTCCGGGGATGCAATACCCTGCGAACGATCCAGGTCACCCAACAGGGGAGTTGTTCCCTGGAGGTCCTGCCTCTGGAACTGGAGATGGCTGCCCCTGCTTCGGAAAGGTACGTGACGGTTTCCTCGGGTACCTCCTGGAAAGCGACCACTGCCGAACCCTGGATCACCCTTTCACCGGCTTCTGCCACCGGAACGGCCATGCTCAGAATCAGCACGGCTGAAAATACCGCGTCGGCACCCCGTTCCGGGGTGGTCCTCATCACTGGGTGCAACGCCGTGGTCACCATTACCGTCACCCAACGTTCCTCCTGCCTCTTTGACCTCTCCTCCTACCTTTTGGATTTTACCTATATGCCCGGAAGCAAAAGCCTGTCGGTGAGTACTGTCTCCCGGTGGACGGCCAAAAGCGACTCCTCCTG
Organism: uncultured Prolixibacteraceae bacterium; assembly: GCA_964552955.1. GTDB lineage: Bacteria > Bacteroidota > Bacteroidia > Bacteroidales > Prolixibacteraceae > UBA1413. The sequence continues at coordinate 15,546 of CAZKIU010000036.1, forward strand.
GATTACCCTCTCTCCTGCCTCCGGAACCAAAGGAGCTACGGTCAAGATTGATGTGGCCCAGAACACCGGGAAAACACCCCGGACAGGCACTATTGTCTTTAGCGGGTGCAATTACAACCGGGTGGTCAGGGTGGAACAGAAGGCCTGTACCTTTACCCTGGCTGAGGAGCAACTCCGGTTTTCTCCGGAAGGAGGAACCAGAGCCCTGAACATCAGCTCCAATACCTCCTGGTCATTGCTGACGGGAGATCCCTGGATCAGGCTATCGGCCTTCTCCGGACAAAAGGATGGAAGTGTGACGGTCGTGGCCGGAGGCAACAGCGCTGGAATAAGAACCGGCACCATCAGGGTCTCGGGTTGTTTTTCTTCGGAACAGGTAGAGGTCATCCAGGAGGGGGTGGCTACCCCTGCCGGGGAAGTTAACCTGGCCAGGGCCAGAGTATGGCCTTCCCCTGCCACCGGGTTTGTCAACCTGGAGTACCCTGAACCCCACCACCAGGCCCTCCTCGAGATTTATTCCTCCACGGGCTTGAAAATCATGTCGATTAAGGATCCTGGCCCGCGCATCTCGCTGGCAGGGATCCCCCCCGGACTCTACCTCTTCTGCCTCCGAAACGGCGACTTCCAGGCCCAGGAGAAAATTGTGATCAGGTAATCAGAGGGTCTTGGAATTCAGTTGCGTATACCCGATGAGCCGGTCGTAACGGGCCCCCGCCGGCTTGTAGTAGACAAATATCTGATAATCGTTTTCGGTTTCCCAGAAGGATCCCTCCAGGTTGACATGGTCGGCCACTGAGGAACCTTCAGGAACATAGACATAGATATAGTTGTAATAACCCTGTTTCAGCAATAGGGTTAGTTCATAGCGGTGGGTCTCGAAATTCCAGGTCATCTCGTTGCTTTTATTGGCATTCCAGCCCGTGAGCTCCCCGAAGACGTTGATGGTCCCCCCCAGTAAAGGGGCTTCCAGGGGGAGGGAGAAATGGACAAATTCATAGTCGCATTCCAGGCTGAAATCGGTCACTCTTTCCTGGCTCTCGATGACATACCGGCCATTCATTTCCCGATAGGGGAAATAGCGTTTGCCGTTTCTGACTTCCGAGGGGAGGAGGGTGACATGGAAATAGGGTCGGTGAAAGGTGGTGGATTCCACCCCTTCGCCGTTGATTCTGTGGTCGCGGGTGTCAAAATAGCGGAATTCATTGCCGGCGCTGAAGACGTTTTCCCTCGAATAGTCGTAGATCAGGCGGTTCTGCTGGATAAACAGGGGCTTCAGGTTCACAATGGCATTGTCCCAGCGGTTATTTTGCATCACGACTACCCTGATTTCATCGCGGGGGTTGTCGATGCGGAGCTTATCATGGATCACGGTGAAGTCGACTTCCTGGTTTTCGCCCCGGAAGGCGTCGGTGGTGGCCCTGCGCACCCTTCCCTCGATGGTCACCAGAGGCTCGGTGACGTAAAAACGGCGCGACAACACCTGCTTTTCCCGGTCATTCTCCTCGTAAACCAATAGGATGTAGTTGCCCGAAAGTTTAAACCTGACCCGGTCATTGGGCAGCTCCAGGGCATAATTCACATAACTGAAAGTGGTATTGAAGGAGCGCGCATAATCGTCGATAGGATTGTCGGGAAACCCTTCCAGGTATTGGCTTTGGGGCAGGAAACTCTCATTCCAGGAGGGATCACAATGAATAATGGTATAGGAATACCTTTTCGCCTGCCCCGAGAGATCATCGAACTGAAGCAACAACCGGGCGTTCTCACCCAGCTCCAGAACCGGGTTGGAGAGTTCGAATCCCTGCCGGCTGAACCTGACCGACTTGATGTCTTCGCTGTAAACGGCATTCCCGTGGTAAAAACGGGTCTCTTCCCCTTGACCCGAAAGGGTAACCCCCATTAAAAGGATAAACAATAATAATCTGATGTGCATAATCGTCAAAGATACAATATCCTCCGTCAAAAATAATACCGGAATCAGATGAGGCCGGAAAAGGGCCTGTTGTATGAACGGAAGTTGTTGTCCTCTATTTTGTAATGGTTAAGATTAATCGGGAACCATTGTGAAAATGGAGGATAATTGTTTATTTTGTCTCTGATTTTGGAATCATTTGAAATATAGATATGTCAAAGACGATCAAACTCAGGAAAGGATTCAACATCAGATTAAAAGGGCAGGCGGAGGCCATTGTGGAGGAAGCTGTGGCGTCGGAGATCTATGCTTTGAAGCCCACCGATTTTCCGGGGCTGACGCCCCGGTTATCAGTTAAGCCGGGTGATAAGGTGAAGTGCGGGGATCCCTTGTTTTACGACAAGTACCATCCTGAAGTGGTTTTTGTATCGCCTGTTGGAGGGATTGTGGAGTCGGTCAACCGGGGCGAGCGGCGCAGGATCCTGGAAGTATTGGTCAGGGCAGATGTTGCTTCGGGTTCGGTGGATTTTGGGAAAGCCGATCCGTTGAATACGGATGGGGCGGCTGTAAAGGAGAAGATCCTGAAGGCCGGTTTATGGCCTTTCCTCCGGAGGCGTCCTTATGGGACCATAGCCCGTACAGGGGAGAGCCCCAAGAGTATTTTCATTTCCTGTTTTGATACGGCGCCACTGGCCCCCGATTATGCGTGGGTGCTCAGGGGCCAGGAAGCTGATTTCCAGGCGGGAGTAGATGCTTTGTCGAGGCTTACCCCAGGGAAGGTACACCTGGGATTGCCCGCGGTGGGAGGAGAACTCTTCAGCGCCATCCGGAATGTGGAGATCACCTGTTATGAGGGGCCCCACCCGGCCGGAAATGTGGGCGTTCACATCCACCATACCGACCCGGTCAACAAGGGAGAGGTGGTATGGACTGTCAACCCGGCCGATGTGGTGATCATCGGGCGTCTTTTTACCACCGGCCGTATTGACTTCACCCGCGTGGTAGCCCTTACCGGGCCCGAAGTCATCCGACCCCGCTACCTAAAAACCAGGCTGGGTACCCGCCTTTGCCCCCTCCTGGAAGGCAACCTTAAGCAAGGGAACAAACAGAGGGTGATCAGTGGCAATGTCCTTACCGGTCAGAAGATCGCCTGTGATAACTATCTCAATTTTTACGATACCCAAATCTCGGTCATCGCCGAAGGAGATGATTATGAATTTATGGGATGGGCCCAGCCGGGTGTAGGCAAGTTCAGCGCCTCCAGGACCTTTCTCTCCTCCCTCTTCCCGAAAAAGGAGTATGAACTCAATGCCAACCTGCATGGGGGAGCCCGCGCCTTCGTCCTCTCTGGTCAGTATGAGAAGTATGTTCCCATGGACATCCTGCCGGTTCATCTTCTGAAGGCCATTCTGGTTAACGATATTGACAAGATGGAACAACTGGGGATCTATGAGGTGATCGGTGAGGATCTGGCCTTGTGTGAGTATGCCTGCGTCTCCAAGATCAGGGTGCAGGAGATCCTGCGTCAAGGACTGGAATTGATGGAGAAAGAGCTGGGGTGATCCCTGCCTTTCCTGAGGGTGAAGAGATAGGGTTGTCGTGGCCAGGGCCCCGGGGGAATACCCCCCTGGTTAAAGTCACGCAGGCCGTTGACCCTTCCGGAAATAGCCACTGTTACAATGATTGAACCATTAGCGTAATAAATTAAATAGATGAAATCGCTCAGAAATTTCTTTGAAAAGTTGCAGCCACACGTGCAGAAGGGAGCCAAATACCATTGGCTTCATTCTACCTTTGATGCCTTTTTCACCCTGGCGTTTGTTCCCAAGAAGACCTCGGATTCAGGCACGCATATCCACGACTATATTGACCTGAAAAGGACCATGACGGTGGTCATCATTGCGTTGTTGCCCGCGTTGCTTTTCGGGATTTACAATACAGGATACCAGCATTTCAGGGCTATCGGGGAGCTGGCGGAAGCTGGTTTCTGGCAGGTTTTCTTTTATGGGTTCCTGAAGGTCTTCCCGGTGATTGTAGTCTCCTATGTGACCGGGCTGGGCATCGAGTTTATATTTGCCCAATCGCGGGGGCATGAGGTGAATGAGGGTTTTCTGGTTACGGGGATGCTGATTCCCCTGGTGATGCCCGTCAACACGCCTTTGTGGATGGTTGCGGTAGCCACGGCCTTCGCGGTGATCTTCGGCAAGGAGGTTTTCGGGGGCACGGGAATGAACATCTGGAACCCGGCGCTGGTGGCGCGGGCTTTTCTCTTCTTCGCCTATCCGGCCCAGATGTCGGGCGATAAGGTTTGGATCCCTTTGAGTGAGGGGGATAAGGTCATCGACGGTTTCTCAGGGGCTACCATCCTGGGGGATGCGGCTGCCGGCCATACCCAGTTCAACCTGATGGATGCCTTTCTGGGATTCATCCCCGGGTCGATCGGGGAGACCTCCACGCTGGCCATCCTCCTGGGGGCGCTCCTGCTGATCGTTACCGGCGTGGGCAGTTGGAGAATCATGTTATCGACCTTTCTGGGTGCGGCTTTCATGGGCCTTCTGCTCAATATCTTTGCCGTCAATCCTTACATGGAGATGCCTTTCTGGCACCACTACCTTCTCGGTGGCTTCGCCTTCGGTGCTGTTTTTATGGCGACCGATCCCGTATCGGCCGCTCAAACCGACAAGGGCAAGTGGATCTATGGTTTTCTGATCGGGGTGATGGCCATTCTGATCAGGGTGCTTAACCCGGCCTATCCTGAGGGGATGATGCTGGCCATCCTGCTTCTGAACACCTTTGCCCCCCTGATCGACTACTATGTGGTTCAGGGTCATATCAAACGCCGCCTGAAGAGGGTAAAAGTATCTGCCTAATCGTAAAAAACTGAGAATATGAATAAAAACGGGAATTCCTATACGTTCATCTATGCTTCGGTGATGGTCGTAGTGGTGGCCGCCCTGCTATCGGCAGCTGCCATTGCCCTGAAGCCCAGGCAGGTCAAGAACGCTGAAATAGAGAAAAAGCAAAACATGCTGGCTTCCATCCACATTGAGGCCTCCACCATAGATGCGGAAGAACGCTATGCCCAAAGCATCACAAAGGCTTATCTGGTCAATGCAGAGGGAGAAGAGGTGGAAGGCGATGCCTTCAATGTAGACCTGAAGAAGGAGAAGGCCAAGCCGGCAGAACAGAGACTCCTGCCAGTCTTTGAGTGTCAGACGCCCGAAGGATTAAAATATATCTTCCCATTGCGGGGCACGGGACTTTGGGGCCCGATTTGGGGTTACATGGCCATGAATGAGGACCTGAATACCATCTATGGGGTCAACTTTGCCCACCAGGGCGAAACCCCGGGCCTGGGGGCGGAGATCAATACCAAGTCTTTCCAGGAGCATTTCAGGGGTAAAACTATCTTCGACGCTTCAGGAAAACTGGTCTCCATCATTGTGGCCAAGTCGAATGAGACGGCTCCCGAGGAGCATAAAGTAGACGCCATTTCAGGCGGAACCATCACCAGCAAGGGATTGCAACAAATGCTCAAGGATGACCTGACGTCGTACGAAAAATTCATCACCCGGAAAAAATCAGCATTATGAGTGAGAAAGAACCTTTATTTTCAGCCAGAAATCTGAAACTGCTTTCGGATCCGCTGAACAGCAGCAATCCCATCACCGTGCAGGTGCTGGGGATCTGTTCTGCACTGGCGGTCACGGCACAATTAAAGCCGGCTATTGTGATGGCTATTTCGGTCACTGTAGTGGTCGCTTTCGGCAATGTGATCATTTCCCTTTTACGCGATACCATCCCCAACCGTATCCGCATCATCGTTCAGCTGGTGGTCATCGCCGCATTGGTGATCCTGGTCGATCAGGTGTTGAAGGCGTTCGTATATGATGTCAGCAAACAGCTCTCGGTATTTGTGGGACTGATCATTACCAACTGTATTCTGATGGGGCGCCTTGAGGCCTTTGCCATGAGCAACAAACCCTGGCAGTCCTTTCTCGACGGCCTCGGCAACGGCGCCGGTTATGGTCTGATTCTGATTACCGTGGGCTTCTTCCGGGAACTGTTGGGATCTGGTTCCCTGCTGGGAATCAGGATTATCCCTGAAAGCTGGTACCTGGCCAACGGGGGATTCTATTCCAACAACGGGATGATGATTCTTCCCCCCATGGCGCTGATTACCATTGGTACCATCATCTGGATCCAGAGGAGTAAAAACCGCAAACTCATTGAAAAATAACCGGTAATAAGGAAACACTATGGAAAACCTGATCAATATATTCGTCCGGTCCATCTTTATCGAGAACATGATCTTTGCCTACTTCCTGGGCATGTGTTCCTATCTGGCCGTGTCGAAGTCGGTCAAGACGGCCACAGGGCTGGGGGTGGCCGTGATTTTCGTGCTGGTGGTCACCCTTCCGGTGAATTACCTGCTTGAAAACTATGTTCTGAAAGAAGGGGCGATGGCTTGGATGGGGCCCTCTTTCGCCTCCGTAGACCTGAGCTTTCTGAGCTTCATCATGTTTATCGCGGTGATTGCTTCCATTACCCAGCTTGTGGAAATGGTGGTGGAGAAGTTCGCTCCTGCCCTTTACAACCAGCTGGGGATTTTCCTTCCCCTGATCGCCGTGAACTGTGCCATCCTTGGGGGCTCTCTCTTCATGCAACAGAAGGAATTCGGCAACATGGGTGAGGCCACCGTTTATGCCCTGGGGTCTGGAGTGGGTTGGTTCCTGGCCATCGTGGGCATTGCTGCCATCCGTGAGAAAATCCAGTATTCCAATGTGCCCAAGCCCTTGCGCGGACTGGGGATTTCCTTCATCATCACCGGTCTGATGGGCATTGCTTTTATGGGTTTCATGGGAATTAAACTGTAACTGATAAATTGAACCGAATCATGATGATATTATCGATAGAAACGGTCACGATCATCACCGGTGTGGTGATTTTCCTGATGGTGATCATTCTGCTGGTGGCCCTGCTCCTTATTGCCAAGAAGAAGTTACTTCCCTCGGGAGTGGTTAAGATTGACATCAACGACGGATATAAGGTGGTGGAGACCGAACCGGGAAGCAGCCTGCTGAGTACCCTGAGCAACAACAAGATAATTCTGCCTTCGGCCTGCGGAGGTGGGGGAACCTGTGGGATGTGCCGCTGCCAGGTGATCGAGGGAGGTGGGTCTATTCTGCCTACCGAAACCGGTTTTTTCACCCGGAAGGAACAAGCCGACCACTGGCGGCTGGGATGCCAGGTCAAGGTCAAGGAGAATATGAAAATCCATATGCACCAGGAGATCCTGGGGGTTAAGAAGTGGGAGTGCGAGGTCGTTTCCAACCGGAATGTAGCCACCTTCATCAAGGAGTTTGTGGTGAAGCTTCCCGAAGGGGAGACCCTCGATTTCAAATCGGGAGGTTATATCCAGATCGACGTTCCCAAGGTCGAGGTGGACTTCTCAACCATGGATGTGCAACCTGAATTCCGGGAGGAGTGGGAGAAATTCGGCATCTTTGGTCTGAAAATGAAGAACCCGGAGCCGACTTTCAGGGCTTATTCCATGGCCAACCACCCTGCCGAAGGCAACATCGTTATGCTCAACATCCGCATCGCCACGCCCCCCTGGGACCGTGCCAACAACCGTTTCAAAGAGGTCAATCCCGGAGTATGCTCCTCCTATATCTTCTCACGCAAACCGGGCGATAAGGTGACCGTTTCCGGTCCGTTCGGGGAGTTCTTCCTCAAAAACAACAACAACGAGATGATGTTCATCGGAGGGGGCGCCGGTATGGCCCCCATGCGGTCGCATCTTTTCCATCTTTTCCATACCATGAAGGAAACCCAACGTAAGGTGAGCTTCTGGTACGGCGCCCGCTCCTCCAGGGAAGTCTTCTACAAGGAGCAGTTCGAGGAAATCGAGAAGAATTTCCCTAACTTCAAATTTACCCTGGCCCTGTCGGAGCCTAAAGCCGAAGACAACTGGACCGGTCCGAAGGGATTCATTCACCAGGTGATTTATGATAACTATCTGAGCAAGCATGAGCAGCCCGAAGAGGTCGACTACTACCTCTGCGGCCCTCCGCTGATGAACAGCGCCGTGCAGAAGATGCTCTTCGATCTGGGCGTCCCCGACGAGAATATCCTTTACGACGATTTCGGCGGCTAATCCCGGAATATACTGATTCAGGGGACTCCTCCCCCAGGCCGCAAAGGGAATGACCGGGCGATAACCCGCAGTATTCAATCCCTTTGCGGCTTATGCTTTTATCTCCTATGCATAATATTGCGGCATTTTTCTATTTTTGACGGCTTAATTGGTAAATATGATACAGGAACTTTTCAGCACGATTATAGAGTGGTACATGGCTCATGTCAACTACTGGACCATCACCCTGCTTATGGCCATTGAGAGCTCTTTTATCCCATTCCCTTCGGAAGTGATCATTCCCCCGGCGGCCTGGAAGGCGGCTGAGGGAGACCTCAATATCTTCCTGGTGGTTTTATTCGGAACACTGGGAGCCCTGATAGGGGCGCTTTTCAATTATTATTTTGCCTTGTATCTGGGGCGGGCCATCGTATACCGGTTTGCCGAATCGAAGCTGGGGCGTTTGATGCTCCTCAGCCGGGAGGGCGTAGAGAAGGCAGAAGCCTATTTCGTACGCCACGGCAGAAGCTCCACGCTGATCGGCCGGCTGGTCCCTGCCGTCAGACAACTTATTTCGCTGCCGGCCGGACTGGCGCGGATGAAGCTGCGTGACTTTATTCTCTTTACCACCATTGGCTCCGCCACCTGGAACATCATTCTGGCCGCCATGGGCTATTTCCTCTATACCCAGAAGGAGGTCCTGCACCGTTATTATACTGAGCTCTCCTGGATCATGGTGGTCCTGGGGGTGGGATTTGTGATTTATCTGGTCTATAAGTTTGTGAAGAAAAAGGAGTAATCCCCGGGTCTCGGTGACATTCCAATATCCGGGGGAAGCATCTCAATCAGGGAAACATAATATTTCTGACCTATGAAGCGGCCATTTCTTTTTGGATTGTTATTTGTTCCGGGGGTCATACTGTTGCTTACGGCCTGCCGGGAGCCGGCTTATCTTTACAACGAAGGCAAGATCTACGGGACGGTGTACCATATTGTTTATGAACATCCGCGGGGGGAAGAGCTCCATGGCGCCATTGACGCGGAGCTGGCCCGTCTCAACCATATTTTTTCGACCTTTGATACGGCCTCTCAGATTTCGCTGGTCAACACCAACCAACCGGTGACGTTGGATCCTTTGTTTGTGAAGTGTTTTAACCGCTCGATGGAGATCTCGGAGTGGTCGGGAGGGGCTTTTGACATCACGGTGGCTCCTCTGGTCAATGCCTGGGGATTTGGCTTCAGGCACCGGGAGAAGATCAGCCAGCCCCTTATTGACAGTCTGCTGAGGCTCACCGGCTACCAGAAGGTCAGGCTCGAAGGGGACCGGGTGGTCAAGGAGCATCCGGGGACCATGCTCGACATGAGTGCCATCGCCAAGGGGTATACCTGCGACCTGATCGGGGCGTTTCTGGCGGACCAGGGTTGCCGGAATTACATGGTGGAAATAGGGGGAGAGGTCGTGGCCAAAGGGGTGAATGCCCACGGTAAATCGTGGAGTATTGGCATCAGCAAACCCGATGAGGCCTCTCTTCTTGACAGCAACGAGCTTCAGGCGGTGGTCATGCTTCCCGAAAGGGCCCTGGCTACCTCGGGCAATTACCGTAACTTCTATGAAGAGGGCGGAAAGCGGTTTGCTCACACGATTGACCCGCTGACAGGTTATCCTGTGCAACACTCCCTGCTGAGTGCCACGGTGCTGGCCAACGATTGTATGACGGCCGACGGACTGGCTACCGCTTTTATGGTGATGGGACTCGAAAAGAGCGTGGAACTGGCCCGGCAACTCCCCGGAGTGGAGGTCTTCTTCATTTATGCTGACGCGTCAGGCTTTAACAAGGTCTTCATGTCAGACGGTTTCCGTCAATACCTCTCGCCCGAAGACCAGGGGCAATAGCCCATCCCCTGAAGCGCATGGGAGTATCTGTCTCCCGAAATGCAGGGGCAGTACCTTTACATGCGATGGCCGGGGGGAGAAATCTGTTCTTGTGAAAAGCAGTGGGATCAACCCATACCCGCGAAAAGCAGAGAGTGTAACCCGTCCAGAAAATTCAGGGGCATTAACCCGGGGGTTATTGGGGGTGGTCAACCTTCAGGGTGGTGAGGTCTAATTGCTCCCAGGCTTTTTTCTGCTCCAGCTTATCCTGGGTTTGAACACAATAAATGCCCTTTTTCCTGAGGTACTTGTTCCCGCTGACGTGTGTGTTGGGGAATTTTCCTCCCTTTTTGACCAGGATGGTGATAGCCAGTCCGGCAAAAGCCAGGGCCATCAAAACTACGGCAGCCAATATCACTTTTATTATCATCGTCAACTCTCTTTCTGGCAGACAAAAATAGGATCTTTTCCTGTAATGGCATCTTTAAGGGCCTGCCAATCTCTATAACAAAAATGGAGGGGCAAAGGTTTCCATTGGAGCACATTTTGTAACTTTAAGCCAAAAATCTGAGTTATTTATGGAAAAGCATGTGAACGTAGTGGCGGCGCTCCAAATCGGGCTGAGTATTTTCGGGATTATCGCCGGTATCATCATTCTGGTGGTGCTGAACACGGTGGGTGCGTTGGCCGGGGGCAGTCAGGCTCCGTTTATTCTCCGTCTGATCGGCATTATCGTATCGGCCTTTTTCTTTCTGATGAGTGCCCCGGGTGTTATAGCCGGACTGGGATTGCTGGCCCATAAGGAATGGGCAAGGATTCTCACCCTGATTCTGTCAGTCATTAACCTGCTCAATTTCCCCTTGGGAACGGCCGTGGGAGCCTATTCCATCTGGGCTCTGGTGCAGGATGAGGTCGTAGCCCTTTTTAAAAAGGGCGGGCAGAAGCTGGAGTGATCCTGCGCCGGTACCCCCTCTTCAATGCAATCATTGTCCGTTTAAGGCCATTTTGTCCATGCGTTTATCCTTGTAATAAATGGAACAACCCCGGCGGATCAGTTTTGATATGGTGGTCAGCGGCAGGGTGCAGCATGTCGGGTTTCGCTATTTTGCCCGGGCCCGGGCTGAAGAACTGGAGCTGACAGGCTATGTGCGGAACCTGCCCGACGGGAGCCTGCGGGTGGTCGCCGAAGGGGAGCTGTCTGCCCTGGAGGCCTATGCCGACTACCTCAGAAGCGGTCCTCCTTTGGCCCGTGTCAGAAATGTCGACATTTTCCGTTCTCCCTATACCGGGAGCTTCAGCAGCTTTGATATCAGATATTAAATCATGGGTATGATCAATTATCATATGACCCCTGAGCAGTTCAGGGTGGAAGGAAAGAAACTGGTTGATTTCATTGCCGGTTATTATGAGGAAGTAGGGAAATATCCTGTGTTGTCACAGGTGAAGCCCCGGGAGGTTTACGGGCAGTTGCCAGAGCATCCGCCCGGAGAGGGGGAGTCATTCGATGCCATGATGGAAGATGTGGAGAAGATTATACTGCCGGGGATCACCCATTGGCAGTCGCCCGGTTTTTTTGCCTATTTTCCTGCCAACGCCTCTTTTCCTGCCATATTGGGTGATATGCTCTCCTCGGGGCTGGGCGTGCAGGGCATGCTCTGGGCTACCAGTCCGGCCGCTACTGAGCTGGAGACCCGGGTCATGGAATGGCTGGCGGAGATGTTGGCCTTACCGGCCTCCTTCAGGATCGCTGCCTTGGGGGGAGGGGTCATCCAGGATTCGGCCTCTTCGGCGGCGCTGGCTGCCGTGGTCGCGGCACGGGAGCGGGTATCCGCGCTGGCCACCAACAGGGATGGCATCAGGGCCTGCTATACAGCTTACGTCTCCTCACAAACCCACTCTTCCATAGAGAAGGCGGTGAAAATCGCCGGCATCGGCCAGGAGAACCTGCGGATCATCGAAGTGGATGAACGCTTTGCCATGCGTCCTGAGTTGCTCCAGCAGCAGATTACACAGGACAGGTTGGCGGGCCGGGTGCCCTTCTTCGTGTGTGCCACCATCGGCACCACCTCCTCCAACGGAATGGACCCGGTGCGCCGGATCGGGGAGATCTGCCGGAAAGAGGGGCTTTGGCTCCATGTAGATGCCGCCATGGCAGGAGCAGCCCTGCTATGCCCCGAGTTCCGTCATTTCAGCGATGGACTGGAACTCGCCGACAGCTTCTGCTTCAACCCTCACAAGTGGATGTTCACTAACTTCGATTGCGACTGTTTCTGGGTAGCCGACCGGCGACACCTGATCAACACCTTTTCCATACTCCCGGAATACCTGCGCAATCAGGCCTCCGAATCGGGAGAAGTCATCGACTATCGCGACTGGCACGTTCAGCTGGGGCGCCGCTTCCGCTCCCTGAAACTATGGTTTGTCCTGCGCCATTATGGTGTACAGGGACTTCAGTATCATATCCGCTATCACGTGAAACTGGCCGGCGAATTGGCCCAATGGATCCTCGATTCCGGAGATTTCGAACTGCTCCTTCCGCCGCCCCTCAACCTGGTCTGCTTCCGCTATAAGGGAAGCGACGAGGAGAACATGGCCCTGATGCAAAAGGTCAACAACCAGGGGAAAATCTTTTTCACCCATACCAAACTCAACGGCCGCGTGGCCCTGCGCCTCTGTATTGCCCAAACCCATACCACAGGGGAGGATGTCGCTTTAGCCTGGCAAATCATCAGGTCGGCCGTGACGGTTTAAAACCATAGAACCTTTTAATCCTTAAGTCTCATCGTTCTGTATCAATGAGCTTTATCTCCATTTGAATGGCCCCGCAGAAGGGCCCACCCCGACTGCCGTTGCGTGTTACCCCGGTAGTCAGTCTGACGGGATTACCGTTCTTCAGGATCGGCCGAAATGTGGTACCAGAAGAAGACGGGCAGGGGTGGAAAACGCGCTGATATTTCTATAAAAGTTATTTATACTCTTAAGAATTGATTACCTTTACACCAATGACTAAATGAATAAAGCGATGAAGAAATTTGCCAATCTTGAAGTGTGGTTTGCCACAGGCAGCCAGGATTTATATGGAGAGAAGACCCTTCATGAAGTAGATAAGGACTCGATGGAGATTGCCCAGGGTTTGAACAATTGTGAGGTCATCCCTGTCAAGGTAGTTTTCAAGCCGGTGCTGACCTCATCTGAGTCGATACTGAAATTATGTATTGAGGCCAACTCCTCGTCGAATTGTGTGGGGGTGATCACCTGGATGCATACTTTTTCGCCGGCCAAGATGTGGATTGCGGGGTTGAAGATTCTCAACAAACCCTTGCTTCATTTGCACACGCAATACAACCGGGATATTCCCTATGCCGACATTGACATGGATTTCATGAATCTGAACCAGTCGGCGCATGGAGGACGGGAGTATGGTTTTATAGTGAGCCGTTTGCGTAAGAACCGTAAGGTTCTGGTGGGACACTGGAAAGACCAGTCGATCAGGGAGCGGGTAGGCATCTGGGCGCGGGTGGCTGTGGCCTGGCACGATTGGCAGAACGGGAGAGTAGCCCGTTTTGGGGATAACATGCGTGAGGTGGCGGTCACCGAGGGCGACAAGGTAGAAGCACAGATCAGGCTGGGTTTTTCGGTGAGTGGTTTTGGCATCGGCGACCTGGTGAGATCGATCAAGGAGGTAGATGAAGCCAGTGTGGCCCGCCTGGTCGATGAATATATGACGTTGTATGATGTGGATAAGGCTGGCCAGCCCGGAGGAGAGTACCATACCAATGTAAGGGTGCAGGCCCGTTACGAGTTGGGGATGAAGGCTTTCCTGGAGGCGGGTAAGTTCACGGCCTTCACCACCACCTTTGAGGATCTGCATGGACTGGAACAATTGCCCGGACTGGCGGTACAGCGGTTGATGGCCCAGGGCTACGGTTTTGGTGCCGAGGGGGACTGGAAACATTCAGCGCTGGTACGTGCCGTCAAGGTGATGGGTGCCGGTTTACCGGGGGGAACCTCCTTCATGGAAGACTATACTTACCATCTCGATCCTGCCGGAATGAAGGTGTTGGGGGCTCACATGCTGGAGATCTGTCCCTCTACCTCCAAGGCCAAACCCAAACTCGAAGTGCATCCTCTGGGGATCGGCGGCAAGGCCGATCCGGCGCGCCTGGTCTTCAATGTTCCTGATGGCCCCGCAGTCAATGCCTCCGTGATTGATATGGGCAACCGCTTCAGGATGATCGTCAATGCCGTGGATGTGGTCAGCCCCGATGCCGAATTTCCTAAACTTCCCGTGGCCCGCGCCATGTGGAAACCACAACCCGACCTGCAGACCGGCGCCGCCGCATGGATCCTGGCAGGGGGCGCACACCATACTGCCTTCAGCCAGCAAATCAACCCTGAATTCCTCGAAGACTTCGCCGAAATCGCCGATATCGAATTCCTGCTGATCGATCAGAAAACCAACCTTTCCGATTTTAAGAAGGAACTCCGCTGGAACGAAATGTACTACATGCTCAATAAGGGATTGAGATAATCATTCCACTTAATATTTTGAACACGCCTCCCCTTTTCATTTAAATCTCAGGGGGGCGTGTTCTTTTTTTTCAGAAATCTCTCTTTGCCCAGGGTGGGAAAGCAAGCCCGCCGGGGCAGGGTTCTTAACCGGAGCTATGCCGTGGAAGTGCGGTTAACCGGAGCTATGCCGTGGAAATGCGGTTAACCGGAGCTATGCCGTGGAAATGCGGTTAACTGGAGCTACGCCGGGGAAGAGTGCATTACCGGAGCGGGGATTACTTTTGATCTGCCGGGGCGGGAGCTTCCGCAGGGGCGGGGGATTCTGCAGGGATGGGGAGTTCATTGCGGCGGAACTCCATTTCACGGACCACACGGGGAGCATTCATCCTTTCGAGATCCTCATCGCTGCCTGAATTCAGGTTCCGGTCGATCTGAAGGATCTGGTTCTCTTTCACGGTCACCTCCTTGACTTCGTTCCTGATGATGGTGATTTTTTCGCGGCCGCCGCTCATTTTCTTCTTTTTGTAAGAGATGATGCCCGGGTCGGCCAGGTTGATGATGTTAGGGCCCTGCAGGGTACGGGGCCTCAAAGCACGTGCACCCGGGAATGCCGGGGGCAGGGGAGTGCCCGGTTCCAATGATCTGGTAACTCTCTGGCGGAGACCTCTTCCATCGCCCCGCCTGATCCACCGATCCTCCTCTCTGGGAACGGCATTCCTGACAAACACCCTGACCTGTTTTCCGGAGTCCCCTTCCATCGTCTCTTCATGGATGACCATCCTTCCTGGGCCGTCTCCCATTCTTCTGATAATCATCCGCTTTTCCATGCCATCCCCTTTATGGATGATGATCTCCTCTATCAGCGAATCGCTACCGGCCATGGCATCGGTGGCGACCCAAACGGCCTCCTTGCCCCCATCCATCCTGAAGTGCTTCGCATCCTTTCTGGTGATCACCGTATCGGTGGCTGATTTGTTGCCTTCCCTGATGATGATGGTCCTGACTTCCTTTTTAGCTGCCGGGGCAGCAGGATTCTCCTGGGCCTGGCTCGTCCATCCTGCGGTCACCCCCAGGGTCAGTAGTGCAACAGCGGCGAAAAACATCTTAATTTTCATAAAACCATGGGTATTAAGTTTATGAACAAATATACAAAGGGAATGCCAGATGAACTGGCTCAGGCGCATAATATTTCCATCCCGACACTCCTGTGAAGACAACTGCTTGGGTTTCATGAACAATAACAGCGCCCTCCCTGGTCCATCCATCGCAAGCCTGTCAAGACAACGACCATGAATTCATGAATATTAACGGAGCTCTCACTGGTCCATCCATCGCAAGCTTGTCAAGACAACGACCGGGTATTCATGATCCTGTTCAGCGGGAGCTTTTTTCTTTTGGGATCAGGGGGTGAGCAGGTTGAGGTATTTTGTGATGAAAGCCTCCTTTTGTTTCAGGCGGTACTGCATGATAAAGCGGGGGTGTTCGAGGGGGATGATTTCGCCGAACCAACCATTTTCTTTGTTAAGGCGGAGGAGTGTGCGGTAGTTCTTGTTATTGCCCAGGCAATAGCACCGGTCGGTGAGGAAGCCGAAGGCGATTTGTTCTTCGAGTGAGCGGACCATAAAGGGCTCCATGGTTTCCTGGAGGCGGGGGTCATCGTAATAGTTGAAGTTGACTTCTGTACCCCGTGGGTTGGTTTTTACGAATCCCAGGGGGCATACGGCGGAAATAAAAAAGTGATTGTAAAAGTGTTCGGGTCCGCCATAGGCGCTGATCATGTCGTAGACGAAGGCCGAGGAGGTTTCCCGGGAGGTGAGTCCGGGGATTTCGAGGTTGCAGAACGTTTTAAGCCGGAAGGTGTCGGTAAAGGGGATCCCGGTGACGCCGGCGCCGAGCCGGCCGGGGTTGATGCCCAGGATAAGGCGGCGGGGATGAGGCGTGGAATAGTATTTCCGGTAGAAAAGGGAAGAGACCCTGAGGGCATCCGGATTATCCCGGTAGGGATTCATGATCCGGATGCCCCCGGGCAGGGGCTCCTCAAAGGAGAGGGCTTCATTGAAGCGGATGATATGATCGGCCAGGGTCATCGTGTGATTCCGGAAGAAACCAGGATACAGGATTACCGGGTGATTTTAGCGGCGAATCCTCCCCCTTGCATCAGGGTGAGGGTCATTTTTTTAGAGGCGGGCATGGTGATGGACTCCCGTTTGTAGTCCCGGGCTGCGCGGTCGGCGTTCACGCCATCGCGGAAGAGCTCCACCGTTTTGAACTGATCGCCGAGGAATCCCAGGTCAACGGTCACCTCCCTTTTGTTCCAGTTGGTGAGGCCCCCGATATACCAGGTGTCGCCGTGGCGGCGGGCCATGACGATATATTCACCGACCACGCCGTCGAGGGCTTTGGTTTCGTCCCATACGGTGGGGATTTCGGCGATGAAGCGGGTGCATTCGGGTTCCATACGGTAATTGGAGGGGTTGTCACACAACATATTGAGGGGCGATTCGAAGATGACATACTGTGCGAGCTGGTGGCAACGGGTCCCCTGGCTCATGGGCTCGCTGTTGACGGGGTGGTAGTTCCGGCGGTTGGCATTGCGCATGGCACCCTGGGTATAGTCGACGGGCCCAGCCAACATTCTGATGTAGGGGAAGGTGACGTCATAACGGACCATGTCGACTTCCGGGGGGGACCATTTAAGCTGTTCGAGACCATGGACCCCTTCAAAATTGATCACATTAGGCCAGGTGCGGTGGAGCCCGGTGGGTTTATAAGCCCCGTGAAAATCGACCATCAGCTTATATTTGGCGGCGGTTTCGGCACAACGGTAATAGAAATCGACCATTTCCTGGTCGTCACGGTCCATGAAGTCGACCTTGAATCCCTTGACTCCCATTTCGGAATAGATACGGCAGACGTTCTCCATGTCGCGGTCTATGGCATAGTAGCCCGCCCAGAGGATGATGCCCACCTGCCGTTCCCGGGCATAGTCCACCAGTTCCTTCACGTTGATCTCCGGAACAATTTGCATCAGGTCGGCTTTTTTGTTGACCGCCCACCCCTCATCGAGGATCACATACTCGATGTGGTTCTCGGAAGCAAAATCGATGTAGTATTTATAGGTTTGATTGTTGATCCCTGCGCGGAAGTCTACCCCATAGATATTCCAGTCGTTCCACCAGTCCCAGGCCACCTTGCCAGGTTTGATCCATGAAGGGTCGGCGATGCGGGAAGGGGAAGCCAGGAGGTAGACCAGGTCGTTGTCGAGGAGCTCACTGTCGCTGGTGGCGACGGTGAGGACCCTCCAGGGGAGGGCAGCCCCTGCCTTCAGCCGGGCGATAAAAGGTTCCCGTTCGGTGACGATCTGCTGGAGCATGTTATGGCCGCCCTGGACGGTTGTTTTGGGATAAGGGGCGAAGACACCGGTCAGTGCATTCCCCCCCGTGCGGTTGGCCATGTAAAGACCGGGGTAGCTCTCCAGGTCGGCTTCGGTGAAGACCATTTTTTTGCCGCCGGCCAATTCCACCAGCAAGGGCAGGAAGATCAGCCGCTGGGGGTGCAGGTCACTCAACTTGGCCGGGGTGTAGGTATTCTCGAAACTGTTGAAGAACTGCCGGTCAGGATCGGCAGGGTTGAAATCCCTGACGTAAGGCACCAGGGTGTTTAGGTTTTCTTGAAAATTCAGACAGACTTCTTCGTTTTTCACCGTGAACGCCTCCTTGCCGGTAGCCGCGAAACGATAGGCCACCCCCTGGTCGTAAGCCCTGAAGACCACCTTGTAATCTCCTTTGAATTGCAGGGTCAGTTCATTATAGACATCGGAGATCACCTGTTTCTTGTAGAGCCGGCTGTTCACTTCCTGTTTTACAGAAATGGTGTTGGCCTTCTTAAGTTTGGGGTTGGCGCCCCATACCGTACCATTGCCGAGGGTTACCGACAGGGGGGAGGCCGTCACCACCGGCGTGTTCTCATGCACGACGGTGTAGGTAATGGTGGTCCCTGTTTCCACGGTCACCCTGAGTCGCCCATCGGGCGAAGTCAACTGGTGAATTCCAGCCATCGTGGAGCTCCCCATAATTGTCAGGATTAAAAGTGAGACTAATCGTTTCATCGGTATGTATTATTTAGTTGTTGTGGTAAAATCAGTAGATGCTATAATCAGAGCTCCCTGATTTTGATGTTGCGGAACCAGATGGCATAGCCATGATCCTGCAGGCCGATATATCCCTCTTTGGAGATCCCTTCGGTGAAACCCGGGAAGTCTTTGAATTTGCTCTTGGCCACCAGGGCATCCCATTCGGGGGTCCACAGGGTGTAGGAAACCACTTGTTTTCCGTTCATGGTGTGGGTTACCTGGCCGTCTTTGACCTTGATCACCATGTGGTTCCACGATCCGGCAGGATTTACGGTTGTGGGATCGGCAGGGATCATGTCATAGAGTGATCCGGCAAGGTGGGAGGCTATTTTGTTGTCGCTGGCTTTTTCATTGTCGAGGACCTGGATTTCGGGAGCCGCATAGTAGATAGGTTTTCCGGGGACTTCGCGGACATTGAAGAAGATGCCTGAATTGCCCGCTTCCCCGGCTTTCCAGTCAATGGCCAGTTCAAAGTTGCGGAATTTCTTCACATGGTACAGGATATCACCGTTTGCCCCCTGGCCCGGTTTCTTCCCCTCACCGGTAAATACTTTCATGGCCTGATCGTCAAGGACCCAATTGGCTGGCATCGCCGTCCCATTGCACTGCCGCCATCCGCTGAAGTCCTTCCCGTTAAACAAAAGTACCCATCCCTCTTTTTTCTCTTTACGCGAGAGTTTGTTGTTTTTCTGAGCCACAGCATTGGAGGAAAACAAAACAGCCACCAAAAGGGCAACGATGATAAAAACCTTCTTGTTCGTCATGATGTAAATAATTGTGATTGATGTGTTAATATCTTTTGGTTTGACCGGTCCTGCTAGAACCAGCACCGTCATGCAAATATGGTTAAACCTCAAGGATTTCCCAAGAAGGGGATAAAGAAATCCTCCCTGAAGGGGTCCGATGTTTTATTCTCCTGACCCATACGGGGTTTCATTTTTTTTTTGTAAATTGATGGATGGCATGGGGTGTCTTTTTTATTAAACCTTTAATACCTCTTAAACATGAGCAATCCGGAATTAAAAAAAGCAGAACTCGAGGAGAGGGCCTTTATTTCGAGTGAGGCAGTATTAAACAAAAGGCTCTGGGCGATGGATCCTCCACCGTGGCTGAAAATATCTGATTCTATCAGAATCAACATTTATAAGGAGCAACTGAGATTCAGGATCAAAGAACTTGATATTCAGATGCAGCAATTAAAGAATGAAATGGACATGGTCAATGCATCGCTGAAAATGTTGGGATGAATGACCAGGACGGGAAATGATTTATTTTTATAACGGACAGCCCTATGCCTTTTTATGCCCATAAAGAGAGACCTGTATTGCTGGTTGGGTTTCAGGAGCAGGACAACCTGGGATTAGGGTACGTGGCTTCGCGGCTGATGTACGACGGTTTCGGGGTGAAGATCATGGATTACCGTGACGGGAAGGAGGCCATTCTGGAAAGGATAAGGGAGTTTCAACCCTTGGTAGTCGGTTTTTCGGTGATCTTCCAGTATCATATTTTTGAATTCCGCAATATGCTGGGTTATTTGCGTGATCACCAGGTGAAAGCTCACTTCACTGCCGGAGGTCATTATCCCAGTCTGCGGTACCGGGAATTGTTTGAAATGATTCCCCTGTTGGATTCTATTGTATTGTTTGAGGGGGAACACACCTTCCGGGAATT
Source organism: uncultured Prolixibacteraceae bacterium (assembly GCA_964552955.1). Taxonomy (GTDB): domain Bacteria; phylum Bacteroidota; class Bacteroidia; order Bacteroidales; family Prolixibacteraceae; genus UBA1413. Next base: position 35,785 of record CAZKIU010000036.1, read on the forward strand.
GGTAGAGCAGCTCTACCGGGGGGAGGAATGGCGTCATTTGAAAGGCGTGGCCTGGCACGAAAACGGAAGTGTCCATGCCAATCCGTTGCGAGAGCTGGAAGCTGACCTCGATGAATTCCCCATTCCGGTGCGCCCCCCCCTGAAGGAATATGCCCTGGGGCATCGTTTTGCCACCCTGATCGCTGGCAGAGGGTGTGTCTATAACTGCAGTTTTTGCAGCATCCGCGAGTTTTACAGCAAGCCTCCCGGGTCGGTCAAGCGGATCCGCCGCCCTGCACTGGTCGTGGAGGAGATGAAATACCTCTACGACGCGAAAGGGTGCACAGTCTTCATGTTTCAGGACGATGATTTTCCTGTTTATCCCCGGAACCAAACCCTGTGGCTTGAAGAATTTTGTCAGGCTTTGGTGCATCAAGGGCTTAAGGGGAAGATCATCTGGAAAATCAACTGCCGGCCAGATGAGATTTCTGCCGAATCGCTGAAGCTGATGCACGAAAACGGTTTGTTCCAGGTCTATCTGGGCATTGAGAATGGGACCGATGATGGCCTGCGGCGTATGAATAAACACATTGACCGGAAGGGCAATACCCGGGCAGTGGAGATCCTGAAGAAGGAGGGGGTGGGTTTTGATTTTGGTTTTATGCTGTTTACCCCCTGGTCCACCCTGACCTCAGTGGCTGAAAATCTGGAGTTTTTACGTGAGATATGCAGTGACGGGGTTTCCCCGGTCACCTTTTGCAAGATGTTGCCATATGCCGAAACGGCGGTCGAGAAGGAACTGGCGGCTGACAACCGGCTGATTGGAGAGACGGGGCAGGAGGACTACCGTTTCGAAGAGGCTTGGGTAGATCAGCTCTTTGAGATTTCCGCCCGCTCATTCTCGTCATGGCTGGAGTCGCACGATGGCGTACTCAACATGGCCCGGTGGGCCAATTATCACCTTTCGGTATACCACCGGTTCTTCCCGCCCAATGAAGCGGTTTCCGCCCTGGGAAAAGCCATCAGGGCAAAGATCGCCGCCAGCAACAACTACCTGATAGACAGGATGTGTTGGCTGGTCAGCCACATCCGGGATCTTACTCCGGAACAGATTCCGGAGATAGAGCTGGAGATCAGCCGCAGTCATCAGGGATTTCGTGATGACCTGGAAGGGTATCTTCTGGAAATCAACAGGCTGGCTGGCCGTTTGTGAAGGACTCCTCTAAATGTTTTATCTGGGTTCTTGCCGGGTCAGGGGAGGTTTAAAGGCTCAAGGGTAACCGGTCCGGCGAGTCCCGAGGGTTGCACGGCCCATCCCGAAGTGGTAAAGAGGCCGTCGGGGCCCCGGTTTTCTGGCCGGGAGGCCGGGAAGTTGACATTATAGAAGATTCTGTAAGGTATCCCCTTTCGTTCCATATCGGCGATCCGGTTGCCCATTAGGTTGGTGACGGTGATGCCGAGGGTGTTGTTGTCGTTCAGTTCAGCAGCCGGAATATCGATTTGCCATGGGGCGGCGACCAGGGTGGCCAGAGGCCTTCCATTCAGGGTGACAGTGGCGGAGTGACAGACGCTCCCCAGGCTAAGGCGGTAGAAGGGGGCGTTGCCGGCAGGCTTGGGAAAGGAGGTGCTGTAGAGGGTCGAACCCGAGAAGGCCTGGTAGGCTTCATCTTCCAGGGTGCTCCATAATCCGGGCTGGTCCATCTCCACTGTGGGTGGAAGGTGTGGCCCCCCTTCGGTGAAGGTGAGTGTCCAGGGCCGGCTGAAGGGGATTTTCTCACCTGTTTCTGTAAAATAGTTATAGTCAGCAAGATCGACTTCGGAAGGGAAGAGCTGTATCAGCGCACTTTCCCCGGGATAGAGCCGGAGGTGTACGCGGGTACCCGTAGCGGAGGACTCCGTGCGGGCCTTGCCATAGTGGCCGTTCATAGGATTGTAAAGCACCGCCGAGTGTCCTTTAAGGCTCAGGGGAATCCATTGATTGATGGGATCCTTTCCCCGGTTGACCACAAACCAGGTGGTGACGGCTCCCTCCTTACGGCGGATGGTTTGCAGGCCGAGTTCGGTCATGGTTTCGCGGGGCAGGCCTGCGGCGGCAGGCAGAAGGTCTGGGGCGCCGGTGAAGATCTGCCCCTTCCCCACGGTGGCTTTAAGGAGTCCCTCTCCCGACGGATGAAAGGTAAGCTCCTCTTTGAGGGTTTGCAGGCGGCTGCGGCGGGCGTCAAGGTGGGCCCATCCGGGAACATCCTCCGGCAGGGCGGCCATGAGAATGGTGGCGCCCTGCCGGGCCAGGGTCACCAGTTTTTCGAAGGTTTCAGGAGGCATCAGGCGTGCCGGGGGCACCAACAGGGCGCGATAGTGGTTTCCGCCGGTGAGGAGGCTGCCGTCGTGCACTTCGAGGTGGGCGGTCTGGCGGTCGGAAATATAGTCGAAGGCGTAGCCCCGGTTCCAGAGGTCGAGGGCCACAGGCCGGAGGGCAGAATTCTGGGCGGAGCCGTCGAAATGGCGCAGAAGGGAGCGCCCGCGGTCGGCGTATTCGTCGAAGATGGGATTGTAAAGCAGGAGGTCATTATCGGGTGTTCCTTTCTGTAAGAAGGATTGCACTCTGGCGATATAGCCGTTGAGGGCAGCGAAGTCCTTCCAGAAGGGGTTGGTGGGGCTGAAGTGGACGGCCGCGTAGAACATCCAGCCAGGCCAGGGGGCTTCCTGCGGCGAGTAGGTGGTGCCATGGTAGAAGATATGGTTGATGCCGGCCAGCAGGAAGAGGTCAGCGGCATGTTTGACCTCTTCAAGTGAGGCCTGGAAATGGTCTTTGAGCCAGGTGGCCGATTCCGAGGAGGCCAGTTTTTTTCCAGTGACATGGGCCACCGAGGAGGCTGTTTTGATTTTGACGATGTCTTCCCCTTCGGTTTCGGGGATGTCAGCGGCGGCATAGAGGTCGAGGATGTCGGCGGGAGCGCCGTGGGCCTGGTTGCGGATGATATGGCCCCCTCTGGTGGACCAGTCGTGCCAGCGGAGGGTGTAATTTTCGAGAATCAGGTCGGAGATGGTCTGCCGGTAGTCGGTGAGGACCCTGGCATTGATGTCGGCAGAGTCGAGGCCCATGAGGGCCGGCAGGTGATGGCGGAGGTCGTAGCCCCGTCGCTGGTTGAATTCCTCCAGCAGGAGGGGGGTATAGTCGGCTTCCCCGCGGGCGTCGTCGACCTCATAGGAGTCGTTGAACCAGGCGCGGAGGCCGGTAAGGTCTCTGCCCGCGAAGATCGTGTCGAAATGGTGGAGGTAGTGGTCGATGGCGGTAGCCGAGAAGTGGTCGATGACGTCGCCTTCGCCACCGGGGCCGGCGCGTTCGACCAGTTTGCCATGCCACCCTTCAAAGAGGGCCACTACCCTCCATTCTCCTTCGGGGGCGGTCCAGTCGAGGGTGCCATCGGCTTTTACTTGGGGAGAGAGGTCGAGGATTGCTCCCTGGTTGGAATAGGCCATAAGGGCCTGAAGAGACATAGGGCGGGGGAAGCGCACCTGGTCGATGGCCCAGGCCTGGAGGCTGTCGGCGTTGGCGGTGATAGGGTCTTTCACCTGGTCGATGCGGAGGTTCTTGCGGGTGATGACCCGCAGCAGGGGTTCCTGGGTTTTGACCACTCTGGTGGGGAGGCGTTCTCCCTTGCGGAGGGTCCAGGTTTCCATTTCCATCATACGGCAGGCCTCATCGGGGGAGACCCAGGGCCCGCCAAAGGGCCATCCTGAGGCCATGGCCAGGTCGATGCCCAGGTCAAGGCGGGCCGCTTCCCCGAGGGTGTATTCGAAGTGGTCGGCCCATGCCGGAGAGAGAAAAGGGATGGACCGCTCTTCGTAGCCGTGGACCCCGTAGATCGGGGTGACCTCCAGTCCGCCCAATCCCGCTGCCGCGTACGTCTCCAGGGCCGCCGTCAGGTTGGCGCTGTCGACGGCCGAAGCCATCCACCACCAGCGGCTCCAGGGTTTGGCCTCGCGGGTGATTTCCGGCCAGCCCGGGTCAGGAGTGGAGGCCTTTTCCTTGTTGCAGGCCGTGGAAAAGGCCAGAGACAGGATAAGAACGTGCATCAGAGGAGCCTTATAGCGCCTGCGCATCGCAATGGGATTAGAAGCCTGATGGGTCATTGGATCATTTTTGAACAGGTGAAAGAGCGGGGTTACGTAACGTGTCCAGGGTTTGCCGGAGTTGCTCCCTCAGTGCAGGGTGCTGGTCTGCCAGGTTATTTTTTTCGGTCGGGTCAAGGTGGGCAATACGTTGGTTTTCGATAAAGACACAGGGGGTGCGGTCACCGGTGGCCGCCATGATGTAGGAGTAGTCAAAGCCGATATCCTGTGGCC
>CAZKIU010000037.1:0-10600 GCA_964552955.1 uncultured Prolixibacteraceae bacterium
ACTCCGGTTCTTTATTGAGCCGGAGTTTTTTTTTTGTCTGCCACCCGCCTCGAAAACGGAATTTCTCGCACACGAGAATACTTTTATTTCCCCTTACCCGTTCTCTTTCTGACGGCGCAAGGTACCTTCAATAACTAACCAGGAGTAACCATGAACCCGGGTTTTGACCTCAACAGGTTACGCGAAAGCGTATTTTATTACCTGCTTTTACTTTTTGTGATGTTTCTCCCCTTTTCGGAGGCTCTGGTCAGCATCCTGGCTGGCGCTTTAATGCTCCAGATGTTGTTGCTGCGCTCCTGGAATCACCCGTCCATACCGCGGGGTACCCCGGTCAGCCTGCTGATGGTTTCCTCCATTTTCCTGTTGTATCTGTTGGGGATGGTCAGAACCCATGATCTCACATTTGCCCTTTATGAGCTTAAGAAGGTGATCTTCTGGGTGGTAATTCCTGCCGCCCTCTATTATTCCCCACGGCTCAACACCCGAAGGTTCGTATACCTCCTGCTCCTGTTCATAATGGCCGTGGTGGCCGCCTCTTTCGAAGCCACAGGCAGGTATCTCTTCCGGGAGCAACTGGGGATTACCGGTTTTCGTGAATTCATACATATTTCCCATATCCGTTTCTCCTTCCAGGTTGTCCTCGCCTTTGTGCTGTTGGGCGGGTTCCTCAGGGCACGGAAGCTCCTCCCTATTGCCGGGATTCCATCCTGGATTCTGGCATTGACAGGTGGATGGCTTCTGCTTTTCCTTCTGCAGCTTAAATCGGTCACTGGTGTCATTGCCCTTTTGGGGACGCTCTGGATCTTCCTGCTTATTCTGGCATTTAGACCCAGCCAGATGTGGAAGCGGGGCGTTTTGGTGGCTGGCCTGCTGCTGCTGATTCTGATTCCGGCAGGCTATGTCGCTAAAGTCTGGCATGATTTTCATGATTCTGAAACGCTTAATCCTGAGACCATTGAACCGCTGACGCCTTCCGGCCGGCCTTACACTTTTGACTTCAATTCGCGGGACCGCGAAAACGGCCATTGGGTCCATGCCTGGATATGTACTGAGGAGTTACGCAGTGAATGGAATAAAGTAAGTAAAATTGACTTTGATGCGCCTGACGGGGGAGGGTATCCCTGCAGTTCGACTCTGATCAGGTATTTAACCAGTAAGGGATTGCGCAAGGACAGCACAGGTGTAAGCCAGCTCACTGCTGCCGACATCAAGGCCATTGAACAGGGGGTGGCCAATTACATCTATGTGAACCGTTCTTTTTCCCTTTATCCACGGGTTTATGAGACCATTTGGGAATACGATTATTATACCCGGTATGGCGATCCCAACAACCAGTCTTTTTCCCAGCGCATTGAATTTGTCAGGGCCTCGCTCCATCTGATCGGCCAGCATCCCTGGCTGGGGATTGGTACGGGCAACTGGAAACTGGCTTATGCCGGGGCTTACCAACAGTTGAATTCACGCCTTCATCCCGAAAACCAGGGCCCTTCCCATAACCAGTTTCTCAACTACCTGGTGAAATTTGGAGTAGTGGGTTTTGTGGCTATCATGGCTCTGCTATTGATTCCTTTGTTCAGGGAGGGACATCGTAAGAATTTGATATTCTGGCTTTTTCTGATTTCCATGGGGTTTGCCAACCTGGGCGATGCCAATCTGGAAACCCATATGGGGCTGTCTTATTTCTGTTTTTTCTACGGTTTATTTTTGTGGCATTCGCCCCGCGAATTCATGGATATCCACTGATGGCCAGCTTTTCAGATCGCCAGGTGGTCTTCCTGTGAAGCAGAAATGAGGCCCTGTTTCAACGCTATTGTGTTACCAATCCGTTTTCACACCAAGTGATTCTCCGGGTGATGGTCTGCTCCAGCAGCAACCGGTTTCTTTCCAGCTGTTGCCTGTTGGCTTCAGGATGCCACAAGTGGTAACAAAGGGCTGACAGTTTCAGTTTTCTCAGAGCCACCCCGTTGAAATGCAAACGTGCCACCAGTTCGGTGTCTTCCAATCCCCATCCTGTAAAATCCTCATTCCACCCGTTGACCGCTTCCAGATCCTTTTTCCAGACGCCCAACAGTCCGCCCCTGGTCCGTTCAGAAAAGATCATTTCAGGGAACCATGGTGTTAGAAGGGGAATCCTGCACCCGTTGAATCGGTTTCTGGCGATTCCTGATGAGAAGAGGCCCGGCAGGGGGGGGAGGGAGCGGGAGATGCCGTTTTCCAGCGGAAGGGTAGTTGCGGCGGTAATGTGTTGCGCTGTGGCTGCCCGGGTGAGAAAGACCCGTGAACCAATGGAAGCCTTGCCGGGAGCCGCCATTTTTCGGAAATCACGGAAAAATGAGGGGTGAAACAACAAATCGCCGTCTGAGAAAACCAGATATTCCCCTGAGGACTCCCTGATGGCCCGGTTTCGGATAGCCGATCCCCGGAATCCCCGGTCTTCATGCCACACCTGTTTCAAAACAATAGGGAACATCTCCCTGTACTTTTGGACTACTGCAGCTGTAGCGGGGCCGGAACCATCATCGGCAATCACGACTTCGCTGGGTAACTCCCGTTGGACGAGAATGCTCCTGAGGATGGCCTCCAGGGCGTCTGGCCGGTTATAGGTGACGATGATGGCGCTGATTTTCATTTTGCGTGTTCCTTTTCTTCGGCGATGGCCAGGATGTAAGCATTAACACCTTTCATCTATGCCTGCCGTCTCCAAAAATAGGGGATAAAACAGAGAAACGAGGCATATGCAAAACCTTTTTGCCTGTGGGTTGTTTAAACCACAAACAAAACAATTTAAAATCATTAAATAGACAATCGTCCAATGAGAAAGATCATGATAATAATGGTGACCATGATAATGGTTCACACGGTCCTGCAGGCGCAGGAGAGCAAAACGGAGCAGAGCTGTCACCAGTTTCCGGAACTGGGGTATGCCTATGGTGCCCTGGAACCCTATATTGATGCGCAGACCATGGAAATCCATTACTCGAAACATCACCGGGCTTATTTTGATAATTTTATGAAGGCGGCTGCTGAAGGGGGGCTTTTGCACACTCCGGTGGTTTCCATTTTTGCCAAGATAAGCCAGTATTCGGAGGTTCTGCGCAATAATGGAGGGGGCTATTACAACCATAGTCTTTTCTGGGAAAACATGACTCCCCAGAAGAAGGAAGTTCCTGCTAGGCTAATGAAGGCCATTGAAAAGGACTTCGGCACTTTCGGGGCTTTTAAGACCGCGTTTGAGAATGCAGCCAAAACCCGCTTCGGGAGTGGCTGGGCCTGGCTGTCGGTGGATGGTTCGGGCCGGCTCTTCATCTCCAGTACACCCAATCAGGACAACCCCCTGATGGATGTGGTCTCCGAAAGGGGAACCCCCCTGCTGGGGCTTGACGTCTGGGAACATGCCTATTATCTCAAATACCAGAACCGCCGTCCTGAATACATCTCCAACTTCTGGAATGTAGTGGACTGGGAAGTGGTAGATCAAAGATATGCCTCAACACTCCAGTAGTTCAGTTTTTTAACCCGCATCACGCCACCCGTTGTTTTGGCTCTGCCGAAAATAACGGGTTCTTTTTTTTTACTTTGGCTGACAATTTCTATCTTTCCCCCCCAAAATCGGTTTATGTCATTTTTCAAAGATGATATCAGGGAGGTCAGGGCGTTTCTATTTGATGTAGACGGGGTTTTGTCGGAAGATGGATCTCCTTTGGATGGGGAAGGGAATCCGGTCAGGACGGCCAATGTCAAGGATGGGTATGCCATCAGAAGGGCTCTGGCTGCTGGTTTTGCGGTTGGTATCATCACGGGGGGTACCCAGCAGCGGGTCAGGTTACGTTATGAGAAGCTGGGTGTGCACCATTTTTATGACAATGCTCCGGAAAAAAACGGATGTCTCGATGATTTTATCAGGGCCTCAGGAATAGAAGCCCATCAGATCCTCTATATGGGAGATGATCTTCCCGATTTGCAAGTGATGACCCGGGTGGGTTTGCCTACGTGCCCTGCTGATGCTGTTCCCGAGATTAAAGCAGTGGCCCGCTACATCTCTGACAGAAAAGGGGGCCGCGGGTGCGTCAGGGATGTCATTGAACAGGTCATGCGGGCCTGTGATCAATGGGAGGTCATTCCACCCGACCAAAACCAGGCTTTATAAAGATGATAATTTAAAAACTACGATAGTGAATTGGTTTCCTTCCTACAACTATATTCTGGCCTCCAATTCCCCCCGCAGGATTCAGCTTCTGCGTGAGATGGGGCTTCCTTTCACGGTAAAGCCTGTTGATATACCGGAGCACTACCCCAAGTCCCTGGGGATGTTGGAGATCCCGGTATACCTGGCCAAACAGAAAGCCTCTCCCTTTGAAGGAATTTTGGAGGAAAATGACTTGCTGATCACTGCGGATACGATAGTCTGGCTTCGCAGGGAGGTATTGGGAAAACCTGCTGGCCCCGAGGAGGCGCGGGTGATGCTGCGGAAACTCAGCGGCCACATCCACCAGGTGGTGACCGGGGTGTGCCTGAAAAGCCGGTATAAAGAGAGGACTTTTCATGCCGTTACCCATGTGGAATTCAAGGAGTTGTTGGACCGCGAAATCGATTATTACGTGACCCATTTCAATCCCACCGACAAAGCCGGGGCTTATGGCATCCAGGAGTGGATCGGTATGGCCGGCATCACCCGAGTGGAAGGCTCCTATTATAATGTGGTGGGGTTGCCCGTGCAGCGGCTCTATACCGAAATTTTGGGGTTCTGACTCCGTCAAGGCGACCTGGCAGCTTCCTTGCTGAACTTCGTCCATCCTGAATCCCCACCCGAGAAAGTACTGCATTACAGTAGTTTTATCTGGTTTTGGAAAACCCAAAGCCCCCTTCTTTCGTACATGAAGGTAATCCGGGAACCAGATTAGATAGCCATGGTCGCCTGATCACCGGCTGAGAGGTTTATACCCGCTATGGCTATGGCATGTGGCCTTAAAAACTAACATTTAATGCAAGATAATTATGAAAAATGCAGTGAGACTATTCACCATTACTCTCCTGGTATTTTTAATGTCGGGATGTGCAAAGCAGGAACCGGTGAAGATTGGATTCTTGCTTCATGCCTTTGACAAGGAAAGGTGGGAGAATGACCGGGATTACTTTGTTGCCAGGGCAGAGGAACTCGGTGCGACGGTAAGCGTTATGGATGCCGGCAATGATGCTGAAACCCAGCTGAAACAAGCCCGGCAACTTCTCAGTGAGGGGGTTAAAGTGCTGGTTGTTGTGCCTGTGGATCAGTTTGCAGCCGCCAGTATCGTCGAAGAGGCCCATAAGAACCAGGCCCGGGTGGTCTCTTACGACAGACTGATTCTCAACTGTAAACTCGACTATTATATTTCCACCGATAATGTGGAGATCGGGGAGTTACAAGCCGATTACCTCACACGGATCAAACCCCAGGGGAGTTATGCCCTGTTGGGGGGGGCCCGGAGCGACCATAACAGCCAGTTTTTATATCTGGGGCAGATGAATATTCTCTCCCCGCTGATTGAAAAGGGGGATGTAACCCTGGTTTACAATACGTTTACAGAGCAATGGAGTGAAGAGGAAGGATATACCCTGACCCTCGACCTGTTGAGTAAGAATGGCAACAAGGTCGATGCCATCATTGCCGGCAACGATGCTATAGCTGTAGGGGTCATCAGGGCCCTGGAGGAGAAAAAACTGGCAGGAAGTGTCCTGGTGGCCGGCATGGATGCCGACTTGAAGAACCTTCAGGAGATTGTCAAAGGAACCCAAACCTGTACCATCTTTAAACCCATCCAGAAGATGGCCTCGGCCGCGGCTGAGATTGGCGTTCGCCTGGCCAAGGGAGAGGCTTGTGACCGCACCTTCAAAACAACCAGTAACGGTGAGGTACTGGTCCCCTCGATCCTTGAGAATGGCGTGGTCGTCACCCGTGACAACCTCAAACTGACCGTTGTTTCCGAGGGCTATCAAAAAGAGGAGGATATTTTCAAATAAGCTCTATATTTGGAAATCAGATTTCCAAATAGCGTTTATCGATGAAGAAGTTTTTCCTGATGGTGGCGGTGATCTGTTTCACCGCAGTTTCTCTTTTTGGCCGCGAGGGGATGTGGATCCCGGCGCTGATGCAGAAATACAATATTGAAGAGATGCAGCGGATGGGGTTCCGTCTGTCGGCTGAAGAGGTGTACAGCCGGGAGCAACCCAGTATGAAGGATGCGGTGGTGATCTTTGGCGGCGGATGTACTGGAGAGCTGATTTCGGGCGAAGGTCTTTTGATTACCAACCACCATTGCGGGTATGGGCAGATCCAGCGGCACAGCACGCTGGAGCACGATTATCTGACCCATGGATTCTGGGCCGGCAACCGGCAGGAGGAACTCCCCTGTCCGGGACTTAATGTGAGCTTTCTGGAATATATGGAGGATGTGACGGCGCGGGTTCTGGAGGGTACCGATACCATAAGGGATGCCCGGGCGCAGGCAGGGGTCATTGCGCGCAACAGCCAGGCCATCGAACGGGAAGCCTCGCTGGGCGGAAAGCTGCGGGCCCAGGTGAGGCCTCTTTTCTATGGTAACCAGTATTACCTCCATGTCTACAAGGTATATACGGATGTCAGGCTGGTAGGCGCTCCTCCTTCGGCTATCGGCAAATTCGGGGGCGATACCGACAACTGGGTGTGGCCACGCCATACCGGCGATTTCAGCCTTTTCAGGATCTATGCCGGAAAGGACAATGAACCCGCTGAATATTCTGCTGAGAATGTCCCCTTCCGGCCCAAACGTTTCTTTCCCATCTCCCTCAGGGGAGTACAACCAGGAGATTTTACCATGGTCTTTGGATATCCCGGGCGGACGACCCGGTTTCTGACTGCCGGGGGGGTGGAGCTGATCACTGCCCAGCGTGATCCCGACCGGATCGCCATCAGGGATAAGAAGCTGGCCATCCTCAACCGTTTCATGGAGGCCGATCCCGGAGTACGCATTCAATATGCTGCCAAGCATGCCGGCATCAGCAATGCCTGGAAGAAGTGGCAGGGAGAGGTGATGGGCCTCGACAGATTTGATGCGGTGGAGAAAAAGCAGGCTTCGGAAAAGGCGTTTGAACGGTGGGCCCGTGCCAACAATTTATGGGAAAATAATTTTGATGCTTTTTTCAGGGAGTCAGGCGAACTCCATGCGGCTTATACTCCGGTAGTGAAAGCTGGCGACTACTACAATGAGATCGTCCTTAACGGTGTGGAGGCTTTCACCCTGGCTGGTTACCTGCGTCTGTTTCTTAATCAGGTGGAACGGGAAGGAGCGGTGACGCCGAATGCCCTGACCAGTGTGAACCGGTTGGTCAGTGGTTTTTACAAAAACTACCATCAACCCGTTGATGAGGCACTTTTCACCGCCCTGCTGCCCTTATTGGGAAATGATCTGGATCCGCAGTGGCTGCCTGCCGGTTTCAGCGAATGGCTAAAGAAATACCAGGGGGAGCAACTGCTGACCAAAGTCTACCGGAAAAGCCTTCTTGCCGATTCGCTCCGGCTCAAGCAGTTACTGGCCAAGAGCGATCCGGAGGCAGTGAGGAAAATAGCCCGGGATCCAATGATGGCGCTCTTCCTCCGTTTGCGCAGTCATTATGATACGCAGATCCAGCCCCGGCAGGCCGAACTGGAAGCCCGCATCGACGAGGGGATGAAGCGCTACGTGGCCGGATTGATGAAGATGAACGAGGGAACACCTTTTTATCCCGATGCCAATTCGACCCTCCGGGTTTCCTACGGTAAAGTGGAAGGTTACCAGCCGGCCGACGGGGTACACTATAAGCATCTGACGACAGTCAGGGGCATCCTCGAAAAGGATAATCCTGCCATTTATGATTATGATGTTCCAGACCGGTTGAAGGAGCTGGCCCTGAAGGGGGACTTCGGCCGCTACGGCGAAAACGGGGAACTGCCAGTGTGTGTGGTTGCCTCCAACCATACCTCGGGAGGGAACTCCGGCAGTCCGCTGATCAACGGGGACGGCTATCTTGTGGGGATCAACTTTGACCGCTGCTGGGAGGGAACCATGAGCGACATCATCTATGACCCCTCCATCTGCCGCAATATCTCCCTCGATATCCGCTATGCCCTTTTCATCATTGATAAGTTTGCCGGCGCCGGCTATCTGCTCAACGAAATGTCGATCGTGGAATAGTCCCGTCAACCTCCTCAGCGGAGGTTCAGCTTCACGTTTTATGACCCGGAGCTGGTTGATCCCTACAATACCTTCAGGTCAGAAACAAACAGAGGCTGCTTCTACCCATGATGCAGCCTCTGTCGTTTAAAGGAACGAGGATTATTCCACCATATTATTGGTGACCAGTACGTACCATTCTCCTCCAATTTTGACCAGGTCAATACTGTTGGGCTCTTCTTTCCCATTGCCATAGCTCTGGACGATGTCCACCGTAGCTTTGTTTCCATCTTCGGCCAGCGTTTCTTTAGTGACCTTAATGGACTTCAGACCGCCATCTTTTTCATAGACTTTAACTACCATGGGCAGCATCGCCTTGATTTTGGCTGTTTCCTCTTCATCCAGAACCTTGCCGTCTTCGTTGGCATAGATTTTTACCGCATTGTCATAGTCTTTGTCAATGACATACTTGAACAATTTCTCAACGGTTTTGGATGGAGAGTTGCCCCCGGAGGTTCCTCCACCGCAGGAGAACATGCTCAAAGCCAGAACAACGGAAAACACAATTAAAATAGCCTGTTTCTTCATAGTTTTTTTTAGTTTTTAATGGTAAGTAATTAAGTGAAAATGTGGGTTTTCAATGAGATTGCCGGGAAACAAAAGGGATATTTTCCCAAAGACCAGGTTGAGTTCCGTCATGCCGAGGTCAGTCAGCGCCGCATTGGCTTGCCCGTACGCTTTCACCACCAGCTCAGTGCAATAAAGCTTTTCATCGGTGGCCAGGTCATAACGGTCGTCAAAAAGCCGGTGCTGGAGGAAATACCTCCTGGCATTATCGGCCGCTCTTTTTCTTATTTCCCGGGGGAAGTCGGCCCGGTACACCGCATAACGGGAGGCTTTCTTTTCTGCCAGAAACTCCCCGATAGTCTCTTTCCTGATAAAATCAGGGCCACGGCCGTTCTCTCCCGGTACAGCATGGATGACCCAGGGCTGACCCCCTTCCACCACGACCATCCCTACATGGGAATAGGCACTCTTGCGACAGGTGATCAAAACCGCGTGACTTTCGGGGGAACGCCCCCGTCTGAAGAGCAGATCCCCATCGTTGAATAAAGCGGAAGGAATGGACAAACCTCCATTTGCATGCGTATCGGAGGTAGTGGAATCACCTGCAAAAGTCATGCAAGCCAGGAAAAAAACGACATACAAAAAGGAAGCAAGAAGTCGCACAGGCCAGTGATTTCTTCATCAAATTTATACAAAACAAATTACATATTATGTAATCATACTCTGTTTTTTTTTTACCGCCTTCAGGGCAGGCGCTCAGCGCAGAACAGGCAGGCCTTCAAGGGTAGAACGGGCAAGGGTTCAGTGCTGAACGTGCAAGGGTTCAGTAGGGTACGGTCAGGTGTTCCGTGTAGAAGCGGGAGGTGTTTAGAAAGTGCAGATGATCGTCATTTGCTGGGACTGGTCCAGGGTTTTAAAGTCGACCCAGTGCAGTGACCAGTTGAAGCGGCCTCTGATATTTTTATGGTTGATGAAGTTCCAGATGGCGTCGGTGCGGAGGTAATGGTCAAAGCGGTAAAAGGGGTCGCCGTGGGCGAATTCCAGGGGGTCTCCGGTGTGGAGGGTGGTTTTCAGGCCCAGGTTTTTGTAGTGACCCTCGCCATCGAAGTGAAAGGCATAACTGCTTTCGAATCCGTTGGTCACCGACCGTTCGCGGTATATAGAGGAGAAGAGTCCGGCTTTAGCCTCTCCTTGAATGGAATTCTCCCTACCCCACCGGATCCCGGAAAGGAGGGCATACCCGAGGTGGTCTTTGATATGTTGGTCGGGGATTCTCACGGAGGTGTGGGCGAGGTGATCGAGGAGGATGAAATTCTGCAGAAACCAGTCTCCTTTTTTGACCTCGCCGGAGGTGCCGGCCATAAAGGCTTCTCTGACGGTTTCCGTCTGCCTGCCGGTCCAGTCGACAAATGCCGCCTGGTGACCCCAGGCTCCGTGCAGTTGACCGGCCATTCCTTCGATCTGAGGGCGGTAAACCAATAAGGTGTCGGCCAGCATGGCCAGGGGGAAGTCGATGGTTCCCCGCCGGGGAAAGGATCCGAAACGAAAAGAGTTGTCCGCATCGTCATAAACATAATAGAGAATCAGCCGGGGCTGGTGGAAATCGATGCTGCTCCCGAATTCATAGAGTTCACTGAACCCGGCAACGAGGCTATGTCCGTCAATGGTGAGGCCTGCCTCCGCGGAACCCAGTGTTCCCAGGATGGTCTGTGCCCGTGACTTCCCGTTGTGAAATTCCCGGTTGTCGCCAATGCCTTCGAGCGTAAACCGGAAAAAAGGCTTCTGGGCGGCTCCGCTGAGCGAAGCCATCACTAAAAAGGTAAGGAACAAATTCTTCATCCGTAGATCACTTCTATGTTTTCCAGTGC
>CAZKIU010000037.1:10700-38408 GCA_964552955.1 uncultured Prolixibacteraceae bacterium
ACTCGCAAACCAGGTAGGTCTCGCGGCGCGGATTAACCACCAGGACGGGGATGGCTCCGGCATGGCGGACGATTTTCTCTTCGGGGAGGCCCAGCACCAGGTCGAGGAGGGTAATGGTGGAGCTCCCCAGGAGGAGGAAGAGCCCCGCGCCGATCTGTTGGGCCGCTACCAATCCCTCGGTGTGGACCGACAGGCTGCTGCGGGTGCCCCGATAGATTTTGTGAGCTACCCCGGCGCGGGAGAGCAGGTTTTTCAGGGCGGACAGCAGGCCATCTACCTGCTGCTGGTCCTCCCGGGAGCGGTCATGGGCGCCCACGGCCAGAATCTCACTCTGGTTGTGCTTGCCAAACCAAAGGGCCCATTTCATGGCGTCCTTATTCTGATGACGCAGGTCCACGGGGAAGACGATTTTCCTGAAGTCGGAGACGAAAGGGGCTTTCTCGTTCACGAAGAGAAAGGGAATGGGACTGGATTGAAGGGACTGGGCGAGTTGACGGAAGTGGGAGGCCCCGGCGATGATCATAATAGCCTCATGTTCATCGGCCAGGGTGGTAGCCAGTCTTTCGCCCCGGAAGGGGGCTACCATCGCCGATACCGGCAAGCCGGGGATCTCCTGCTGCAGCCGGTGGCGGATCTCCTCCAGTTGGTGATCGAGGTGAAGGGAGTGGTCGGCCCCTGCGGCCTGATAAAAGAGACAGAGCTCCTTACTGAAAACAGCAGCCACCCTGATCCCGCACTGGATCAGGGGAGTATCACTCTCTCCGAGCGTGGTTAATACCACTATTTTCTGAAGCATCCTCTCTTTTCCTCCAAATGGTTGCTCTGGTTGTTCCTCCTGCCGGGGCTATCCCGGAGGATATCCAGTGATAGTCTCCCTGTATGCAGAGAGAAAAGTAAAGATAGTATTTCCCCGGGGAACCCGGGTCCCTTCGGCACCAAAATGGCAAATCCCTGTTAAATGTCAGGATAAGCTGCTAACTTTTCACTAATTTAGTGTACTGTTTCAGCCAACGATATGATACATGAAAAGCTACTGAATCCGGAGAGTATAGTGGTGGTGGGAGGGTCTAATCATCTCAACAAGCCCGGGGGTAAACTGATCAGGAACCTTACCGATCACAAGTATGGGGGAAAATTGTACATTGTGAATCCCCGTGAGAAGGAGGTACAGGGTTTCCCGGCCTATGCTTCGGTGGAGGATCTCCCGGAGGTAGATCTGGCCATTTTGGCGATCCCTGCTGCGGCCTGTCTTCCGGCCATGGAGGTGCTGATCAGGGAAAAGCAGACCCGGGCCTTCATCGTGATCTCTGCAGGTTTCAGTGAGATGGGCCATGAAGGGAAGCTACTGGAACAGCAGATGGCCCGGATGGTCGATGAGGTGGAGGGGACGTTGATTGGACCCAACTGTATCGGTGTGATGAATCCGGTCCATACCAGTGTTTTCACCACGCCTATTCCGCCCTTATGTTCAAAGGGGTGTGATTTTATTTCGGGCTCGGGGGCGACCGCTGTTTTTATCATGGAGGCGGGGATTCCCAAGGGGCTTCGCTTTTCAAGTGTCTGGTCGGTGGGGAACAGTGCCCAGACGGGAGTGGAAGAGGTGCTGGCCCATTTGGATGAGACTTTCGATCCGGAGCACAGTTCGCTGGTGAAACTCCTTTATCTTGAGACGATCCGCAACCCCGATAAGCTGCTGGAGCATGCTTCATCGCTGATTCGCAAGGGGTGCCGTATAGCGGCCATCAAGGCGGGGAGTTCCTCGGCGGGGAGCCGGGCTGCTTCCTCTCATACAGGGGCACTCGTCAGCAGTGATGCTGCCGTGGAAGCTCTTTTCCGCAAGGCGGGAATCGTAAGGTGTTATGGCAGGGAGGAGTTGGTCACGGTAGCCAATGTTTTTCTCTGCAAGGAATTGAAGGGGCCCCGCATGGCCATCATCACCCATGCCGGTGGACCGGGGGTGATGCTTACTGACGCCCTGGAAGACGGGGGACTGAAAATTCCGGAGATTGGGGAGTCTCCGGCCAAGGCTGCCCTGAAGGAGAAACTCTTTGCCGGTTCGTCGGTGGAGAATCCCATTGATTTTCTGGCCACGGGCACCCCTGACCAGCTCAAGGCCATCATCGACGCCTGTGAGAAGGATTTTGAGGTCGATGGGATGGCTGTAATCTTCGGCAGCAACGGACTGGTTCCTGTCAGGGAGGTGTATAGCCTTCTGGCCGAGAAGACGGTCGAATGCACCAAGCCCATCTTTCCGATTCTTCCCTCGGTGATCGATGTCAAGGAGGAGGTGACCCAGTTTCTCTCCCTGGGGCATGTTAACTTTCCCGATGAGGTCCTTTTGGGGCGTGCTCTGACAAAGATCATGAATACGCCGGCCCCTTCTGACCGTTCCATTTTTCTGGAAGGGGTTGACGTGCCCGAGATCAGGAGGATCATTGACCAGGCGGAACCGGGTTATCAGCCTCCGGCTGTCATTCACCGTCTTTTCAGGGCCGCCGGCATTCCGGCGGTCAAAGAGATGGTGGTCACCTCCCCTGAGGAGGCGCTGGCTGCCGCACGCGACATAGGCTTCCCGCTGGTGATGAAGGTCGTCGGTCCCGTCCATAAAACCGAGGTGGGCGGTGTGGTCCTCAATGTGAGAAACGAGGAGAGTGTGACCAAAGAGTTCAGGCATCTCATGCGAATCGAAGGGGCTACGTCAGTGCTTCTGGCCCAGATGGCCTTCGGAACCGAACTTTTCATCGGGGCCAAGTACGAGCCTACCTTCGGGCATGTCATCCTTTGTGGCCTGGGTGGAATCTATGTGGAGGTGATGAAGGATTTCACCTCCGGACTGGCGCCACTGACCCCTGATGAAGCCTGGTCTATGGTGCGCAACCTCAGATCCTATAATATCCTGAAAGGCTACCGGGGCAAAAGTGGCGTCGACATCCGTAAGTTTGTCAGGATCATCGTGGCCCTCTCCAGCTTGCTGCGGTTCGCTACTGAAATCAAGGAACTCGACATTAACCCGCTGTTGGGCAACCACTCTTCTATACTGGCAGTGGATGCCCGGATACGCATAGAAAAATAATCTTTATGTTACGTACAGAATCAGAACACGACCGCTTTTACGGCTCTATTGCCGGCTATTACCGGTCGATATTTCCGCAGAATCCAGCCCAGCTGAAATGTGTTGAGGAGGCCGCCGGATCATTGGAAGGAAAGAGCATTCTTGATGTAGGGTGCGGCACCGGGGAACTGGCCGCAGGACTGGCAGAGAAAGGGGCCCTGGTGACCGGCATCGACCTCAATGATGCCCTCCTGAGCCAGGCACGGACCTACAGGAGCCATGACCGGATCCTCTACCGGAAAGCCAATATGCTCCACATCGCCCGCCTCTTCGGCCGTAATAAGTTTGACCTGGTGGTCTGCCTGGGCAATACCCTGGTCCACCTGCTCAATCCCATGCAGATGCGCGACTTCTTCAGCGGTGTACGAACCGTCCTGAAACCCGGTGGCGTTTTGATCCTCCAGATGCTCAACTATGACTATATTTTCAAAGAGAAAATCAATGTCCTCCCGCTTATAGAGCGGGAAGAGGTGAAGTTTGAGCGGACTTACGAATTCATCGAGGGGAGCCGTGAAATCCGGTTTATCACCCGGCTGACGGTGAAATCGACGGGCGAGGTCATAGAAAACAAAACCGACCTGCTGGGCATCGGCAGTAACGACCTGCTCCAGTTAATGGACATTGCCGGGATGCAGGAGATAGAACTTTTCGGCGATTTCGACAAACGGCCCTTCTCCGGAGCGCACCTGCCCCTGGTGGTTTTCAGCAGGAAAGGGAATTAACCGGATCAGGTGACTTACCGTCAGTCGTCGATGGCTTGTCCGATGAGGAGTCTGAACTTCATCTCAGTATCGTCACCGGAAGTTCCCTGGGTCTGCTTCATCAGGATGCCGACGGTCTTTTCAACCGGGTCGGCGAAATACTGGGTGTTGAAATAGCCTCCCCAATCGAACAGTCCTTCACTTCCTTTTCCTCCTTTGGCTTCCCCGGCTGCCGTAAGAACCCCGAAGGCCAGTCCATAGTATCTTTCCGGAGTTTGGAAAAGATCTCCTACCTGATTGGCCATGATGGTTTTTACGGTTGTGCGGCTAAGAATCCGCACCCCATTGAGTTCACCCCCATTGAGGTACATCTGGAGCAAGGTGGCATAATCCCTGGCGGAACTGGAGAGCCCGGCACCTCCTGAGAAAAAGGAGCGTGCTCCCTTCACCGGATATTCGGGGTCGAAGAAGGCGGCTGCCTCCAAGGGTTTCCAGCTGCCCTGCCCATCGGGGATCTGTACCTTCACCAGTCTGCCGGCTTTCTCCTGCGGGAGATAAAACCAGGTGTCGTTCATGCCCAGCGGGTCAAACAAACGGGTTCTGAGAAACTGGTCAAAGGGCATTCCCGACATGATCTCGATGAAATAGCCCAGGACGTCGAGGCCTTCACCATAGGTGTATTTCTCGCCCGGTTGGTGGTGCAGGGGCATGGCCGCCAGCTTTTTAATGTTGTCGGCAATCACCACTTGCTGCGTGGTGAAGGCGTCGGTGATGCCCGCTTTTCCGAAGATCAGCCGGAAGCGCTCGTCGCCGTCGATGGCCCCGTACCCGATGCCCGAGGTGTGCGTCAGCAGGTGGCGGATCGTGATTTCCCTGACCGCAGGAATGGTGGTGTAACTGGTGTCTCTGTATCTGAAATTCTGAAGGACGCGCGGGTTTTTAAACTCGGGGATGTATTTGCTGATGGGATCATCGAGGTTGAACTTTCCCTCTTCCCAGAGCATCATTACGGCTGTGGAGGTGATGGCCTTGGTCTGGGAGGCGATCCGGAAGATGTCATCGGTTTCCATTTTCTTTCCGGCAGGGGTGTCACTGGTGCCGAAGGCCTTATGGTAAACAATTTTACCGTTGCGGGCCACCAGGGCTACTGCTCCGGGAATCACCCCCTTGTCTATCTTCTCCTGCAACATAGCATCAATGCGCGCCAGTCTTTGTGACGACATCCCCACACTTTCAGGGGAGGCAGGAGTCAGTGCAGGGGATTTTCTGATCGATTTGGTCTGGGCCCCTGCTACCAGGGAGAGCATTATGATCAGGCAGGCCAGTCCCCGGCCGGCTTGCTTCCGGGAAATCAATGAGATCTTCATGGGTCTAATAATAAACGGGTTGTTGGATTTTCAGTTTTTTTCTTATTCTCTGTTTAGTTTCAGGATGACTCTGAATTTGGAGAGGTAAAAGTAAGTAAAAGGGGTTAAATTTGTAATGAGCTGTTCAGGAATTGTCAGGGAATGATGGTCAGGGATCAACTTATCATCAGCGGCAGGATTACCGCTGGAGGATGGGCCGGGTGTGAGGGGAGAGGTCATGCCGGCAGAACCGCTGGAGGATGGACCGGGTGTGAAGGGGAAAGTCATGCCGGCAGCACCGCGGGTGGCTTTTGCAAGAGTGTAAGCCTCAGGTTCTATGCCGAATTGAACGATTTTCTGCATCCCTTGCGGAAGCAACGGCTGAGCGGATATCCCTTCCGGGGAGTGATCACCGTAAGAGAGGCCATCGAGTCGCTGGGCGTCCCCCATACCGCCGTGGACCTGGTTTTGGTCAACGGGAATCCTGAATCCTTGTCCTGCCGGTTACATCATGGTGATGTGATTTCGGTCTATCCTGAATTTGAGACCTTTGATGTGAGCGGCATCAGTCAGGTGCGGCGAAAATCGCTGCGGACGTCGCGTTTCATGGTGGATGCCCACCTGGGAAAACTGGTGCGTGACCTGCGGATGCTTGGCTTCGATTCTGCCTTTGCCGGAACCATGAAGGACGAGACCCTCATTGAGACTGCTGTCGCTGAAAAGCGGATCATCCTCACCCGCGACCGGGAACTCCTCAAATCGGGGAAAGTGGACCACGGTTATTATGTCAGGGCTACCACTTCCAGAACCCAGTGTGAAGAGGTGGTCCGTAAATTCGACCTCTGGTCGCAGTTCAACCCTTTCTCCCGCTGCCTGGTTTGTAATGGTGAATTGGTCAGGGTCCCTGTGGAGGAGGTCCGCGGGGAGATCAAGGAGGAGACCGCCCAAACCTTCAAAGACTTTTTCCGCTGCAGCGGTTGCCACCATGTTTTCTGGGAAGGATCCCACTACGGCCATATGAAGGGGAACATTGATGCCCTTCTTAAAAAAAGGTGGAAACAGTAATAAAAACTGGAGAGATCCGGGACTGGGAGGATTTCTGAAATCGATATCTGATCCTACGTGGGAAGAGAACCTGGGCAAGCACAAAGTTCCTGCCCTGCGTAATGTGGATCTGCGAGCACCCGGTATAGTCAAAGCATACGGTCATAACGGCTATTTCAAGAGTCTGGAGGCGATCGTCCATTTTTCCGTAGGGTATGATCTGTATCCGGCCGACCTTTAGTAAGTAATTGTCACCTCAAAATGAATTTTACCGCCAAAATATCACAAGAGGGGGGCTTTCAATAATAAATAATTTATTTTTGGTCTTACTTGTGAAAAATTGTACGGATGAGGAGAAAAGTTTATCCCTGGTTAATGTTTTCGTTTTCACTGTTGTTTTTACCCTCTGTCCCTTCCCTGGTGGCGCAGACGGTGTCTACAGAGCGGAAAATGAACCTTTCCTTCTCGGGTTTTGTCAAGAACGATTTCATCACCGACACCCGGCGGAATGCGGAATCGGTCGATGGATTATATACATTATGGCCCCTGAAGCCGGAATATGATGCCGATGGGAAAGATATAAATGCACAGCCGAGTGCCCGGATGTTCAATATCTCCACCCGGTTTTCGGCGCGGCTGTCGGGGTGGGAGATGGGCAAGGCGCGTGCCGGGGCCTTCGTGGAGATCGATTTCACAGGGGGTGATGCGGCCAACAGCATCAGGCTGCGGCATGCCTACACCCGCTTCGACTGGGCGAAGAGCTCTCTGCTGTTTGGGCGGACCTGGCACCCCACTTTTATCGAGAAGGTCTTCCCGGGGGTGATGGCCCTCAATACCGGCGTACCCTTCCAGGTCTTCAACCGGAGTCCCCAGGTGCGGTGGACCCATCACCTCACCTCCCGGCTTGACCTGATCGCCGCCGCCGTTTACCAGATCAACTACATCAGTTATGGGCCCGACCCGGTGACCGGGTTGTCGGTAGCCTCCTCCCGCTACCAGCGTGATGCCATCTGGCCTAATCTCCATTTACAGTTCCAATATTTTGATGACCATTGGGTGGCCGGAGCAGGGGCCGACTGGAAAACGATTCAGCCCCGGAGTTACACCACCGGCAGCGATGGCCTGAAACGGGTCACCCGAGAGAAACTCTCTTCGGTGGCGGCGTTGGCTTATTTGAAATATACCCGCGGAAAACTTGAGGTTAAGGCCAAATCAATGTGGGGCCAGAATGTATCGGAAAGCCTCCTTCCCGGGGGGTATGCGGTGGCCTCCCTCGATCCGCTTACCGGTCATGAGACTTATACCCCCACCAACCATCTTTTCAGTTTTATCAACCTCATTTATGGGCAGACCTGGAAAGGAGGACTCTTTGCCGGATATATGAAGAACCTGGGCACTTCACAGCACCCTGTGGGGCGCTTTTATGCCCGGGGTGCCGACGTGGGGGAGTGCTGGCGCATTGCACCCCTGCTCTGCTGGCAACAGAAAAACCTGATGATCTCACTGGAACCTGAGATCACCACCGTCACCTACGGCACCATTGACACGGGAGATAAAGGCCGGGTCAAAGATGCAGAGGCCGTCACCAACTACCGGAATCTTTTAACGCTTTTTTATTTCTTCTGATATGCAATACTGGGAACAAGATGTGGAAACGATGCCGCGCAGTGGGTTGCGCAGGCTCCAGACCGAACGGCTCAATAAAACCCTGGAGGCGGCCATGCGCACCCCCTATTATGGGGCGTTGTTGGATCACAACCCGGCGTTCAGGGCTCAGGTGGGTGATGTGGGGGATCTGACCAGTTTCCCCTTCACGACCAAACAGGATCTGCGCGACCATTTTCCCTATGGTTTTCTCTCCCTTCCCAAAAAGGAGATCATCAGGTTGCACAGTTCGAGCGGGACCACAGGCAACCCGACGGTGATCTACCATAACCGGCATGATATCGGTTCGTGGGCCAACCTGATGGCGCGGTCGTTATTCACTGCGGGGGTCAGGGATACCGACGTATTTCAGAACATTGTAGGGTATGGGCTTTTCACGGGCGGACTGGGGTTTCAGTATGGGATAGAGCGGCTGGGGGCTTTGAGTATTCCTGCAGGGGCGGGCAACAGTCTCCGCCAGATCAGGCTGATGCGCGACTATGAGACCACTGCCATCCATGCCATACCGAGTTATCTGGGAAGGCTTTATGAGGTTTTCAAAGCCGAAGGACTCGATCCGCGTAGCGACACTTCCCTGCGGTTGCTGGTGATCGGTGCAGAGCCCCATACCGAAGAACAGCGGCAGCGCATTCAGGAGATGTATGGTGTAAAAGCCTATAACTCCTTCGGCCTCTCGGAAATGAATGGACCCGGAGTGGCCTTTGAATGCGAATTCCAACAGGGCCTTCATATCTGGGAAGATGCCTATGTGGTGGAGATCATCGATCCCGACACCCTGGAACCGGTTCCTGATGGCGAATATGGTGAACTGGTGATGACCACCCTCGACAGGGAGGCCAATCCGCTGATCCGCTACCGCACGCGCGATATCACCCGCATCATCCCCGGGGAGTGCCCCTGTGGCCGCACCCACCGGCGCATAGACAGGATTACCGGCCGCAGCGATGATATGTTCATCATCAAAGGGTGCAATATCTTCCCCATGCAGATCGAAGGGGTCCTCCTCAGGGTACCGGAAGTGGGAGACGATTACCGCATCACCATCGATACCCTCCACGACCAGGATGAGATGTTGGTGGAGGTGGAGGTCAAACGGGAGTGGTTCCGGGGCGACCTGGAATTCCTCGACAAGCTCCAGCGCAGGATCGTTCACCTCATCCGCGATGAGGTATTGGTCACGCCGGTGGTGAAACTTGTCGAACCGGGGTCTATACCAAAGGCCGAGGGAAAGGCAGTCAGGGTCTTTGATAAAAGGAAGAAATAATCGGCCAGCGTCTGACCCTTCATCGTCCTGAATCTTTTGTTCTTTTAGCTTATGTTCTTATAGCTTGTGCTCTGAATTTGTTTTGTTGAACATCTGTTGCGCTGACAACATTTGATCTGATATCTTTACATCTGACATTTTTATTTCTAACATCTTTAAGTCTATTCATTATGGCTTACCAGGTTTCGGTTTTTCTGGAAAACAAGCTGGGACACCTTGAAAAGGTGACCAATGTGCTTAAAAATGCAGGAATCAACATTCGCAACATCAGTCTGAACCATACCGCCAACGGGTGGGGGATTCTCAATTTGGTGGTTTCATATCCGGAGTTGGCTTGCAATCTGCTGAATCAGAATGGATTGTCGGCTGCCCTGCGGAAAATCGCGGTCCTCCGGATGGTGGACAGGGCTGGGGGGCTCGACCAGTTGCTCAAGAGTATTGCCAAGGCGGGAGTGAATATCACCAATGCCCACGGAATGGTTCTGGAAGAGGGGAAAGTGGCCTTTTTTGCCATCGATGTGGAGGACATTCCTGATGCGAAGGAACGGCTGGAGGCGGTCGGGCTGGAACTTCTGCCCGACAACCATGTTTATGGCACCCGGTTTTTATAACCTAAATTATGATATATGAAGAAACAGGATTTGTATTTTATTGCGTTGGTGGGGGTGATTTTCCTGCCCTTTTTTCTGTCGCAGCCGCTGTATGAGGCCTATAACAGTTTTAATGCGGGTCATCCGTTCCTTCTGGGTTTCCTGAAGTTTGCCGTTCTGGCCACCATGGGGGAGGCCCTGGGGCTGAGACTGCGGGAAGGAGTGTATAATAAGCCGGGTTTCGGACTGATCCCCCGTGCGATCGTTTGGGGTTTCCTGGGGATTACCATCGTTGCAGCCTTTAAGATTTTTTCGGCGGGGGGGCCGGCTTTACTGAAGACGCTGGGCATCGCCGGAGCCGCGGAATCTCTTGCCGGTCCGATGGGCGGACTGAGAGTGCTCACGGCGTTCACCATCAGCCTGACCCTCAATACCATTTATGCTCCGGTGATGATGACCCTTCATAAAATTACCGATACCCATATCGTCAACAATGGAGGAACCATTGCCGGGC
Source organism: uncultured Prolixibacteraceae bacterium (assembly GCA_964552955.1). Lineage (GTDB taxonomy): Bacteria > Bacteroidota > Bacteroidia > Bacteroidales > Prolixibacteraceae > UBA1413. The sequence continues at coordinate 20,937 of CAZKIU010000037.1, forward strand.
TTTTCAGGCCCCTGCCGATGGGGGAGATCATGACTGGCCTTAACTGGCGGGTACAGTGGAATTTTATCTTTAAAAAGACGATTCCCTTTTTCTGGATCCCGGCACATACCATCACCTTTCTGTTGCCCGTGCAATTTCAGGTGTTGTTTGCCGCCCTGTTGGGCGTCGCATTGGGGGTCATCCTGGCTATTGGGGTGATCAAGAGCAAAAAGTGAAATTTTAAACTGCAGAGATTGGTCTAAATAATTTTCAATCAATATCTTCTTTTATTTTTTTTATAATGATTTGGAATGAATCGATAGAGTGTGCATCGCGTGGGGAGCTGGAGCGCTTACAATCGGAGCGGCTGGTGGAGACGGTGAGCAGGGTGTACCATGCTGTACCGGCCTACCGCCACAAGATGCAGGAGGCCGGGTTGGTGCCCGGTGATATCCGGGGGATTGAGGATTTGCATAAACTGCCCTTCACGACCAAGGGGGATTTGCGGGATAACTATCCCTTCGGAATGTTCACGGTACCGATGAGTGAAATCGTGCGGGTCCATGCCTCCTCTGGGACCACGGGGAAACCCACGGTAGTAGGGTATACGCGCAAGGACCTCCACACCTGGGCGGAGGTAGTCACCCGTTCGCTTTGTATGGCGGGGGTCCACCGCAATGATATCGTCCAGGTGGCTTATGGTTACGGGTTGTTCACCGGGGGACTGGGGTTGCATTATGGAACGGAGAACCTGGGGGCCACGGTCATCCCTATTTCCGGAGGGAATACCGAAAAGCAGATTCTGCTGATGCAGGATTTCGGGACCACCGTCATTGCCTGCACCCCTTCCTATGCGCTTTTTTTATCCGAAGTGATGCGCGACATGGGCATTGCCCCCGGCAGCCTTCAACTGAAGGTGGGGATTTTCGGTGCCGAACCGTGGAGCGAAAACATGCGGCGCGAGATCGAGCAGAAGTTGGGACTCAAAGCCATCGACATCTACGGACTGAGCGAAATCATCGGTCCGGGGGTTTCCTGTGAGTGCGAGGAGCAGGCAGGGATGCACATCAACGAGGACCATTTTCTGCCCGAGATCATCGATCCGCAGACTCTGGAGCCCGTGTCACCCGGGGAACGGGGTGAGCTGGTGTTCACCACCATTACCAAGGAAGGGATTCCCCTGATCCGATACCGGACGCGCGACCTCACCCGGCTGACCTATGAGCAGTGTGCCTGTGGCCGTACCCTGGTGCGCATGGAGAAATGCTTCGGCCGCAGTGACGACATGCTGATCGTCAGGGGGGTGAATGTCTTCCCGTCGCAGATCGAAAGCGTACTGCTGGAGATGAGTGAAACCGAACCCCACTACCTGTTGATCGTCGAAAGGGAAGGCACCCTCGACACGCTGAGGCTGATGGTCGAGGTGCAGGAGCAGTTCTTCTCTGATGAGATCAAGGTGCTGGAAGCTTTGCGCCGGAAAATCACCCAGAAGCTCCAGTCGACGCTGGGGATTTCCGTGGATGTGAAGCTGGTCGAGCCAAAGACCATCGAGCGAACGGCCGGCAAAGCCAGGAGGGTGATCGATAACCGGAAGATCTGATGCCTCCCATTCCTGATGATGAGTCAGCCTCACTCAATGACCATTGTGCTTCGGGCGTGACTATGATCAGAATGGAGTTTAAAGATTTCCATCTTTTCACGGAATGAACAAAAATTGCCACATATTAAATACAAGAACATTATGATAGCCAAGCAAGTTAGTGTATTTCTGGAGAATAAGTCGGGGCGGCTCAATGAGGTGACCCGCATCCTGGGGGAGGCAGGCATTAACATTTCGGCCTTCTGCATAGCCGATACCAGTGATTTCGGGGTGCTCAGGATGATTGTTCCTGACCCTGACAAGGCGGTGGAGGTGCTCAAGGCGCACTCCTTCTCGGTGCGGACGACGCCGGTAGTGCTGATGAATACGCCCAACAAGCCGGGAGCCCTGGCCCGGGCCCTCCAGGTGCTGAGCGATGAGAATGTCTTCATTGAATACCTCTATGCCTTTTCGATGAATGAGGATTCGGCGGTGGTGGTCATCCGCCCTTCAGAAATCGAACGGTGTGCCCAGGTGCTGGATCAGCACAAATGATCTATTGCAATTTGGGGCGCAACGATTAAGTTCGTGGCACTCCGTAAGGAAAAAGAATCACGTTGGAAAATACGTATATTTGGGGAGTTGGATTAAAACGGATGAAGAGGATAGCCATACAGGGAATAGCCGGGTCGTTTCATGAGGATGCGGCACAGCGCTATTTCAATGAAGAGATCAAGGTAGTGGAGTGTAAGTCGTTCACCCGGGTGTGTGAACTGATCGATACCGACCAGGTGGAATATGCGGTGATGGCCATCGAGAATTCCATCGCAGGGAGCATTCTTAATAACTATCAGTTGATCAGGGATTTTCACCTGAAAATCATCGGAGAGATTTACATTCATATTGAGATGGTTTTGATGGCCAACGCTGGGGTGGGGAAGGGCGAGATCACCGACATTTATTCCCATACCGTGGCCCTGAAGCAGTGCGCAGAGTATCTGGAGAAGCAGTTTCCGCAGGCGGAGTTGCATGAGTTCAGTGATACGGCGGCATCCGCCCGTTTTGTGGTCACCGAAAAGCCGGTAGGTGCGGCGGCCATCGGTAATTTGAGATCGGCTCAGATGTATGGCTTGCAGGTGGTCGACACAGGCGTGGAGACCAACCGGAAGAATTATACCCGTTTTCTGATCCTCTCCAAACATGGCAATCCGACGGAAGGAAGCAACAAAGCCTCCATTTGTTTTGAGGTGGGCCATTTCTACGGCGCCCTGGCACGGGTCCTGAATACCTTTGCCGAAAACCGCATCAACCTGACTAAGATTCAGTCGGTGCCGGTCATCGGTAAACCCAATGAGTATACCTTTCACGTCGATATCGAATGGGAATCGAAGGAAAACTACGAACGGGCGATCCACCAGGTGCTCAAAAGCGTCTCCAGCCTCTCTATCCTCGGAGAGTATGTCAGAGGGGAGCTGGCCATACACAACCAGTGAGAAAAGATTAGAGTATCAGAATTTTGGAATCTCCAATCTTGAGTGAAGGAATCCTGAATTTTGATCCGGAAGATAGAATTAAATGAGGTTTTTGATGAAAATGTAGACAAGATATTAGAGAACAGCGGAGTAAGATTCGGATTTCTGATTCCTGCATTCCAGACTCAAGATTCCAGACTCAAGACTCCAGATTCAAGACTCCAGATTCAAGACTCAAGATTTAAGATTATGAAGAGGACAGCGATATTTTTTGGCCCTGAGAAGGGGTCAGTGAACCGGGTGGCCGACATGATCCGTGACCTGATTGGTGCCGACAAGGTAGAAATGGTGCCCGTGAAGAAAGCAACGGCTGCTGATTTCGACCGTTTTGACCAGATCATTTTCGGCATATCGACGGTAGGTAAGGAGACCTGGGATGGCAAACCCGCTAAAACCGACTGGGGTATTTTTCTTCCGGAAGTGAGCAAGGGTAACTATACCGGGAAGAAGGTTGCCATCTTCGGGTTGGGTGACCATATCACCTATGCGGCCAGTTTTGTCGATTTCATCGGGTTGCTGGCCGGGGAACTGCAGAAAGCGGGTGCCAGGATATACGGACAGGTCTCCACCGAGGGATATGAATTTGAGGAGTCGGAAGCACTGATCGATGGTCTGTTTGCCGGTCTTCCCCTCGATGAGGACTTTGAACCCGAGAAAACCCCTGAAAGGATTAAAAACTGGATGGCGCTGCTTCAACGCGACTTTATTTTCTGAAAAGGCCTTCCCCCTGAGGGGTGTGATTCTGGGGCACGTCGCTCTCCAGCAACTGGAGAGGGGCCTTGAATTCCTGCATGAAAAGTTTGAAAATTCTGGCTTCTGGCGCTTAAGCGGTTGACCGCAGGGATTCGGGGGATTCCCTGGGGTCACTTTTTTTTCATGTTTAAGAACAGAAATTGTTCTATTTTGAAAGTATCTTCCGGCGCTTTCTTCAGAAAAAGATGAGAGCGGCCTTTTAGGGTTAAGGTTTAACATGGAGCGCATTAAGCATGATTTATCTCTTTTGTAATTCACTAAACCTTTTTTTACTTTAACGAAAAATTGAAGCGATGAACGAACCCTTTCTTCCGGTGGAAACCGTTGATCAGGTGATCACGGAGCTGAGGATTCCCGATCCGGGGCAGGCCACGATTCGTGAGATTGTAGCCCTGGTGAACGGAGTGGAGGCCCGTACCGGCGTTAAATATGTGAGGATGGAGATGGGTGTTCCGGGGCTGAAGCCGGCGCAGGTGGGGGTCGAAGCAGAAATCGACGCCCTCCGTAGGGGTGTGGCTTCTATCTATCCGATGGTGGATGGGGTTCCGGAGCTCAAGCAGGAGGCGGCGCGCTTCATCAAGCTTTTTATGGATGTAGACGTGGAACCGGCGGCCTGTATTCCGGCCGTGGGATCCATGCAGGCCACCTATGCGGCCTTCATGGCAGCGGGTTTCACCGACAAAAGGAAAGATACGGCCCTGTTCATTGATCCCGGGTTTCCGGTACAGAAGCAACAGATGATGGTCATGGGCCTCAAATATGAGACCTTTGACGTTTTTGAATGGCGGGGCCCCAGGTTGCGCGAAAAGCTGGAGCAATATTTCAGCAAGGGGAACATACACTCGGTCATCTATTCGAATCCCAACAACCCTACATGGATCTGCCTAACTGAAGAGGAGTTGCAGATCATCGGTGAGCTTGCCACCAAATATGATGTCATTGTCATGGAGGATCTGGCCTATTTCGGCATGGACTTTCGGAAGGATCTCTATACGCCGGGCAGGCCTCCCTACCAGAGTACAGTGGCCCGTTATACCGATCATTACATCATCTTCATAAGCAGTTCCAAGATATTCTCCTATGCGGGGCAGCGGATTGCCGTGATGGCTCTGTCGCCGCGGCTTTTCAAACGGGAATACCCCGACTTGCAGGCCCGGTTCCAATGTTCCACGTTTGGGAATACCCTTACCCAGCGGATCCTCTATGCCCTGACTTCGGGGGCCGGGCATACCGGGCAGTACGCCCTGGCGGCCATGTTCAGGGCGGCCAGCAACGGAGAGTTTAATTTTGTGGAAGAGGTAAAGGAATACGGCGAAAAGGCCAGGGAGATGAAACGGCTGTTCACGGAAAATGGTTTTTACATTGTTTATGACAATGATTTGGGCGATCCCATTGGTGATGGGTTTTATTTTACCGTGGGATACCCCGGAATGACGGGAGCCCAGCTGGTCCACAACCTGCTTTATTTCGGGATCAGCGCCATCGGGCTGAAGAATACCGGAAGCGAGCGGGAGGGCATCAGGGCCTGCGTGTCGCATGTACGCAGGGACCAGTTCCCCGATCTGGAAGAGCGGCTTAGAAGGTTTGACTTATTTTACAAGAATAACAAATAGGTTCCTTTTTCACCGGACGGCGGGTTATGCCCATGTTTCCGGAGGAGAGGGAAGCTCTGAAAAGGTATATTTTTCAGAAGGATAATTAAAAAAAGCAGAAATATGGCAAAAGTCAGAGGTGCTGTCGTAGTGGACAAGGAGGGATGCAAAGGCTGTGGTCTGTGCGTGGTCGCTTGTCCGCAGAATGTGTTGGCCCTGAATAAGGATGTCAACAGCAGAGGATACCATTATTCCTATATGGCCAATGCGGAGGAGTGTATCGGATGTGCTCACTGCGGCCTGGTATGCCCCGATACCTGTATCACGATCTACAGGGTCAAACTTTAACGGATCAAAAAGAGAACAACAATGGGAGAACTCAGATTAATGAAGGGGAACGAAGTGCTGGCAGAAGCGGCGGTTCGTTGTGGTTGTGACGGCTATTTCGGATACCCGATCACTCCCCAGTCGGAAGTGATGGAGACGCTGATGGAGCTCAAGCCGTGGGAGACGACGGGTATGGTGGTTTTGCAGGCCGAGAGCGAGGTGGCTTCGATTAATATGGTGTATGGAGCGGCCGCCACGGGAAAGCGGGTGATGACCTCCTCCTCGAGTCCGGGCATCAGTCTGATGCAGGAAGGCATTTCCTATATTGCTGGGGCGGAGCTGCCCTGTCTGATTGTGAATGTTCAGCGTGGGGGGCCTGGACTGGGGACTATCCAGCCTTCGCAGGCCGATTATTTTCAGACCACCAAGGGGGGTGGGCACGGCGACTACCGGCTGATCACCCTGGCTCCTGCTTCCGTACAGGAAATGCACGACTTTGTGGAACTAGCTTTTAACCTGGCTTTCAAATACCGCAACCCTGCCATGATCCTCACCGACGGTGCCTTGGGGCAGATGATGGAAAAGGTGGAACTGGCCGACCAGAAGCCCCGCTGGACCCGCGAGGAGATCCTGGCTAAAAGCGGCTCCTGGGCTACTACAGGGAGAACACCCGACAGACAACGAAATATTGTCACTTCTCTGGAACTCGATTCCGAGAAGATGGAGCAGAACAACATTCGCCTACAGACCAAATACCAACAGATCGAAGAGAACGAAGTCCGCTATGAAGAGATCCTCTGTGAGGATGCGGAATATCTGATGGTCGCCTTTGGCACCTCTTCGCGGGTGTGCCAGAAAGCCCAGGAAGTATTGCGTGAGCAGGGCGTGAAGGTGGGGTTGTTGCGCCCCATCACCCTGTGGCCCTTTCCTTCAAAGGTAATCGGCGAAAAGGCGAAATCGGTCAAGGGTATTCTTGTGGTGGAGATGAGCGCCGGCCAGATGGTTGAAGACGTGAAGCTGGCGGTATTCGACGCCTGCTGCTGTGTCCCCGTGGCCTACACCGGTAGGATGGGGGGTATTCTTCCTTCTCCGGGTGAGGTGGTGGAAGCTTTTGAACAAAAACTATTGAAACGTTAGAAGTATGGAAATTCAGGATATCATCAAGCCGGAAAACCTGGTATACGAGAAGTCAAAACTCCAGGTCAATGTAATCAGTCATTACTGTCCGGGTTGCAGCCACGGGGTGGTGCATAAAATAGTGTCGGAAGTGATCGATGAGCTGGGGATCCAGGAGAAGACCATCGGGGTGTCGCCGGTGGGGTGTGCTGTGTTTGCCTACAACCTGATTGACATAGACTGGCAAGAGGCGGCCCATGGCCGTGCGCCGGCCGTGGCCACGGGTATTGCCCGTACCAATCCCGACAAGGTGGTATTTACTTACCAGGGCGATGGGGATCTGGCCTCGATTGGGGCGGGAGAAATCCTCCATGCCTGCAACCGGGGTGAAAACCTGGTAGTGATTTTTATTAACAATGGCATTTATGGGATGACTGGGGGCCAGATGGCCCCGACAACCCTCCTGGGGCAGGTGACCGCCACCACTCCCTATGGGAGAACGGTGGAACTCAATGGCTATCCGCTGAAAATCACGGAGCTGATCGCCCAATTGCCAGGGGTACACTATTGCACCCGCCAGTCAGTCCATACCGCGGCCACCGTCCGCAAGTGCAAGAACGCCATCCGCAAGGCCTTCCAAAACGTGATGGATAAGAAAGGCACTTCCTTCGTGGAAGTCACCTCCACCTGCAACTCGGGCTGGAAGATGACCCCAGTTCAGGCCAATGAATGGATGGTGGAACATATGTTTGCCGAATACCCGCAGGGGGACCTCAAGGACAACGATAAAAAAGGTTAAGGTCGAGGTCGAGGTCAAGGTTATTCTGATATTCTAATATTCTAATATTTTAAAAGTGACTGAAGAAATAATCATAGCCGGTTTCGGGGGGCAGGGGGTGCTCTCTATGGGGAAGATCCTGGCCTATTCGGGGATCATGGAAGACAAGGAGGTGACCTGGTTTCCCTCATATGGCCCTGAGATGAGGGGAGGAACGGCCAATGTGACGGTAATTCTGAGCGACACCCGCATTAGTTCCCCGGTACTCCATGAGTTTGATACGGCCATCATCCTGAACCAGCAGTCGATGGACAAGTTTGAGAAGGCCGTAAAGCCTGGCGGGGTATTGCTGTACGATCCCAACGGGGTAATCCACCCGCCGACGCGGAAGGATATTCACATTTACAAGGTCGAAGGCACACGTGCTGCAGTGGAAATGGGCAATCCGAAAGTCTTCAATATGATCGTGCTGGGAGGCTACCTCAAGGTCAGGCCGGTCATCAACCTGGCCAATGTGGAACGGGGATTGCAGAAGTCCTTGCCCGAGCGGCACCATAAACTGATACCCCTTAACCTGGAAGCCATCCGCAAGGGTCAGGAGATCGTGGAACCAGCTGGTTGAAACAGAGTCCTTGTTCGGGATCCTCAGGGGAACGGCCATTGCCTCCGCGATAACTTGTGGTACAATCCAAGGTGTCTTTAAGAATTATCGTGATAGAATTGAATGGGGCTGGACTTGATGGTTTATACGGTCATGAAGAATCGTCATCTCATCATTTCCTGTAAATAAATCGAATGCGCATCGCAATAGCAAACATTGGTACGTTTTATCATATCAGGTTTGCAAAATCACTTTGTAAGAATTGGAATTTTATGTTTACTTGAATTGATAGTATAGTGATTTTCATATTTTTGTGCTTGGATTTTAGTATAATATAAATCGAATCGGAGAAGGATGGAAAGCAAAAATGTTATTAAGTTCAATTCCGAAACAACACTTTCTAAAGAAGCACATATAAATTCTCAACACACTCTTTTATCTGGGGATGAAAATGCAAATAATGGTGATGGGTTATTTTTTGATGGCAGCAAATTAATCATTGATGCAGATTCCTTTTCTCAGGTAACAGGCTTTTCCCGCGAAGGGGTAATTCTCTTTAAGGATGTTTTAGAATTAGTGTCTTCTCCAGATTGGCAGAGTTTCTTGCTTCGTCGTCTGAAAGAGGCCTTTCGCAAAGGGGAATCAGTGAATGTTGATTTTTGGTTTTCCCATCAATCGGGGGATATTCGCCTGGCCAAACTGTTCGGAAGAGGAAGTGTGGGCCATGATTCAGGACAAGGGTTTAAATTGTATTTAATTGAGAGGCCGCATCCTTGTAATGAAGTTGTTTTAGAAGAAACACCAATAAACCGGTATTATAGACTATTAAACTTTCCAGATTATCTTTTTATAGTTAGCCTTCCAGATACGACAATACTTTTTGTGAATAATAGTTATGCCCAGTTTTATAATACGACTGCTGAGAACTTGCTGGGCAAAAAGTGGATTGATTTTCTCCCTGATGAAAAAAGTAAGAGATATCTGGAGATGTTTCATTCTTTCACTCCATCGTGCCCTACAGCGAAAATTGAAACTTATGTGTATGATAAGAAAGGAAATAAACGATGGTATGAATGGTCTCTTCATGCTTCTTACAATAAAAGTGGAACGCTCAAGGAATATTCTGCAGTAGGATATGAGGTGACACATTACAGAGAACTTAATGACGAACTTGCGATAAGCAAAGCCAGATATGAAGCAATTGTGGAGAATCAGCGAGAGCTGATTGTCAGGCATTTGGTTGATGGTGAGATTTTGTTTATCAATGAAGCTTTTTGTAGATTTTTTGGAGCCCGCCAGGAGGACTTATTGGGCCTGATATGGTTTGATCTGATCGATAAAGATACTGTTAAGGTCATTAAGGAAAAAATGGCCAGGATAACACTATTAGATCCAACAGATAAGATCGAGATGCAAAATAAGCGCATTGACGGGAAATTGCGATGGATGTCATGGAACAGTACCGGGATTTTCAATGCCAACGGTGAATTGACTGAATTTTTAGTTGTTGGGAGGGATATCAACGAGCGGAAGGAAATGGAAGTTCAGCTTTTAAAGATGAATGCTGAACTGACCGCCTTAAAGAGTAGACTGGAACTGGAAAACAAGTATTTGATAGAAAAAGTAACTTCTAAAATGCAGATTGAAGGAGTTGTTGCAGACTCCTCCAGGATGCATGATGTTTTTAAGAAGGTAATGCGTGTAGCAGAAACAGATGCACCTGTACTTATAATGGGTGAAACAGGAACGGGAAAAGAATTGATTGCCCATGCGATTCACAACGCCAGTAAAAGAAACAGGCGGGCAATGATTACAGTGAATTGTGCGGCATTACCCTCTTCCCTTATTGAAAGTGAACTTTTTGGCAGGGAAAAGGGGGCCTACACGGGAGCTTTATCAAAGCAGATCGGAAGATTTGAACTTGCCCACAATTCGACCATATTTCTTGATGAAATAGGTGATTTGCCTTTGGATATTCAGGTTAAGTTGTTGAGAGTTTTGCAATTTGGTGAATTCCAATTGCTGGGCAATCCGGAAACCAGGAAAACAGATGTCAGAGTAATTGCTGCCACGAATAAAAACCTTGAAAAGGAAGTTGCCGAAGGCAGGTTTCGTCAGGATTTGTATTACAGGCTTAGTGTTTTTCCAATTACCATTCCTCCTTTACGGGAACGCAAGGAAGATATTCCTCCCCTGGTTTTTCACTTCATTGATGAGATCGGGCTGAAAATGGGGAAGAGAATTGAGAAAGTAAACACAGCTTGTATGAATAAGATGCTCAGGTATGATTGGCCCGGAAACGTTCGGGAATTAAGGAATATCATTGAGTATAGCATGATTCTTTGCAAGGGAACTTCCCTGGAGATTAATTTCCATGGACAAGAGGCAGAGCTAATGACAACCTCGACATCATTGGAAAATCAGCAACGGGAGTATATTACCCGTGTATTAGAGCAAACAGGCTGGCGGATCAGAGGGGCAGGTGGAGCCGCGGAAGTGCTTGGTTTGAAAGAATCAACACTTCGGTTCCGAATGAAAAGGCTGGGAATTACAAGAAATGGATCTCAGTAGATCGATCTTCCCACTCCGGGTTTTATTCCGGAAGAAGGAGACCAGGGATGATAACCCCACATAATCATGTGTATGAGTTAATGGTAAAAGATGACAAGGACAGGCGCTTTATCGGCTGAACTTTCAAATGAATAGGCCGATCGTGTACCGGTGCCTGAAATGAGAAGGGTGATGTTGTTGCCTGTATTCCAGTCCGTTCTGTTAACCACTTCCTGGATGATGCCTGACAGGTCGGGGCTTTTCTGAGCTTCCCCCTTTTCATCAGATACGGTCCAAACTGGTGGAGACCAAATAACAGACTCAGATGTTTTGTGTCTTGAAGATAAATTCTCTGGCTCTATCTCAAAGGTCGAAGCGTTACCGGTATTCTCGGCCTGAATGGTGAGTGTGGAAGCATTGAAATTAGGCTTGATAGCAGAAAACTGCAGGTAAGCTCCGGTAATGACTGCAGCCTTAGGTACCGTGACATTGGTGAACCGAAGCCCGATAATTTGATTCCTGGCGATAGAGGAATAGTAAGAAAACTCAAGGGCATAACTGGAGCGTGTAACGGTACCATCAGAGAACTCTTCTGCGTCGTCTGCAGCCGTACTTATGCTTCGGATAATGCTATTCTGGCTGGGAGGCTGAACAGTGAAAGTCACGGGTGCTGAGGTAGCGACACCTCCCGAATTGTCTGTGGCTGTTGCGGTCAGTGTAATGGTGCCTCTGGGGATGTTAGTCCAGTTATAATTGTAAGGAAATGAAGTATCTTCTCCTAGTTTTGTGGTTCCATGGTAGAATTCCACTTTGGTAATACTCCCATCAGAGTCAGTAGCGGTCACATTGATAGTAACAGAAGCAGGTTCTGTTAATGAGGTTCCGTTGAGGGGATCCGTAATGGAAATTACAGGGATGGTGTTAACCAGAGGAAATTCCATGGCAGAGGCTGCCATTAGGATACCGCAATAGCCGTGTGGATGTTGGGTTCCGCTCCATGGAATCCCAGTAGGGCAGTTGGTTTTTCCCAGGTTATAATAGGCAGCGGTATTGTTGACCACCCCGGTAGCCACGCAAAACTGTTGGATCTGAGGCCCCCCATCAGAAAGCGTAGCGATCTGGGTCTGTAGGCCCTGCCATCCTTTGTCGGTAACCGGGGTATAGGTTGCGGCATTCAGCCATCCGTTCTTAACCCCTTTTTTCAGCGCATAGACAAACATTCCCGATCCTGAGCTTTCCATCCAATTCCCTGTTTCATTTGTTTTATCGACCACCTGGTGCCATAATCCGGTTGTAGGATCCTGATGGGCAGCCACCCCCGACGACATGCGCTGAAACAGTTCAAGCACTGCTGCATAATTGGCGTGAGTTGAGGGAAGGTATTCCAGCACATCAGCCAGCGCCATCATATACCATCCTGTGCCCCGGCTCCAAACATCGGTGCTTCGGTGGGTGGTGGGGTCTGACCATGCTTTGTAATCATAATACTCCCAGGCATGTTTAGGCAAGGTGCTGGGAGAGGGCATCACTTTACTGGCCATATACAGAAGCTGAAAAGTCACCTCATCGTAAAGGGCCGGTTCATTAAACAGGGAGGCATATTTGGCCAGAAATGGATGCAGCATGTACATGCCATCCACCATCATCACATGATAATAGGCATAACTGGTTGTGTTCTGCTCACTCTTATGCCAGTATCCACCGTCAGGAGTCTTGAGAAAATTGGTGGTCATGTAATTAACCAGGTTGGTGGCGGCAGTTTTGTACTTCAGCTCTCCGGTTTTTTCATAGAGAAAAAGACACAGGATACCCGGTTGAATTTTATCGACGGTTTTTCCCAGCCCCGAGACATTCCCGGCGTTGTCGACATAGGCATCAACATAGGCTTTGATATAGTTGAGGTAGCGTACATCGTTGGTGTGCTGGTAGACCTTTTCCATCCCGTGGAGAATAATCCCGTTGGAATATTCCCATCCCTTGTTGGTCATAGCATTAATTGTGGGCTGGTACCTGGCAAGGATAGCATCGCTGAATTTGACTGACCAGGTGTTGGATTGCCCGTAACCGGAAAGACAGATTATTGTGAAATACAAAATAAAGAAACTCTTTCTCATTGGGTGAAAATCATTAATTACGAAACTTCTCTTTGCAATCGTGGAAGATGAGTCACTATCAACCCCGTTTTGCATTAAATATACCACAAGAATGCGCAATATTCTGCGCACAGTTGCCAGATCCTGCGCAGGGTCTGGGCTGTTTTGAAAAAAATCTAATTTTCATATGTTTATTAAATATCAGATAATAAATAGTTTATGTGTCTTCTTGAAAATAATGTCTCTCTTTAGTGAATAATCTGGATTATGTTTTGTACAACACTGGGCCAATATTATTTGAATGATATCCTCAGTATATATAATAAAAGTAAATAAGACCCAGGTTGAAAGTATAGATTCTTTATTGCGGCTTTTCACACAGCGGACCAGGTATGTGCCTGGATGTCTTAAATCTGAAACCTGGCATAATAGTGAATCATCAGATACTATGGTGTTTGAGCAGTGGGAAACCTCTGAAGACCTTAAAAGACATATTTCCTCTCCACTTTACAAGCGCTTACTGGCAACTTTGGAATTGAGTGTGGGGGAGCCTGAGGTCTGTTTTTTTGAGTGTAAGAACTGCCGGGGACTTGACTTTGTAGAGGAAATACTGATCAGAAATAAAGAGAACCCGATGAAATGACATGCAATAGTTATTAACCCCCATGAGCACAGGACCTGCCATGGGAAGTGCCGCAAATAAGAATTCGATAGGTAATTTGTTAAATATCAATATTATATGAAAAGGTTTGTACCCAAACTGACTGCACCAGCGACTGGTGCGGTTTTTCTATTGTTAACTTTAGTAGCTTTTTTCGCGGCAGAATCTCTGGCCGAGGGGAGCAGGGATCTTTATCCTTCAGGGATGACGACCGGAAGAAGAGCTTACCTGATGAGCCGTCCGTTGGGAACGACCCCAGCCGCATTCAACCCGTTTCCTACAGCAGGTACACACAGGGTCTATGCTAAAACCGGCGAAATAATTTACGCGGGATTCAGTATGCAGGGAAAAACATATTCTGGTGGCTCTGTGGGGTATATTATTTTCAGAGCGCCCAATGGAACCACCTATAATTCATCAACCAGTTCAGGGAATACAACCGGACTGATTGCCAATCGGACTGAAGAATTAAATGGTCCCGATCGGGGTGCTATCACCAATGGATACACGCCATTTTCCCTCACGGTGGGCGCTGGCCAGGAAGGTGTCTGGGAAGTGGATTTCGTATCGATGGGAACTGGCACCAATTTTTCCAAGGGTGAAAACTTTACCAGTGATGGGAAATGGGTGGGAGAATATAATCCCAATGAGAACTGGGTACAGCCGGTAGCTTCTGGGTCGAGCGCATTGATAACGGCCTGGGACATTTCTGTCGGAAGTGCTTCAAACCAGGCTGTTTTAGTGCCGGGACGGGTATTTACCAATGTGATCGCTTTAACTCTTCCCAACAACTATCCTCCAGCTGGAGCTGCCATGGGGGGAACCTCAGGTACCGGTACAACCACTATTGTCGGAAGTGGCGGCTTTTATGGTGTTCAGTATGTTTTAACGAATGACGGATATACTTATAAAGTCCGGAATAATGGGTTGAATGGTGCATCATGGGTGTTCTTCGGGAACAATAAGGGCATTGTCTCAGGAGGAACACAGGTTAATGCTGGCATAACAGGAGGGACCAGAACCTATCAGAGTCAAAATTCAATTGGTGCTGCAGTACAAAATACCCATGACCCAAGGTATGCTGACGGAACAGATGATTTTACCCATAAGATATTTTATGGTACTCCAGCTTCTGATATGCCCTCAAGTGCCACAATCAGGTATTTTGGCGGAAGTCAAACCACAACCTGGTTGAAATTAAACGGAATTTCACCCACAGTTACGGGATTGACCATAACCGGGGTGGAAAGCGGTCAGTCAAACCTGGTTGGACCCGATGGGGCACAAATCTCCTTTGTTTCCAATGTGAGTGGAACCTATACGATTGAAATTGATATCAACAATAATGGCAGCTATACCGATGCTGTGGATCGCAAATTAACAGGAAATGCAGTCGTGGGGACCAATATAATCCCCTGGGATGGTAAAAATGGTTCGGGATCACCATATCCGGTTGATCCGACGATCCGGATTCGGGCAAAAGTATATAAGGGAGAAGTCCATTTCCCTTTTGTGGATGTGGAAATAAATCCTTACGGAATTATTATTGAAAGGTTGGATGCAAGTAATAATCCAATACCCGGACAGGATTTATTGTATTGGGACGATTCCAACATCGATAATGTAAACGATGCAACACCTCCTCCCGTCCCAACCAATCCTGCAAAAAACACGGTTACGGGACTGTCCAGCAATACCAATGGACATAAGTTCGGCGCCACAGTATCAGCCGCGCCTTATGAAGGGAGTGGTGGAAGCTCGACTACCAATAGTGGTACCGGAAAGGAAGATTTTGGAAATGGAAAGCTTATTGACAGCTGGACCTATGTGGAAGGTTCCGAGGAGATTACCCGACAGGTTTATAAATGGCTCGATCTGGCTGTGACGGTTCCAACGCCAGGTTCCAATTCTGTTTGTGTGAACGGAACAGTTACTTATACGGTAAATGTGACCAATTCAGCCGGAACCTATGGTTCTGATGCTGCTGAGGGGGCCTCCTTCCGCTTTGACGCTCCGGCAGGACTCATTATAAATTCCCGGACTATTACCATCAATTCCGGGACTTATAGCGAAACTTCTTCAAGCGGATTGGGTACTTCCCAGTATAACGCCGTTTTTAACCAGTCCAATCCGGGTTCTGTAACTTATACGTTTACTTGTACGGTAACCGGACCTATAACCAATCCAACGGCCAGTGTAATTCGTCCCCCTGACTTCTGGGATACCGACGCTACTTCATTAGTGACTGGTGTTCCCTCAGATTACCTGGTGGAATGTAATGGGGGTCCCAGTGGAAATGGCTGTAATAACATCAGGACTGCCACCACCTCGGTTACGGCAAATCAGGCACTACTATTCTCTGTGTGTCCTTCCAATATTACACAAGATACTGGGACTGAGACCTGTTCTGCTGTAGTGACTTATGTGGCCACAGCCACTGGGGAACCCACTCCCACTGTCTCCTATAGTTTTTCGGGTGCAACCTCAGGGGAAGGAAGTGGTACCGGTAGTGGTTCTACATTTAAAAAAGGGGTCACCACTGTCACCTTAACAGCCACTAATTCCTGTGGAACTACTAATTGCGTTTTTACAGTAACTGTAGTAGACCAGTTTCAGCCAACCATTAGCTGTCAGGGTGACATCAACCTGACCAACAGCAGCGGAAGCTGCAGCATCTCCTATACGCCTGAGGAGCCCACCGTTGGTGATAACTGTTCGGTTTCACCCATCCTAACATGGGAAATGTCAGGTAAAACCACGGGATCAGGCAGTGGATTTATCGGAAATCAAACATTCAACGCCGGAGAAACACTTATTACCTATACTGTATCTGACGGTAATGGAAATTCGGCGAACTGCTCATTTACTGTAACTGTTGAGCCGTGTGCTGATCTTGTGACCGTGAAAACGCTAAATAGCAGTACGCATACGCCGCCTCGGGAGGGTGATGTTGTTCAGTTTTCAATTACCGTGACCAATAATGGCCCGGATGAATCCACTGCCATTACACTGAAAGATAAGTTACCAGAAGGGATCACCTATACCGGGCATTCTGCCAATAAGGGTACATATAATCCCGGAACTGGAGTTTGGACAGATGTATCCCTGTTGGCATCAGAAACTGCTACCCTCTTGCTCTCCGGAACGGTGGATCCGGGAACAGCTTGTTCCATTATCACCAATACTACTACCAAAGCTACCGGGGGTGAACACGATATTACAGACGCAGGGAATGACCTGATTGAATCGATTACCATTGCGGATATGCAGGCACCTGTAATCACAACCTGTGCAATTCCCCGTGAACTGCAAGGATGTTCAACGGATTTGATTACCGATCCACCCTTCTCAACTATTGTCACTGCTTCCACTGAATCGCAGTTCGAAAATGGGACCAACCATGGGATGATATCAGATAATTGTGGTTTAACCGAAGTTACCTACTCTGATGTGGTTACTGGGTCTTGTCCTAAGGAGGTGATCCGTACCTGGACGATCAGGGATGAAGCGGGTAACAGCACAACATGTCAGCAAACCATCACTCTTACACCGCTGGAGATCCTGGCTGCAGACGACACCGCGGGTCCGATCAATGGGAAGAGTGGTGGCGATACAGGTATCACTGTACTGACCAACGACCAGTTAAACGGAGAACCGGTAGTTCCTTCAGAAGTAACGATCAGCTCGACACCTACGACTGAATTAACGGTTAACACGACCACTGGAGCAGTTACTGTGACTCCAGGAACGCCGGCAGGCACCTACACGGTGACTTACACGATCTGTGAGGTTCTGAATCCAGGCAACTGTGATGAAGCCGTGGTTACGGTGGTGGTAGAAGAAGCCCCGATCTTAGCTGCAGATGATACGGCTGGTCCGGTCAATGGCAAGAGTGGTGGCGATGCAGGCAT
>CAZKIU010000038.1:0-27065 GCA_964552955.1 uncultured Prolixibacteraceae bacterium
ACGCTTTTTGAAGATGATTGATGATTTACAAACCCCTAAACACAAAACCAATCATATAAAATACAGAAGATGCTTTCCCCAGTACCTATTACAAATAACTTTACAAACGCACTATAAGCTTAACCAAAACCATGCCATCAAAATAAAACGCTCATTATCAAAACACTTTTTTCTGTTCACTAATATTTTCCCTTCCCATTTTGGGAAATCATTCACCAAAATGGAAATCGCCTCCCCCTTTCTGATCCTGTTCAAAGCTCTATATTTGCAGAAAAAAACGTGCGCAAAAAAAAGATAAAGCCCTGCCATGAACAGGTATTGATCACCGATATAGGAGCAGAAGGCAAATCCCTTGCCAGAGTTGGAGAGAAAGTGGTTTTCACCGATTTTGCCCTGCCCGGGGATGTGGTTGATCTGCAGGTAACGGTGAGCAAGAAAAGGTATGAGGAGGCCCGTGTGGTGCATTACCATACTCTTTCTCCCGACCGGGAGACCCCCTTCTGTGGTCATTTCGGGCTGTGTGGAGGTTGCCGGTGGCAGCATCTGCCCTATTCCTTACAGTTGCACTACAAACACAAGCAGGTGGCCGACCAGTTGGAGCGTATCGGCAAGCTCTCCCTGCCGGAACTCCGTCCCATCCTGGGCTCGGAAGAGACCCGCTTTTACCGCAATAAACTGGAGTTTTCCTTTACAGCCAACCGTTGGATCACAGAAGTGGAGATGGGGCTCCAGGAACCTGAACTGGAAAGAAGAGGACTTGGATTCCACGTTCCCGGGATGTTCGACAAGGTTTTTCATGTCGACCAGTGCTGGCTTCAGCCCGAACCGTCCAACAAGATCCGCAATTTCCTTTATGGCTATGCCCTCAACCATGCCCTCCCCTTTTATCATATCCGGAACGGGGAGGGGTTCCTGCGTTCGCTCATTGTCCGCACCTCCTCATTGGGCGAGGTGATGGTGATCCTCTCCTTCTTCAGGGAGGATAAGAGCTTAAGGGAAAAATTGCTGATAAGCCTGCAACGCGAGTTTCCTGAGATCACCTCCCTTTTTTATGTCATCAATGGCAAGGGGAACGACACGATTACCGACCAGGAAACGGTTCTTTTCAGTGGAAAGGATCACATCACCGAGGAGATGGAAGGGCTCAGGTTCAGAATAGGGCCGAAGAGTTTTTTTCAGACCAACAGCCGTCAGGCGCTGGAACTCTACCGCAACGTAAGGGAGTTGGCGGGGTTACAGGGGGATGAGGTGGTTTATGACCTCTACAGCGGAACGGGGACCATTGGTTTGTTCCTCTCCCGTCATTGCCGCAAGGTTGTGGGGTTGGAGTATGTCAGGGAGGCCACTGAGGATGCCTGGGTGAATGCCCGCACCAATGGCAGGGAGAACGTCAGGTTTATGGCCGGTGACATCAGGGCATTGCTGACCCCCGCCCTGTTGCAGGAGGAGGGTTATCCTTCGGTCATCATCACCGACCCACCCCGGTCAGGGATGCATCCTGATGTTGTGAAAGCCATTGTGGAGGCAGCACCCCTGAAAATCGTCTACGTCAGTTGCAATCCTGCCACCCAGGCCCGTGACCTGGCCCTTACCATTGACGACTACCAGGTCAGCGCGGTGCAGCCTGTAGATATGTTCCCCCACACCCATCATGTGGAAAATATTGTCCTGTTGGTCAGAAAGGAAGATCGTCGCCCGAATCCCCATCTACAGGTTCCGGAGGCAGATCATCAGCAGTGACCGGCGGCGGATAGCCCTGGGCGTTCTCCTTTTCTCCACCACGCTCTATCTTCCAGGCGTTGATATTGTGGTACCATTTGTTGTTGAATTCCCTTGATTCCACATCAAAGGAGACCTCCACTTCGTCTCCTTCCGACAGGCCATTGAGCAGCGACACCTTGTCGTTGAAGAGGGTGAAACAGATTTTCCTCGGGAACTGGTCATGGGTTTCCACCACGAACTCCTGTTTTTTCCAGGGATTCCCCGATCGGGCCACCCCCGACTCCACATTCAGGATGCGGATCAGCTTACCTTTAATTGCCAGGCTCATTATTGTATGGATTAAAAAAAGGAGGATTTAACGCAGCACTCCCGTACCGTGTTAAATCCTCCTTCAGGGTTGAATTATTTCTGGGTTTCCTCGGTCTTGGGAAGGATCTCGAGCAATTCGACTTCGAAGATCAGCGCACTATTGGGGCCGATATCCCCACCGGCACCACGCTCACCATAGGCCAGGCTGGCGGGCAGGTAGATTTTCCATTTGGACCCGACGGGCATCAACTGGAGGGCTTCCACCCATCCCTGGATCACACCGCCCACAGGAAACTCTGCAGGTTCGCCACGGTCCACCGAGCTGTCAAACACCTTACCATCGATCAGGGTGCCATGATAATGGACCTTAACCATGTCTTCTGCCGTGGGTTTCACGCCTGTACCCTCCTTGATAATCT
Organism: uncultured Prolixibacteraceae bacterium; assembly: GCA_964552955.1. GTDB lineage: Bacteria > Bacteroidota > Bacteroidia > Bacteroidales > Prolixibacteraceae > UBA1413. Next base: position 2,451 of record CAZKIU010000038.1, read on the forward strand.
CGTACTGCAGCCCCGAAGGTGTCGTGGTCACCCCTTCACGGGCTTTGTTCTTTTCCAGAAAGGCATTGCCGGCTTCCAGGTTCTCCTGGGCTTTCTTCTCTCCCATCTTCTGGAAGAAGTTGGAAACCATCTCATTGGCTTCCTGGGCGGTCACCAGCGTGGAGTCCCCTTTCAGCACCTGACGGAAGGCTTCCGACAACAGGTCAATATTGATCTGGTCGCCGCCGGGAACCGTCTCCAGGCTCTGTTTGTTCTGCTGGGCGATCAGCACACCCAGGGCGTAACTGGTGGAATCGATGTCGGTCTTAAGGCTGACCTTTTTCCCGAGGCCGCCATTCTGGCAGCTGGTGGCAACAAATGAAATCACTGCTGCAAACAAAAGAAAAGATTTAATCTTCATGTTTAAAATTATTACTTGATTATGGTTCTAATTCTACCCTTTCCAGAAAACCCCAACCCCCCGCAACCTCCGGCCTGAGGCGAAGGAGTGGGGCATTTCATTTAATTCATTGATGGATAATGACTATGACTGTCCGATCTTCCGGAGAAATAATCGGCGAAGATAATTCATTTTTTGATTGATATGCTCAGATGCTCCTGATTCCACGCAACATTTCTCTCTTTCCTGGTGGCCCCGGCAATCGTTCTACCTTGAAACCAGCGGCCATCAATCCCCGCCTGACCCTTCCGGTTGCACAATAGGTGACCATTACGCCTCCGGGGAGCACCCTGTCATAGAGTTTCCGAAAAAGAGGATCTTCCCACATCTCCGGTTGTTTTCCGGGGGCAAAAGCATCATAATAGACCACATGGCAAGGCGGAACAGGGTCCAGCCCCGCAGTGATGAAATCCCGCCGGAGCTTGGTCAGTTCAAAAAAAGGGGAAATCCTGACGGGTTCCTCCCACGAAGCCGTATGGATGGAGTGGTACCATTCCTTTCCCTGCGCACCGGTGATTTCCGGGTAGTTGAGGCAGGAATAGACTTCCGGGGGCAGGGGGTATTTCTCGATGCCGTAATAGGAGACCGGGATCCTGCAGCGATGGGCTTCCATAAGCGTCACCAGGCTATTCAGTCCGGTACCGAAACCGATCTCCAGCACCCTCAGAGGAGGAAGTTCCTCCTCCGGGAGGCTCCTCCCCTGCCCTCCGGCCAGGTATTGAAAGCCCTGGTGCAGGTACACCCACTCCGATTCGGTCACCGCCCCGTTGACCGAATGGTAGTGCTCATCCAGCGCCGGAACGTAGAGGGTGTCGGAACCATCCCCGCTTCTTTCTATCTCTACTTTATTGTTCATGCTCATGTTCAGGATCATATTTGTATCTTTGCGGACCAGTATTCAGAACTACCCATGCTGATCAAAGTCTACAACGAGAACCCGAACCCCAAAGATATCCGGAAAATTGCGGAAATCCTCCGTGAAGGAGGGATTATCATCTATCCTACCGACACGGTATATGGTTTGGGGTGCGACATCACCAACAGCAGGGCTGTAGAACGGGTGGCCCGCCTGAAAGGGGTGGACGTCGAAAAGTCCAATTTCTCCTTTATATGCAGTGATCTGAGCCATCTCTCCCTTTATACCCGGCCGATTTCAAATCATGTTTTTAAGATCATCCGCAAAAATGCCCCGGGGCCGTTTACATTCATTCTGGAAGGCAATAACAACGTTCCGAAATACTTCAAGGGAAAAAAGAAGACCGTGGGGATCAGAATCCCCGGCAACAACATCATTTGTGAGATCGTCAGGGAACTGGGGAATCCCATTGTCTCTACCTCCATCCATGATGAGGATGAAATGCTGGAGTATTCAATTGATCCCGAACTCATTCACGAGAAGTATGCGGAGGTGGCCGATCTGGTGGTCGACGGGGGAATGGGGGAGATTGTCCCCTCTACCATTATTGATTTCACCACGGGGGAGCCGGTGATCATCAGGGAAGGCAAGGGCATACTGAACCTGTGAGCCTTGGCCGGGTCTACTCCTGCCAGTAAGAGGGTGTCAGGATCACCAGAACGGTGAACAATTCCAGACGCCCCAGGATCATCAGGAAGGCCAGAAAGAGTTTGGCTGCATCGGGAAGGATGGCAAGGGAGCCTGAAGGCCCAAGGCTCCCCAGTCCGGGCCCGATATTGCCCAGGCTGGAAGCCACAATGCCCATGCTGCTGTCAAGGTCGCCCAGGAACAGCACCATCAACAGGCTTCCCAGGATAAACACCAGCATATAAAAGACGAAGAATGCCAGTATATTGGTCACAATTTTTGGGGCCACACTACTGCCGTTGAACCTGACTCCAAGGACCGCCATAGGATGAATCATCCTGCGCAGTTCGGTCCAGGCATTCTTGAGGAGGATGACGATGCGCATGATCTTCATGCCTCCCCCCGTTGAGCCGGCCATACCCCCGAAGAAAAAGAGGACAAACAGGAGCATGCCCACAGCCGGAAACCAGGAGGTGTAATCACTGGTCACATAACCTGTTGTGGTAAGGATGGAGACCACCATAAAGAGGGCATCTTCCAGCAGCCGACCGGCAGGATCCTGCGCCGTGGCCAGGAGTCCGGCAAAAACCAGAAGGGTAAATCCAAAAATAAAAAGCAGGTAGTAGCGGAACTCCTCATTCTGCAACACCTTTTTTAACTGGCCATTGGCCAGCAGGAGAATCAGGTTGAAATTGGTCCCTGCCACGATCATGAAAAAGATAATCACCCCATGGATGTATGGCGAAGGCCAGAAGGCCAGTCCGGCCTGCTTGGTGGAGAAACCACTGGAAGACATGGTAGAGAGGGCGTGGCAGACGCTGTCGAAGAGAGGCATCCCGCCCGAAAACAGGAGCAGGATGGCGACCCCTGTCAGGATCACATAGATCAACCAGATATTGCGTGACGTCTGTTCAATCCGGGCGTTGATCCGGTCATGGGTAGGCCCCGGCACCTCAGCATGAAAGAGTTGCATTCCTCCGATGCCGAACGATTTCATGAAGGAGAGGGTGAACATGATAATCCCCATGCCTCCCAGCCATTGGGTCAGGGCCCTCCAGAAGAGCATCCCCGCCGATTGGGATTCGATATTGGGGATCACCGTGGATCCGGTGGTGGTGAATCCCGATACCGATTCAAAAAAAGCATCAATCACCCCGGGGATCTCCCTGCTGATGAGGTAAGGGAGGGCCCCGAACAGGGAAATGGTCAGCCATACCAGCGAGACCACCAAAAACCCCTCACGCCGCGTGATGACTCCTCTCGCCCCTGAATTCCGGATAAAAATAAGGGCGCCCACCACTAAGGTCAACCCTCCGGAGAGGGCAAAGGCCAGAGTATCCCTGCCATCGGTGATCAGGGTCACTCCCATACTCAAGGCCATCGCTGCCCCCTCAATGAGCAACAAAAGCCCGACCACCCTGAATATCAACCTGTAGTTCATTTAACACTCCCTGTCCTTATCAGCCATTGCCCTGAGGGAACCCCCAAAGGTCCTGACGAGCCCCCCACCCTGACTTATCGCTTCCCTGACACACCACGAATATAATAAAATTAACCACCCTAATGACCCGGCAGGCAGCGACTAAGAAGAGAAGAGGACTAGAAGGGCTAACAGCCCTACTGGCGGTGGCAGGAGAGGCAAAGGACTGCAAGGGTTAACAGCCCTACTGGCGGTGGCAGGCATCAGAAAGACCCGGGATGGCGGGAAGAAGAAGGGGACCTCCGGTTATTGTTCCGTCCAGAAGGAGGGAGTAAAGAGGACCAGGACGGTGAAGAGTTCCAGACGGCCCAGCATCATCAGCAGAGAGAGAAAGATCTTTCCCACATCGGGAACAGCAGAATAGGTGAATACCGGCCCCACACTCCCCAGTCCGGGCCCGATATTTCCGAGGCAGGAAGCCACGGCTCCCATTGAGGTGTCCATGTCACCCACAAAAATCATCAGAAAAACGGTGCTGATAAAAAAGACCATCAGGTAAAACATAAAAAAAGCCAGCACGTTGGAGATGGTCCGGGGTTCAATGGCATGTTTGTTGAACCTGACCGGGATCACCCCACTGGGGTGAATGATCCGCCGCAGCTCGTAGTAGCTGTTTTTAAGCAACAGGACGATACGCATGATTTTAATGCCACCGCCCGTCGAACCGGTAGATCCTCCGAAGAAGAAAAGGATAAAAATCAGCATGTAAAGCACGGGACTCCACATCAGATAATCGGCCGTAACGAAGCCCGTGGTGGTGATCACGGAAACCACGGTAAAGAGTGAATCCCTGAAAGCCTGTTCGGCCGGGAGTTTGGTGGTGATCAAAAGACCACTGAATATCAATACAGTGAAGCCCAAAACAAACAGGAAATAATATCTGAATTCCTCATCCCGGAACAGGCGTGAGAATTTCCCCTTTCCGGCGAAAAAAAGGAGGGTGAAGTTGGTCCCCGCCAGGAACATAAAGAGGGTAAGGACATACTGGATGTAAGGGGAAGGCCAGAAGGCGATGCTGGCCTGTTTGGTGGAGAATCCGCCGGTGGCCATGGTAGCGAAGGCATGGCAGACGCTGTCGAATAGAGACATCCCTCCGAGCATCAGCAGGAGGGTTTCCAGCAGGGTCAGGATCACATAGACTCCCCAGACGATCCTGGCGGTTTGGTGGATGCGTGGGCTGATTTTCTCAACTGTCAGTCCGGGTGCCTCCGCATCATAAAGCTGAAGCCCTCCGATGCCGAAGGCTGGCATCATCGTCAGGAAAAGAACGATAATCCCCATCCCCCCCAGCCAGTGGGTAACGGCCCTCCAGAAGAGGATGCCCCGGGGGAAAGACTCCAGGTTGTCGACGACGCTGGCACCAGTAGTGGTAAACCCCGACATGGTTTCGAAGAACGCATCGGCAAAACCGGGGATGGTACCGCTCAAGATATAGGGAAGCGCCCCGAAGAGAGAGAAGACCAGCCACACCAGGGAGACAATCATAAAACCCTCCCTGCGGGTGAAGTTCCGCGGAGCTTTTTGCGTGAGCAAGATGAGGAGGCCTCCAGGGATTCCGCAGGCCAGTACCGACCAGACGAAGGCCTGGGCATCACTCCCTCCCGTGACCAGCGAAACCAGCAATGAAACCAGCAATGCCGCCCCCTCCACCAGGAGCAACAGGCCGGTGACCCTGAAGACCATCTTAAAATTCATGGTTCCGGAATTAGGTTCCTATTTGAAAAATCTCTCCAGTTTCTTGATGCCGGAAGGAAGGGTAAAGACCACCACCTTATCGCCCTCCCTGATCTCCATGTTTCCGGAAGCCACGATCCCCTGTTCTCCGCGGATAATCCCACCCAGCCTGGCTTCCCGGGGAAAATCGAGCTCCCTGACTGGTTTCTGGGTGATGCGGGTACCGGGCCGGGCAATGAATTCAAACACCTCGGCATCGGAAAAGGTAAGACATTTCACGTTGGAGATCTCCGCGTTGAGGGTAAAACGGTAAATATAACTGGCCGCAATCAGTTTCTTATTGATGATGGTCCCGATATCGAGCCCTTCGGCGGTATTGATCAAGGCAAAGTTCTCCACCTCGGCGACCGTCCGCTTGAGTCCCACCGATTTGGCCAGGTGGCACGAGAGCAGATTCACCTCGGAACTGCCGGTAGTGGCGATAAAGGCATCCATTTTGGCCAATCCCTCCTCTTTCAGCAGATCCATATTGCGGCCATCACCGTTGATCACCAGCACGTTCTCGAACCGGTCGGCCAGATAACTGCACCGTTCCTTGTTTTCCTCGATTATTTTAATCCGGTACTGGTCGCCCAGCTTCTCAATGGTTTTCTGGGCGATGCGGCTTCCCCCCAGGAACATGATGTTCCTGACCTCGAACTGATCCTTTCCGCAGAGGTCAAAGAGGCGCTGCTGATTGGCCCTGTTGGTGACAAAATAGGCAATATCCCCATTGCGGATTATGTCTTTGCCGTTGGGGATAATATTCTCGTGGCCCCGCATGATGGCCACCACCACAATGTCACGCAGTACCGGCCCGAGTTCCTCCAGGGTTTTATCGGCTACGGGGGCGTTCCCTCTGATTTTAATGCCCATCAGCACCAGTTTGCCCCCTGAAAATTCAAACAATTGCCGTGTTCCGGTGAACTTGAGGGAACTGACGATCTCCTTGGCCGCCAGGCTCTCGGGGTAGATCAACTCATGGATGCCCATATTTCTGAGCTTTTCACGGTACCGCTCCTGGAGGTATTCCGAATTGTTAATCCGGGCGATGGTACGCCCTACCCCCAGATAAGTGGCCATGGAGCAGGCCAGAACATTGCGCTCTTCCGAAGGGGTTACCGCAATGAAAAGGTCTGCCTTGTTCAGCCCCGTCTCCTTCAGATCGGCAAAGGAGTGCGCCGAACCGGTGACGGTCATCAGATCCACTTCCCTGCTGATCTGGGAGAGCTTCTCCGGATCCTCATCGATCAGGATAATGTCATGGTCTTCTCGGCTAAGCATCCGGGCCAGGTGGGTCCCCACCTCTCCCGCGCCGGCAATGACTACTTTCATATTCTTATCAGCTATTATCGTTTCCAGTGTCCCTGACCTGCAGCAACCGCCTTCTCTGAATGGGTCCCATCAGGAGAGACGCCGCAGTCCCAAAGGCCTTCCTCTTTTCTTATTCCTCCTTTTCTAAGGAGATGCAAAGTAACAATATTTCCTTTACGGATATCCTGAGGGATGCATAATAATCATCTGAGGTTAAGGGAGTGTTTCCAGGCGCCCATTTCCCTGACTGAATGAAGGTTGGGTTCTGGCGACTGCCCCTTCTGTCGCCGGTAGCTGATCCTATATGTGGTTGCAGGCCACAGCTCCGGCAGTCTGTTGTTTCCGTAATGGATGACCATCTGTGGAGGGGGTTTCCCGGGGAGGGGAGTTTTACCATCGTCGAGGGCAATCAGGGCACCTCCGAAGGAGAGCAGGGGGCCTTTTTTCAGCAGCCAGGGGTCGCTAAAATCGGCGCTGAAGGAGAGGATCACTGGTTTATCGAGGTGGCAGTGGCTGATCACGGCGGCTGCTTCCGGAGGAGTTGCGCCGGATCCGGGCGTCTCTGCAGAAACCAGCAGATAATTGCGAAAACCGGCGATGAGATGGATGAGGGGGTCGCGGCGGTTGTAGACGATGATTTCACAGACCGTCGACTGGCGCCACCTGCCGGCGGCTCCCGCCAGGAAGAGGGCCGAAGCCACCACCATGGCCAGTTGCAGGAAGCGGATCTTGCGACGCAGCAGGAAAAGGGAGACCAGTAAAAGCACCCCATAACTCAGCACCAGCGAACTCACCGGGAAACCAATTCCCGGGATCAGCGCCCCCGGCAGGGAGCCCGTCACCTCCAGCACCCCATAAACCCCATGGATCAGCAGGGCGGTCACCTGCGCCAGAAAGGCCGACACCAGAGGCACCACGGAGGTGACCAGCACCAGGATCCCCAGTGTGATGAAGAGAAATGCCGCAGGGATCACGATAAAGTTGGAAATCCAGAAATAGACGGGGAACTGGTGAAAATAGAAACAGGAGAGCGGGAAAGTAGTGATTTGGGAAGCCAGGGAGACGGCCAGCAGCTCCCAGAAGTAGCGGCTCACCCGGTGGCGGAAGGTGAGCCATCCGGCGATCCTGGGCTGAAAGAAAACGATTCCAGCCACGGCGGCGTAGGAAAGCTGGAACCCTGCATCACCCGTGAGCCGCGGGTTAATGAGCAGCAACAGGAAGGCCGAAGCGGCCAGCGTATTCCAAATATTGGAAGGATGGCGGAAGTGGTCGCCCACCAGCACCACGGAAAACATGAGGGCCGACCGCTGGACCGAAGGGGCCAGGCCTGTAATGAAGGCAAAGGCCCACAGGGCCGCCAGGGCCAGAACCATGAAGAGATAGCGGCTGATTCTGCCACGGCGCAGGAATCCCAGGAAGAAACTGACGATCATATAAACGATACCGGTATGGAGGCCCGAAACCGCCAGGACATGTGAAGCGCCGGTCGTCGAAAAAACCTGTCTGATTTCGGTATCGAGTGATTTCTTGTAGCCCAGGGTCAGCGCCGCCAGGATGTCAAATTCTTCGCCCCCGATGCCGCTCCGCCGGTAAAGGGAGAGCAGGAAATCCCTGGTTTTCTCGGCGGCGACCCGCATCCGGAAACGGGGATCGGCACCCGTGGGCTGCCATTGGTCCTCCACAAGAAACACCTGCCGGTAAAATCCCTTGGCCGCGGCATACGCCCGGTAATCAAATTCATAGGGATTACCCCGGTTGGTGATCTCCATGGGGTCCACACCGAATAGGATCCTGGTCCCCGCGATGAGCCCCTCCCCCGACCACTCCCGGGGAAAATAGATCTGGATCTTTTCATGGGCTCCCCTGACCCCCTCTTGATCAGCCACGGCCGTCAGAAGGCCTTCCGCCCTGAAAGTGCCGTTTTTGCTGTAGGGGTGTTCCAACAGGGTCGCCAGGTAACGCTCCCCACTTATTCTTTCCACGGGACGCTCCTGCTGCAATGCCAGGGTCCACCCCAGCACCAGAAAGAAAAGGGAGATCACCCCTCCTGATAATCCTTCCGGAGAGGAAAAAGAGAAGTGTGAGAGGATCCCGCCGGTGGACAGGGTCAGGAGGAGCAACCACAGGAGGGAGGCCGGGGCCACTCCCGGGAGCAGTGAGGCCAGCCCAATGCCGGCCAGAAGGGGAAGGAGCATCCGCCACATGGGAGCCCTTCTGAGAAAATCAGCCATTCCTTGAGGGTCAGAGGGGGTAAAAAGCGTCCTGACCCTTAAATATACGAAAAAAAATCAGGCGGGGACCCTGATCTTATAATGAGGGGTTACTTTTCCGCGGCTGATGGCCATCAGCCGGCCACGGAGAATCTTCCTGCGCAACGGGGAGAGGTAATCCACGAACATCCGGCCTTCCAAATGGTCGTACTCATGCTGGATCACCCGGGCCACATAACCCGAATACTCCTCTTCATGCCACTGGAATTTCTCATCCTGATACCTGATTCTCACCATGTTGGGGCGTACAACATTTTCCCTGATTTCGGGAAGACTCAGGCACCCCTCTTCCAGCACTTTGGTTTCACCCCAGGTCTCCAGAATAGTGGGATTAATAAAGGCCTTTTTAAAACCGGCGAGCGAGGGATCCTCATCGGCCATCACACTGGCATCGATGACAAAAATCCTGATGGAAAGCCCAACCTGGGGAGCAGCCAACCCCACCCCGTCGGCATAATACATGGTCTCCCAGAAATGGGTCAGAAACTCCTCCAGCCCGGGATAATCGGGAGAGATAGGCTCGGCTACCCTGCGCAAAACCGGATCGCCATATACAGTTATCGGAAACTTCACTGGTATAATTGTTAATTAATGATTTACGACCTAAATCTTTTCTGTTCCAGATAAGATTGCAGCAAGATGGTGGCACTCACCCCATCGACCAGGGCCTTATCACGCCGGTCTCCCTTTTTGACTCCCCCATCGATCATAGCCCTCTTGGCCAGGTAGGATGTAAATCGCTCATCGGCCTGTTCCAGCCTGATCGCCGGGTACCTTTTTACAAATCCTCTGATGAACGGATTAATATATTTAACGGCTTCGGAAGGTTCATTGTTCAGCGTCACCGGATATCCCACAAGCACCAGGACAACCTTTTCCCTGAGGAAATAATCATCCAGGAAGTGCCAGATCTGCCCCGATTCCACTGTGGACAGCCGGGTGGCAATCAGCTGTTCCCGGTCAGTGACCGCCAACCCCACGCGTTTCCTGCCAAAATCTATGGCCAGTATCCTTCCGCTCTCCATCAAAAAATGAACTTCCTTTTTTTCACGCAGCAAAAATACCAATAAATTCACTGAAATAAAACAACTTTTTTCCCCGGGAGGGGTCCCTTCTGCCTTAACCTGCAATGGCTTTCACACCCCCACCCCAGGAAGCGTTCTGTTCCGGAGGTTACCAAGGGTCACAATTCTCCTTCCCCCCGATGGATCTTTCTTGTCAGGTACGGGGTGCTGTTATTTCCTGCCCGAATAATATTTCATGAACTGGGAGCGTTCATACATCATGGGATCCCCGATGCGGGAATAGGAAAGCCGCCCCCTGAAATCATCCAGGGTGGTGAAATTCCACTTCTTCATAAAGGTGGTCAACCCCTCCAGGATGGTTGGGATCACGCCCGGACCGTGGAGGTACAGGGCCGAACAGAGCTGGGTGACTCTGGCGCCTGCCAGCAGTTGTTTGATGACAGCCTGACTGTCATGGATCCCCGTGGTGGCGGCGATATCGAAGTGTGAGACCTGCGATGCTACCAGACCCACCCATCGCAGCGTATGACGCAGTTCGGCAGGCGAACTGAACACCTCCGAAGCCTTGAGTTCCAGACGCTCCAGGTCAATATCGGGTTCGTAAAAACGGTTGAACATCACCACCCCCGATGCCCCGTTGGCCTTGAGCTTCTCCACCATGGCCACAATATGGGTGAAATGACTCCCTATTTTCACGGCCACCGGAATTTTAACCTCTGCCTTGACGGCCCGCACAACATCGGTATAGACCTTCTCCACATCCGCGGGATCCTGGTTCCGCCTCACCGGCAGATTAAAGACGTTCAGCTCAATAGCGTCGGCCCCCGCATCTTCCAGATCCCGGGCAAATGAAAACCACTCCGACACCGAAATACAATTGATGCTGGCGATCACCGGCAAACTTGTGGATTGCTTCACCTTGCTGATCAGCGCCGTGTGCTTCGACAGAGAATTGCTTCTGATATAGTTCTGAATATAGTATTCGGCTTCAGGGTAGTCGTTGCCCCGGCCGCTCTGATCGAGCATCTTGCCGATCTCCCCGTTGATCTGCTCTTCAAATATCGACTTGAGCACGATGGCCCCGATCCCCGCTTCAGCAAGTTCCTGAATCTTGCCTTCGGAACCCGTAAGCCCCGAACTGGCTGCAACCAGCGGATTTTTCAATTTCAGACCCAAATAGGTGGTTTCCAGATTTACCATATCAATTCAGTTTTGTTGACACCCTCTGCTTAAAGGCTCTAAAGGTAGACCTTTCAGTTGAAAGGCCAAAACGGAGCGCCTGAAAATCACTTATCCAGCGCGTTCCTCTCGCTGAAAATGGTAGTCCCGATGCGAACCATGGTACTCCCTTCCTCAATCGCCAGGCGATAATCGCCCGACATTCCCATGGAGATTTCCCTGAAGTGCGGATCACCCGGGAAAAACCGTGCCTTCAGCTGTTCGAAGATCAGCCGGAGCTTTCTGAATTCGGCTCTTACCCTGTCCACATCGTTGGTAAAGGAGGCCATGCCCATGACCCCGGCGATCGTGATATGGCTCATCTGCCGGAATGCCTCCGAAGCCAGCAGCGCTGTCCCTTCTTCAGGGGTAAGGCCATACTTGGTCTCCTCCCCGGCAATCCGGAACTCCAGAAGACAGGGGAGGAGCTTTCCGGCCAACCGGGCTTCCCGGTCAATGGCCTGTAGCAACTTCAGGGAATCGACCGAATGGATCACCGATACCAGGGGAACCACCATCCTGACTTTGTTGGTCTGGAGGTGGCCGATGAAATGCCAGCGGATATCAGAGGGCAGCAGGGGCGCTTTGAGCGCCAGTTCCTGGGCCTTATTCTCCCCGAACAACCGCTGCCCCGACTGGTAGGCCTCCATAATATCTTCTACGGGCTTGGTTTTGGACACAGCCACCAGTTCCACATGTGAAGGCAGGCTATTTCTTAATGCCTTAATTTTCGTTGCGATGGTCATTTGGGTATTCATTCCTTCTTTGCTTTCTCAGGCTGACCAAAATTATCAATTTTCGCATCATGCCCCTGTACGACGCGAAAATTCTTCACCAGCCGGTTACCGGCAGCATCGGTGATGGTGAGGGTATGCGGCCCCGGTGAAGGATGGAGGCTGAGCTGGTGAAAACCCCGGGTCTCCCCCACCATGCTCCGGTCGACACTCCAGTAAAGGGTAGTGGCCGGATCACGGTGGGCGACCTCGAAGACCACGCTCCCGGGGGTGCCATCCAACTGGCGGGGGATGAAAATCTGTTCCATTTCGCGGGGATAGATCATCTCCATCACCCGAAGCGTCTCCCTGCAGCCGGGTCTGACGGGCGGTGCAGCGCGGTAACCGGGATGACCGCGGCGGTAATAATACTCCATGGCAGGGGGCAGCACAAACCAACTGACGTGCTGCATGGCCGACACCGCATAGCAGTCGTCGGAGACCTGGTATCGCCCCTCCTGGTCGAGATGCAACAGGGTATGGTAAGGACAGGGAGCGATGCGGAGGTTGGCGGGAACCAGCAGGGTGTCGGTGTCGGTACAGTAGGGGGAAGGAAGGAAACCACTCTGGCGGCAGAAAGCCATGGGGACCAGTTCATCGGCGGGGGGAGTAAACCAATCGGCGAAGGGCAGCATGCCGAAGATCTCAAACATCAGGGGAGCTGCCGCCATGGTACCGGTCAGTCCGGGCCGTCCCTCGCCGTCGCCATTCCCTGCCCACACGGCCACCATATAAGCGGGGGTGACGCCCACCGCCCACCCGTCGCGGAAGCCAAAGCTGGTTCCCGTTTTCCAGGCGATCTGGTGGGCCCCGGCAAAAGCCTCCCAGCCGGTCTCCTCTCCGGGGCGGTGGACCTCACGGAGGGCTTCCAGGGTGAGATAGGCCGCGGCCGCCGGCAAAAAGGGCACCCGGGCCTCCTCTTCCCGCTTCTGTTCCTCACTATTCATCCAGTAAAGGGGCCGGAACTGATGCACCGGGTAAAAACCATCGTTCCCGGCATACCGGGTGACCGTACGGGCCAGGGAGGCATACATAGCTCCCAGATCCCAGAGAGTCACCTCAGCACCTCCCAGAATCAGTGAAAGCCCGTAATGGCCGGGAGGCCTCGAAAGAGTGGTCATTCCCGCCTTATGCAGGAAATGGTAAAAGGGTTCCACCCCGTAGGTTTGCAACATGGAGACTGCCGGTACATTAAGGGAACGGGCGAGGGCCTCCGCGGCAGGCACCGCCCCATCGTAGCTGTCGCTGAAATTACGGGGGGTAAATCCCTCAAACCGGAGGGGAATATCAGGGATCAGTTGCCGCGGGGCTACCATCCCCCGTGCGGTCATCGCCGCATAGAGAAAAGGCTTCAGAATAGAACCACTGCTGCGCGGTGCCCTGATGACATCGACCTGCTCCCCATGGGCGCCCCCCTCCCGGAAGGGGACGTTGCCCGTGTAAGCCAGGACCCTGCCTGTGGCCACTTCGGCCACCAGCGCACAGCAATTGAAGATATGATTGGCAGCCAGGGGTCGGGCATGGGCTGCCACCGCTTCGTTGACCTGCTGTTGTAACCTGAAATCCAGGGTCGTCACCACCCTGCGGCCTCCAGCAGTCTTCAGGGCGCGTTCCGTCAGATGGGAACAATGATCAGGCATAGGAAAGAGCTTGCCGGGCAGCGGTTCCCCCAGAGAGAGGGAAAGGGTGAGCGTGTCGATGATCCCCCGGTCCGTCAGGCGCCGGAGCAGCCGGTTGCGCTTGAGCAGCAGAAGGGAGTCGTTTTTCCCGGGGAAAATGAGGGAGGGGGCATTGGGGAGAACGGCCAGGGTGGCCGATTCGGCCCAGGAGAGCAAATGGGGCGGCCGCTGAAAGTAGCGGCGGGCGGCAGCCTCCAGCCCCACGGTATTCCCCCCGAAGGGAGCATGGGCCACATACATCCGGAGGATCTCCCCCTTGGAATAACGCAATTCCAGGTTCAGGGCCCACACCATTTCCACCATCTTGTTCAGCAGGTTTCTGGGTTTTCCCGGGCGTGCCAACCGTGCTACCTGCATGGTCAGGGTGCTCCCCCCGCTGACCACCCTGCCGTAGCGCAGGTTCAGGACCAGCGCCCTGGCCAGGCTCACCGGGTTGATGCCGGGATGATGATAAAAATGACGGTCCTCGAAAGTGAGCAACGCCTGCTCAAAGCGCGGGGGAACAGAATCGGGTGCCGGGAACCGCCACTGGCCATCAGAGGCCGTACGGGCTCCCAGCAACACCCCGTCGCTGCTCTCAAGCAGGGTGGAATAACGCTCCGGAAAGAGGGCCCGGGGGGTGCTCACCAGCAACAGTAACACCAATATAACCACTACCCCCAACCCCATCCACAGGAACGGAGGCGCCCCCTTCGCGGGAGCCTGTGCCCGCATCCATAGCCGCCGGAAAAAACTCATGGTCTGACCACAGAGACCCAGGCACCCGGCTGACGGGCATACACCGAATGGTCATACATACCTTCGCACAGCAAGGCAGGCATATAAAACCGTCCTTCATAGGCCGCATTGAGGGAGAAACGAAAGCGCTTCGACTCTCCCGTGCGGAGTGAAAAATGGGTGTACACCCTGTCGTCCCTGAAATCCTGAAAGTCGAACTGGCCTCCCTGGGCTGCCGGAAGATCGCTGATTCTGCTGTTGAGGATTTCCCAGCCCGAAGGAAAGATGGTAGTGAGTGCCAGATCACGATAGGGCCCGCGGGTTCCGGGATGGGTCACGGTGACCATCAGCGTCAGGTCGCTCCCCTGGGGAAGAGAAGCCGGATCAACGGGCCTGCCCGCCCTGTCGGTAAATGCAGAGGTGATTTTCAGGTTGTTTTGTTGTTCGCCGGCCGGATCTTCCAGGGGGATACCCCGTGCGGCCAGCCGCAAAAAGAGGGGAGCATCACCCCGGTTGGCCACGCTGGCCGTCACCTGCTTCGCATCGGCCACCGCCAGGGGTATTCTCACCACAGGAAGCGCACTTTTGATCTCCTGTTTTTTGCCGCCGGTGGTGACCGTGGCATCGATTCCTCCCTTTCCGGGCAGGGTCCCGAAATAGCGGGCCAGGGAATAAAAACACCATCCTGCCGTTTGGGTGCTGAGCCATTCAGAACGGCCAATCTCTTCCGCCATTTCCCGCACCAGGGTGAAGGCCGCAGTGCGGTCGTTTTTGAGGAGGAGGGTTTCGAGGATCATGGCTTTATCGCGGAGCTGGCTGCCGAAGGTGAGGTTATGATCGCTATAGGATTCATCGGCAGGCCTGGTGGGGGTGAGCAGCTGGCCGGCGGCAGCCGGCTGCCCGGCCAGGTAATAGGCCGCGGCCACTCTCCAGCGGGCCTGCGGAAAGGCGGAGACCTCCTCACGGAATCGGTTCATGACCCCCGTCTCAGGAGCCCGTGCCAGCGCCAGGGTATATAACCGGTAAGCCTGGACCAGCACCTCCTGCCGGCGGACAGAGGGATCAGCGGCAGGGGCTGCCCGCCACTCCCTGGCGCGCATCTGCTGAAAGGCCAGCCAACGGCTTTTCATCTCCGCGGAAAGAGAATAGCCTTTCTGGGCAGCCATCAACATAAAATGACCGGCATAACTCGTCGTCCATTCGTCAGGCGTATTCTGCCCCGGCCAAGCGGCAAATCCCCCGTTGCTGGTCTGGAAACTCCTCAGCTTCAGCAGTGCTTCGCGGACCGCCCCCTCGGCAGCACGCTGATCAGCATCCTTCATCTCCACCAGGTCATCCAGGAAAAGCTGGCCCAGGGCTGCCGATACCGTCTGCTCAGCACAACCGTAAGGATAACGAACCAGATCGTCGAGATGACGGGAGAGGTTCAGGGCGGGGATGGCTGACAATTCGAGGAAAGCTTCCTGGGAGCCAGCCATGCCCGGCAGGATCAGGCTCTCCTGCCAGGAGGCCCCTGCCCCGGTAAGGCCGCTTTTTTCGATGGTCACCGGTGGATGAGGATTACGAATCTCCAGGCTCACCTCTGCCTGGGAAGACTCCCCGCCGGAAGTGGCGATCACTTTGACCGTGGCCACCCCCGTGGTGGGGGCAGCCTTTAGCCTGAACCAGGTGGTCTGCTCCCCGGGGCGCTCAAAGGTAAGCACACGGCTTGTCTCTCCCGTCACCGATACCAGGCTGTTGCTCTCCACCTTCACGGTCACCGCCCGCGCCGAGGCCTTAAGGGCGAAGACCTCCGCCGCCAGGGAGATCTCCTCACCCGGACCGGCGACGCGCGGCAGGGTGGCCAGTACCATGACGGGCGTCCGCACCGGAACACTCTGCTCCGCCATGCCATAGGCCCCTTCTGTGCCGGCTACCACCATCGCCCTGACCGATCCCACATAATTGGGCATCCTGAAGCGATGGCTCCGCGATCCTCCCGTAAGGGTAAACGGCCCCGCAAAAAGCACCACCGGCTTGAAACGATTGACCTGCTGCTGACCGGTAGCCCTCAGATCCTGGTCGCCCCCCACGGCAAAGGCCTTCTCGAGCTGCGCCCCATAGGCCCCCGCCACATAATCGTAGAGATCATAACTCCTGACCCCCAGCGCTTCCCTTGAGAAAAAATGGGCATGGGGATCCGGCGTCCGGAAGCCGGTAAGATCCAGTAATCCCTCATCGACCAGGGCCAGGGTATAACTCATCTTCCTTCCCTTTTTCTCCTTAACGGTCACCGTGAAGTCATTGTCGGGTCGCAACTCCGGTTCCATGGTAATGAGGGGCTCCAACCGGGTGTCAGGATCTTCCACGGTGACCGCCCTGACCCCATAGAGCCGGATGGGCGCATCATTCCGGGTCGACCCGTAAGGCTGAAGCAGCGTAACATGCACATAAAGCGTGGGCGCCATCCCGGGTTGGACCTCCACCTCAAAATGGGTTTCCTGGTCGGTGGTCATCACCCAGAAGATATCCCTGACCTGCCTGCCGTCTTCGAGGCTGACGAGCGCTCTGGCCCCTGCCACAGAAGGAAGGGTGACCCTGATCTTCTCCCCGGGGGCATATTTATCCTTATCGGTACGGAGTGAGAGCATCGTCGCCCCTTCTGGCATGGCATCGGTGCGCCAGTCCCCCCATTCTGACATGTAAAAGGTCACCCCTGTCCCATGGCCACTCTCCACATCCCTGGCAAACAAGAGGTACCTGCCGTTATCGCGCCAGTCGCGGTAATCTACTTTCAACTCCAGCTTCTCCCCAGAAGCTGCCGACTGAAGCGACCAGCTCTTCACTGGTTTAAAATGACGGCCACTGACATAGTGGGCCAAATAGTCCTCACCCGACTCCCACCACCATCGCCAGTCTATCTTATAGAGACTCACCTCCACCTGACCCAGCGGAAGAGGCCTTCCCTGCGGGGAAACCGCCACCAGCTCGGGAAGATACTCCTTTCCGGTCTGGTACCATCCATCCTCTTCGTCGGGCATTTTGATGCCCAGGTACTTCTGATAAGGAGAAAATTCTGTCTCCTGGATCCTCGTGCTGAAATCACCCCCTTCCTCATACACCCGGGTGGTCAGCCAGACCTTCATCTTACCCGGGGCGCTCCCTTTCTCCGGAAATTCCAACGCGATGCTCTTTTTTCCGGAGGCGTCCAGGGTTCCGTCAAAAATGAGATTCCTGGCAGGGAACCATACGGCGCCGGGATCATCAAAGGAGAACTTCTCGTAGCCCTTAAAGGTGGTCTTCAGGGGGAACATCTCCGCCTCTACGGTAGCCCGCAGGGAAGCTGCCGGGAGCCCGTGAAGCCAGGTTGCCGACAATTCACTCTTCAGGGGAGCTCCGGCCAGGATAAGGGCAGGCAGTTCCAGTCCCACCTTCAACCTGTTGGGTTTGACGGTCTCAATTTTCAATCTTTTCTCAAAGGAGGCTCCTCCCACCTGAACCCGGGCATACCAGTTTCCGGTAGGATCATCGGGGCGCGTCGTCACCGGAAAATGATAGAAGCCATTCTCACCGGAAGTGGCCACCCGTTTTTCGACTTCCTGGCCGCGTGAATTGGTAAGCCTGAAGAGCACCGGCGTCCCTGCCGGGAGTCTCTTCCCGGGGTCATCAAGAAGGAAGGTGAGATAGATCGGGTCACCCGGGCGCCATACCCCTCTCTCTCCATAGAGAAATCCCTTCACACCATCCATCACTTCGGTCCCCGACACGTCGAAATTACTCAACGAAAGCGAAGAGCCATCATCGAGCCTAAGGTATCCCGACTGTTTTCCCTTGCGGGCCACGGCCACAAAGGGCTTGCGGGGCAGCGTCAGCGTAGCCATCCCCTGGTTGTCGGTCAGGGCCTTACCCAGCAACTGATGCTGGAGATCATAAACCAGGATCGCAGCCTGATCCAGGGGAAGAGCACTTTTGATGCTGGCAATCACGAAGGTATAGGTAAATCCGCTCCCCTCTTTGGCCAGCATGCCCAGGTCGGAAGCGAAAATATTGCGCCATACAAACCTTTCGGAGTTGTAATAGGAGTCGTGGCAGGGGTTGTCCTTTTCATCCCAGTCGAAATTATCAGGCCAGTGATAGAGGCTGTACCATCCCGGCGTATCCCAATCCTCCTCTCCTCCGGAATCATCCCCGGCAGGCGAAGGAGCATCCCCGGCAGGCGAAGGGGCATCCCCGCAGTCATAGAGGGAATATTCCCGCCTGAAGCGGAGCTCCACACGGTAAAGCGCCCCTTCTTCCGGAGTCAGGAAACGGCGGAGGTCTACCTGGTAGGTATTCCACCGGTGGAGCTGCTCTGCCGCCCCGGGATGAAGATCCACCTTTCCGGAATAGACGAGCCGCCCCACTTCCCTGATATTTTCCCCACCATCGACCTGGTTGCCCTGAAGGAACTGCTGCATGTTGGAGGAATATATCTTGATGATCCTCAGATCCACAGCAGAGAGGCTGACCGCCTCAAAGGGAAGGATCATCACTCCCTCATCGGGGACAATCACCCCTTTTCCCAGCAGGCGGATCTCCGGTTTGAGGTTGCGGAAGAAAAGAGGAATCTGCCGTTCTTCAGTGAGGGTTCTTCCATCAGCTCCCAACAATCCGCGGTGAAGGGTGAGCCTGGTTTCACCGGTGATTTTTTCTGCCGGCCACAACATCAGCCGGTTCCCATCCACCTGCCAGGTATAGGGGACATTTTCACCCAGGGTGACCCATCCTTCCGGTGAGGGACCCACCGACAGAGGATCTGAAAAGAGCATTTCCACCTGTTGCTCAGGTGAGGTCAGGGCTTTGGCACTCAGGAGAGTGAACTCCCCGGCCGCAGGAACAGCCACCACCAGACTCCCTTTCTTTTTAACGCCCATGGGTTGGCCGTTCCATTCCACTTTCAGTTCCGTGGAAGAGGATTCTGAACGCATGAGGCTGTCGGCCGTGAAAGTATGGGAACACCGGTCGGGGGCATGGGTCCACCGCAAGGGAAGCTTCCGGCCCTGGTAGGTCGCCGTGATCAGCGCTTCCACCCGCTGAGGATCTTCCACATCGGCCGTCAACACCTGGCCTGTCCACGAAAATCCCTTGAAATCCAAGGCTTCCCCGGACTGCAATCCCCCGTCTTCCACCGCAAAGTCCTGGGCCAGCGTGGAAAAGGCAAACCGGAATTGCCGAAAAGAGGGGTCCGTCTCTATGAGGGCGCCCAGGTTAAAGGTGACCTTGTAACGCGCCCCCCTTTTCAGGGGTTGCGCAGGTTGAAATTTAATCAGACCACTGGCATCGGCCACGGCTTCCCCTTCCACAGAAGGCTCCAGCCTGAAAAGATCCCGCGGCAGCTGCGTTCCGGAATTCCAACCGGGAGGCACCGCGGCCAGATGAATGACAACAGGAGCTTCCACGGAAATGGTTCCTGAAGTGAAAGAGGAAATATACCTTGCAAAGGCAGGGTCAGGCTGCCATTCCTTCCCCCGGTCTGAACACCCGGAACTGCCGGTCAACAGCAACAGGCCCAAGAGGAAAACAAGCCATCCTGAGGTACTGAATAATAGCCTGGTCATCGTCTGAAATAATGGTCTCATCGGTATAAATAATTATGTTGATTTCAACGATTCAATATAGTAATTATTAAGCGGAGAAAAAATTAAAAATAATTCCAATCTTTGTGTGGGAGAACGACCTTTAATTAACAAAAAAAATGAATGATCATGTATAAGGTACTGACATTAGACAAGATTGATCCACAGGGGTTGAGCCATTTTCCACATGAGAAATACGACACAGGGATGGAATTCGAAGCTCCCGACGCCATTATCTTAAGGAGTTTCAACATGCACAGCATGGAGATTCCCAAGAGTGTGAAGGTGGTGGCCCGGGCTGGGGCCGGGGTGAACAACATTCCAATCGACCGGTGTACCGAACAGGGGATCGTGGTTTTCAATACGCCCGGGGCCAATGCCAATGGCGTCAAGGAGCTGGTGCTGGCCGGGCTTTTGCTGGCCTCCAGGGATATCAGCGGAGGAATCGAATGGGCCAGGAGTCTGGTGGGTCAGGGGGATCAGGTCCCGACCCTGATAGAGAAAGGAAAGAAGAATTATGCCGGCACCGAGATCCAGGGGAAGTCCCTGGCCGTCATCGGGCTGGGAGCCGTGGGGCTGCTGGTGGCCAACGCCGCCCAGGCCCTGGGCATGACAGTGACCGGCTATGATCCCTACCTGTCGGTGGCCCAAGCCCAGAAACTGAGCGACAAAATCCAACTGGCCCGAACCCTCGAATCGGCCATCAGCACGGCCGATTTTATCACCCTGAACATCCCCCTCACCCCTGATACCAAAGGATACATCAACAAGGAGATCTTCAGGATCATGAAAAACGGGGTCAAGGTGCTCAATTTCGCCCGTGGCGAACTGGTCCATAACGGCGATATGGCCGAGGCCCTGGAATATGGGAAAGTAGCCCGCTACATCACCGATTTCCCCAACGAAGAGACCCTCCGCATGAAAAACACCCTCTGCATACCGCACCTGGGCGCCTCTACTGAGGAGTCGGAAACCAATTGCGCCATCATGGCTGTCGACCAATTGAGAGAATACTTTGAACGGGGCAACGTCATCAATTCGGTGAATTTCCCCAATGTGGAGATGGACCGGACCGGCGGAACCCGTATCGTGGTGGCCAACAGGAACATCCCCAACATGGTAACCCAGATCGCCTCCATTCTCTCCCGCGAAGGGGTCAACATCCTGAACATGCTCAACAAAAATAAAAAAGAGATCGCCTACAATATCATCGATATTGACAAGAGTGACCTCCGCCCCGGCATCGCCGAGGAACTGAAAGCCATCGACGGCGTCTTCATGGCCAGAATTCTGCAATAAACCAGGTTTTGCCCCCCCTGACGGTTCATGCGGGGGGAGCGCAACATCATTAAAAACCAATACCATTCATGAAAAGTTTAGAAGTAAAAGCTGCTGACAACATCCGGATCCTGGCTGCGGCCATGGTGGAGAAAGCCCGTTCGGGCCATCCGGGGGGTGCCATGGGAGGTGCCGACTTCATACACATCCTTTACAGTGAATTTTTGCGTTATGATCCTGAAGATATGGGTTGGAAAAACCGGGACCGGTTTTTCCTGGATCCGGGGCATATGTCGCCGATGCTATACAGTGTACTGGCGCTGGCCGGTTACTATAGCATGGAGGATCTCCAGGGGTTTCGTCAGTGGGGGAGCAACACGCCCGGTCATCCGGAGGTGGATGTGATGCGGGGAATCGAGAATACCTCGGGGCCTCTGGGGCAGGGGCATGCCATGGCCGTTGGGGCCGCTATTGCCGAGCGGTTTCTGGCCGCCCGCTTTGGTGAGGTCATGGCCCACAAAACCTATGCCTTCATCTCCGACGGAGGCGTCCAGGAAGAAGTCTCCCAGGGGGCAGGTCGCCTGGCCGGTTATCTGGGACTCAGTAACCTGATCATGTTTTACGATTCCAACGACATTCAACTGTCGACGACCACGGCCGAAGTGACCGCTGAGGATACCGCCCGCAAATACGAGGCGTGGGGCTGGAACGTCACCACCATTGACGGCAACGACGCAGGTCAGATCAGAGAAGCCCTGAAATCGGCACAGGATGAAAAAGAGAAACCCACGCTGATCATCGGGAAGACCATCATGGGCAAGGGAGCCCTGAAAGAGGATGGGACCAGCTATGAAAGAAAAACCGCCACCCATGGGATGCCATTGAGTGAAGCCGGTGCCTCCTTTGAAAAGAGTATCCTTCACCTGGGTGGCGATCCTGCGCAACCCTTTAAGATCTTCAGCGAGGTCGAAGCATGCTATGCTGCCCGGCGCCGGGAACTGAAAGCCCTGGCCACCGAAAGAAAAGCCGCAGAAGCCCGCTGGGCTGCTGAGAATCCCGGACTGGCACAACAACTGGAGGAGTTCTTTTCGGGGAAAGCGCCGGCATTTGACTATGCGGCCATCGTCCAGAAAGACCACCAGGCCACGCGTGCCGCCTCCAGCACCATGCTGGCTGCCTTCGCGGGGAAAATCGGGAACCTGATTGTTGCCTCCGCCGACCTTTCCAACTCCGACAAAACCGACGGTTTCCTGAAAAAAACCAAAGCCTTCAGGAAAGGGGACTTCTCCGGATCTTTCCTCCAGGCAGGAGTGGCCGAACTGACAATGGCCTGTGTGATGAACGGGATGGCCCTCCATGGAGGCGTCATCGTCGCCGGAGGGACCTTCTTCGTCTTCTCCGATTATATGAAGCCGGCGGTGCGACTGGCTGCCCTGATGGAATTGCCGGTGAAGTACATCTGGACGCACGACGCTTTCCGGGTCGGGGAAGACGGCCCCACCCACCAGCCCGTGGAACAGGAAGCCCAGATCAGGCTGATGGAAAAACTGCAGAACCATAAAGGACACAACAGCATGCTGGTGCTGAGGCCTGCCGACGTCCACGAGACCACCGTAGCCTGGCAACTGGCCATGGAAAACAACACCACCCCGACGGCATTGATCCTCTCCCGCCAGAACATCACCAACCTCCCCGTGAAAGGCGATCCTTACACCTCCGCCCTTCAGGCCGCCCGTGGCGCCTATATCGTGGAGGACGACGGCAGTACCCCCGATGTGGTCCTGCTGGCCAGCGGCTCCGAAGTAGCTACCCTGGTCGAAGGAGCAGCCCTCCTCCGCCAGAGAAACCACCTCAGCGTCAGAGTCGTCTCGGCCCCCTCAGAAGGACGCTTCCGTGCACAACCTGCGGACTACCAACAGGAGATACTTCCTGCCGGCATCCCCCGTTTCGGGATGACTGCAGGGCTCTCCGTGACACTGGCCGGACTGGTGGGTGAAAAGGGAGCCATTTGGGGCATGAACTCCTTTGGCTACTCGGCCCCCTATAAAATCCTTGACACCAAACTGGGATTCAACGGCGAAAACGTGTGTAAACAAGTACTGAAACTGCTGGGATTGTAAAACTCAATCCCAGCGTTCGCTCTGTTCTCTCCTCCTTGTGTTAATCCAATCTTAAATCCCTCCGGAGAAACGCCCTCCGGCAGAAAAGAATAAATAGATTTGCAGCCGTTTTGAAAAAAGCGGCTGTTTTTTTGGCAGTAAGAGCAAAACGGATGGTTCATTCAATAAAATAGTCCGGCCCACAGGCCGGTAGCATTTATGAGGTTAAAATACAAAGATGTGATCATTCTCCTGTTTCTCGGGGGTGTTTTGATTTATGCGGCCTGCCGCCGGAATAACCTGCTTCCCCTGAAAGAGGGAGAAGCACAGGCTACGGCAGGGTCGGAGCGCTTCCACTGGCAGGATACGATTTACCATGGCCATCTGGAGATCATCGCCGATTCCGGGAAGGGTATTCTCATATACAGCCACGGGCAGATGCTGGCTGGCGTGTCAGACGTCAAACCGGAAGCCCTCCATCTTGAAAAAGGGGTTGTCTGCGGCACCGATACCCTGGATTTGCTCTATTGCCTGACCGGTGAGAATCAGTCTATCCCCTGCTACCGGATTTTGCCCGATGGAACCCTTGCCGGCGTTGGCATCTGAACAGGGGCTGCCTTTCGGGTGGCTTTACTCTATGTAAAGCCACCTCCGACCATCAACTGCTGTAGTCCTCAGAAATCATAGGACCTAAATTCCAAAAACCGTCCGGAGCCATGCGGCAGCCATCAGGTGACTTCCCGCCATGGAAGGATGGACTCCATCGCCCGACCACCAGGAGGCAGGAGCATGCCTGATCGCCTCATCGAAGATACTCTGGAAGGGAATCCATAGCGTTCCGAATTCCTGGCTCAGCTTCAGGGCGGCTGCGCGGTACCCCGCGACGGGCTCCACCCAGCTCTCATCCACGGCCGTAGTCCCCGGCAAGGCAAAGGGCTCGCAAACCACCAGCTTCACCCCGGGCAAAGCCTGCCGCGTCACCGTGAGCAACTGCCGGTAATCCCCCTCATACTTCTCCAGGGTGCCGTCGTAATGCCCATTACGCATATGCCAGTAGTCGTTGATACCAATCAGAATACTCAACACATCAGGTTTCAGCTCCAGACAATCCTTCTGCCACCGCTCAGCCAGCTGATAGACCTTGTTGCCACTGATCCCCCGATTGTAAATCACCGGCTCCAGGGCTGCAAAATGATCCAGGAGAGCAGCCGCTGCCAGAAACGCATACCCCCCGCCAAAGGAACTGCCATTATTGGGAAGCTCCTTGTTCTTTTCCCGCCCGGCATCGGTGATCGAATCCCCCTGAAAAAGAATAACCCCCTTTTCGGGAAGCGCGGTGATTCTCTTTTTCTTCGGTGCAGGCACCACAGCCTCCACAACGGAGGGGATCAGCGCCATGGCGGCGGCAGCCGTAGCCGCCCTGCCCAAAAAGGCCCTTCTGCTATTGTTCATCCTAGTTAAAATTAATTGTTG
>CAZKIU010000038.1:27165-33411 GCA_964552955.1 uncultured Prolixibacteraceae bacterium
GGGAAAAAAGTTTTCACACTTATTAAAATATTTTAATTTATATTTGGATTTCTAATAAAAATATTGATAACTTAGCTCTACCAAATTAAAGCGGACTGCATGATACCTGTAGCCTTGGCCGGAGAACCAAAGATGACGGTGAACGAACTGAAGAAATACCGGTTAAAGAAGAAGATACTCAGGGTTTTGTACAGGGAAGGTTCTGTTTCGGGGCCTGAGCTGAACAAGCAATTGGGGGTAAGTTTACCCACCACACTTACGTTATTGAGTGACCTGATGGGGGAAGGGCTGGTCGTTTCGTTGGGGGCCGGGGTGTCCACCGGGGGAAGGAAGCCGTCGATGTATGGTATTTCGGGCAACTCCTTATATGTTATTGTGTGTGACATGGGGCGTTATGCGGCCAAGATGGCGGTTTTCAACGCTCACAATAAAAGGGTGACCCCCCTGAAGCCCATTGACACGCACATTGATGATCCTGAGCTGGTGGAGAAACTATACACAGCGGCTGAGGAACTGATCGCCACGAGTGGGATTCCCCGGGAGAGAATCGTTGCTCTGGGGGTCGATATGCCGGGGCTGGTAGATGCGCAGAGCGGGATCAACTATACCATTAAGGACCGGGCCTGGCAGCCCGTGAGGGATCTACTGAAGGAGAAATTCAACACCCTGGTCTATGTAGATAACGATGCCCGGATGCAGGCTTTCGGGGAATACACCTTCGGAAAGGCCCGGGGGTGTCAGAATGCCCTGATCATCAACTGGAGCTGGGGATTGGGACTGGGGATGATCCTCAACGGTCGTCTTTATGGAGGGACCACCGGTTTTGCCGGGGAGTTATCTCACATCAGGATGGCCGATGACGGGGAACTGTGCATTTGTGGCAAACGGGGATGCCTGGAGACCCTCTCCTCCACCAACACCATCCTGCGGCTGGCCCGCAAGGGGATCAGCGAAGGGAGGATTTCCCAGCTGACCCGCAATCATGCCGCCCATCCTGAAAAACTCACCCTTGAGCATGTGATACGGGCCGCCCGCCTGGGGGATGAGTTTTCCATCGCGGTACTCTCCGAAACCGGCCTCGCCTTCGGTAAAGGCCTCTCCTACCTCATTCAGTTGCTGAATCCCGAGGTGATCGTTCTGGGCGGCCCCATCGCCAAGGCCAACCAGTTTGTACTGACGCCGATACAACAGGCGCTGAACAGGTATTGCCTGGAACAAACCCTTGAAAATACCACGATTGTCACCTCCGACATGGATGAAGACTCGGGTTTGCTGGGCACCATCGCCCAACTCTACCAATTCCTCTTCAGCGACATGCAGGGCGTTAATTATCAGGAAACCATAATGGACAATAACACTCTAATCATTCACTAATTATTAATTTTCTATGCGAAAGGTTTTATTTATGCTGACCTTGTGCCTGGCCTTCTCAGTGAGTGCCATGGCGCAGTTTACCGTGACCGGTAAGGTTACGGATGCCGATGGGATGGGGATTCCGGGAGCCTCCATCCTTGAGAAAGGGACCACCAACGGCACCATTACCAGTGTCGACGGGGATTATACCCTGAGAGTCTCATCAGCCACGGCCACCTTGGTCTATTCTTTTGTAGGGATGGAAACACAGGAAGTGGCTGTCAACAACAGGCCGGTAATCAACATCAACCTGAAGACCAGCGCCATTGGCCTGGGCGAGGTGGTGGTTACTGCCATGGGTGTGACCAAGGAGTCCAAGAAACTGGGTTACGCGGTCACTCAGGTCGACGGGGATAAGCTGGCTGAGTCGAGCGTGGTCAACCCGGTGAACGCCCTCCAGGGGCGCGCCGCAGGGGTGGAAATCGCCCCCAGTGAAGGGGGTGCCTTCTCCGGTTCCAAGATTACCATCCGTGGTAATTCCACACTTAAAGGCAATAACATGCCTATTTTCGTAGTCGATGGGGTCATCATGGACAACAACACCTCCGGGGGTTCCCAGTGGGGTGGCGTCGACTGGGGAAATGAACTCAAGAACCTCAATGCCGACGAATTCGAAGCCGTCTCGGTGCTGAAGGGTGCCGCCGCTACGGCACTTTACGGATCACGTGCTCTCAATGGGGCTATCGTCATCACCACCAAGAAGGGCAAAGCCCGCAAGGACCTGGGGATTAAAATCAGCCAGCGCTTCAATGTGAAAAATGTGTATGACGGTCCTGCCTTCCAGAATGTCTATGGTGAAGGCCCTATGCCGGGTTACGACAGCAGCATGCCTGACGTTTATGCTCCCCAGAGGGACTTCGTCAAAAATGCCCAGGGAGAACCCATTCTTCTCGGTTATTACGACGGATGGGCCCCTTACAGCTACGGTCATAAGATGGACGGCACCCAGGTCCGTGACTGGGAAGGCAACTGGATCAGCTATGACCCCCAGCCCGACAACGCCATCGACGCCTACGAGACAGGCTACCAGACCAATACCAACGTCACCCTCGACGGTGGCGGAGACAACTCCACCTTTATCATCTCTCTTTCCCACTTTGGGGAAAAAGGGACCTACCCGGGCAACAACTTCACCCGTGAATCGGTCTATTCCAAGGTCACCCGTGATTTCGGCAATTTCCTGACCACCGAGCTGGGGATCAGCTATGCCAACTCGGCACCGAAGAACCCGCCACAGGACCTGATGAAATATTTCCTTGACCCGTGGCCCCGTAACTACAACACCTCTTACTGGCGCACCCGCTACAAAGCGGCCCACGGAGGAACCCCCCAGAGCAACTACAACGACCCGGGTGTCAATATTCCGGGAGCCGGCATCTGGTTCAGCATCTACGAGAACAGCTATACCCAGATCGAAGAGTCGCTCCGTCTCACCGGGAAGATGACCTTCAAGATCACTCCCTGGTTCAATGCCGTACTCGATGGTTATGTCAACAACTACTATATCAAGTCGGAAACCAAGGAACTGGGCCAGGGCTATCGCAATTCAGGCGGTTACTACTCCCTGGGGCATACCCGCAAACAGCAGTATGACGGGAAACTGTGGCTCAACTTCTTCAAAAACTTCGACAACGGTCTTGATGTCACCTTCTCCACCGTGGCCGAACACTGGGAATCGGGCGACAGCTACACCAGTGCCTGGACCAATGGCGGGCTGATAGTTCCCGGACAGTATTCGCTTTCCAACAGTAAGAACGAGCCCGGACAGAGTGCCTCCATCAGCAATACGCGCATTCTGCAGTCGGTGATGTTCTTCTCCGATATCTCCTGGAAAGACCAGCTCTTCCTGAGTATCACCGGCCGTAACGACTGGTCGTCGACGTTGACCTATGCCAACGGCAGCGGTAACTTCAGCTATTTCTATCCTTCGGTCTCCCTGTCATGGCTGGTCACCGAAACCTTCGAATTGCCGGCCTGGTTTGACTACGGTAAGGTGCGCGCCTCCTGGGCCCATGTGGGTAACGACTATGCGCCCTATGCCATCAACCCGGGCTTCAGCCGTACGGGAACGGTCCAGAGCTACAACGGTGACCTCCCCCGTTACAGTTTCAAGAACGAGCAGATGCCCAACCTCAACATCCGTCCCGAAGACAAGAAATCGATCGAGGTGGGCTTCGAAACCAAGTTCTTCAAGAACCGGCTGGGCCTTGACTTCGCTTATTACAAGGACAATACCTACAACCAGATTCTCGCCATTCCCGAGAACTACTACACTGGGGTTTCCAGCCAGTTGATCAATGCCGGGAACATCCAGAACCAGGGGATCGAAATCTCCCTGAACACGGTGCCTGTGAAGGTCAACGACTTCAGTTGGTTCTTTAATGTCAATTTTGCCCGCAACCGCAACACCATCATCGACCTTTTTGAGGGCATCGACGAGTACAACCTTTACGAAAGCTGGAATTACGGGAATACGCGTATCGGTACGCTGGCCATTGTCGGTGGCAACTGGGGGGAACTCTATTCCGATTCAGCGCCGGCCAAATGGAACAATACCGAGGATCCCAATGATCCGCGCAACGGTCAACCCATTCTCCGCTGGAATGCTTCCCAGAGGGGCGGCTATTACATCCGCAGCAACGTCAAGGAGAAAGTGGGTGACATGAATGCCGACTTTACCGGCAGCGTGCTCACCGGCTTCGAATGGAAGAACTTCCGCTTTGAAACCCTCTTTGACGTCAAGATCGGTGGCGACATTTCCACCTACACCGGCCGCTACGGCGTAGCCTACGGTCTGCTGGAAACGAGCCTCAACAACCGCGACAAGGAACATGGCGGTTTTGAATGGACGACCAAATGGAATGGAAAAACCTATGACGATGGGTTCCTCCCCGAAGGAGTCTTTGAAAAAGGGACGAAGGTCCAGATGAAAGATGCCGCCGGCAATACCGTCACCAACGACATCAGCGGTATGACTTATCAGGAAGCCTACAGCAAGGGTCTCGTTGACCCGGCCCATGGCGCCTGGTGGCACTTCAAAAACAACTCATGGGGCGGTGGCGTCATCAATGAAAACGTTCTGCAGGAAAACTCCTACATTGGCATCCGCCAGATGTCTCTCACCTACAGGGTACCTCAGAAATACTGCTCCAAACTGAAACTGACCGGTGCCGACGTCTCCCTCTTTGGCCGTGACCTGGGCTTCGTCTACAAAACGCTCGACAACAACCTGCATCCTTTCAGCGTGAGAAGCAATGAAGCCGGTTCTGCCCATGAATGGAACCAGATTCCCTACACCCGCACCCTGGGTTTCAGTGTCAACCTTTCCTTGTAACATGTGGCAAAACTCAAGAAAAACAAGATGAGAAATATGAAAAAAAGATTGTTCAAAATATTTACGGTATTCACCTTAACCGCATTGTTACTGGTTAACTGTACCGACCGGTTCGCTGAGAAGAACCTCAACCCGAACGACATCAATGATCCTGACCTCACCCATCTCTTCACCAACGCCCTGTATAACACGGCCGGTGATGAATATCTGCAGTGGTTTTATAACAACAGTGTCTATTTCTGGAGGTTTGCCCAGGTGACGGTTTCCCGTTCAGGGACCTCGGCTGACTTCAACAACACGGGAGCCCTGGGAGGTATTCCGCTGTACAAAGTGATGATCGACATGAAGGAAATTCAGAACCGGATCGACAACATGAAACCTGAAGACAAAGCGGTCTACCAGGCTTTCAGGGCGGTGACGGTCATCCCGGTGATTGAGCTGGCCATCAGGGCCGCCGACTGGCAGGGCAGTATGGTCTATTCTGAGGCCATCGACGCGCGCTATGGAGGCAACCTGACTCCGAAATTCGACTCCCAGCAGGAACTTTATGACCTCTGGATCCAACAACTCGACGAAGCCATCAACGTGCTGACCACGGCCAGTTCCGAGCAGGTGAAATTGGGCAACCAGGATTTCATGTTCAAAGGGGACTGGGAACTCTGGGCCCGTTATGCCAATAGTCTGAAGCTGCGTATTGCGGCTCGCCTCGAAGTGGCTGACAATGCCAAAATGAAAACATTGCTCACGGCTATCGTGAACAAAAAGGGCACCGATGGCAAGCCATTGCTGATCACCGAGGAAGCCCACCAGGCCATCTGGGCCCCGGGAGCCAGCGAAATGGGCCCCGGTGGCAGCAACTCCCTGTGGGTGGAGAACTACGCTCCTTCCAAGAACTTCTCGGCCTTCATGCG
The DNA here is from genome assembly GCA_964552955.1 of uncultured Prolixibacteraceae bacterium. Lineage (GTDB taxonomy): Bacteria > Bacteroidota > Bacteroidia > Bacteroidales > Prolixibacteraceae > UBA1413. The sequence continues at coordinate 32,824 of CAZKIU010000038.1, forward strand.
CCGCAACCAGGATCCACGGTTGAGGATCTATTTCCGGGTGAACTCGCTGAGCGATGCCGCCATCACAGCGCTCAAAGCCACCACGGGAGTTAAGATTCCCAAATTTGCCAAACAGCCGGTCAATGAACCTTGGGACCGTTTGGTGGGTGCCCCCGTGGCCCCCGACAGCATGGGTATTGACGATTTCTTCGGTCCCGTGCTGGTCGACGCCACCAACACCCAGTACCGCCGCCTCCCCATTGTTGAGTACAACTTCATCAAACCCAAACAGGACGGCCGCGTGGGTGAATACCGCAATGTCGTACTGGGGGCTCCTGAAGTGTGCCTCTACCTGGCCGAATTCATCGAAAAAGGATATGTTTCCGGCGCCGGCACTGCTAAAGAGTGGTATGAAAAGGGCGTGACCCTCTCCCTCAATAACATGGACAAGAAGGCCTCTCTGGCCCAGATCCCTGATTACAGCACCCGCGGCCTCAAAGCGGGTGAAACGGAGGCCCTCCTGGCCAAAGACGATGTGAAATACATCGCCGGCGATGCCAAAAACAAAGAGAAAATCATTCTCCAGCAGATGGTTAACCTCTTCGACAA
>CAZKIU010000039.1:0-10987 GCA_964552955.1 uncultured Prolixibacteraceae bacterium
GGGCTCCTGCTTTCTGCAGTTCCCCGCGGGTGCCGAAGCCGCAGAGGACCCCCACGGGGAAAGCTCCGGCAGCCACCGCCGACCGCATGTCGGGCGTCGTATCCCCTACCATGAGGCACTCATCGGGGGTAACCTCCAGCCGGGCAGCCGCAAAAAGTATAGGTTCAGGATGAGGCTTCAGTCGTGCGACGGAACTCCGTGCAACCACGACTCCAAAATAATCCCTGATTCCGTTCTCTTCCAGAAACGCCTCCGCTTCTTCTTTACTGTTGGTGGTGACCAGCCCCAGCCTGTAAGTCCGGCTGAGGGATTCAATCATTTCCACGGCGCCCGCCATTATCGGATGCGTGAGCCTGATGCCCGGTTTTCCGGAGGGCATCGCCTTTTGCCCCTGTCGCCTGAAAAGAACCATTATCGCCTGGTCCATCCCCAGCCGGTCAAAAAAGGTAATCAACCCGTTCACCGGCGTTTCGGCCTTCATGACAATGCGCCGGGCCCACCGTTCCGGGCTCCGGAAACGTAACCGCCTCAACACTCCTGCCACCTTTTGCACCATATGATCGTCGGTTTCCATCAGGGTGCCGTCCAGGTCAAACAAGACCGCCTTGATTTCTCCGGGAAGTATTTCGTGTTTCATCATCCGCATTTAACAAAGATAACTTGTTTCACTGTTCAGCACGACTGCCGTATCCAGCCTGTCACCTTATCCTGCCAGCCAGAAGCTCACCAGGGCCACAGGGATGACCTGCATGGTCATATTATCCCAGCCATGAGGAGTGATGGCCTCCACCAGGGTGGAGAGCGCCGCGATGACGGCCATGCGCAGCCACCAGAACGGACTGGCAGTCAGCTCCGGAAAAAGAAAACCTGTGATGACCAGAGCCAGAAAAGAAACCATAAAGACGGCCAGGGATCCTTCGAGGGTGCGTGTGGCCCTGACGGCCGACAGGGACCATACCCGGTACGGATGCCTGCCGAAGCGCGTTCCGGCAGGCTCCCCGATGGCATCCCCCATGCCGGTCACCAGGTATCCGGCAATGGCCAGCGGGCCAAACCATACATTGGCCACCACACCCCCCACCAGCGTGGTGAGCCAGGGCAGAAGCACAAAATAGCTCCGCCGCGGCGCATCCTTCTCCCTGGCCAATGCCTCATACCCCGGGTGACCTGCCCCCCGGAATACCACATAAAAAATCAGCAACGAGCACATGGCCCCGAAGACCAGCACCATCGGGGTCCCCCACTGCCACTGCAGAATGACCACCGTCGTAAAGGTCAGAAAATGAAAGACCTTCCGCGTATAACCGGTGCGCATCCCCCTACCCTTCAACCGCCCCGCTATCATAAGACAGAGCCAGGTCCAGACCAGCGACAAGGGCCCTCCCACCACTATTTGTGAAAGCGTCGGGAAGTTCTCGGTAAAAAATGGTATGAACTTTGTTAAAGGTTCCACGTTATGTAAAGATGTATTAATAATATTTATTACAAATGATAGTTATGCCAATTAAGATTTAACCAATTTTAGGACTAAACAAAGAAAATTGTTTTATAGTTTTGCACTATATAAATATAACATTAGTCCAAATGAAGTAATTAATAGTTTAAGCGTATTGTTAATCAAAATCAGACAAAAATGAGAAAAGTTTTCGTAATTACATTGATGCTGGCGGTGGTTTTTACCGGATGTAAGACCACCCGTACCCAGCGAGGAGCGGCCATTGGTGCCGGTGCCGGCGCCGCCGCAGGGGCCATTATTGGGAAAACCGCCGGGAATACCGGTGTGGGTGCCATCATCGGAGCCACAGTCGGCGGGGTCGCCGGTGCCATTATCGGTAAGAAGATGGACAAACAGGCAGAAGAGATCGCCAAGGAAATCCCCAACGCCGAAGTCATTCATCAGGAAGGAGAACAGGGCATTGTCGTGAACTTCAACTCGAAGGTCCTCTTCGGAACCGACAAATCAGACCTGAGTGACAAGTCCAAAACCACTATCAACGATTTGGCACAGATCCTGAACAAATATCCTGACACAGATCTGACCATCCAGGGACATACTGACAGCACCGGCCCTGATGCTTACAACCAGACCCTTTCCGAGAAACGGGCTGCAAGCGTGGCCAATTACCTGAAAGAAAAGGGTGTTAAAGCCGAACGGCTGACCTCAGTAGGCTTCGGGGAAACCCTTCCGGTTGCCGACAACGCCACTGCCGAAGGACGCAGCGAAAACCGCCGGGTCTCCTTCGTGATCGTCCCCAACGAAAAAATGAAACAGGACGCCGTCAATGAAGCAGGCCAACAGTAATCTCAGATCTCCCACGGATCAGAGTTGCCAAAGAAAATTAGATAACCACAATTAAACAATTATTTTTTTAAATCTTTAATTATGAAGAAGATAAAAATCGTTATCCTCATGGCGGCCTTATTGTTTGGCACCGCCACCACCTTTGCCCAGGGTTTCGGGGTGAAAGGTTCCTTTAACTTTTTCAACCTGACCCAGGAAACAACCAGCGGGAACAAGGTTGATAACAACATGATGCCCACCTTCGATGCGGGGATCTTCTATGAACTTCCTGTGGCACCTGAATTCTTCATCAGGCCTGAACTCCTCTTTGCTCAGAAAGGCGCCAAAAACGACAACAACCTCCTCGATTTCAAAGCCCGTCTCTCCTATCTCGAACTGCCGGTACTTTTCCTGTATAAGGGCGGACTGGGCAGCAACCATGTGCTGTTGGGCTTCGGTCCTTATATGGCCTTGGGTGTGGGCGGTAAGTATGACAGCAACCTCCTTGATGTCGATATCAAATTTAAAAACGACATTTCCAGCGCCACCCAACTGGCCGCTTACTATAAACCACTTGATTTCGGTGCCCAGCTCATGGCAGGTTACGAACTCGACATGGGACTCTCCTTTGCCCTGAATGCCTCGCTCGGACTGGTCAACATTGAACCCAAGGTGGCCGGACAGAAACTCGACTCCTTCACCAAAAACAACGGTTTCGGCCTGACCGTCGGCTACCGTTTCAGCAAGTAGTCCACTTTATACCTCCAATAAGAAAGACTGCCTGAAAAGCTGAAGATGGGTGAACCCCAGCTTCCGCTTTAAAGGCAGTCTTTCTTTTTATGGGTTATTACAACCCGAGCTTAACGTTTACCCCTACCACAAAAAGGGATACCGGATTTTTCACATTCATCTCCTGGTCCAGGCGCAGGTAAGTATCCATATCCAGCTTTCCTGAAACCGGAAACTCCACACCCAGCGTATACCGCATGTCGTTCACCTCATTCCCTCCCGTTTTATTCAGCGAATAATACATCTCTGCCGATGCGTAGGGTTCCGTCTTATTGGCAGGAATATCATAGGCGACCTGAAGGCGTGACCGCAGGTAATTCTTATGTCCGTATTCGAATCCGGAAACATCCTCATCATAAAAAGTACTCTGGAACCTCTCCCTGAGAGACAAGTCCAGCCGTCCGACCTTATACTTCCCCTGCAGGAAAATAAAATAACGGTGCCGGCTCTCCCAGGTATCACTCTTGACTTTATGGTTGTAAATCCAGGAGTAACCTGCCCCTGCCTTCAGCCATTTATAAAAGGCATAATCGGCTGAGAGAGACGTCGACACCCGGTCGAGTTCTCCAAAATCTTTGAAGAATCTGACCTCCTCTTCCAGTCCCAGACTGAACTTTTTCGTGATGTCCTTTGTGATATCCAGGGCCACCCAGGCTCCGAAATCATTCTCCTGGGCCCGGACTTCCCCCAGACTCATGACGCACAGCGCGATAAATAACCCGGCTACCCCTAATATTTTTATCTTTTGTCTCATCTTTAATCTTTTAAATTTTTACGCTTTACATCTCCTCCTCCGAAGATCCGAACCTCCTTTTGAGAAAACTGTCGGCCAGGTTGGTATCCCGGCTGTCATAATATACATACAACAGGGCCGTATCTTTCAGAAAATCAATAGTTCCAACCTCCACCTTGGTGATATTCAGTCCGGTCCTCTCCTTCAGATCGGCCAGCAGTTCCGCCGACCGCTCCGGCCTGATCAGCTCCATCTTCTCATAAATAATATGTTTACTGGAGACATGCTTCAGTATGTTTGAACTTTCCAGTAACCAAATCACCCCGATGAATATGGCATTGGTGACGCCCAGCTCCAGATAGCCCAGTTCCTTGGCCAGGGCATTAATGACCGAAATGCCGATGATCGTAAACAGATAAGTCATCTCCCTGATGGGCAAGGTATCGGTCCGGTAACGCAGAATCCCGAATATGGCGAACAACCCCAGGGCAAACCCTACCTGAATCTTGACATTGTCGAGAAGATAGAGCAGCATGAATATCGTCGTGCTGGTGAGAATAAAGGAAAAAAAGTAATCCCTGCGCTTCGACCTCGGATAATACAGGAACCTGATGATCCCCCCGGTGATGATCAGGTTGGCCAGAAACCGAAGCAATAAACCGGATATGCCATACGAGAAAGTAGTGGAGGAAGCCACAGTTTCCGGGTCAAGGATGTCAAGCAATAATTCCATTTGAAGTAATTTTTTGAATAGTTCTGATTTTACGTTTATAATTATTGGTTTTTCGGGCCAGCCCCAACAGGGTCATCCCCAGGCAGTATTTACTGATGCCCTGGCTTTTAACACGCAGGTCCCTTAGAATAGACTTGATATAGGAGGAACTGAACCGCTCCTGTTTAACCTCCACAATCACCAGTCCGGGCAGTGTAATGGGGTATTTCCCTGTCAGGTCAGCATACCCCAGATCCACATCCAGGGTTACCCGTTCGGTCATCTCCCTGTTGACCAGGGTGATCCTTCTGAAGCGATTGACCATTACAGCACGGAGCTGCACCACATCCCCGGAAATATACCCTCTGAGAAAGGCCATGCCCTCTTCTGTCAGGCCGGCTGTCCCTTCCTCCAGACACATCCTGAATTTCTTGGTTTTACCGGTGTTGGTTTTTCTTTTGACTTCCAGAAACTGAATCCGGCTCTCTACATATTTCCGGATCCGCACCTTATGGCGGTTCAGCTTACCGTTGACATGATCGAGGTAAAACCGGCCCGAGGGCCACTCATAGTAAACGGTTTCGTAACTGGCGATCCGCCGGCCCCCGATTTCCAGGATAAAATAGTGCCCGGCCACCCTTTCCATCACTTCCGCAAGCTGATGGAGCGGCAGAATGAATTTTGTATCACACCGGTTCATCAGCCTGACCGCATCCATACTCCCCAGTGATATAGACTCCATTTCAGGAAGCAAAACCGACCAATCCGGCATTCCCTTGGGTCCCTGACCTTCCACCCTATTTTGCTGTTCCTGAAAACTCACGAAATCGAATACAGTATGAAATGTTTCATTTTTGTTACAAACATAACCATTTATCGGTGAGAATTTCTCCATTTCAGCAGGAATCCACCTGCCTTGCAAAAATAACGAACCACCTCGGGCTGCATTGCGGCCGATGGGTAAACAACCCGAAAACAGGGACCAACTTACGGAGGGGGTCGCTCCGGAACTGTTATCTTTACCCTATGAAAGAAAAACCGGTCAGAGTAGTGATTCATTCCCTGATCTGGGGGGCATTCCTGCTGTTCCTTCTCCTGTTCATGCCTTTTTATGACATGGGATTGCGGCATACCCCCGGATTGTTCCTGGGGATGTATGGTTTGCTGATCGCTTACTACTACTTCAACTCCAATCTGCTGGTTCCGCGCCTCCTCGCCCGGGGCCGGTTCTGGCAGTTTGCCCTGATCACCCTTCTGCTCCTGGTGGTCTACGCCTACCTCACCGACCAGCTCGACTGGATGCAACCCCGGGACTGGACCGGCAGCGCAGGACCTCGCCCCGCCTCCACCTCACCCCCGGCCTCCGAACCGCCCCTCTCTTCCGTACCGCCCCGCCCGGGCACACTACTTCCAGGCAATCCCCCTCCGGAAACACTGATGCCTCCCCCCGGGGAAAGAAGACTCCCGGGGAATGCTCTTTTCTGGGAGAAAATCCTCTATCATAAAATCGGCTTTCATTTTCCCCTCAGCGCTACCCTTACCTTCCTGCTGGTTTTCATGATCAGCACTGGCACCCGGGTCATCACCTCCTGGCGCGAGTCGGAACGAAAAAAAGAACAGGCCGAATATGAGAAATCACTGGCTGAACTGTCGGCCCTGAAAGCACAGGTCAACCCCCATTTTCTCTTTAACACCCTCAACAGCATCTATTACCTGGCCAGAAAAAAGGAGGATTCTACTGCCGAGATGGTGCTCAAACTCTCTGACCTGATGAGATTTGTCCTCACCGACACCAACCTGGAAACCATCGCCGTGGAAAAAGAAATGGAGGTGATCCGACAGTATATCGACCTTCAAAGACTCCGGCTCACCGATAAAACAGTGGTCATCTTAGCATGTGACCCCGTTCCGGAGAACGTCAGAATCGCCCCCCTGCTGCTCCTCCCCTTCGTGGAGAACGCCTTTAAATTCGGAGTCAGCTCCACCTCCAATACTCTCATTTCCATCATGCTCACCTACAACGCTCCCGATCTGAAGTTTGTGGTGGTCAACCAGAAGGTACCCTTACACAAGAGAGAAGAGAGTACCGGGACAGGCATCAGGAACGTGATGCAGCGGCTGGAACTCATCTATCCCCGCGACCATGTCCTTAACCTGACCGAAACAGAGCAGAATTTCACGGTGCAGCTCACCCTCCACCTGAGTTGATCTCACCATTATAAGGCCGGCTGGCATGCATGAAAGGGCTTTCATCTCCTGCCGGCTCCCCGCATGAGAGGATGTGACCTTATTACCAGGGCTGCCCGGGATCAGTAACGCGATGCAGAAGCCAGTCTATCGGTGATGTGGCATGAAATCCTACATCAAAGGGATAAGGGCCGCGAGCGTTACCCAGGGAAAAGAGCCGACAGATTACCAGCCCCCGGGGCCCATCCCCCCTTGTCCGATCCGGGTCACCACCGAAGAGGGGGTAAAACTGGTGTATTTGGTACCGGGCGTATAGGTGCCCCCCAGGCACAGCCCCTCAGCAGCCGTAACAGTGGTCGTGCCACCCGTGAACACATCGTAGGTCGTCCCCCGCGCCAGTGTGGGGGAAGAATAAGCCAGCGACTGGTAATTCCGGGAGGGGATAAAGGTGACGATTTCCTTGCCGTCGGCCGATTGGATCCGGCAGAGGGTGCCGGCCTTCTTCACCGCGGAGAAGTTGATCAGCAGGACATTCTGTGTGGATCCGGTTCCCGGGGCCTGGGCCATCCCCGCGCTGCCGGTAGCCACCAGAAGCCCTCCGGTGATGTTGAAAGAGCCATCATAATCGATCGCCCCGTTGTTGTTGGAGGTGGGCCCGTGCACCAACAAGGTGCCGCCGCTCATCTCCACCGATCCATTGATGTCAATGCCATCACCCACAGCATATACTACGATATCCCCGCCTTTGATCTGTAGCAACTGATTGGCTGCATTGCTGAAACCCCCCTGTCCGGGCCGGCCGCCCATGCCAGAGCCATCATTCCCCCCGGCAATATTGATGCCGTCATCAGACGAAACAATCCGTATCGTACCGCTCTCCAGAAGGATATTGGCGCTTTCTATTCCTTCATAGCTCTTGTCGATCCTGTACTCCCCCCCTTTCAGGGCCAGATAGGCATCGGAATGCATCCCGTCATCACCCGATGAAATCACAAAGGTCCCTCCGCTGATGATCAGCGTATGGTTCGAATGAAGGGCATCGTCTGACGAGCTTATGGTATAGGTCCCCTTTTCAATAATGACACTGACCAGCCCCTTGATCCCCTTTGACGACACCAGTGCGCTGACCGGTTTACTGCTGCCTCCTCCGGACGTCAGGTCAAACACCCCGTCCTGAATCAGCACGTCGGTCTGGGCCGAGAGGGCATCCCCGCCCGACACCACTTTTATTTCGCCTGTCTCCACCTTGATGTAACCTCTTTTACTCTCCTCCTCATTGTCGGAGGTGAGTCCGTCACCTCCGCAGGTTATCGACAGATGCCCCTCTCTGATCACAAGGTAGTCCTTGCCCCTGATGCCGTCATCGACTGCTTCCACGATGATATTCCCGCTTTTAATGATCAGTCCGTCCTTGCTTGCAATACCATCATTGGTATTTCCCTTGACCTGCAGGGCCCCGTTTCCAAATATCGACAGGTCGGCCGTGCTGTAGAGGGCCGCATTCGGTACGTCGCTGGCGGCCGTCGTGGTATAGCCCGTTCCGTCAGTGATACTGTTCACCGACCCGTCGGGCAACACGAGGATCACCTTACCGGCACTGTTGACCACCAGGGCGGCCTCGCTGGAATTGGAGAGGGTGACCCCCGCCAGGATAAGTCTGACCAAAGCAGCCGACGGAGCTTCCACGACCACCTGCCCGTCGCTCAGCTTCCCTGTTAAACGGTAATTGCCTGCAGCAGTGATGGTTACTTTATTCCCACTCACCTTGACCTGATCACTGTTCTCCACAATCGCCCCATCACTCAGGACGATGGATACCTCCGAACCGCTTTCCCAGAGATAATCGGAGGCCAGTTCATGGTCCCCCTCATTCCTGGCTACGGCTTCATCAACGGTCACCGAAGTGTTTTCCTCCAGCTCTTCCTCCACCGACGGCTCCTGACACCCCCACACCCCCATCAGCAGAAGGAGGCCTGTCGCCAGAACTGCGCCAGGAAACGCATTAAATAACGGTTTTTTGAATAATCGTATCATGACTTTTCTGTTTAAATCACTGGTTTAACGTCACCCTGATTTCAAAATTATAAACTGTTTCCCGGTTTCAGCCAGAATGTGGGTAAACAGCGTGAAAGTCGCTGTCAACGGCAGGCCGTTTTATGAACAGGATCTTTAATTTTGATGCGATTATGATGCCTCTGCGTTGTCTGGCCGTCGATGATGAACCCTTCGCCCTGGAGATGATCAGGGAGTTTATCGGAAGGGTCCCCTTTCTTGTTCTAGAAGCTGCCACCAGCAACCCGCTGGAAGCGATGGCCCTCATCCGCAAAGATCCCCCCGATCTGCTCTTCCTCGACATTGAAATGCCCGAAATTTCGGGCATCGAGCTGGCCCAGGCCTCAGGCCATCCTCCCTATATCATTTTCACCACCGCTTTCAGCCAGTATGCCGTCGAGGGTTTTAACCTCAACGCCATCGACTACCTCCTAAAACCCTACAGCTTCGAGCGGTTCCTCAAAGCCGCCCATAAGGCCCTCGATACCATTAAAGCGATACAAAGCCCACCCAACGGGCCAGTGCTCCATGGCTCTATCACCGTAAAAGTGGGCTACCAGAACGTGAGAATCGAATTAAACGAAATCCTCTGGATCGAAGCAATGGACAATTATGTCAGAATCCATACCCGGAAAAAGATCCACACCACCCTGCAAAGCCTGAAAAGCATCTCCGCCCTGTTGCCCCCGGAATATTTCTGCAGAATCCATAAATCCTTTATCGTTGCTATCTCCGGAATCCAATCCTTCAACCGCGACCAGGTCATCCTCGAAGGACAGAAACTTCCCGTAGGCCGGGCTTATGCCGCTGAATTCCTCAAAAGAATGAAGGACGGCTCCCCGCAGGAGGGACAATGATGGTCCCGGCGTTATCCAAAATACCTCCGAATATAAGGCCCTATTATTTGGCTGAATAAAAAAGATTTCCTATTTTCGTGTTCGTACACGGAAACAGCAAACTGATTGAAAACCATTGAAATTCAACGCACCATGGAAATAGGAAAATTCAGTATCGGGACGGGTGACCGTTTCGAGCACCAAGGGGAAGCCCAGCTCAGGGCGGTCATGAGAGCTGCCGCAAAGGGGGTGGAGATCACCCCGGTGTGGAACAAGAGCAACCGCGAACACAATATCGTTCACTCCGAACCCACGGGGACCCGCCGGGAAGCCGATACGGCAGTGGCAGCCCTGGGATGGGAAGGACCATACCTGGTCGATGCCGACCATATCAACCTGGGAAATGTGGACCGGTTTATCTCCGTCTCCGACTTTTTCACCCTTGACGTGGCCATGTACATCAACAAACCTGCCGCAGCGGAGGCGGTCACCGCCTTTAAACAGTCGTGTGCCGTCTTCGGTTCCGAGGTCCTTATCCCCGGCATTCCCGAGCCCATCGTCATTACGGAGGAGTTGTTGGAGACGGTAGCCGCCAAATACCTGTCCGCCATCCAGGAAGCCGGCAAGATTTACCGACATATCGAATCAGAGAAAGGCCCCGGCACTTTCGTGACCGAGGTCTCCATGGACGAGGTGGAAGCGCCCCAGACCCCTGTCGACATGCTATTCATCCTCAAGATGATCGCCGACCTGGGGATCCCGGCGCAGACCATCGCCCCGAAATTCACCGGCCGCTTCAACAAAGGGGTTGACTATGTGGGCGATGTGGCCCAGTTCGCCCGCGAATTCGAACAGGATGTCCTGGTCATCGACTACGCCGTGAAAAACTTCGGCCTCCCGGCGAACCTCAAACTGAGCGTCCATTCGGGGAGCGATAAATTCACCATCTACCCCATCATGGCAGAGATCATCCACAAATACGACAAAGGGCTCCACCTGAAAACCGCCGGAACCACCTGGCTCGAGGAAGTGATCGGACTGGCCGTAGCCGGAGGGGAAGCCCTGGAGACCGCTAAAATGATCTATACCAAAGCACTGGGCCGTAAAGAAGAACTCTGCGCACCCTATGCCGACGTCATCGACATCGATGACAACCGCCTTCCCTCTGCCGGGGAAGTCGCTACCTGGAGCAGCGACAAATTCGCCAATACCCTGCGGCATATTCCCGGGCACCCCGACTATAACCCCCACTTCCGGCAACTGATCCATGTGGGGTATAAAGTCGCTGCGGAGATGGACGACCACTACACCAACCTCCTTAAAGAACACAAGGAGATCATCGGCCAGTGTGTCGAAGAAAATATCTACGACCGCCACCTCTGCCGCCTCTTCAACCT
>CAZKIU010000039.1:11087-24167 GCA_964552955.1 uncultured Prolixibacteraceae bacterium
CTGGTTTATGGCTTCATTCATTCACGACAACTTCCTGTTGCAGACCAAAACCGCACAGGAGCTATACCACCGCCACGCGGTGAAAATGCCCATCTTTGACTACCATTGTCATATTCCGCCCCAGGATATCGCCACCGACCGCCAGTTTGCCAACCTCACTCAGGTGTGGCTCTATGGCGACCACTACAAATGGCGGGCGATGCGCACCAACGGTGTGGATGAAAAGTACTGCACCGGAAAGGCCAGTGACTGGGAGAAATTTGAAAAATGGGCGATGACGGTGCCCTTCACCCTCCGGAATCCCCTGTACCACTGGACGCACCTCGAGTTGAAGCGTTTCTTCGGCATCGACAAGCTGCTGAGTCCGGCCACAGCCCGTGAGATCTGGGAGAGCTGCAACGCAAAACTCAACACCCCGGAATATTCGGTGCGGAACCTCATCCGCATGGCCAACGTCCATACCATCTGCACCACCGACGACCCTGTTGACAACCTGGAACATCACAAGGCCATTAAAGCATCGGGGTTTGAGGTGCACGTGTTGCCGGCCTGGCGCCCCGACAAAGCCATGGCTGCCGAGAACCCGCAGCTTTACAACCACTACCTCGACCAGCTCGCCGCAGTCTCAGGAAGAGATATTGCCTCCTTTACCGACCTGATGGAAGCCCTCGAAGAACGCCACCAGTTCTTCCATGACAACGGCTGCCGCCTCTCCGACCACGGCCTCGAAACCGCTTATGCTGAAGCCTACACCCCCGCCGAAATCACAGCGATCTTCAGCAAGGTGCGCGGCGGCATGGAGCTCTCACAGGAAGAACTCCTGAAATTCAAATCTTGCATGCTCTACGAATTCGGGATCATGGACCACCGCAAGGGATGGACCCAACAGTACCACCTGGGGGCATTGCGCAACAACAATACCCGGCTCTTCAGATCCCTGGGCCCCGACACCGGCTTCGACTCCATCGGCGACTTCGAAATAGCCCGCCCCCTCTCCCGCCTGCTCGACCGCCTCGACACCACCAACCAACTGGCCAAGACCATCCTCTATAACCTCAATCCCCGCGATAATGAACTCATGGGGACCATGATCGGCAACTTTCAGGATGGTACAGTGCCCGGAAAAATCCAGTTCGGCGCGGGATGGTGGTTCCTCGACCAGAAAGACGGCATGGAGAAACAGATACAGGCCCTCTCGAACCTGGGCCTCCTCAGCCGCTTCGTGGGCATGCTCACCGACTCACGCAGCTTCCTCTCCTACACCCGCCACGAATATTTCCGGCGTACCCTCTGTAACCTCCTCGGCAACGACGTCGAAAAAGGTGAAATCCCCGCCGACATGGAGCTGCTCGGTCAAATGGTGGAAAACATCGCCTTCAACAACGCCAGGAATTATTTCGGATTCTGATAGGAGCCATACAGGTTTTCAAGAGATTCATATAACTGAATAATTTAATAGACACAAAGACCATGTACAATAAAGTTGTGACGTTCGGGGAGATCATGCTCAGGCTGGCCACACCCGGCTTTTTACGGTTCGGCCAGTCCGAAACGCTGACCGCCACCTTCGGCGGCGGCGAGGCCAACGTAGCGGTCTCCCTGGCCAACTTCGGCCTTCCTGTCGATTATGTGACCCGCCTCCCCAAAAACGACCTGGGAGAAGCCTGCCTCATGGAGTTGCGCAAATTCGGGGTAGGCACCAGCCACATCCTCCGCGGCGGGGAACGCCTGGGGATCTACTTTCTGGAAACCGGCGCTGTAAGCCGCGGCAGCAAGGTCATCTACGACCGAGCCCACTCCTCGGTGAGCCAGATAGAACCCGGCATGGTCGACTGGGACCAGATTCTGGAGGGCGCCATGTGGTTTCACTGGACCGGCATCACCCCGGCCATCTCCCAAAGCGCCGCCGACACCTGTATCCAGGCCATCCGCAAGGCCAACGCAAAGGGAATCACCGTCTCCTGCGACCTCAACTTCCGCAAAAACCTCTGGAATTATGGCAAGAAAGCCTCTGAAGTGATGCCTGAACTGGTCGCGGGCACCGACATCATCCTGGGCAATGAGGAGGATGCCGCCATGGTACTGGGGATTCATCCGGAAGGTGTCGATGTCACATCGGGCCACGTGGAGGCTGCCGCCTATGCGTCGGTTTCCCGTCAGATCATGGCCCGCTTCCCCCGTTGCAAAAAGGTGATCACCACCCTCCGCGGATCGGTCAACGCCAACCACAACAGCTGGTCCGGCGTACTCTGGGACGGAGAAACCCTCCACGAAGCCCCCACCTACCAGATCACCCATATCGTCGACCGGGTGGGCGGTGGCGACTCCTTCATGGGCGGACTCATTTACGGGTTGCTCACCTGGCCCGGTGATGACCGCAAAGCCCTCCACTTCGCCGTAGCCGCCTCCTGCCTCAAACATACCATCTATGGAGACTTCAACCGCGTAACCTGCGACGAAGTCCTCAAACTAATGGCCGGAGACGCCAGCGGCCGCGTATCCCGCTAATTCTTCCATCAAGCTGCCACAACAACGAAACGACAGGAAACGCTTCTCAATCAGGATTTGCCCATCCGGCATCCCATCCGGGGGACTAATCTGATGGTCAGATCAAACAGAAATATAAAATCTTCAATAACTATTACCTGATTATTATGGCCCGATTTTCAAGGATAGAAGTCGCTCTCAAAATGAAGGAGACCGGCATAGTGCCCGTGTTTTACAACGGCGACCCCGAGTTGTGCAAGAAAGTGATTAAAGCCTGTTATGACGGGGGGATCCGGGTGTTTGAATTCACCAACCGGGGTGATTTTGCCAGTCTGGTCTTTGCCGAAGTGAACCGGTGGGCCATCGGGGAGTGCCCCGAGATGATCCTGGGGGTAGGGTCGGTCATCGACGCCGGCACCACCTCCATGTATATCGCCCTGGGGGCCAATTTTATCGTGTCGCCCCTTATCGATGAGGCGATGGCCTCGGTCTGCAACAAACGAAAGGTGGCCTGGAGCCCCGGTTGCGGGTCGGTGACCGAAATCGGAAGGGCCCATGAACTGGGTGCCGAGGTGGTCAAAATCTTCCCCGGGCAGCAGGTCGGAGGCCCCGAGTTTGTCAAAGCCGTGCTGGGGCCCATGCCCTGGTCCTCCATCATGCCCACTGGCGGCGTCTCCCCCGACGAGGAGAACCTCACCAAATGGTTTAAAGCCGGCGCCCATTGCGTCGGCATGGGAAGCCAGCTCTTCCCTGCCGAAGTACTCAGGAAACAGGATTTTAACTACATTGCAATCCAATGCAGCCAAGCCCTGGCCATCGTCAGAAAAATAAGGGGGCTCTGAAGAGGAATACCATCCCTCAAAGACTCCCCCTGCATGTGACCATGGATTTTCAGGAAACTGACAAAATATTACCAACATTATACTGATGAACCAAATTAACGAAATCAATCAAAAGATTGGCAAATACAGGTGGACCATCTGCGCCCTTGTCTTTTTTGCCACTACCGTCAACTACCTCGACCGGCAGGTCCTCAGTCTTCTGAAGGACCGGCTGGAACTGGAATTCAACTGGACCGATTCAGATTATGCCAACATCGTGTCGGTATTCCAGTTTGTCTATGCCATCTCCATGTTGTTTGCCGGCCGCATCGTCGACTGGCTGGGAACCAAGAAGGGGTATGCCTGGTCACTGATCATCTGGTCGATCGGCGCCATGGCCCATGCCCTGTCCAAAGGCACCGGCGGTTTTATGATCGCCCGTGGGATTCTCGGTTTCGGAGAGTCCGGAAACTTCCCCGCAGCCATCAAAACGGTAGCCGAATGGTTCCCGAAAAAAGAAAGGGCCCTGGCCACCGGTATCTTTAACTCAGGGGCCAACGTGGGGGCCATCCTGGCTCCCCTCACCGTCCCCTGGATTGCCGGCCACCTGGGATGGCAGGCCGCTTTTATCATTATCGGGGCCATCGGATTCCTCTGGCTTATCTTCTGGTTCTGGCTTTACGACGTCCCCGCAAAAATCAAAACCCTCGGTAAAGCTGAATACGACTACATCCACAGCGACAATACCGACGACTCCGATATTCATGTCGCCGAAAAAACCGAAAAGGTGCCGTGGATCAAACTCCTGCAGTTCAAACAGACCTGGGCCTTCAGTTTCGGGAAATTCATGACCGACGGGGTATGGTGGTTTTATCTTTTCTGGCTGCCGGCCTATCTGAAAGCACAGTATGGCATGACGGGTATGGACGTGGCCTTTCCCCTGGCGGTGCTTTACACCCTTTCCACCATTGGCAGCATCACTGGCGGCTGGTTCCCGATGTACTTCATCAACAAGGGCTATGAGCCTTATGCCGGCCGCATGCGCGCCATGCTCCTGATCGCCTGCATCCCGCTGGTAGTCCTGCTGGCCCAATACCTGGGCACCGCCAGCTACTGGATCCCCGTCTTTATCATCGGCATCGGCACCGCCGCCCACCAGGCCTGGTCGGCCAATATCTTCACCACCGTCTCCGACATGTTCCCCAAGAAAGCCGTGGCCAGCGTCACCGGCATTGGCGGAATGGCCGGCGGCTTCGGAGGGATCGTCATCACCAAGATTGCAGGGTGGCTCTTCGATGGCTACCGCAACGCCGGCATCGCCAAATCATGGGTCGAAGCCCAGGCAGCTAACCTCGGCGATTTCGTCACAAAAATCAAATCCCTGGAACTGGTCAACAAACACGGCGACATCATCAATCTCGACATGGTAGAACTGGGCAGCCTCCCCACCGAAGTAGCCCAGCAGCTCCAAACCCTCGACCCGGCCCTCTTCGAACAGCTCAAAGCGCTGCAGATGCCTCTGGTCCACCATAACATGACCATCGCCTACACCATGGTCTTCGCCTTCTGCGCCCTGGCTTACCTCATCGCCTGGGGCGTCATGCACCTGCTGGTTCCTAAATTCAAAAAAATAGAGCTGTAGTGCTCCTTCCGGGGCCTCCTGGATAAGGCACTACCTCTGCGGGAGGCCTTAACCGCCCCATGAAAACGGGCTGGTCGCCAATGCGGTGGCCAGCCCGTTTTATCTGTTTAATTAGTTGCATCATAATGGTTCATGCTGTGAAACAATTGCAACCAGGAGGTTGTATTGGCGGCATTTGTCCGTTTTCAGCGGTCGCAAAGAATTGCTTCGCAATTTCATGCCGGTTGGTCCCGACTCATTCGGAATAGCTATTATCATCTGTTTATTTCTCTTCGTTGTCATGGGGCAAGCGTTAATCCTCCGGCACAAAAGAGGGCTTTTATCCACCGTCCGCCATTTTTCCTTATTTTTGCGCTTCCGGAACCCGGTCAGATGATCTGAGATTCCGGCTACAAGGGAAAACAAATGCGCACCGTCATTGCATTTAATTGATTATCAAAATATTAACGACTATATATAATGAAACTGTCGTACAACTGGCTGAAAAGCTATATTGATGTGGATAAGACACCTTCGGAACTTTGCAAGGTGCTTACAGGGATCGGCCTGGAAGTGGCTGGAATGGAAGAAGTGGAAAGTATCAAAGGGGGCCTGGCGGGAGTCTTTATTGGGGAAGTGGTTACCTGTGAGCCGCATCCCAACAGTGACCACCTGAGCAAGACCACGGTCTCCATCGGGAGCGGGGAGCCCCTGCCCATCATCTGCGGTGCCCCCAACGTGGCTGCCGGCCAGAAAGTGGTGGTGGCTACCGTCGGAACCACCCTCCACCAGGGCGATGAATCCCTGACCATCAAAAAAGCCAAGATCAGGGGGGAACTCTCCGAGGGGATGATTTGTTCCGAGGTGGAGACCGGACTGGGCCAGGACAGCGACGGGATCATGGTACTGCCCGCCACGGCTAAAGTGGGCATGAGGGCCAGCGACTACTTCCATATCGAGTCGGACTGGGTGATCGAAATCGATATCACTCCCAACCGCATCGATAGCGCCTCCCACCTGGGGGTCGCCCGTGACCTGGCCGCTTTCTTCCGGAAGGAGCTTCCCGGAGGCTATCACAGGCCTTCGGTAGAGGCTTTTGCCGCCGATAACCACCAGCTGACCATCCCCGTGGAAGTCGTTAATCCCGAAGCCTGCCCCCGCTATTCGGGAGTCACCCTTTCCGGAGTAGAGATCAAAGAATCGCCGGCATGGCTCCAGAACAGACTCAGGGCCATCGGCCTCACCCCGATCAACAACGTGGTCGACGTCACCAACTTCGTCCAGTTCGAGACCAATCAGCCGCTGCATGCCTTTGATGCCGATGAGATTTCCGGAGGCAAGGTGATCGTGAAAACCCTTCCTGCCGGCACCAAATTTACTACTCTCGACGGGGCTGAGCGCACCCTGGATGGCGCTGACCTGATGATCTGCAATACCGAAGAGGGCATGTGCATTGGCGGTGTTTTCGGGGGCATCCAATCGGGCGTCAAGCTTACCACCACCAACATCTTCCTGGAGAGTGCCTGCTTCGACCCGGTGTTCATCCGCAAAACCGCCCGGCGCCATGGCCTCTATACCGACGCCTCTTTCCGCTTCGAAAGAGGAACCGACCTCAATGGGACCCTTTATGCCCTGAAACGTGCCGCCCTCCTCATCAAAGAGGTCGCCGGGGGTACCATCTCTTCTGATATTATCGACATCTACCCCGAACCGGTGAAAGGATTCCCGGTGGAGGTCACCTGGCATAACATCACCCGCCTCATCGGTAAGGAATTGGGAAAAGAGAACATCAAAGAGATCCTCAAGGCCATGGAGTTCGGCATCGAACAGGAAACCGACCGGGGCCTGTCCCTGCTGGTGCCGACCTATCGCGTGGATGTGAAAAGGGAGTGCGACGTCATAGAGGAGATCCTCCGGATTTACGGCTACAACAATGTGGAGATCCCCACCCATGTCAACGCTTCCCTCAACTCCACCGAACATCCGGGGCAGGAGCTGATGCGCAATACCATCGCAGAACAACTGGTAGCCCAGGGCTTCAACGAAATATGGTCCAACTCGCTGACCAAAGCCTCCTATTACGACCATACAGAGGGTTTACCCGCGGAAGCTACGGTGAAGATCTTCAATCCCCTGAGCAGCGACCTTAATGGCTTGCGGCAGTCGCTGCTCTTTGGCGGACTGGAGGCTATCGCCCGCAATATCAACCGGAAAAACAGCGACCTCAGACTCTTCGAATTCGGCAACTGCTACCACCTGCGCGGAACACGCTACCAGGAAGACCCGGTCGCCAACTACCGCGAAGAAGAACACCTGGCCCTGTTCCTTACCGGCAACCGCGAAACCGCCAACTGGCTTACCCCGGAAGCGCCCACCAGCTTTTACCTGCTCAAGAGCTACGCTGAGAATATCCTGGCCCGGTTCGGCTTCGATCCTCTGGCCTTGGAGACCGGAGAAACCACTAACGGAATCTTCTCAGAAGGAATCAGTTACCTTCAGGGAAATCAGAAACTCCTTGAATTGGGCATCGTCTCCCCTAGCCTTCTGAAAATCGCCGATATTGAGGCTCCCGTGTTTTATGCGGACTTCGACTGGAGCCTGGTAATGGCCGAACAGAAGAAATACAGCGTGAAATACACCGAGCTGCCCCGTTTCCCGGAAGTACGCCGTGACCTGGCCCTGCTCCTCGATAAGCCGGTGCTCTTCTCTACCCTGAGAGATCTGGCCTTCAAAACTGAACGTCATATCCTGCGATCGGTCAACCTCTTCGATGTGTATGAAGGGAAGGGAGTCCCCGAAGGGAAAAAATCGTATGCCCTGAGTTTTATCCTGCGCGAAGACAACAAGACCCTGAACGACAAGGTCATCGATAAAACCATGGAGAAACTGCTTCTGGCTTTTGAGAAAGAGACCGGCGCCCGGCTGCGATAATCCATTTTTCCATGGTTAGTGGCAATGACACCAGCCATCCAACATAGAATATCGGTTTAAACATGCGATCATTGCTGTCCCACAAGGAAGGGAAGCAGATCTTAAACCAGGTTGTGGATGTCGAATCAAGGCAAAGGGATACTATATGCGATTATCACGGCCCTCTTCTGGGGGGTTTTGGCCGTGGCCCTGAAGGTAGCGGTCCGCAGGGTCGACGCGGCCACCATCGTCTGGTTTCGCTTTACCCTGGCCTTTGTGCCGTTGCTGATCTGGAGTTTCTTCCGGAATCGCAGCCAGCTCCGCCTGCTGGTGCGCCCTCCGCTCCTGCTGGTCATCGCCACCCTCGCGCTGGCCTACAATTATCTGGGCTTTAACCTGGGTGTGAAATACACCTCCCCCGGAAACGCCCAGCTCTTTATCCAAACCGGACAAATCCTCCTGGCCGTCTCCGGCGTCCTCTTCTTCGGAGAACGATTCTCTCCCCGCCAATTAACCGGTTTTATCCTGGCGGTGGCCGGATTGCTGCTCTTCTACAACCAACAATTGGGGCACTTCTCCGGAAATGAAACCCTTTACAACAAAGGGATTATTTACATCCTTACCGGGGCGGTGGCCTGGACGCTCTACGCCGTGCTCCAGAAAAAACTGGTCGTGCACCATTCGGCGGTCTCCCTCAATCTCTTTCTCTTCGGACTCCCCTCCCTGCTTTATCTTCCCCTGGTGAACTTCAGCCAACTGGCCTCCCTCGACTGGGTATGGTGGCTGCTGATGGCCTTCCTGGGTGTGAACACTCTGGTGGCCTATACCACCCTGGCCCTGAGTCTCCGCCACCTGGAAGCCGGGAAAGCCAGCATCATCCTGATTCTGAATCCCATCATCACCTTCCTTCTGATGGCCCTCCTCACCGCCCTCGACGTCCACTGGATAGACCCCGAGAAGCTGACTCTGCTGTCGGTCGTGGGAGCCATCATCGTGGTCGGCGGAGCCATCATGGTCATCTGGAAGAAGAGATAACCACCACCTGATCGGGGTGGTGGTGGACTGCGTGCCGCCTGCGCCTCAGCAGTGGAACCCGTCGAGGGGGTGTTGGACGCCATACCCTCACCGGAGCATAGGCTAGCAATGGTGGACACTGTGCCACCTGCGCTTCAACAGTAACACAGGTCGAGGTGTTGATGGAGGACGCCATGCCCTCACCGGAACATAGGCCAGCAATGGTGGACACTGTGCCGCCTGCGCTTAAGCAGTGGCACCGGACAGGAGGCCCTGATCAGGTCCTGGACAAGGACAAAGAGCAGAACCAGACGGAAATTAGGGGGATATTGAAAGGCCCCGGGAAGGATCGGGTCGGAGAGCAGGTCCGCTTTAGGTGGTGGAGAGCATATCGTTGATCCAGCCGGTCATTTTCCCGATGACATCAGCCTTTTCCGGTTCGTTGTGGAGTTCGTGGTAAAAACCCTCCCACTTCACCAGGGTACATCCCTCATCAAGAGATGTCGCCACCGCTTCACTTCCGGAGGCAAAGGCAATGGTATCGGCCGTACCGTGCATGATCAGCAATGGATAGGGAAACTCACCGGAATGCTCCATAACATGGGCGATCACGCCCAGCATTACCTTTCCGAAGCCCAGCGACATCTGATCATGCACAAGGGGATCTCTCCTGTAACGCTCCACCACCGTGAGGTCACGGCTGATGGCCGAAGCGTCCAATCCCGTTGGAATCGTCAACCCCGGGAATAGGGTGCCCAGAATCCTGGCCGCCAGCACCTTAAGGGGTTGTTCCTGCAAGGCATTGCGTAATCCCGGGGAGGTGCAGACCACCCCCGAGAGCCCCTCCCTGCGCATCAGCCCATAATAGAGCACCAGAACGCCACCCAGACTATGTCCGTAAAGGAACAGGGGCAACCCGGGATAGTTCTCGCGCGCCTTATCACAAAAACGGTCCAGGTCGCTGAGAATCGCTTCCGCCGAGGGGAAATGACCCCGCTTTCCCTGGGAGTGACCGTGGCCCCGCAGATCTGGAGCAAACATCACCAGGCCATGCCCCGTGAAAGCTTCCGCCACATGGGCATACCGCCCACCGTGTTCCCCGATGCCGTGCACTAATACCACCACCCCGCGGCGTTCACTTCCGTCAGGCTCCCATATCCGCGCCTGGATCTGCAGCCCGTCCCCGCTTTTCCAGCTTGCTTCCAATTCCTTCATATCCTTGCCTTTTCCTGCGAAGATAATCATTCTCCCAAACCCCTCTGAGTTATAACAATATTAACATTAAAGCTTGAAGGTCTGGTTCGGAAAAATAAGAGACTATCTTTGCCTGAAAATCAATTAACGCGTATGTCACAGAGCAGGTCACCCATGGCCATGGGGAGTGAGAGCATCGGCAAGTTGCTGCTGCAGTATGCCATTCCTTCGGTGATCGCGATGACCGCCACGTCGATTTATCACCTCACCGCGAGCGCCTTTATCGGACAGGGGGTAGGGCCGCTGGCCATATCCGGACTGGCTATCACTTTCCCGCTGATTAACCTGGCTGCGGCCTTCGGATCCCTGGTGGGGGCCGGTGCGGCTACCCTGATGTCGCTGCGCCTCGGCCAGAAAGACTTCTCCACCGCCAACGACATCCTGGGGAATGTCTTCATGCTCAACCTGATCTTCGGGCTCTCCTATACGGTGATGATCATGCTCTTTCTGGATCCTATCCTCTATTTTTTTGGTGCCAGCAGCGAAACCATCCCCTATGCCCGCGATTATATGGTCGTCATCACACTGGGGAATGTGATCACCCATCTCTATTTCGGGTTGAATGCCCTGCTGAGGGCTACGGGAAATCCCCGGCTTTCCATGATGGCCACCATCTGGTCGGTGGTCATCAACATTGCACTCACACCCCTTTTCATTTATGGTTTGGGCTGGGGCATCCGCGGTGCCGCCCTGGCTACCGTCATCTCCCAGACGGCCATGCTGGCCTGGCAAATCAGCTTCTTCAGCAATAAAAAGAATGATATCCGCCTCCAGAAAGGCATCTTCGGCCTCAAGAGACAAATCGTTATGGACTCCCTGTCGATCGGGATGGCTCCTTTCCTGATGAATGCCGCCTCCAGCCTGATCATCATCGTCATCAACCGGAGTCTGGTTTTCCATGGTGGGGACCTGGCCGTGGGGGCTTACGGGATCGTCAACCGGGTCATGGCTCTCTTCGGGATGATCGTCATGGGCCTCAACCAGGGGATGCAACCCCTGGCGGGATTTAATTTCGGAGCCAAACAATACGACAGAGTCGGCAGGATCCTCCAACTCACCATCCTTTTAGCGGTCGGAGTCATGTCGGTGGGACTCATCATCGGGCAGTTCTTCCCTGCCGCAGTCTCCGCCCTCTTCACCCGCGATCCCGAACTGACCAGAATCATCGTGCCGGCATTGCGCATCATGGTGCTCTTTGCCCCCCTGGCCGGGATCCAGATGGTCGTCTCCAACTACTTCCAAAGCATCGGCATGGCCCCCAAGGCCATCTACCTCTCCCTGACCCGGCAGATCATCTTCCTGCTCCCCTTCCTGCTGATCCTCCCTTCCTTCTTCGGCATCAACGGCGTATGGTACAGCATCCCGGCAGCCGACTTCCTCTCAGCCACCAATGCCCTGGTCCTGCTGTTCATTCATAACAGGAAATTCAGACAAAACCAAATACTTTTAAACCAACAACATCAGACACCATGACAGGGAATTTCACCATCACCATCGGAAGGCAACTGGGTAGCGGAGGGCGCGAAATCGGACAGAAAATTGCCACCAACCTCCACATTCCTGTTTACGACAAGGAACTTCTCCAGATCGCCTCCCGCGAAAGCGGACTGGGGAAAGAGTTCTTTGAGGAGATGGATGAAAAGAAAAGCCATAGCCTCATCGGAGGACTGCTCAATATGAATAGCCCATTCTCCGATGAGTTCTACCTTAATTACTACCTGAGCAATGAAACGCTTTTCAAAATCCAGAGCGATGTGATCCGCAACCTGGCCCACAAGGAATCCTGTCTCTTCCTGGGCCGCTGCGCCGACTATGTCCTCAAGGATTACCCCCGGTGCCTGAACATCTTTATCAGTGCCGACCTGGAAGACCGCATCAGCCGGACTGCAGCCCTGCGTCAGGTTTCAGAAGCCAAAGCCCGCGAAACAGTGATCAAAACCGACAAGAAAAGGGCAGAGTACTACAGGTTCTACAGCAACAAAACCTGGGGAGCCGCAGAATCCTACCACCTCTGCATCAACTCATCGGTACTCGGCATCGACCCCACCGTGGAGTTTATCCTGGAGTTCGCCAGGAGAAGATTCTCCCTCTGAAAACCAACTGATATTTGCTCCCTTTACCCATCAGAGACACAGAACATGGAAAACCTCGAAAATACCACGGAGTTGTCGGAATTCAGAAAGAGAAAAGCGAGAACTATCAGGCTTTTCAGGAAAATACACCGGCAAACGGCGATCCTGCTGTTCATTGGCTTTTTCATCATGGCATCCACTGGATTGTTGCTGGGCTGGAAGAAGAACAGCGGCGGAATGATTCTGGCGGAGACAGCCCGGGGCACCTCTTCTGCACTGAAGGATTGGCTTCCCCTCGACTCCCTTCAGAGCAATGCTATCATCTGGCTCCACGATTCAATATCCCCCACCCTTTCCCCTGAAGTCGACAGGATGGAAGTCCGCCCCGAAAAAGGGGTGGTCAAATTCACTTTTAAGGAGCATTTCACCGGACTGCAGGTCGACGGTGCCACTGGACGGGTCCTGAAAAAGGAGTTCCGCACCTCCGACCTCATCGAGAAGATCCATGACGGTTCGTTAGTCGACCACTGGCTGGGCACCGGCAACGACCTGTTCAAACTGATCTACGTGACCATTATGGGCATCGGCCTTCTCCTCTTTACCATCACAGGCTTCTGGCTCTGGCTGGGCCCCAAACGGCTCAGAAAGATCAAAAGAGTCAGTCAAATATAAAGAGCTCCTCAATAGGCACCTGAAACAGGGAAGCCAGGTCATGGGCCAGCTTCAGGGATGGATTGTATTTGTTTTTCTCAAGAAAGAGAATCGTCTCACGCCTTACGTTCACCTTTTGGGCCAGCTCATCCTGCGTCATATTATGCCGGGCCCTGTATTCCTTAATTCTGTTATTCATTCCTGATTCCTCTTATTCAGTCCTGATTCCTCTTATTCAGTCCTGATCCCT
>CAZKIU010000039.1:24267-31618 GCA_964552955.1 uncultured Prolixibacteraceae bacterium
GCAGTTCCAGGCGCATCCACAGTGGGATCAACACGCTGCCACCAGGGATCAATGCGCAGCCACTGGGGCAGGAATCCGGAGTCCGCTTTTGGTGATGCCGTTTTCGTTGAAGCTTTCTATGGAAAAGAAGTAAGGCAGGCGGGCATTCAGGCTGCGGATGGTCAGGGAAGTATCTCCATAGACCATATAGTCCAGGTAAAGCCGGGCAGAATCAGTGCCGTAGCTGATCACATAGCCGGTGGTGTTACCCGGGTTATCCCAGCTAAGGGAGACCTGGCGGGGATCGCGGGGGTCCCTGACCGCAGTCAGACCTTTGACTTTCCCTGGCAGTTCCCCTTTTCCATGGCCAAACACTCTGAATCCGCTGAGCGCAAAATGACCGTCAGGAACCTCCACGTTGGTTACCCTCAGATACCGGCATGTTGTATTTCTTTCCAGAGGAATATAATCATGGGAAAAGTCGGCGTCACTATGCGACCGGTCGGCCAGAAGGGTCCAGTTGGTTCCGTCGGTGGAGCCTTCCAGGGTATAGCGGTGGCGCAGATCCTTCTGCCTTCCCTTTATGACGGTATTGTGCTCGGCAAAATTGAGTAGAACGGCATATACGTCGCAGGGGGCCCCCAAGTCAAGAAGGGCATATTCCCCCGCGTTTCCGGAGGCAGCCGCCCAGTAGGTCCTGATGTCTTCATCGGTCATCAGGCTGGCCGGCAAGGTATCGACCGCCGAGGAGACCTCAACGCTTTTTCCATAGGAAAGGAGCATCCAACCAGCGAAGATCTCTTCGAAGCTGTTTACCTTTTTATCGGGAATCCTTACCGGGTAATCGCCATACCCGGTTTCAGTGTGTAAGATACCCTGTTCATCGAGGAAGACGGGAAAAAGGCCGAGCCTGCGTTCAAACATATGTTTTTGGGAGATGGTGATGGTGCCGATATGCCAGAGATTTCCGTAGCGGTCTTCGAAGGTGCTGCCATGGCCTGCCCCCGCGGCAAAGCCTTCAGGCCGGTAGGCAAAGGGGTTATGATCCTGTAAAACAAAGGGCCCCAAAGGCTGGTCCGACACATACACCCCGTCATTGTAACTTTTATATTCGGTCCCCGGTCCGGAATACTGGAGGTAATATTTCCCATTGAGTTTGTTCATCCAGGCGCCTTCGATCCAGGGGTTCCGATCGGTGAAGGTATTGTAATCGCCGGGCACTTCCCAGCCGTGGTTCGCAGGATCGGCATGGATCAGCGCCGCAGGTTCCCCCATGAAAGCGAAACCGTTATTGTAATCTACTTCCACACCATAGATAGGCTTCTGGTTAGAGCAGCCCCAATAGAGGAAAAGCCGCTGGTCATCATCGAGGAAGAAGGCGGGATCCCAGACCGGGATCTGCAGCTCCTCTACGGCGATCTGCCAAGCCCCGCTGAGAGGATCCCCGCTCTTATAGATGGTGCTTTTCTCGGTGGAAGACGCCAGGAAATAGAGGGTATCGCCCAGGGCAATGGCTGTCGGGGCATACTCTTCGGTGGGGATCAGACTGGTCTCCACAAAGGTCCAGGAGACCAGGTCGGAAGAGTGCCAGTACCCACCCGATTTGGAGGCAAAAAGATAATACCGGTCCCGGAACCAGACGATGGTCGGATCGGCAGCTTCCCTGCGCGAGGGCTCATCCAGGCAAAACCTGTAACTGATATTCAACGGATTACAGATGGTTCTGACTTCAGGCTGAGCCTTCGGTTCCCCTTTCTGACAACCGGCCGACAGCAACAATAGGACGATAGCTGAAAATCCCATAAGTGAAAACAAGATCTTTCCTTTCTTCATAGGTAGGTATTTACGCAGTAAAAGAATGTTTTAAACTGTAAATTGAAAAAATAACAACCACGTTCAGACCGACTTTCCATGGTTGAGGTACTTCCTGAAGATGAGGCGGCACCGCCGAGGCAGATGGCGCACCCCAGTGGATCCCTTTTCAGTTCCCCTGAAAATGGGGTCTTATAAACCGGAATCGGCAGGCGCAGTGGGAAATTCGTCAAATTCCAGTTCTATCCCTCCGGTCCAGCCTGCAATCAGATTATAAACCAGACAACTGATGGCCGTCATGATAAAACCTATAATGCCATAAAAGAAGGGCAGAATGAAAAAGAAAGTCCCGCCGAAACCGGGAAAACCACCCGGGATCAATCCGCTTTTACCCAAAAGAGTAAAGATGAGTCCCATCGGGATCATAAATACCATCATCACGCAAAACAAAATAACTGCAGCCACCCAGGAGGTCTGCAGAACACTAAAACGCCTGATTCTTCTCTTCATAATGGAATAGTTCTATTTGGTTTCATCCATAAAGATACATGGTTTCGCATTACGTCCGCGGGTAAAGCCATGTTATGTTCTTTACAAACCTTATAAACATCATTTACAAATCGGTCAGTTCACTTTCAGAGATCTGATGTTCCGGCTCAAAAGCGGGGGAATTCATATAATTGAGAATGGACCGGTAGAGTTGTGCCGCTTCGGGATGATCCCTGATCAGGTCAAGCGGTGACATGCAGACCAGCAGCCGGCCCTCCCCCACTTTCCACTCGAAGATCAGTCCCAGCTTGTAGTTCCTTTCGAAATGGGGGGCGGGGAACCGGTCAATAACAGCAAAGGCTTTGTCGAGCCACCATTCATCGTCGTAGCGTGGTGCAGAGGAGAGGATCTCCAGGGCTTCGGTGAGGGTGTGCTCATCCTTGCCGGCCAGCCAGGCCCCCAGGTGGGTGGCCTCCATGGCTCCCGGTATCTCATGGTTCCTCTTCTACTCCTTGATTATTTTCCCACAAATCTCCTCATTTTTCCCGAGGGTCCATTCCATGGGGCACTTTTCTTCATTGACAGAGAGTCATCGGCCCAAAACGGCCTCTTTATGGGAGGTTCTTTTTGTCCACCGTCCACCCTTCCCATCCGGAAAGGCCACATGGATTTCCGGTGAACAGTTTTCCAGCGGTGCGGTCACCCTTGAGCTGCCATTGGTACCACTGAACCGCCACCCGTGCAAAGTCCCCTCCATGGGGTTGGCCGTAAGTCCCGCCATGGCCTACGTTGAGGTTGCCAACAAATACCGGGACATGGTTAATCTTATTAAAATCGTCCATCCCGTTTTTATAGGCAATGTCCGATTCCCCTCCCAGAAGGTAAAGTGTGGGGGTGTGGATTTTTTTCAGGTGGTCCTTGGTCATCTGGGGCATACCGGGCATGCGGCCCACAGGGGTTTCGAACAAACCACTGTTACACACCACGATGGTCGAGATCCGGGGATCAGGGGCCACCTCCAGGGTCTGTAAGCCGCCGCACGACATACCGCTCACTGCCATTTTCTTAACCTCCAGTTTACCGTAGTAGGGACTCTTCTTATCCTTGTTCTGTGTAGTGGCCCAATCCAGGGCATCCAACAGTTGTTTTGATTCCGACCGGTCTCTGATCCTTTCCCCCTCCGCTTCGGGCATCACGCCGATAGCAATCACCATAAAACCATGTGAAGCCACCTCATTTAAAAAATTGACATGCTCCCAGGGCGAGTTGAAGCAGGCGCCATTACCCCAGGCGATGATGGGGAGCTTGTTCTTCCGGCCGAAAGGAGTGAGATCCTGTGGCACGAAAACGGTATGCGTCAGCAGTGACGGCTCCGCCACCATGATGGCCCTGTACTTTCCGGTTCCCCCATCCTCGATGATCCTGGACTTTTTGGTCCGAGCCATACAGGGTTGAGCTATGATAAGAGCGGCCAACACCAAAAGACAAATGTTCAAGGCAATTTTCTTCATCTGAACTGACAATTAAATATTTACAATTTTGACTTGTCCAACTTAAAATTTCTGCTCTCAGCGAACCTGCCGGTCTTCTGGTATGATTTGACAGGGATCACCTCAACATATTCTTAACAATTATACTGAACTCCGCATAATTTTCTCCAATGACCTTAAGCAACTCTTCCTCCGTTCTGCCCTTTCTCACGACTTTAGCCAGGTAAAGTGGATAAACAGTACCGAGGCTCATTCGGGCCATTCTGTCGTCATGACTATCTTATTGTTGTGTGGCCATACCGTATCCTATTTATTGCATTTCACTTGACATTCTTCAGAATATCGCCACACAGGCAAATCAGGGTTTAACATTTTGCTTTACCAAGTTCTTGAATGCCGATCCAAGGATCAGGTAGTTGGTATTTCCGCCAATGGTGCCCTCGTTCTGTCCCCAGAGAAATGGCCAGTCGTCGTAGTTTTCAAAATGGTCGGGTTGCCGGAACAGAATGCCGGGGGCCACATTTCCGGGGATAAAGGAGAAGTCGGCCCGGTTATTCCCATAAAAGAGGGCTTTCGGGCGGGCGGCGCCCACCGTGGCCACCAGGGAATAGTTGTGATAGGGATGGCAGCCGAACAGATAGTTGGTGGTTTTATAGGCGTGGCTCACATCGATGATGTCAGGGAAGTATTTACAGGCAAAGCAAACGGTAGTCCCGAAATTCAGCAGGGCCGCACCGCCGGCCCAGTTCCCCAGTCCGATGGGCACACCGTAGGGATTGTCCTTTTCAAACCCTTCAATGTATTCTTTGTACTTCACCACATAAGGCCGGAGTTTTTCCTTGTAGGAAGCATCCAGATGAGGAATGGCGTCTAAAGCCGTTAACAGGGTAAAGCTGACATTACGTTCCAGAGCGGGCCAAAGCAGCTCCTGAAATTTCCCGATATAGTGTTGTTCTCCGGTGGAGATGTAGAGTTGAAGATAGGTCGCCACATCGGCTGATCTGCCAGCCTGGTTGAAGGGGGTTGGGGGCTGCTTGGCCAATAATTCCGAGGCTTCTGCCTGAAGGCGTTTGGACTGCACCAAAGCGCGTATGGCAAGATCGTCGTTATAGCCTTTCAGGGCCCGGCTGGCCGCAGCGAACATGGTGGCCGCCCTGAGATCGAGCCCGGGATTGCGGCTTGTAAAAGCCCACATATCATCCTTCACCCCGCTCGAACGGCCGTCAGGGGCGATCTCATACGGGCCGAGATCAGGATTATACGGAAGTCCGTCGGTGATGGAAGCCGCATCACCCAGGTGATGGTAATTATCGAGCACCGCATTGGAGAGCGTCTGGGTCATGTGACCGATAATCTCGGCCTGAGTTACCAGGTTCAACGTCCCGTGTTCGATAAACTGCAAGATGTCAGGAATCCCATCAGGCCGGTGAAGGTCCACATAACGCTGCTGCTGATCGACGAAAGTCTGATCCCTCAGGGGTTTGAAATACTCCCAGGTCTGGACGAAATTCTGCACCACACTGATGTTGGATCCTGTTTCGATATCAAAATCTCCGGCATCGAAAAAGCCGCCTATGTTCAGTCCGGGTATCAACGCCAATGGTTGGTATGGGGTATCGGTGGTGGGCCCCTGGTAATGGAGATCGAAGTGATTGGTGTTGGGCGGAGCCTGGAGATAACCTTCCTTAAAGGGCTCACCATGCCACATCCTGTAAGCCTCATTGACGGCCATGTGATTCATATGGATGGGGATCCATATATCACTGGTGGCGTCGGTGATCTTATCGTAGACGTTGTGCTCTATGATAAAGTTGTTTGTTTTTACATCACCATACTGAATATAATACACCCCCGGGGTGTGGACCGGGGTAAAATCGAATTTCACATAGTGATATTTAAAATAGTCGCCCCAGGGAATGATTTTGCCACTGAAAATCCTGGCCGGTTTGCCGTCGTTGCCCACCTTAAAGAGCGATGCTTTGGCAAGCGGTTTGTCTTTTTTGTCGAGTTCAATGACGGCGACTTTAGGTTGGGACGGGAGGTAGCCCACCTGCGAGAAACCGATATTGGGTTCTCTGATCCAGCCTTTGATGGCATGAGGTTCCACGGTCCAGGTCAACACCTTTCCGGTTTTTCCTGCCGGAAGCAGACTGCGGACCACAAACCAGCCATTCTGTGCGAGCATGCGGCCATCGAAAAGCATCAGGTCGGCATCGGGGGAGGTAATTTTCACCAGGCGTTCCGGCGCATCCGTAGCCATAAGAAAGGTACGGCCTGTTTCGAGCGGAAGCGGATCGATAAACCGGCCCGTCCCCCGGTCGTCAGAAGTCTTGTACCCTTTATATTGTTTCGGTTTTTCGCTGTTCGGCCTCGTAACGGTATTGCCTACCGCATAGCGGGGGAAACGGTTGATGCGCCCGTCCATCAGATAGCTCTTACCCCAGTATTGGGAGGGCAGAAACTCCAGGTTAAATCCGGCGCTTCCTTCCAGTACAGTAGGAACCGGCTTGTCGAGGTAGACCGAAATCTCCACCCCTTTGCCTTTGGCCGTGACCACCACCCGCGAATCAAAATCATAATCGGCATACCTTAGGGTGGCTTCAATGGTATTCGAGGCGCGATCGACCTTCCTGTCAGGGATGGCAGGCACCAGATCCCACTGTTCCGGAGTGTGGGAAAGCCTTATGGCACCCCCCTGCGCAGTTCTAACACCATGGTGAATCAACTCAATTCCGGCGGTTTTCTCATCGTTAAATCCTCCGGTAAAGAGGTTACTGTAAACGAGGAGGTTAACGCCCTGCGTCTCGAAATACTCCAGGTCGTTGAGTTTCAGCTCCTGACCCGAAACATGATGGAATGCGGCCCATTGCAGTCCAAGAACCAACAATAAAACAAGTCGCTTCATATGACAAGAAAAAGATGTAAAAGCATTTTTACTTGAATCCAGCTTTGATGGATCGCATACCAGCCGCTGTCTGGCAGAGGTTAGAAGATGAGCAGAGTACAGGGTCCCGGCGTTATTCAACCGGTTTGATGAATTGCATCAGTTCCCTGTCGTGGTTATTGACAATCCTGCACTCCTTGTCAAAATACATGGTGGCCCCATTCTCCGCAGTATAAGGTTCCCACGTGGGCAGAACGCCTTCCACATTAGGGTTCCCTGTTTTTACGAAGTTCAGCCATGCGGAGCTCATTTTATCAGCCAATTGCCAGGCTTCTTCGGTATTGCCTGTCCAGTCGGGTCTCAGATCCACATTGTTAAATGCCAATGGGATGTCCAAACCATGAAAAGAACCTTTTGAGGCATTATCTACCTGACTTTTCCATGCCAAAAAATAAACATACAAAGGAGCAGTGGATTCCTTGGCCCTTGCATCGGCGGTTCGTATAGTATAAGGCCTGAAATTCTTATCTATAGACAGAAGATCCTGTGGCGTATAATCAGGATAGGCCTTTGCGAACAGCTCAATGTATTGATCGGTTTTGTCTCCATACTCTTTTGCCAGGCTATCTTTGGCTTGTTCTAATGTCATGTCCTTTACACCATAATAGGTTTTCATCAGTTCATTGAGTGTCGAACC
>CAZKIU010000040.1:0-1697 GCA_964552955.1 uncultured Prolixibacteraceae bacterium
CTCAAGATTCCTGACTCAAGATTCCCGACTCAAGATTCCCGACTCAAGATTCCCGGGTTTCGGTTTTTTCCACATAGAGTTGTGTGGCTTCCACACGGAGTACCACTACAGAGGAGCCCTTCTCTATGAATTCCCCGGAAGTCACGGCATCGTAGACTTCCCCTTCTAATTCCACTTTTCCGGAAGGGCGGAGCACCGTTTGGGCCATTCCTGTTTTGCCTTTGAGCAACAGCAGGGCATTATCGATGCTGACATATCCCTTGCTCACCTCCTGGACCGTCTGGAGGGCCAGTTTCCCGAGGGGCCCCCGTTGGGCCGAGAAGAGTTTATCGCTCAGCCAGAGGGCCAATCCCACCCCGGCGGTCACTCCTGCGAAGACCGTGGTCACCGCTATGCCCGCTTTCCAGAGGTTCACCCCTTCGAAGTTAAACCGCACATTATGCAGCAAACTCAATACCAGTCCCAGGAAGACAAAGGAGATTCCCAGGATCCCCGCCACCCCGAAACCCGGAAGCACGAAGATCTCTACCCCCAGCAGAATCAGTCCGGCGATAAAGAGCAGGATCTCCCAGTTCTCCGCCAACCCTTCCAGATAAAGGGGGGCAAAATAGAGAATGGCCCCGAGGATGGCCACTCCCAGGGGAAAGCCAATGCCCGGGCTCTGCATCTCAAAATAGATCCCCCCAACAATGGCCATAATGAGTAACCCCGACACCACCGGGTGGACCAGGAAACCGATGATTTTCTCTATGAAGGAGGGTTGGTATTCCACGATGCGGGCATCTTCAAAGCCTGTTTTTTGCAGAACCTCCTCCACATTGTCGGCCAGTCCTTCACAATAGCCGTATTTGACGGCTTCCTCGGCGGTGAAGGAGAGCACTTTGCCGGTGTCGATGATGCCGGGAATGGCCACCCTGGGGTCGACCATGGCTTCGGCAATCTGTGGGTCGCGGTGCCACCTGATCAGGGTATCACCACCGGCCACCAGGGTATCCCTGCCGTGGGCTTCGGCTGTGGCTCTCATCGTGGAACGCATATAACTCTGGTATTTGTCGGGCATAGCCGCCCCTGTCTGATTCACCACAGTAGCTGCCCCGATGCTCCCTCCTGGCCTGACGTAAATACTGTCGCAGGCGATAGATATCAACGCCCCCGCCGATGCCGCGTTGTTATCGACAAAAACCACCACAGGAATGGGACTCTGCAGGATCCTGGTCCGGATGGAATCCGCATCCACAACCGCCCCCCCATAAGTGTTCATATGGATCAGGAACAACCCTGCCCCCAGAGAATCGGCCGCCGCAAAGGCCTGCTGCGTCTGCCTCCAGGTCGCCCGGGTAATCTCCTGTTTGATATTCAGCTTGTAAACCAGCTTCCCGTCACCCGCCCGCATGGGACCAGCCAGCAACAGAAAAAGAAAACTCAATAATAAAGTGGTCTTTCTCATAATCTAATGTCCTCTCATGGCATGGAAAGTGCAACCTCCCTCCACTGCATGGGTAAAGTTAACTATTTTAACAGGCGATTTCACTTTCTCCCCGGCGATAAAAGAATGGTATTTCTCTCCGGCCCAACATCGGGAGCCTTTGGTGCCTACTTAGCCTATGGTCTGAAACAGCGTCAGTTTTAGGCCAACTCCCGCGCCAGTTCCAGAAACCGTTTCATCCCTGCCCTTTTGGCCTCATCCAGAGAATAAC
>CAZKIU010000040.1:1797-11610 GCA_964552955.1 uncultured Prolixibacteraceae bacterium
GCCAGTTCCAGAAACCGTTTCATCCCTGCCCTTTTGGCCTCATCCAGAGAATAACTGATATTCTCGGTGAAATAGGTGGAGATATCTACTCCGGGGTAATGTTCTTGTTCCATCTCCTCCACCCTGGGAATGTTATGGATCCCATAGGCCAGGGCCTGATTGAGTTGTTGGGTGAACGTTGCGGGCAGCGTTTTACAGGTCACCCATACGGCAAAGACAAAGGGAAAGGCTGTGAATTTCATCCATTCTCCGGAAAGGTCGATGATGTAAGGGTATCTCTTTTCCGCTTCAAACACACGGTCCCCGATGACCACCCCGGCTGTCGTTCCCCGGATGCCCTCCGTCTCGAAGCCTGGTGATCCCTTGATCCATCCGTAGTTCCTCTTCCAGAAATGGCGCGCCAGCACCTGCACCAGCAATACCGAGGAGCGCGACTGGTAATCGAGAATCACCTCCCTGATCTCTTCAAGGGGAACCTCACTGGCCAGGACCACCGTCCGCACCCGGCCGACAGCTCCGATACAGTAATCGCTCACGATTTGATACGGGGGAAGATCATTGAGCGCCCCCACAGGGACCAGTCCGGCATCGGCCTCACCATTCATCAGCTTGAGGGCCGTCTTCGAAGGAATGTCCAGGTAAAGCTCCATCCCTTTGCTTGAAGCGTAATGTTCCAAGCCGTAAACAAATGGCTTACTGTTCAGATAGGATATCAGCGAAATCTTAAAGGCCTTTTTCATAATTACGCCAGGGATGTCCCCTGTTGACCTGCCTAAATTAAAAATTATCGGTTACCCGAAACAGCAAAAAAGTCATACCCTGCTCTTATGGCCTGAATTCTTTCTCCTCTTTTTGCTACCTTTGCCGCGACCACATAATTTACACTCATGATTCTGAGCACATTAACGGCTATTTCCCCAGTTGATGGACGGTACCGGTCCAAGGTGGAACAACTCGATGGCTACTTCAGTGAGTTTGCACTGATCCGCTACCGGGTGATGATTGAAATCCGCTATTTCACAGCGTTATGGGAGCTGCCCCTTCCGCAGCTGGCCGCGATCTCTGCCGGCGATGTGGAACGGCTTTCAGGCATCTGGGAGTACTTCAGTCTGGAAGATGCCGCCCGGGTTAAAGAGATTGAAAAAACAACCAACCATGACGTCAAAGCGGTCGAATATTTCCTGAAAGAGCAGTTCGATTTGCGCGGATTGTCGGCCTTCAAAGAGTTCATTCATTTCGGGCTGACCTCGCAGGATATCAACAACACCGCGGTTCCCCTCTCCATTGCCGACGCCCTGCGTGAGGTTTATTTTCCAGCGGCGGAACGGATGGTGGAGAAACTCGAAGAGCTGGCCGCAAGTTGGAAAGAGATCCCCATGCTGGCTTATACCCACGGGCAGCCTGCCTCGCCCACCAAACTGGGCAAGGAGATCCTGGTCTTCGTGGAACGCCTCAGGGTGCAGCTCTCCCTGCTTAAAAGCCTTCCCCTGTATGCCAAATTCGGTGGCGCCACAGGTAACCTCAACGCCCACAAGGTCGCCTTCCCCTCCATCGACTGGAGCACCTTCGCCAACCGCTTCGTCAGCGAAAAATTAGGCCTCCAACGGTCGCAGTATACCACCCAGATCGCCCATTACGACGACCATGGGGCTGTTTTCGACACCATGAAACGGATCAACTCTATCCTCCTTGACCTCGACCGAGACATGTGGCTTTATATCTCGATGAACTATTTTAAGCAGCAGGTTAAAAAGGGAGAAGTAGGGTCCTCGACCATGCCGCACAAGGTGAATCCCATTGACTTCGAAAATTCCGAGGGAAACCTGGGCATTGCCAATGCCGGGTTTGAACATCTGACCCAGAAGCTACCGGTTTCCCGGTTACAACGCGACCTCACCGACTCAACGGTCACCCGTTTCATCGGGGTGCCCTTTGCCCATACCCTTATCGCCCTGGAGTCGACGCTCCGCGGTTTGGGCAAACTCCTTCTGAACCGTGAAGCCATTGATCAGGATCTCGAAGCCAACCAGGCCGTAGTGGGTGAAGCCATTCAGACCATCCTCCGCCGCGAGGGGTATCCCCATCCCTATGAAGCCCTCAAGGAGCTGACCCGCGGAAACCAACCTGTGACGCGCACGACCATCCTCACCTTTATCGACCACCTCGATATCACCGAAGCCCTGAAGGAAGAACTCAGAAATATCACACCTCAGAACTATACCGGCATTTTTTAAACCTTCCGGGAAAACCGCCGCAATCAGGCCATAATAAAATCACATCAATGAAGGATTTCATTCAAGTACTTAAAAGATACATTCCGCCCTATAAGAGCCACCTGGGCCTTACTTTCCTGTACAATTTCCTCTCGGCCCTCTTCGCCGTCTTTTCGGTGGGCATGATGATCCCCATCCTGGAGATCCTCTTCAACATGGCTGAAGATGTCAACGAGATGGTGCCCTGGGCGTTCACCCTCGATGCGCTTAAACATAATCTCTATTATTTTCTGACGCTCTTCAAGAACACCCACGGTGCGGGACTCACCCTGCTGGTGGTCGGGCTGGGAGTGACCTTAGGTACCATGCTGAAGGTGGGCTTTGCCTATATGGGGGCGTGGGAGACGGTTTACATCCGCAACGGCGTGGTGCGTGACCTGCGCGGACAAATCTATCAGAAGATCCTCCGGCTGGCCCTCCCCTTCTTCACCGAGGAACGAAAGGGAGACATCATGGCCCGCATATCAGGCGACGTCACCGAGGTCGAAAACTCCATCATGGCCTCCCTCGATATGTTCCTCAAAAACCCGGTCCTCATCCTGGTCTTCCTCATCTCCCT
Organism: uncultured Prolixibacteraceae bacterium; assembly: GCA_964552955.1. Taxonomy (GTDB): domain Bacteria; phylum Bacteroidota; class Bacteroidia; order Bacteroidales; family Prolixibacteraceae; genus UBA1413. Next base: position 4,630 of record CAZKIU010000040.1, read on the forward strand.
GTTGGTTTTAAGTCCTACCCTGACCATGTTCATCCTGGTGTTACTGCCCATCACAGGGTACATCATCGGCCGTATCGGGAAGTCGCTTAAAAAAGTGTCGCGCGAAGGACAGGATAAGATGGGTCTGCTGCTGACCATCATCGAAGAGACCCTCAGCGGACTGCGGATCATCAAGGCGTTCAACGCAGAGGAGAAGATGAACCGCCGTTTCAGCGGCGAGCTGAGTGGCTACCGTACCATAATGAACAAGCTGATGTGGCGCCGTGAACTGGCTCACCCCCTGAGCGAACTGCTGGGGACTTTTGTCATGGTGCTGATCGTCTGGTTTGGGGGTACCCTGATCCTGAGCCACAACAGCGACCTCTCGGGAGCCACCTTCATTGCTTACCTGGCCATCTTCTACCAGGTGATCAACCCGGCCAAGGCCTTCACCACCGCCCTCTATGCCATCCAGAAAGGGATGGCTTCCATGGACCGTATCGACACCATCCTTCTGGCCAATGTCACCATCTCTGAAAAACCGGAAGCCCTCCCCGTTTCCACCCTCAGGAACGCCATCGAATACCACGATGTCAGTTTCGGGTACAGCGACAAGGAGGTCCTCCGCAATATTTCGCTGACCATCTCTAAAGGGAGCACGATAGCCCTGGTGGGCCAGTCGGGAAGCGGCAAAACCACCTTCGTCGACCTGCTGCCCCGCTTTTATGACGTCACTGGAGGAATGATTACCATCGACGGTAACGACATCCGCCACCTGAAGCTGCACGACTTGCGCCACCTGATGGGCAACGTCAGCCAGGAAGCCATCCTATTCAACGATACCATCTACAACAATATCGCCTTCGGCGTGGAAAAAACAACCCCTCAGGAGGTGGAAGCTGCCGCCCGCGTGGCCAACGCCCATGACTTCATCATGGATACCGAAAATGGCTATGATACCATCATCGGCGACCGGGGAAGCAAACTTTCGGGAGGACAACGGCAAAGACTCAGCATCGCCAGGGCGATTCTGCGGAATCCTCCCATCCTGATCCTCGATGAAGCGACCTCCGCACTGGATACCGAATCGGAACGACTGGTCCAGGACGCCCTCGACAAACTGATGAAAAACCGGACCTCCATCGTTATCGCTCACCGGCTCTCTACCATCAAAAATGCAGACATGATCTGCGTGCTCCATAAAGGCAGAATCGTCGAAACCGGCACCCACGACCAGCTCATCGCCCTTAACGGCAGGTATACCAAACTACACCAGCTGCAAACCTTTTAGAAGATTATAAGGTCAGAATATCAGAATATCAGAATAATTCTGAATCCTGAATGCAGGAATCCTAAGTCATGACTATTAAATGATTGAAATCAGGAGGCTGGCAATTACAGGTTGGCAGCCAGAATATCAGCGATATGGATGGTCTGCAGGGGGATTCTGTTCTTTCTGAGATAACTGTCGAGGTTCATCAGACAGGAAGCTTCCGTAGAGACGATATATTCAGCCCCGGTGGCCAGAGCATACTCCACCTTTTGTTGGGTCATGGCCGTGGAGATATGCTTGAATTTCACCATAAAGGTCCCCCCAAACCCGCAGCAGCTTTCCGTTTCTTCCATTTCGGCCAGCTTCAGATCTTTCACCTGGCTGAGCAACAGACGGGGTTCCTCCCTGATGCCGTACTCCCGCAGGGCCGAACAGCTATCATGCCAGGTTACCTTGTGGGGAAATACAGCCCCGAAATCGGTTTGCTGAAGTTCATGGACCAGAAAATCGGTCAGCTCGAAGATCCTGGGCCTGAGCTGCCCGAAGCGTTCCGTTTCCCGGGCATCCCCTTCCAGAAGGCGGTGATAATGGTTCCTGATATAAGCGGCACAGGAGGCTGAAGGCGTCACTATCGTCTCAGCCCCTTCAAAATCACGCATGAATTTCAGGGCCAGCGCCCTCGCCTCCTCCCTGTAGCCGCTGTTATACGCCGGCTGCCCGCAACAGGTCTGCTCAGGATTGTAATGCACCTCCACACCACAATGGCGCAGCAACTTCATGGTGCTGAAGGCCGTGGCGGGATAAAGCTGATCAATGAAACAGGGCACAAAAAGGTCTGCCTTCATGGTTACAGATTTGCCGTAAATGTAACCATTCGGGAGCTTCGCCGGGGTTTCCCGGTAGCAGAAAATGAAAAAAGCCAGCCCGGATATACCGGCTGGCTTCTGCTTGCGCACGGGAGGAGCGACTCGAACGCCCGACACTCGGTTTTGGAGACCGATGCTCTACCAACTGAGCTACACCCGTGTTTTGGATGGCGCAAAGATAGTATTTTGTTGTTATTTCAAAAGGGCTTCACCCCCGAATTTGCATTTTTATCATTCTTCTTGCTGTAATTCCCTGATAGTGGGTTTCCTGAAGACATGAATTGGGTCGCGATGACGAACAGGGCTTTCCATTGCGCGGGTGACGGGAATTGCCTGTAGGCCCTCATATACGTGCTAAAGTATGGGAAGAAACCTATGCCCAGGAATGGCCTACGGTTCCTGTGAATGTTTCCATGATAATGCGCAAATCCTTCCAAAAAGAGCGCACCCTGAGATACTCCAGGTTGATGCGCACCTTGTCGGGCCAGAGGACCCGGTCGTTCCACCCCACCGGATCGGACGTCGCAGCCAGAAGCTCCTCCTCATGGGCATACTTCAGGGTGGCCGGACCCGTAATTCCCGGCTTGAGCAACAGCATCCTGCGAAACTCCCCCCTCAACCGGTCGGCATAGCCCGGAACATCGGGACGGGGCCCCACAAAACTCATCTCCCCCCTGACCACATTCAGCAGTTCAGGGAGTTCGTCGATCTTGTATTTCCTCAGCAACGCCCCGAAAGCGGTGATCCGCCCTTCTCCTTTCACCGAAACAGAGCTCCCCCCGGGGTTTTCCACCATGGTCCTGAACTTAATCAGCGTAAAGGGCAACCCATACTGCCCCACCCTTTGCTGCCTGAAAAACACCGCCCCCGGCATAACCATTTTGTGCACCAGGGCAAGCACGGCCAGTACCGGCAGCAGCAACACCAGTCCTGTCAGGGAAAGAGAGAAATCGAACAGCCGCTTCAACACCATGGACCCAGGCACCGGATATCCTTCCCGGGCCAGCAACACTTCCTCCGGGGGTACAAACTCCACCAGCAGGTAGTCGTTCCGGAGTTCCCGGAGGACCTTCAGCGCCTGGTTTCCGGCATGCGCCCGCATCACCCTGTGGTTGTTCCGCGAAATGGTCGACAACACCCTGAACCCGTTATGCCATCCGGTATGGTACATGATGTTGTTCATCACCCTGCCCATCCCTTTTCCCTCATGCGCCTGGTCGACCAGCCGGCCAACAAAACACTTTCGGGTACAGAAACAGCGCAGAAAAAAATAACCGACCATCACCCGGCCGTCAAAAATCCCCATCATCAGAAACGCCGGGTTACGGAGTTCGGCAGTAAGGGATTTCCGGTCGAAGCCGTGGGGATGGAACCAGGTCAGCCTGTCGGGCGCCTGTGCGGCTATCAGCGCTTCCAGCTGTTCCAGGTCGGCTGCGGTGAGCAACCGCGCCCTGTAACGCACCGTACTGAATTCCCGGCACGCTCCAGCCGCCGACTGCCTGAACTTCTTGCCATACAACACATTAAAAATGACCCCATTGACCCCTTCGACTATCCTCCACAGAAAAGGATACCGGTGCTCTACATAGATCAACACCTTGACAACCAGTCGGTTCATATGCATCCGTTTTTAATTGTAAATCACGCTCTCTGAGTAACAATTGCCTGGGATTCCGTCGGAAAACCGATACCGGGGAATTCGACTGACAACCGGGACCGAGGACTCCAAACTCCTCCGGGCATCGTATGGTGCGGTACCCGCCCCCGCTGTGCAGTCAATCCCCTTACACTGCGGTCCCCTGAAGTGCACCCCTTTCAGGGGGGGGCTTCCTTCATCGAGGGACTTGCTTTCGTCGTGCACCCCTTTTCAGGGAGGGCTTCCTTCATCGAGGGACTTGCTTTCATAATGTGCCCTCCCTTCAGCGCAGGGCATCCAGCTGTGGTTTGAGGCCTTCCCCTGCGGGCAGCTGCCACAACAGTTTGCACCAGTTGTGGTTCCCTTCGATGAGTTCCGGGCCGTCAGGGGTGATGGCGATATCCCAGCCCACTGAGCGGTTCCCGGGGGTATGCAGGGCTGCCCTGACCGCCAGGTCGGTACATGCCTTCCAGAAAGGCACCTTAAACCCGGGAATGGGATGACCCGTCACCGGGTGTACCGTCTCTTCGCTGCGGGTGATGTCGCTGTACACCGCGGGCCCCGTGACGCATCCCGTGTCCAAATCGACCACAGCTGCCAGATTGCCTGCCGCCATGTTGTCGACCGCAGCATCGACCGAGATCCGCAGCCGTGCCCCCACCAGGGTGACCGCTCCATCCCTCAGATGCGTGATCAGCCGCACCGTATTGAGCCCGGACGGCGACAAAGCCGCCATCAGAGGATGTTGCCCGACATACTCCTCCGCCAGGCCATATCCCTTCTTCCGCATGTAGGCCACCATGCCCTCCGGCGTATAACCTTCGGAACCGGCGACCTCTACCTCCCTGCCTGCCTGGCCACGCCGCCCCTTGAACACCACCCGCCCCGAGGAATTCCCCAGCAACAACGCCACCTTCCCCGCATCTGCCGCTGCCTCCTCCACCGTGATCCACCTCCGGCGGTAAAAACCACGGAAATATTCAAGAAACAGCACTTTGTCCTCCAGCACTCCGCGCGCACCACGGGGATTCATCCGGAGCTGAAATTCATAGAGCGTCCCCGTCCCCGCCCACATCAGCCGCTGCTCCCTCCCCTTCCCGTAAAACCGGAAATGGAAATAGTCGAGCAACGAAATATTGTAGCGGAATACCGACCCCACAGCATCGCCCAGAAGCGCCAGCCGGCTTTGGCCGCTCACATCAGCCGCAAACCGCAGAAAGCGGCGCAGCTTGCCGGGTGGCGTCTGCGTCAGGTAATACAGCAAATAAACCAGCCTCATCATGGGTCTGTTTTTTCATTTTTCTCCTGAATCTCAATGTTTCACCACCAGTTCTGTGGGGCCTTTTCAGGCAATCCATTCCGCGAGCAGCCGGAAGGAATCCATGAACCGGACCCCGGGCCAGCGGCCGGCGACGGCCTTCAGGAGCCGGTGGAGTTCTTCCAGGCCTTTACTGCGGTTGCCGGGCGAGAGGCCCCCGCAGAAATTCACCCGGTGGGTACTCACCACGGCCGGTTTACCCCACCTGAAAGCCGCAGAGATCTCATCCAGTGTGCGCGCAATGCCGCCATATTCCCTTCCGGAAGGTTCGAAAACACAATTCCGGCGGTAGGAACAGAGCCGGTGTCCCTTCCGGTGCCATCGCATCCCATAACCCGCCCGGGCCTTCCCCCTGCCGTCGGGAACCGTCACCGGCCTGCCCTGGTAGAGATACCGGATGCCCGCGGCAGCCAGCCCCTCCTCAAAGAAGGGATGGAAAACCCCGTTGGCCGGGGCATACACCTTCGGAACCCGCCCAAACAACTCCCTGAAAAGAGCAATCCCTTCCACCAGGTGCTCCCTGAGGATAGGGAGCTGCGCGGGCTCCTCAAAGAAGAGCTCCGCCCTGAAGCCCGCCACGGCAGGAGCAAGCTCCGGAACCACCAGCGCCGTATACCCCAGGTCAAAAGCCTCCCGGAGCCCCAGGTGCCCCTCCTGCAACATCCGGAGCCAGGGAAACACCGCCAGATGGGAATAACCATGGTACTGGGGCATGAAAAGCCCCTCTTCCTCTCCTTTCCTCCAGAGGGCGGCCATCGTCGCGGGGCGGCCGTACTTCTCCCACGTGACCGGCAACGGCTCAAACGCCATATCCCGGAACCCCGAGGCCCTGATCTGCTCAAAATCGGGGTTGGCCACGGTCACAAAAGGGGTCATCACCCCGCAATGCCCCTCGCTGTCACACACCGAGGCCAGGACCTCATAAAGTCCCTCCAGATCCGGGGCATCCTCCAGGGTGTCGTAACGGTCGTAACGGTTGTCCACATCATACCCCAGTGCCGAAAGCCGCTCCCTGGCCTCCAACGAGGGCATCCGGAGACCTCCCCAGTCGTCGCACTCCAGAACCAGCACCTGCCGGTCCAGTCGCTTCCCGGGAATATTCTTCAACTCCTGTTTAACTTTCCGCAGAATTGACATGGCTTATAGGTTGACAAAACCCCCAAACCGGGAAAAACTCATGTGTGAGCAGAACGGCAACCCTGATCCCCATAATGACGTCTGATGATGTCATAACTTCTTGAAACCGTATAGCGATCCAGGAGGAGCTGATGGCCTTTCCTTCCCATTTCGCTCCTGATGGTACCATTCTGAGAAAGATACCTGATGGCATTCACAAACCGTTCGCTGTCTCCATGTGGGACCGAAATTCCACAACCACTGCTTTCCACGATCTCCCCTATATCAGTGTATTCATTGACAGCGCACAATACCGCCTTGCCAAAGTCAAGGTAACTGAGGAGCCGCGAGGGGAACTGGGGCTCCGAGTACTTGTGAAGCAAGATCAGCCCCACATCACTGGCATCAAGAAGCCGGATGAAATCCTCGGCAGGGAGCCAGTTGTAAAGCAGGGCATTACGACTCCCCGCCCGGTTCAACTGTTTTTTAACGCTCTCGAATTCAGTGCCGTTGCCTCCGATGAGAAAAAATGCTTCCCTGAAGCTGGCCAGTTCAGTTATGGCGCTGGTCAGAAAATCCAGACCATGCCCGACACACAGGTTTCCACTGAAGATGAAAAGACAGGCCTCCCCGGGAATCCCGTATTGGTTGCGGACCGCCATTCTCCCGGTATCATCCTGCACGGTCATTCTCCCGGTATCACCCTGTACAGCCATTCCCGCGGTATCACCCTGCACTGCCATCCTGCCGGTATCACCCTGTACAGCCATTCCCGCGGCATCACCGTGCTGCG
>CAZKIU010000040.1:11710-31336 GCA_964552955.1 uncultured Prolixibacteraceae bacterium
GCCATCCTGCCGGTATCACCCTGTACAGCCATTCCCGCGGCATCACCGTGCTGCGCCGGTAAGGGTGCTGACAGGCCATTCTCCCGGCTTGGCCTGATCGAATTTGGGCACTCCTCCACTTTGGCGGCAGCAATCTGAGGGTTATGCCCGATGAAATAGGATACACCCCACGGTGACATACAGCCAATATGGTCAGCGGTCTTGTAAGTGCTCAGCTCATGATAGCGCAGGTACCACCAGGGCAAACTGTATTTATGAAGCATTCCGAGGTCTACCGGCCCCTGTGGCCAGATATCCTTCAGCAAAAGATAGAAGGGAACCCCATACCACCTTTTGATTTTCCGGAAGAGACCCGAGAGGGTCACCGGTGGCGTCGGGGCAATCAGCAAATCAAAAGCCTCCCGGGACCATTCGCGGCGAAGTGCCGAAGCCATCCTGGCGCCCAGTCTCAACAAGGAGAGTCCCTTCCTGATGGGAGAGACCTTCCTGATGGGGCTCGCGGAAACCCGTAACACTCTGATCCCCTTTTCACGCGTCGGCATTGTACTTCTCCGGACAGGCACTCCCCCATTCCCCTGAACCGGAGCAGAGGGATTGGCCCGGGCCTGGGCTGGCCCTGCCGCCTGCCAGGTGGCCAACACAAACACCTCATCCCCCCTGGCCATGAACTCATCCATCAGGTCGGTGTAGAGGTTTCTCACCCCTGGGGCAGGCCACGAAATCGACACAAACAGGATCTTCACCTTGACATTCAGAAATGGGAACCGGATGAAAAAACCATTCAGCGGCTCAGTTCTCAGGAGGAACGTGCCGGGGGAAAATGATATAAGCTTCTGTAACAGGGAGGAAGGGAGTGGTTGAACCGGAAGGAGTGCCGGGAGAGGTTCGACAAGTTCCCTTCAGGGATGCGGTCTGATGACCGGGAGGGGTGAGACAGACCTCTCATTATTCTCTTGCAGGGAGGGCAGGTCAGATCCCGCAAGGGCACCCGGTGGGAAAGAGGCAACCGTTTTTTGTCAGAATACCTGTGTGAAGCAGAGTGTTGGTCAGGTTTGGATGGCGTTCCCATTTCAGGGCGGTGCTGAAAGATTTCCTGGGTCTTTTCCCCCGGAAGGTTGACGGGGGTTCCGCTTTCATCACTGATGGCCAGCATCTTCCGGTAGAGCCTGACGTAAGCCTCAGCGCTCTTTTCCTTGTCGAAGTGGGTCTCGGCGCGCTTCCGGCAATGCCGTGCATACGGGTTTTTTCCGGTTTCGAGGATCTCCTCCACGGCTTTCCGGAGTTCATGGATCTGCCCCTTTTCTACGACCAGGCCGGTATGCTGATCCACAATTTCGGCACACCCCCCGGTGCGGTAAGTGACCACCGGAGTGCCACAGGCCAGGGCTTCTATGTTGACTGTCGGGAAATTATCGGCATAAGTGGGGTTCACAAAGACATCTGCGGTGGCATACAGCTCAGCCAGTTCCTCACGTGATTCTGTCCTGGGCAGGGTAAGGATACCCGACCCCCGGAGTGCATCCCACGGCAGGTCGGCTCCCACCAGAAGTATCGTGGCTTTACTCCCCATCATCCGGCTGAGTTCCACAAAATCACCCAGCGCCCGCCGATTTTTCCAGGTGCTGGCCACCCCCAAAATGATCTTCCGTTTTCCGAGCCGATACTTATGCCTGACCCGGTGCCCCTCTCCGGGCCGGAAAGCCTTCAGGTCGATTCCGTTGGGAATCACCTCCACCGGATAATCGGCCAGGAAAGAGACCCTCAGATGCCGTTCGAGCCAGTGCGACGGCGTCACCAGTTGCATCTGCGGAATCCCCGAGAAAAGCTCCTTCTTCTCCATGAAATTGAGGGTCGAACGGTCAAATCCCCAGCTTGCAGGATAGACCTGGGTCAATGGACATTCGTAACAGATATCCCTCCACCGGTAGCACCCGGCCCCCTCAAAATTAGCACAGTGCCCGGTAAAAGGCCAACAGTCATGAAGGGTCCACACCACCGGAACACAACTGTTTTTCAAATAGTTAAAGAGATGTCCCACGTGCAGGAAATATCCGTGGATATTATGCAGATGGATGATATCGGGGTCCAGGGCGATGATCCGGGCCAGGAGCTTACGGGTAGCCAAGTCCGAGCTAAAGCCATGACGGTCGGTCAGGCGCGTCTTCAGCACATGCCAGCCCACATCCCACCACTGGTTGGTTTTAAGCAGCACCGACCGGCTGGGCAGCCCGGCCCGGCCATAGGCTATAAAACTACGGAATCCTGCAGCCATGGCAGCCATCCCTAATTCTTCGGCAATCCTTCCGTGACTGCAGGTGTTCACTGTGGTATTGATCTGAAGCAACTTCATACCTGTCATTTTTGCTCTTTTATAATCTATGCTGAAGGGTGTTCTATAGAAGGAGGATTGTGAATCTTCAGGGTGACACGCTGACATTCTGTTCCATGAAGGTCAGGTACCTCCGTGCAACGGCAGCAAGTTCAAAGCGGGCCGTACCTTCGGCTGCCGTCTGTCCCATACGTTGACGCAATCCCTCATCGTCGATAAGCTGCTGCAGCCGCTCCCTGAAAAGGAGATCGTCAAAGAGAGGCACCAAATAACCATTCTCCCCGTCACGGATCAATTCAGAAGGTCCTGCCTCACAGTCATAGCTTACTACGGGCAACCCTGCTGCCAGGGCTTCGTTAATGACATTGGGAAATCCTTCGGAGGAGGAGGTGAAGGCAAAAATCTGGGCGGCGTGGTAATAGGGGATTACGTCCTTAGTTTCCCCGGCAAAGATCACCCGGTCGTTGACCCGGAGGGTATGCGCCAATTTCCGCAGACGTTCCAGATGGTGTTGTCCCTGGTCATCACTGCCCACCAGCAGAAGAGACCAGTCGGGGGCATCCAGTCCTGCAAAGATGGAAATCAGCCGGTCGTGGTGTTTCCCTGAGATCATCCTGGCTACCATCAGGATCTGTTTCCTTTTCTGAGGAGGGGGGCCGGGAGCCAGTTCCATGAGGGGATTGGGAATAACGGCCGTTCGCAAGCCCGGAAAGCGGCGGTGATAATGGGCCTCCGCGGAAAGGGTCTGAACAATAATCCCTGCAGCCCGCGGGTAAAGAAGTCTCCTGATGGCTTCATGGATTCCGTTGAGTTTTTTCCCGGGGGCACACCGGTCAGAGATAAATACAGGATATCCGCTACCTGCCAGCGATAAGAGAACGAAACTGTTCCAGTATTCTCCGAAACTGAGGAGAACCGCTGGGTCGGCTTTTTTCACCTCCCTCCTGATAAAAAGCATCCGCTGAAAGGCGATCCACGGTTTACGGGCCAGCAGCCCCCCCTCTTGCGGGAGATGAAGAGTTACGCTCTCATTAAGGGGGTAAAAAAGGAGAGGTCTGAGCCCGAACAGGATCAGGTGCACTTCTCTCCCCTCGCAAACAAAACGGTCGGCCAGAGCAGCCATCACCCGCTCCATGCCACCGTTACATAAAGAAGGAATCGTCAGCATGATGACCATGACCGGTTCCGTTTTTTCAGTTTATCCAGAACCCCTTCGACCATCCAGCCATAGGGATTAAATGGGCCCGGGAACCAGTTCAGCGCCCGGTCCCAGTAGCCCGGACAGGGATCATACCCTTCCGGAGCGAAGCCGTAGCTGATTTCCACAATAGCATCCTTTTCGCCCCGGGAAACAAAGTCAAAGGCGACACACTGTGATTTGATCTTAGCAGCCCATTCGAAGGCCAGGCGGATGGTCTCCTCGCGGAAGCACGCTTTGCCGTAAAGGATCTCGCCGCTTCCCGAAGCCCTGAAATCATGCTTTCTGACCATCCTGCGGATGGCAAAAGCCTTGTCTCCGATGACCACTACCCGGGTGTCATGGTCATTGCCAGGCACGAACTCCTGGAAATAAATATATCCCTTCTCTGGTCCTGCCATACGGGCGAACCGGGTAGGTATGGCCAGCCGGGCAACCCCCTTGAGCACACCTGAAAAAAGTCCCTTTCCATGCCGGTACTTGCGCCACCTTTCCTGCAGGTCGCTCACGGGGTTGAGTTGGGGGAACCCCTTCCCGAAGGCCCGTCGGATGAGCCTGAAAGCAGCCCTGTGGTTTCTCACCAGCCTGACATTGTCAGATCCCGCTCCCGTACGCAGCTTGAAAACCAGGGGATAACGGGCCGTCAGGGCCCATCGGCGGGCGTCCTGTGGAGAATAAAAGATAACAGCAGGCACCAGAGGAGCCCCAACAGCTTCCAGCAGGTACTTCTGGCCTACCTTATCGTCAAAATGCCACATGGTATGAAAATCAGGGAATACAACACGTCCCGAAGCAGCTACCGCATACAGCAGTTGCCGGGCAAATTTGACATCCCTGGCGCCGGCATGGTAAAAATGCCACATCAGGGCATCGCAATCTTCGAGCAGAGCGATAATGCCGGTATCATAACAGTTCACCGTCCGGATGTCTATGCCGAGGTTGCGGCAGTAGGGAATCCACCGGTCGCTGAAGGATCCCGGTTGTTGGTGAATGGCGATTCTCATGGCTCGGGGGAGGAGTAAAAGACGACTTCCCAGCCCGGAGGAGGCGAGGCTTTAATGTGGAAGGAGCGGAGGTCCTCGAGGGAAACCTCCTGGTTGTTCCAGGTCAGATGTACAGATCCGGGGCCTTGCAGGGAAGCGGCTTCCTGTAACAGGGGGAGCCTTTCCGGGTCCATCCCCATCAGGGTGGCCAGGGCGATGTCGTTCATTCCCGAGTGATTAGTCAGGGAGAGTACCCCCAGGGCCAGAGGTAACGAGTTAAGGGGGCCGTCGCCCTCGCCGGCGATGATGCCGTCACAGAGGCTGTATAATACCCGCTGGGGTTCCGGAGCCAGCTGGCCGTCAGGGGTTCCAAACAGCGCTATTTTATTCAGATCCAGAACCATCCGCCAGGTCGTATCGTTGCCTGGCCAGGCCCCGCGGCTATCCTGGATCTCCCCGGGAACCAGCCGCATGAACAGGTCTGAGAGGCGCGACCCGGCACGGTAGAGCGGCTTCCCCTGACGACGGTCAGCAAAATCGGAAGCCAGTTCCGCCATGAACCGCAACCGGCTTCCACCGGCGTAACTGTCACCCCCCTGCAACGAACCACCTAATCGGTGGTGCGGCAACCCCTCCTTGTCGCCCACCAGCCCCACCAGGTTCTTGACCGCCGCCGTCAGACCTACCTTCTGATGGGTCTTCACCTTGGGCAGGGAGATCACCACATCGTAGTCAAACAAGGCTTTTGTGATGGTATAGAGATGCCTGCCGGGGGTATGGCGTTTCTCAATCACCCGCGGATCATGATCCGTGACCCTGAACCGGGTACGTCCACCCAGAGTCACCGGCTCCAGATAACTCGACTCCCCGGTATCAAAGACCGCGTACTCAGAAAGGGGATAACGATCGGTAACAGGATTATTGAGCCAGGGTTCAAAGGTCTTGCGCCGGAAATCCCGGATCTCCACAGGAACATGAACCATATGGCCCATCCGGTTCACCTCCCCGGAAAAGGAGGGCGTCACCAGTTGGTCCCAATGACACCCCTGAATGGGAGCATCGCCGATAAGCACCCGTTCCGGAGCACAGGAAAGCACGGCCCTGAGCGCCGCCAGCAGAAAATCGTGAGAGGTGCGGATACACCAGTCGTCACTCTCACGACGCGAATGGATCACCCAGTTGGGCTTCATCAACACCCTTCTCCCTCGGATCGCGGCAGGAAGACCATGCCTCTCCAGCATGGCCGATATCATCATTTGCAAAGCCTCACTCCGCCGGTAATACTCCTTGAGGCGCTCCACCGTCCTTTCCCGGTCCCCCGAAAAAAGAGGTTCAATGTCCACAAAAAAACCCATATCTTCAAAGCTATTCATTACCACTCTCCTTTGTTAGAATCAGTTCTGCCAGCTGGTCGCTGCTCATGAATTCCACATCGGGCCACTTCTTCCTGACCGTATGAAGCAACCGCCTGAAAGCAGGCAGGTTCCGGTCACGGTTGGCAGGGTCGATGGTGCCACAGAAGTTAAGACGGTGGGTACCCACAATGGCTGGTTTTCCCATTCTGAAAGCCATGGCTATGCGCTGCAGCGCGCTGTCAGCGCAATCCATGCCCGGATAGAGCGAGGGTTCAAACCCGGCATTGCGGACCAGAAAAAGCTGCCCCTCCCTGTTGCGTTCACCCAGGAAGTGCAGTTTACGCCTGAAGCGGTTTTCAGGGCCTTCGAGCGGCTCAAACTGAACCCAGATGCCCTGGAAAGCCCTGATACCACACTGGCGTAAGCTCCCATTGAGCCGGCTGTCCCAGATATAGTTGGGGGCAATAAAACTCATGGAGCGGTAACCAAAGAGCTGCTCAAAGAGCTGCGTCCCTTCCAAAATAGCCTGCCGCTGAAAGTCCATTTCTGCCGGATGACTGAAATTCAAGGCATCGGCAAAAGCATCTTCCGTAATATGTTCACTTTCGCTGAGGTCGGCCATCCTGTATTGGAAAGCCATGCGTACGCGCCCCCGATTCTCACGAAGAGCCCTCAGCCAACGGAGGACATTGAGATGTTCCCGCCCATGGAATTGCGGCTTGAAAAGGGTTGCCTCCATCCCTTCATGCCATAGAGCAAAAGAACCATCATGGGAGGGATATCTCTGCAGGGTCTCCGGAAAGGGTTCATAATAATACTCCCGGAAATCCGAAGCCCTGATCCGGTCAAAATCAGGATTGGCGACAATGGTATTGAGGGTCATGACTGCAGGGTGGCCGGTATGGTCGTGCACCGAGGCCAAAACTTCCATCAGGGCGGAGAGATCCTCCACCGAAGCCAGGGCATCCACCCGGTTAAAGGGGAACCGGTCCACCCGTACCCCATGGCGCAACAGGGCATCATATACCTCCCGCGAGGGAAGCCTGATGCTCCCCCAGTCATCGCTTTCCAGAACCAGGATCCTGCGCCGCAGGTGAATCCCCGGAACCAAAAGAAGATGGCGAAAGGCCGACCTGACAACCCCTTCGCCCAGTGAAAGGCTTTTAGTGCCAGCTGTTGATTCTCTGGTCATCCTGTCAGAATAGTATTTTCACCCACTCAATCAGGGGGGATTGCTCCGGAGAAAAAAGGGCCATCAACGGATTGCCCAGGAAGGTGAGAATCCCGATAAAATCAAATCCCATCCTGATATTGTAAAGGATAAAATAAGCGAGCAATGGGATGGAGAGGTTTTTGAGGAATTCAAAGGAGGGTTTACCGTGCAGGAGCGCGATGGCCGGAATAAAAGCGGCATAAAAGAGGGTGTGGGCGATGACAATGAAACGCGGTCCGGAAGGAATAAGGCTGACAATCTGGGCAAAGCCCCCCAGAAAAAGGGCAAACCCAAACAGTCTTTTCAGTTCCGGAGCAGCCGGGCTCCACTCCCGGCGTGAGAGAAACAGGGCGATGGCCCATAGGTAAACGATGGCATCGGCTACCTTTTCACTCACCTGCACGTAAAGCGGCAGGCCCAATTCCGTTTTCATAAGTGTTCGGGCATAATCCTCATTGGTATACCCTGTAAGGCGATCCCTGAAGACCTCGGGAAGGTAATCCAGAAGCTCTCTGACGGCTTTCAGGTCGATTTCCCTGAAAAAAGAGGAGGCAGTAAAAAAGAGAAACCAAAGGAGGAGGTTCCCCGGCAGTATAAGATAGAGGAAAAGGAGGGCCACCGGAAATAAGAATGAAAAATGGACCAGCAGAGAGAGGCTACTCCAGAGGAGTCCTGATTTTTTCCCTTCAAAGAACCAGAGGAGGGCCCCAAAGAGATAGATCTGGGCAGCGGTCCACATTCTGGCACCATTGATGTTCCAAACCGGGTTGATGAGCGCAAAAGCCCCCAGGAAGAGAAGGAGAACCCATCCGGTGGCAGGGCCGATACGGGCGTGGACCAGCCAGATATTCTGGGCCCAGAAGAAGCCGAAGACTGCGGCATAGAGGGCGAAGATCACCCTGGGATCGCCCGTGAACCAAGCCACTATCCAGGTAAGCAAGGGCTGATAAAGGTCGAGCATATCGGTTTTGGGTCTATAGAGGAGGGGAACCAACTGCTGCAGGCTAAGGGGATGGGCATGGGCGTTGATCAGTTCTCTGGCATAACGGGCCGAATCGGTGGTTTGAGCGCGGTAGGGATCCCCGTAAATGAATACAAACCCGAAATAGAGACAGAAGAGGCAAATAACGGTTTTCGTGCCCGGCATCCCCAGCCGCCGCAAGGCACTGACCAGTGCCCCGAAAGGCCACAGAAGGACCAGCACCGCCCAGTCAGCCTGCAGGGGTGGCATAAGAGGCACCCTGGCTCTCTCTGTGCCGCTATTTTCCAAAAACTGCTCCTCACCAGTGCACCTCTCCTCATCCAGACGATAGCCGGAAGGGGCATCCCTGTTCTCCTGAGCGGAACCGCCCCAGGAATTCCCGTAGGATTCCTCTCTGAAACCATCCCTGAAAGTACTATCCATCGAGAAGTTTTAAGAAGGAAGCACTTACCGTTTCAACCCTGTAACGCTCCAGATCGTTGAGCTCAAACCGGTCATGGTAATCCCCGGCCAGAAAGGCATCGATGACTTTAGTATCCATACCTGACGAGGGGATATGGAGGACCGGCCGGCCAGCCAGGGCATAGTCAATCAGCTTGCTGGGCGACTGGACCTGGGGGTCAAACCCGAAATTGACCAGGAAGTCCATGCCGGCCAGTTGCGGCAGCAGTTCTTCCCGGGGGATATAATCCCTGATCTCCAGTTTGCCATTCAGAAGAGGGACAAAGGGGTCTATTAACTCCCGGGTTTGGGTAAATAATATAAACCGAAAATCGCTTCGGAGGGTCGCCAGGTAAGCGAGAAATTCCCCGGGGTCTCTCTTCTGCCTGATAAAACTGCCGGCAAAGGCAAACCGGGGGATTCCGTTGAGTGAATTTTCCGGAGCGGGCTTCACCTCGATGAAGCGGAACCCCTGGGGGATCTCCACCATTTTGGCATGGAACTCAGGGTAATAGTTGACCCGGAAAGCTTCCCGCGTGATGGAGATGAAATCGCACCTCCGCATGAACCATTTCTCCACATAAGCGAAATAAAAAGGTTTCCGGAAGCGGTCGAGGGTGTTGCCCATGTAAGGGTCCCCACAGTCGGCCACCCATACGTCAGCGATTCTCCTTCGAGGCGTGCGTGCCAGGGCCACCCCCCAGTGCACCGGATAGGGCACGGCCACCGAAATGAGAAGGTCGTGACCTCCCTCATCAAGAAGTGCCTTTCTTACCATAAACATATACTGAATGTCGGGGTATTCCAGAAAGTGCTCCAGCATCCGTGCGATGCCCTGTCTTATAAGGCGAAGGACTCCATACCTGCGCCCTGTGGAACCTCCCGTTCCGGGCACCTTCCATCGCGGATTCCCCATATCCTTGAAGTTCAGTCGATTTTCCTCCCAAAAGCGGGAGTAGACCGCCTTGTTCCGGGGAGTGATTACCGTGACGCTATGCCCCTGCCGCGCCAATTCACAGGCCAATTCGGTGGCCCTGAAAGCCCGCGGCGAAATTTCCGGAGTGAAGCTGGCCGTCACAATCAGAATACTTTTAGGTTCTCCCTTCATCGAGGTAGCGATCTGTTCTGCTTTCCCTACCGGCAAAGCCTCTTTTTTCTGCCTGAGGGCATTGCTCAGCATTAAGAGGGTGAAGATTCCAGCATCTTAACATAAAGATTATCATAACCTTCCAACTCTCCGTAAAAACAGTTATGGAATAGAATCGTCAGCTGCATCTCGTAGGTTCTGGCAATTTGCTGATAATAGCGGAAACACTCAATGATGGTTTCCTGATCATAACCTTTGTAATGCTTGAGGGTGCCATCCATGATGACCAGCGGGCGTTCCCGGAGGCGGAGCCGGTGCCGTCCAGTAAAATCAAAGACCGGAAAGTCATCACCTGTCCCGCACCGGAATCCTTCGTGATCGGCATAACCCAGAGTACTGTCGGTTTCCATGCCGTTATTCTCCCAGATTCTGAAAGTCCGTGAAACATCAAACCGGAGGTAGTGCTGCCGTCCTTCGGTGATCCGTTCATTCAGAGCGCATTCCAGGATCTCTTTTTCTCTGCGCCACCGTTCCTCATTGTCAAACGTGTAGTATCCAGGATGAAAACCAATGAGATGCCCCCGCCTCCTGATCTCGCTGACCTTGTCGCGGAAACGCTTCTTGTTGAGATAGAAGCGGCGGTCATTGGGCAGTCCTGTATTGGTGGACATAAAGTAAAACCGGGAGCAAAGCCCCAGTTTCTCGCTGTGCGACATCAGAAAATCAAAATAGTCATAAGGATTGGCCCCAGTCTTCCTGTACTGGTTAAAATGGTGACGAACCAGGGTAGTGCTGTGGCGTTTGAGTAAGTCACCCAGCAGAATGCGGCAGGTCGAAGGATAATCGAGGTGGTCGACGTCATGGGTCAAAACCAACCCGTAATGGCGGGTTTTTCGTTCACCCTTGTAACCCAGTATTTTCAGCAGGTTCCACAGCATGGTTGCATATTCATTGACGATGGGCCGCTGAAGAAATCCCCCCGCTACGGCCAGGCTCTCCCTGCCCGGGAAGCGGTTGTGGATATCCCTCACCTGGATTACGGCTTCTTCCCATCGTGTCAGCATGAAAAAGGAAGAACCAAAGAGGTCGATTCCACAGACCAGGCTCTTTTCATTCCAATGGAATTCATCGGTGCCATAAATCACCGGGATATCTTTTTCGCCTGTACAGGGATTCTTCATAAAATGCGTCACCGGAGGGATGGCCTCCCTGACCAGGTAGGTAAGTGGCAGCGGATACCTGCTGAAGAAATGGTCCCTGATGATCAACTCGGCGCCATCAAATAAGATATGGTATCCGGTTGGATCAGAACCGGGGGAGAGGGAATAGGGCAATCCCAGAAATCCGGAGAGCATCACGTCGATGATGTATTCCCTTTCAGGAAAGTTGTTGTCGGGGACCGAAACGTTCAACATAATAAAACCCTTTAGCAGAGGGCCTTGTATGGAGACAGGAGTCCACGTAAGGTGGCCGCCATCCACCGGGTAACTTCCCGGCGTGCACGCCGGCCGGCACTTTCTCTGCAAATATGGTAATAAACGATGGGAGAGGCGCCGAACTGGCGGAAATAGTGTTCAATACCTTCAACCATCGATCCTTCAAAATCGAAGGCTGCGGATACGCCGGAGGCATACCGGATCCCTTCCCATGCCAGGAGGGTGCGCGCCCCTGAAGCCACCAGATCCGGATCAGAACCGCTCAGCAGGGCATAGCATACCTTTTCATCATAGACATACAGGTTACCCGAATGATAGCGTCCTTCTTTGTCGCGGGCATAGATCAGCCTGCAAGCCCGGTGATCGCGGCAGGCCATGAAAAGCCGGCGGATCAGCTCAGGAGACCAGGGATTTCTGATCTTCTGCCGCCCAAAGGTTTTATCCAGTAACCCGATCAGGGGATCTATATCCTCTGAAACTTCCACCCTCACTTTTCTTTCCGCATTTCTGATGCATTGCCGGGTTTTGGGGGAGAACCCCCGGAAAAGAAGTTCAGAATCGCCCACATCATGGAAGCGGTAACTCACCTTGGGTTCCACCAGGAAATCCCTCCACACCATGGGCAGAAAATAGGTCACGGCAGGGTCCAGGTTAAGGTCGGTTCTGATGCCCGGGGGCAACTGGTCGAGGAGGAGGTTGGTGATTCTCTTCCTTTCGGTGAACCGGGGATCAGCGGGGGCGATATCCGGGTTCATCCAGAAGCCGGAGGTTTGGGTCAGCTGGGGAGTGGTGATTTCCCGGAGGTATGCAGCCACAGGCCACCGGGCCAGCAACTGGCCTCCCTCTTCCACCAGAAACACCCTCCAATTACCAGGAGCCACCGCCTCCATCCACCAGGGTTGCTCAAACAGAGCATTGGCATAAGGGGTTATACCGGGACAGGTCATACTCCTCCTCCTTCCTGAAGCAGTTGATCTTTAAGCAACGGCATGATGATACCCCTGTAATCGATTTTGAACCAGCGGGCAGTTCCCCACAGTAACCCGGCATAAGGTACCGCCGCCAGAAGAATGTGCATAAGGTCACCGAGGTTGGGCCATATCACCCTTAACAGGATACTGACCAACAAGAGACAGAGAAACGCATGCAGCGCAACTATCAGAAACCGGCCCACCGGAAAAAGAACAAAGAAAGAAACCCCGATTTTTTTCGAGGAGAACCAGATGGACACGATGATGCCTCCCACAGCAATAACGACTGAAGCAATGGCCAGAACAAGGGGAGAATGAAAAAGGAGAACCAGAAAATAGTCGGTAACCCACAGGAGGAGCATCAGGCTGTAATTGAGCCAGGCATAGAAACGGGTCTCACCCAGGGAGATGAGTAATGGAGCAAAAATGATGATATTGAAAAAGTTCAGGCTCATGGCTGTCAGGAAGTACGCGGTTGAAACAGTATAGGCTCCCGAATAAACCAGGGTAATGACATCACGTGCAAAAAAAAGGAAGAAAATTACAATGGGATAGATCAGGATGGCCGATTTCTCCAGGGCATTGCGCCACAAGTCGGTGATCTGTGAAACATCCGATTTTTCGTGGACCAGCCTGGAGAAGAGCGGAATGAGCACATTGGAGGTGGCTCCTGTAATAATCCCCACCAGCGGAATTTCAATAAATCCATTGGTAAACTCGGCAAAGACAGCCGGACCGAATATACGGCTCACATAAAACTGGTTGGCAGCCCAGTAGACCACCCCTGCAATGGATGCAGTCACCAGGGGTAAACTGAATTTGAGGACCTCTGTCAGTGTAAGGTCGGGTTTCTCCATGACCACTCCCCTGAAAGGAATGGCTTTGAAAAACCAGGTGATCACCAGGATGACCACCGAGGCGGCAAGCCACCCCCAGATGGCTGTGATATAATCAGTCTTTATAAACATCACCGGGAGTACGACCATCACCAGCAACAGTAACTTGGTGATCACGTTGTACAAGGCAATGTAAGTGGTCTTCTGATAGGTTGCGAAGATCCCCTCGATGCCCAGGGTGGGAAGCAGCAGGGCAGGTACCGGGGAGAACAACTTAAGGCCGCGCGACAATTCGGGATTCCTCAGGATATCGGCGATCACCCCTGAAAATATGAACAGGAAAACCGAGAAGAAACATCCTGTATAAAAGAGAATTTTGGAAATTCTGAAGACGATCTCCTTGCCCTGGGCCAGGGAGTAACGGGGCAGGTAATAGCTGAAGACATTAGGCAATCCGGCGGTGAAAACAATCAACAGGGTATTGTAAACGTAGATGATCTGGCGGTAAGTACCATACTCCTCCTTCGAAAAATAACGGGAGAGAATGGCCACACTCAGCAGGGAAATACCCAGGGTGGTGACGCTTCCCATCACGATCCAGAAGGCCTGGATGGTGTTGTCTTTGCTTTTGGTCCAGAAACGAAGGTTCATGATAATGGGTGAGGGGCTCTAAGGGATTTTTTCTGATGGCAGGATCCCCAAACGGGCGATCTCTCTGCCCAGGGTGTTTGCCACCAGGTCAAAAGTGGTATCCTTGTAGTGGACTTCATCAAAAAACCAGGTGAGATTTTTGGGAATGGTCGGTTCCAGGTCTATGAAGAGGGCGCCCTCCTCCCGGGCGATCTCCCTGATACGGGCGTTGTATTGACGCATGCCACTGATGGCCGCATCAAAACTCCACTGTTTGCCCGGGCCGACCGCTTCCCGGCGAACCATCACACAGGCTTCCCTGGCCTGTTGGTTCATTTCTTCCGTCAACAGATTGGGCTGACTTAAAAGGATGACCTGCGTGCTGTCAAGACGGGCCAGCTCCAGCAACGTCCTGAGGTTGCGCGTGAAGGACGACAACCCGGGGAAGCTATCCTGAGTGACCACTTCACGGGGCTGATGGTACCAGCAGCGGGCCAGGTTTTCCCAATAGTGACCGAAGAGACCATACTGGTTGGGAAGTTGGGCCGACGGACCGTAAAAATGGCCGTAATCCCCACGGAACGGCCCCCTGCTGAAATAACTGAAATCGGCATTCTGCAACAGGTCGTTGATGTTGTGCATCACAATAAGCAGGTCGGGATGGTATAACCTCAGGTTGGTTTGGTAATTGATCAGCGTATGCAGAGAGGTATACCACTGCCGGCCCAAATTAAAGACCCGGAGAAAATCTGAACCGGTCTGTTGCCGCAGCAGATACTCCAGTCTTTCAGGCCATCCTCTTCCATGCGAATCCTTCATTTCCGTGGTGGACCCCCCCAGGCAGAATATCACATAATCCTTACCGTTCGGAAGGAGTTCGCCGGCTTCGGGCAACACAGGTTTCAGCTGGAGGTAAGGATGGTATAGTTCTACCAGGGTGCGGCTTTTCTGCTTGCCTCTGAGGTACCAAACGACATCAGCCAGCGGGTAGAGCAGCAGCAAAAGCAGGCTAACAGAGAGAAGCATGAGCAGCAGATGACGGGCCAGGGTTCTGTTCCGGAGAAGCACAACGGCTGCCACCAGAAAGAAGAAGGCCGGCAGGACCATCAGAGGAAGGTAAAGGTAGAGTACACGGCTTATAACTCCTCTTACTTCGAGAAACCAGGGGTCGGGATGGAGAAAGCCTGCCCAGAGATAACCCATGAGGAGCCCCATGGGGATGAGCATGCCGGCGGCCAGGATTCTTCGGGGCCCCCAGCCGCTACCAGGGTTTTTCAAGATCTTTGGCATCGTACCGATGGTTTCGTTCTACCCAGAGGGTGGTTTCCCTGCCAAGCCTGAGCCGGAGGGGGTCACCGCGAAAAAGCCGCGACAGACGGGCCAGGGGGAAAAGCAGCAGGAAATAGATGAGCGTCAATAGCACCACGGGGACCACTTTCCCCAGCAATACTGCGAGTTGCATCCAGGATCGGGAGATCAGGGTGGCCATGCGGGAAGATAAAACAGCGGCCAGACCCACTCCCCCGGCAGCCATAAGAAACCCCTCCCATCGGGTCAACCAAAAGAGCAGAAGCCCCCCTGTCACAATAACCAGGCAGTTTTCAGGGTGTCTGTGCTGTTCCATAACCCGGTTAAAATATAGTATAGATAAAGGGGGCAATGGCACTGCCGCCACCCAGTACCAGGAGAATTCCCAGTAACAGGAGGATGATGATCACCGGCAGGAGCCACCACTTCTTTCTCTCATTCAGAAAGTTCCAGAGGTCGGCAAGGATTTCCATAGTTTTCGGGGATAATTATTAGCAACAGGATTTGAGAGGAGTGCCCCGGGAGGGGGGGGAGATCAGGAAAGAGGAATAGTGCAGGGAAAGGGGAATGCGTCAGGATGGCGTTGCAGAGAGAAGGAGAGCTTCACGGCAGGAGGCCGGGATCAGTCCAGGACATAATCGGCTTGCCAGTGGTCGTCTTCAGGCCAGGGAGGTTGTTCTCTCTTATCAAACAGGCAGTTGTTCATGATCAGAAAGTCCATTTCGGTCCGCATGAAACAGCGGTAGGCATCAGTGGGAGTGCAGACGATCGGTTCACCACGGACGTTAAAACTGGTGTTGACCAGCACGGGGCACCCGGTTCTTTCCCTGAAACGGGAGATCAGCGCCCAGAAGCGGGGATGGGTATCGCGGCCGACCGTTTGGATGCGAGCAGAGAAGTCGACATGGGTGATGGCGGGCAGTTCGGAACGGGGGGTATAAAGCCTTTCGCGAAGGGGCAGTTCGGCGTAGTTATCCGGGACCCGATGGCGAATCACCTCACTCACACCGGCCACCAGGAGCATGTAGGGAGAAGGGGTTTCCAGGTTAAACCAGCGGGAGGACTCCTCTTCAAGGACCGCCGGGGCAAAGGGGCGGAAGCTCTCGCGGTACTTGATCTTGAGGTTCAGCTTTTTCTGCATATCGGCATTGCGGGGGTCGCCCAGGATACTGCGGTTGCCCAGGGCCCGGGGCCCGAATTCCATGCGTCCCTGGAACCAGCCCACCACCATGCCCTGTTCAAGAAGAGTGGCCGTTTCCCCGGCCAGGTCGTCGAAACTGGCATAATGATGACAGGAAGCATTGAATTTGCGGATGGTGGAGGCGATCTCCTTTTCACCGTATTCGGGGCCCCAGCAAGCCCCATTCATGGAAAGAGCCGGGTCGCTTGTCATCCGGGGTTCTCCAAACCAGAGGTAATGGGCAGCCAGGGCGGCCCCCAGGGAGCCCCCAGCATCGCCGGCGGCAGGCTGAATAAAAATATGATCAAAGATTTTCTCCTCCAGCAGCCTGCCGTTGGCCACGCAATTCAGAGCCACCCCCCCGGCCAGGCAGAGATTCGGGGAGCCGGTACGCCGGCGGGCTTCACGGGCCATTCTGATCATGATACAGGTAGTCACTTCCTGGATCACCAGGGCCAGGTCGCATACCTCCTGCGTCAGGTCACTCTCGGGCAGGCGCCGGGGAAACCCGAACAGACGCTCCCACCGTTTCTCATCCACCATGCGCAGTCCGGTGGCATAACGGAAATAGACGGGATTCATCCACAGGGAACCATCCTCGTAAATCCTGATCATTTCGGAGAGGATCAGCTCCCGGTAGCGCCGGGTACGCTCCGAGCCGGCGATGCCATAGGGAGCCAGTCCCATGAGCTTGTACTCTCCCGAATTGACCCTGAAACCCAGAAACCAGGTGAAGGCGGAATAAAGGAGTCCCAGCGAATGGGGAAACTGAAGTTCACTGAGGACGGTGATCCCATTCTCCCGGCCATGACAAAGGGAAGCGGTCGCCCATTCTCCAACGCCGTCGACGGTAAGAATAGCGGCCTCCCCAAAAGGAGAAGGATAAAAAGCGCTGGCCGCATGAGAGAGGTGATGCTCGGGAAACAACAGGGGCACCTTCTTCGGATTAAAAGGGCCGAAATGGGAGAGTTCCTCCCTGATGATCTTTTTCAGAAAGAGTTTTTCACGGAGCCAGACAGGCATGGCCGTGATAAAGGAGCCCACACCCGAAGGGGCAAACCCGTAGTAGGTCTCCAGCAACCGCTCAAACTTGAGCCACGGTTTGTCGTAAAAAACGACAGCATCCAGCTCATCAAGTCCAAACCCCGAATAGTCGAGGCAGAAGTGGCAGGCGTGGGCCGGAAAGGAGGGGTCATGCTTTTTACGGGTGAATCGCTCCTCCTGGGCCGCAGCCACAATCCTGCCCCCCTCGGTCACCGTAGCTGCCGAATCATGGTAAAAGGCGGATAGTCCTAAAATCCTTTTCATGCCAGTTGATAAGGGGGACCGGAAGGGGATTTTCCGGGTTCATGAAGAGAAGGTGTTGTTCAAGGGGGAGAGGGTCTTCGCGGAAGGATGGGGCAGGTATGCTTCGCCGCGTCAGTCCCGGTTACGGAAGGGCTGGAAGCCATATTGGGATGAAAGATCCCTTTCCGCAAGAGACAAAAAGAGTACACCGGTCAGTGATCATTGCCGGAAGAGATCAGAAAAGGCATTTTTTGTTTTAAATCCCGGATATAATTTACGAAAAATTTAGATAACTCCATTGATCAAACCAGATATTATTTATAATCAATTAGTTGAACTAAATAATTATATAATTAATTTTCATATTTAACATATAATTAGTATTGACACTTTGTATTAATACTTTATCATTCAAAGTATTAATACAAAGTATTAAACTATTTAACAATTTGATTTTATGTATCTTAAACAAATTCACCCTATTTCTCTCTTTGCCTTTTCAAACTTTTTACTACGGCTAGTAAACCTGTTCCCTGAGGAATCATCGAATTCCAGAACTTAATCGACTGAAATTCTGCTACACTAACGTTAAAATAAGTTAATTCTATCTCCTTAAGGCTGTTTGTATGTATTAAGACCCTATTTTTGCCTACCGAGATTTACAAACCTTGCTTTAACTGATAACAGCTTTCGAAGAGATCTCATCCTGACTACTTTTTATCATCTATTTGATTCTCTGCAACTTAATTGCACCGTGTCCATATATACATGTTATTAACCTTAAAATTATCTCTTTACATGATGAGGCTATTAGTTATTGTTGTGTTCTCCCTCTTTACGATCCATCTCAGTGCGGCCACGTATTATGTGGCGCCAGCCAACGCGACTCCTGCCGGCAATGATGCCGCTGCCGGAGACAAAAGCCACCCCTGGGCTTCATGGGAAAAAGCATTTACCTCCCGTAAACCCGGTGATACCATTATCTTCAGGGGGGGGGTCTACCCCACCACCGTGACCAGCGGAGCCGGAATCACTAAAACGGTCACCGGCACGGCCGACAAATGGGTGGTTTTCATGAACTATCCCGGGGAAGTACCCGTGCTGGACTGCAGCAATATCACCTCCACCTGGTACGGTAATACCTATGGCCTGAAGTTGTCAGGGTCTTATTACAAGCTTATTGGGCTGACAATAAGAAACGTCTGGCAAATTGACCCCGCAAATCCTGCGGATGAGACCTATGCTTTCAGAACTTCCGGGGACAACTACACCCTGGAGCGGTGTACGGCCCACAGTACCCATGGGTCAGGATTCTTCCCATCGGGCAGCAACGTCAGAATTACGAATTGTGATTCTTACGACCACTGCGACTCCCTATCCACCAGTTTGCCCGGGAATGACGGCTATGGATATTTCCATTATAACACCGGCACAACGGGAAGTATTTACTACAAAGATTGCCGCGCATGGGACAATGGCGACGACGGTTGGGCTCTGGCTGACAACTCCTATGTGGAAATTGATGGCTGCTGGAGTTTCAATAACGGCCGGATGGAAGGTGCAGGTAATGGTTTTAAAATCGGTTTTATTCCCCAGAAGGCATCCGTCCCCCTGCTCAGAGTGGTCAAGAACTCCATCGCGGCCTTCAACAGGGCTTCCGGGCTCACTACCAATGACAACAACGATTACACCATTGCCCCCTCCCAGATCTACAACAACGTCGCCTTCCACAACGGGTACTATTCCGAGTGGAATAATCCCGTGTACGGGTTTTATCTGTATAGTACAAACGGAACCGACCAGGAGGAGCTTCAACGGATTCTCAGGAACAACATCTCCTACAAGAACCAGGGGGGTGCCGTTGGGGACGGCTATTATCACGACGTCCTTTTTACCCATTCGCACAACAGCTGGGATATTTCCGGGCTGACGGTAGCCGATGCTGACTTTATATCGGTCGATTCCACTGGCATTTCGGGTCCCAGGCAGGCCGATGGTTCCCTCCCTGCCCTGAACTTCATGAAGCTGGCATCTTCCAGTAAGCTGATTGACAAGGGTGTGGACGTTGGTCTTCCTTATACAGGGAGTGCTCCTGACCTGGGGATCGCTGAAGCTTCGGCCACAGCCACCGCACCCGTGGCCCGTATCACTGCCCCTGCCACCACTATCCTGACCTGCACTACCCTTTCCATTACCCTGACGGCCACCGGTGGGGTCACCTATAGCTGGTCAGACGGTACCCGCGTAGTGGGTACATCAGCCACCCTGACCGTCTCCGCTCCTGGGAATTACACGGTCACCGTGACTTCCTCAGATGGCCTTACCGACACCGAAACGATAGCCATCACCAGCAACACCACCCCTCCGGTGGTGACCCTTACCAACACAAC
>CAZKIU010000041.1:0-29488 GCA_964552955.1 uncultured Prolixibacteraceae bacterium
TCAGACCATGAGCGACCCGGACTTCGGGCATCGAGCGGCTCAGACCATGAGCGACTATGCCTCAGGAAAAAAGGGCTGCGGGAAGAATCCCGCAGCCCTTTTTTCTGAATAACCGAACCACCTCATCTATTTGTTCGAAAACATAAGAGATATTCAGCTCTTTTTAGATTATTTTTTGATCTATAGCCGCCAAAGGGTTGCATTTGTCATAATTTCAGAGTAATTTGTCTTGTATTCCTATAAAAAAGATTACTCACCTAAAAAATTGAACACTATGAGAGCCGGGAAAGTGGTATTTCTGCTGATGGGTTGGTTATGGATGGTTTTACCGAATGGTGCACATGGCCAGGCGAATCAGAATGAGGCGGAGTGGAACGGGAATGGCTGGTCTATTAAGAAAATTGTCAGCAACCTCTCCATTCAGAGCGGGGTCAATTTCAGTTACACTATTGTTTTTTCAGCTCCTGCGGGAACGAGTACGGTAGCGATTCAGGATCAGGTGCCGCCAGCCCTGGAGATTGTCAATGTAACGGCGGCTGGTCCGGTGTTGGGGGTCAACCCGGTGATTGCCTGGAACAATGTCACCAAACTGGTGACCTATAATCTGAGTTCCCTGCCGGCGACAGGTCCGCCGTCGGGGTCCTTCACGGTAGTGGTCAAATTCAAGGAAGGAGTGACCTGTAACGGAGCGACAGCCCGCAACCGGGTAGGGATTCAGGTGGGAGGAGAGTGGATGTGGACGCCCTATGTCAGTACCACGGCTATCGCGGCCAATCCCTGGATAGTCACCAAGTCGATTCTCACAGGGGCGGTCGTCAACCCGAACGGAGGAGGCTGCGGGTATCTGATCAATCCGGGAGATACGGTGACCTACCGGTTGTCGGTGACTAAGAGTAATCCTTACTACGGGAATGTGACGGGGCAGCAGAATGCATCCGGAGCGGTGGTCACCGATGTGTTGCCAGCAGGGGCGGTAATGGTTCCCCACCCTAATGCCACCTTCAGTGCAGGGACCATCACCTGGAATGTCAATGCCCCCACCCAGTTGCTCGATGCCGCCAATCCCTGGGCGTACTACTGGATTGACATCAAGGTGGTATACCCGGCCGCGTCGTTCCCGGTAAACACCCAGATTCCTAACAGCGCCACCCTGAATGCCACCTCCTGCAACCAGGCTATTACCCATACCAGCAATCAGACCTGCGTACAGGTGGCCAACATTGTGCCCAATGCCAACGCCAGTTTTGGCAAATACCTGGCCATGACCAACCGGGTGCCGGGGTGCAACGGTTACTATTATATTGTGCTGTGCAACAACGGGAACGTACCCCTGACCGCTTTCAACATCAACGATGCCATTCCGGCTGGCATTACCGTCAACCAGGTGCAGATATACAACGCCAGCGCCACTACACCGGTCAGCCTGAACATCAACAGCACACCCTTTGTCACGGGAGTTACCACTTCGGGATACTCCACGGGAACGCTCACCACCCCGGTGAGTCAGTTGCAGCTGCAGATGACGGGATCGCTCCCCGTGGGATCATGTCTCTACATGTATGTCTATTTCACCGTGAATGCCAATCCCACGGGAACCATCATTAACAACTGCGCCACCTTTGTGCCGTTGTCGAATCCCCTGACGCTGAACCCGGCGTGTGTCCAGTTCACCGTCGATGCCGGGGCTCCCCTACCCTGTCTGCTGAAGGATATCTGCTCGCCCCAGACGAGTTATGAACCTGGGGATGTGGTCCGTTTCCGGCTGCGGGTCCAGAATATCGGCAGTGCCACCCTTTCCGGGACGACCCTACAGGATGTACTTCATTCCAACTTCACCTATGTGGGCAATGAAAGCTATTATACCTCCTCCTCCTTTAATCCGGGTTGTTCGAGCGGAGGAAATCCTCCATCGGGAGCGACAGCCTGGACAGGGGTATCCCCCTCCCATTCGGGGAACACCCTGACGTGGAGCCTGCCTCCCATCGCCTCCAACTGTCAGCTCTTTTATACGGCGTCCTGCGGTTATTACGGGACTTACGGAATCCCCTATTACTACATAGAATTTGATGCGGTCGTTGACAGTTTTGCCTTGCCTGGGGTCACCCCCAACAATTATACCATCGCGGGAGGGAACCTCACGTCTTCCCTTACCTCCAATACGGTGAATGTGTTGGTGGTAGCCAGTTTCGGGCAGGAAGCCACAAAGCTGATCAGCACTGACAATGGAGCGACCTTTGCGGCCACGGGGACCGCTGCTCCGGGCAGTAACGCCCGTTTCCGCCTCAACTACCGGAATCTCTCGAATGTGGGAGTCACCAACGTGCGACTGATCGATCTGCTGGGGCGTGATGATGGCACCAATGACTGGATGATTTTTAGCAGGGGAACGGCCCGTGGCAGCCAATTCGATGTTACTTACGTCGGGAACCATACCACCACGCTGCAGCCGGCGGGCCCGGCCCCAACGCCGGTGCTGCAATGGGCTGCCGGGCAGAACATCTGCCTGCCCCCTTATGTGATAGCCTTTGGCTGTAACACCACCACCTGGGGGTCCACACCCGACAAGAACATCAGGATGGATTACGGATCCAGTTTCTCTTTGGCCCCCTCCAAATATCTGCGGGAGGATTTCGATGTGGGAATCCCCACGACGGCCTCCACCGGGCAAACCGTCTGTAATGATTATGCGGCGATTGCCTCTGCCGGGTTTCTGCTGAACGGCACGCCCACCACGGTGGCGCTGACGCCCATCGCGGCCGCGCCGGTATGTCTGACGGTGGGTAAACAGGCCACCTGTTGCGACAGCGTGCGGGTGGAAAGGGCTTCCGGAGCCGATGGAACTCCCGGTTGCTGCGTGAAACTGATCACCACCTGCGATGTGAAGTCAGTGGAGGTGACGGTATCCAACGGCACCCTCTCCACGGCCTCCTGGACCTGCCCAACGCCGATCCCCACAGGGTATGCCGGCCAGACCTCCTATACCTTCGCCCCCAACGGTTGTGCGGTCGAACTGACCACCTGCGTCACACCGGCCCAGGCAGGGGTGGTGACCCTCAGTTATGTGATCCACTTCAGTAACGGTGAGAAGTGCGAAAAGACCATTGACGTGGACTGCGGGTCGCAGGCCGGATGCTGCGAAAAGATCAAACTGGAACCGGTTCAGGGTGACGATTGCTGTGCCCGCCTGGTCACTGAATGCGAGGTGGAGAAAATCGACGTCCACCTCACCAACGGAGTGATGGCCTCGGCAGCCTGGAACTGCGGGACCCTGCCTTCAGGATATGTCAGCCAGAGCAGTTTCACCTTCGTGGCCGGAGGGTGCGTCACCGACCTGAAATTGTGCGTGACTCCCACGCAAACAGGGATGGTCACCATCGATTATGTGATCACTCTCACCAACGGGGAGGTATGCGAAAAGAGCATCAGGATAGAGTGCAAGGCCCCTGTGTCGACTTGCTGTGCCCTGACCGACTTCAAACTGAAGACCAAATGGCCCTTCTGGAAGAACCAGACGGGGATTTTCCAGATCACCAACCTGGATCCTTCCTCTCCCATCTGTTATGTGGAGATCAGCCCGTCACCGGCGGGGAGCTTCACCACAGGAGGGTTGGTCATCGATGGGGTGCCCTCATCTGTTTCCTGGACGCCTGTGCGCATTCCGGCTTCGGGAAATCTTACCCCCGGCGCAGTCAACACAATAGACTTCAGTCTGAACGCCAATGGATATAAGGGGATAATCACCGTCTGTGTCGTCAAGTGCGACGGCACCCGATGCTGCTTTGAATTCAAATGGAATACCAAAGTGATCGATCCTATAGGTGTCGATGTGGAAATCAACCCCGATAAAACGAAACTTGCAGCGGTGAGTGTCACCCCCGTGGTCCAGGGCCCTGTGAATGGGAAGGTCAAATACCTCTCCTTCGGACTGGCCGATGAGCAGGAAGCGGCCAAACCGGAGTTTGGATTCTGGGCGATATCAGCAGCCCCTATGGGTGATGACGAGTACCCGGCCCACCTGGCTAAAACGGCCAACGCCTGGATGGGTAAACACCATGCTTTCTTTGAATTGGAGCCCCCCAGAAGCAGCTCGGAACCCCTGGGCTATTTCAACCTGGTCTTCGCCCCTGCCCTGCCCCAATTGGGTCTCACCCTCTTCGACGAGGAGGGGAACATCCTCTACTCGGGCAGTATCAAGGTGAACCCCTCCGATACGGTGACCAGCATTGTGGGCCCCGACGGAAAGGGCGTCACGGGGAATATGTTCGAGTTCATCAACCTCTATCCCAACCCGAGTGACGGATCGTTCCGGATCACCTATGCCACAGGAACGCCCCGCGAGGTTGAAATCAGTGTGATGACAGCTACCGGACAGCTTATCCTGAACCGGATGAGCCCCGAACGGCGCGCAGGCCTCCACGAAGTAGAGATGTCACCGGCCCGCCTCTCTCCGGGATGGTATAAGGTGATCCTTCGTTCCGAGGGGCATATACTCAGTAAATCACTTGTAATCAAATAACTACCATTTTTCTGTCGTCAACTTGAGGCTGGATCCTTACGAGGATTCAGCCTCTTTTTTTACTATTTTTGTTTCGAATCCAAAACCGGCAATTCTACGGTTAATGGTTAAAAAACAAAGTAAGTATTAATAGTATCACGTGTGAAACGGGTTTTCCAAGGGGTTGTTTTTTTGGTGGCCATTCTGGTCTTTCCGGCAGCACAGCCGATAGAAGGGGTGCAAGGTACTTCCGGCAATGAAGGGGAAGGAATGGCATACAGGAAAGATGGGGTGAGAGGGGTTGA
Organism: uncultured Prolixibacteraceae bacterium; assembly: GCA_964552955.1. Taxonomy (GTDB): domain Bacteria; phylum Bacteroidota; class Bacteroidia; order Bacteroidales; family Prolixibacteraceae; genus UBA1413. The sequence goes on from CAZKIU010000041.1 coordinate 4,801, forward strand.
GGAGTCAAATCAAGCGGCAGCAGGGTCAGGGCTGGAAGCGAAACAGGATGAAAGGAGTGGCAGCGGGCCGGGCAACTGGTCGGATTCTGTGTCAGGCAGCGGGCCGAAGAAGGCGATGATTATCAGGGAGGAGGTGCAGGAGGTTCGCGAATTCCGTCGGGGGGATATATTGGTCAAAGCCAACCACAACTGGTTGCCGGGGAGTGCGCAGGTATGGGGAGGCAAGGGTTTCGGCCATGCGGCCCTGGTTCTGGAAGACACCCGTGACACCAGTCTGGCCCGACTTCTGGCGAAGACCCTCCTCTTTGAATCCCATTCCCGCGATGTTCCCGATGCGTTTCAGTTGCGACAAGTGGCGGCTTATCTTCCGGGAGATGACTTCAGGTATGCCAATATCACTTTCGGTCCGCACAACCAGGGATATTGTTTCAGGCTTAGGCCTCATCTCACCCCTGAAGAGACTGACCGGCTCATCGCCTTTGTCACTTCCCTTGATGACGGGCGCTCCAGCTGGCGGGCTCAAAAGAGATTTGCATCTCCTTCTGCCCAACCCCTCCAGGTCAAAGGGGAGGATCCGGGGCACTGGTACTGTTCCCTGGTCATCTGGCAGGCCTTCTACACCCTCTTCGGCATTGACCTGGATCCTAACGAAGGAGTGATGGTTTACCCCAACGATCTGATTGCCAGTCCCTATTTCGACAATTCCGGAGAGAATAAACAGAAAAGGGTGCGGTTCTGAACCTCACCCTTTTCCACCCTGGCACGGGCTCCCGGGACCCGGCCATCACACAGATCCCTAGTCAGCAGCGTTGGTTTCGTCGGAATAGAGGTTGACAACTGTTCCGTTCGTTTTGGTCCCCGTGGCCATGACAAAACCAAATTTGTGGTTGAATTTCCAGAGAATTTTGGTAAACGGCGAAGCCGCCCCCTTGACCTGAACCCCTGAGGGAATGGTCTCTTCCACATCGATGGTTTTGATCATCAGCCAGCCATAGAAAGTATCATCCTCGGTGCTCTTGTGGACCACTTTACGGACGACCGTTTGGTTCCCCACCTTGAATTCCCACTTATCTCCCACCTTGGCGTCGAACCTCACCATGGTGAAAGGTTTGTTCTTATCCCCATTGCTGTAGACATAATCGTAAATGCCGTCTTCGGTGATTTTGCCTTCCAGGGTATAGGTTTTCCCGTTAAAGGTGTAAGAGCCTATCACCACTCCGTTGGAGTTGCTTTCAATGGTGATCTTGGAGTTGGGATAGCCGGTGGACTTCAGGTTCCAGTAGTTGCCTACCTTTCCCAGGGTCTTGTCAGGATCAGAAACATTTTCCATACCCGGATCCTTTTCGCAGGAGAAAAGGATCGCAAGAGAGAAAAGCGTCAGCAGAGAATAGATCAATTTTTTCATACTTGAAGGTTTTAAAGTTTCATATATAAGAGTTGATTAAGAAAGGGCAGGTATTCATTGACGGGCACCTGGTGGCCGTCGGAAAAGCGGATGAAATAATCGAGGAGGTCACCCTGGCCATTAGGGGCCAGGATCAGTTTTCCCGCGACTTTTCTTCCGGGCATTTCCATGATCACGATATCAGAATGGGTGTTGAAGGAGCGGGCATAATCGCGGGCCGTCGGGTCAATCAGCCCGTAGTGAATGGTACCGTCAATAAGGTGGTCAAAGGCTTTGATGGTAAAGGTGATATCATTGAAGTAATATCCCATGGCGCTGTAACCAATAAGGGCATTCATCTGAAGGTCGATGAAGCGAAATCCCTTTTGTGCCAGGGAAGTCCTGATGAGCAGTGATCCGTTGTCGCCGTCACGGGTACGGTCAAGGGAGAAGTTCATTTCCGATGCGCTGGTGGTGACCCTGGAAAGGATATGGAGAGGAAGGTCATCAGCCACCTCAGCGGTATGTGAAACAGAGAGGCGCTCCTGGTCGTCGAGACGCAGGCGGGCCATCAGTTCGAGGGGGAAATCGGGACGGGAAGTCAGGGGGGCTGCCCTGTACTTTTCCAGAACAAATTCACCTGCGTTGAAATCAGCCGTGGAAAACCGGAGTCTCACCACGGAATCGCTTCCGGTTGGCAGGAAACGGTTCTTAATCGAGTCGAGGCGATAAACGCCGAGGCTGGAGGTAAAGTCATAGGGTGTCCAGGGGTGACCGGCACTGTATTTCTCCTGCGGGAAAGGCAGGGGCACTGAATCATGGTCCCAGAGGAACCGCAAGGCCCGGAGTTCCTGCATCTCGCCAGCCTGCGAGAAAAAATTGATAAAATCGCTGTTCAAGACTTTCAGGGAGCGTATAGCTTCCTCACGTCCCATATTCTTCCTCCCGCAGGAAAAGAGAAGGAGCAAGGGTAAAAGGCAAACAATGGTTTTGCGCAACATAGGCAAAGCCTCAAAAAAAGGTTAGTCAGAGAGAAAAAACGTCCACATTCTGCTGTTTTCAACCGGTCAGTCAATGAGGCGTTCCCTCCTTTCAACCAGTTGTTTTACAGAGATATTTCAAATGTAAAAAGAAAAAATGTGCTGAACAAATACCCTAACCAGTCCACCAGTGGTGATTCAGACAGCAAGCGTGCTTTATCCCGCTCTATTTATGTATGTTAAATAGTAATAATTTAAACATATAATATTTATAAAAAGTTGGCGATTCCAGTTGTGGAAGAACTATTCATTTCCCCGGGGGCCCTATAAAAGAAACTTTTTAATAAAAATTCCGTATTATTATGGTGAGACCATTAAAATAACCGATGAAGCCACTTGGTTTTCTTATCTTCCTCATCGTCTTCACCTTTTTGCTGACTTCATGCAGCAGTGACGAGGGGGATTCCGCAATGGGTGTGCGCTTGGTGAAAACCGTTGCCGGGGGGTGTAATCTTAAGCAACCGGACCATCTGAAAAGCGCTCCTGCAGAAGAACGTGACACGGTGATCTTCAGCATACGGAGTGATACCCTGGTGATGTTCACCGGCATCAACTACATCTGCTGCGCCCCATTCAAAACTGAAACAACCCTCAGGAATGAGACGCTGTTCGTCACCCTGACCGATACCTGTGACTACCCTGGGCAAAATTGTTATTGTAAATGCATGTGCTATTATACCTGGGAGTTTCTATACACCGGGTTCCAAAATGGAAAGGTCCCGAAATACAAAGTCATCCTGGACGATCCCAGGCAGAAAGAACCCATCCTTATCATGGAGGGGACCATTCAGTTAAATGCTTATCACCCGGGTAATTTCTGATCTGCCGGCAGGTGGGTCTTTCATTATTCCCGGTCCAATGGGCAAAAATCTTAGCTTTGCTGTGAAATCGATTTAAGAAGGTACAATTATGGCAAAGGTGAGGCAGGAAATGACCCAAAGGATCAATAAACGGCACAGTATTCACGCCAGGATCAGTCACTATACCCCAGCCATGGGGCTGAGATGGGCTGCATTATTGTTTACATTGTTTTTCATAAATGCATTACCCTCTTGGGCAGGGGATATTTCAGGTCGGGTGATTCAGATCACTCCTGTCAGAAACGGCATCAGGCTGAACTGGGATCCGGTTCCGGGAGCAAGTGGTTATACCCTGTACCGTTCGGGCAGTCGTTTTGGAGAATATGTCCCCATCAACTCTGAGCCGGTAACAGGTACTTCGCTGGTTGACCAGGGGTATCCATACCACTATTACAAACTAAGTTCCTGGCATGACGGAACAGAGCGTGATCTTTCGGCCCCATGTTCGCTGGAAATGGAATTGTTCGGTGAAAACACCCTGATTTTTTCACCTGATGATTCCAGGGAGGCGGTCCTCCAGGCCATTGAGCCCCTGTCAAAAGAGCTTTCAGACGGAAGGAATGCTCAATTTACGAACCGGAGACACGCCATTTTGTTCAAACCCGGCAACTATGAGTGGCTACATTTTGAGAACGGGTTTTATATGCAGGTGGCAGGGCTTGGCTTGAGTCCCGAGGAAACGAAACTCGACAGGGTATCGGTCAATACGGACTGGCTGGGGAGCAGAAATGCCACCTGTAACTTCTGGAGAATATTGGAAAATCTCACTCTCCTCAATAAAGCGGGGTCCTTCAATTATGGCGTTTCACAGGCGGCCCCTTTACGCAGGATGGTGATTCATGGAACGGTACGTTTTGATATGGGAGGCTGGGCCAGCGGAGGATATCTGGCCAACTCCCTGGTGACGGATACGGCCGGTTCTTCCACCCAGCAGCAGTTTTTCCTTCGGAATAACGCGTTGAACTACTTCCACGGCGTCAACTGGAACTTGGTGTCAGTGGGATCCACAGGCACTATTGAACCGAAAGCCAACCGCACGATCATCGAACAAACCCCCGTGGTTTACGAAAAACCATTTCTTTATTTCAGGGACGGAAGATATTTCGTGTTTGTACCCTCGCGCCGTACTGACGAACGGGGCACTTCATGGGGCCCTGGCAAAACGGAAGAGGGGAATTCACTTCCCCTGGATCAGTTTTATGTGGCTCATGCGGCCAGGGACAATGCCTCCACCCTGAACAGGCAACTGCGCAAAGGCAAACACCTTCTGTTTACCCCCGGAATATATAAAGTGACTGAACCATTGCGGCTTCGCCGACCCCACACCATCCTGTTAGGGCTGGGACTGGCCACCATTCAGCCTACTCGGGGAAATAGTGCCATGCTGGTCGACGACGTGGAGGGCATCCGGATTGCCGGGCTCATATTTGATGCTGGCTCGGGAGAAAATAACCACACTTCGACAGGCGGTTCTCCGGTATTGCTCCAGGTAGGCCAGAAAGGTTCATCCAAAGTACTGAATCACATCCCCATAGTATTGAGCGATCTGTTTTTCCGGGTAGGAGGTGTAGATACGGAGCAACCCTGTCGTGCCGATGTGTCGCTCGAGATCAACGCCCCGGGGACCATCGGCGATCATTTCTGGATCTGGCGGGCCGACCACGGGAAACAGGTGGCCTGGGAGAAAAACAAGGCCGATTACGGGTTGATCGTCAATGGGGACGACGTGACCATCTATGGACTATTTACCGAACATTACCAGAAATACGATACCTACTGGACCGGCAACAACGGGAGAATGTACTTCTATCAGAACGAAAAGGCGTATGATGTTCCCACTCAGAAAGCGTGGATTGGACCCGACGGTAACGGTCGCGGATGGGCGGCCTACCGGATCGGAGAGAACGTACCGAAACACGAAGCCTGGGGTGTTGGGGTCTATTCAGTTTTCATCAACACCAAAGACACGGTTTTGCTCGAAAACGCCATTCTGGCACCCGCGAAGGGGGATATTACCATCCACTATCCTTTCACGGTGCTACTTTCGACCAAAGGAGGCATCGAACACATCATCAATGGCGTAGGCGGCCCCCACACCAACAGGGAATCAAGGCGCGGCTCCCTTCTGCTCCTGCCCCCATCGTATGGGAACCTCTGGAAAAGCGAATAGCCGTTCTATAAGTTATGAGGGAGCCATTTCCTTCGACACCATAGAAATTTCCGCGGAAATGATGGATCTATGATCTCTACCTCATGCATGAAAGAAGTGTAAGTTTATATTTGATTTGGTAAACATAGGTAGAATTCATCTCACTCAATCGGGTAAAACAAGTGGGCATCGGGCAAGGGTTGCTCCCTGATGCCGGGACCAGCATACCCCACCTCGAGCGACTGGCCGCCATGGTCTTCAAAATAGAGTAACCTGAAAGGGTGCAAACCGGCAGCCAGGGCGACCGTCCCCTGGGCCTTCTGTGCGCTGTGCGAGCCGTCGTTGTCCACTACCAGGCTATCGCCGATAAAGAGGCGGGAGCCATCGTCGCTGTGGGTATAAAAACGGTATAGTCCCGGCGTGAGGATCCTGATCACTCCTGTGAATTCCAGTCCGAAGCCATCTTCATCCTCCGCCAGCGACAGGGTGATCGTCTCCGAGGTACCCCGTTTAACGGGGGTGGAGGAGAGCATGCCGGCCATATCTTTAAAATTTCCGCGGAAATAATTGAAGCGAAGGCCTCTACGAACACTCTCTACTTCGATAGCGGGCTTCAGTTGGAAGTCTTCCAACCGGAAGGAGGCCCCCAGGGGATAGTTGTAATGGCAGGAACTCCCCTCTTCGGTGCGTATCCAGGTGTTGAATTCACGCAGACCCTGGTGAAGTTCAATGATCCTGGATCCCTTCGGAAGCTCGGCATAGCTGCTAAATCCCGTCTTTTGGCCATAGGCCAGGGCAATCCCTTTGTGCATGCCAATGAAGTTGTTGTTATGGTCATGGCCCACAAAGGTTCCCATAATATCCTTCATTTCGAGGATGGAGGTCAGCAACCCTGAGTTGACCTGCGGAGAACAGATCTCCTCGATGGTACTTCCCATGGTCTCCTTTTGGGTTTTCACCACGGCATACTCGGGCAACGGGATATGGAAGAAGGCCAGAGCAGGGTATGGATTCCCCAGGTTGGCAGCGGTATAGTGCCGGCTCTGCTGGCGGTACCAGGCGATCTGGTCAAAATGGATCCAGCCGTAATCGCTGATGGTTTTATCGTCGCAATAAGCGTTGGAATCGAAGAAGTAGAGCAGGGCCGCCAGGGAGTCGGCCTCTGCGGCCCCCTGATGGGTGGAGGAGCTCCTGCCCTGCCGGACCGGTTCAGCCACGGTCTGACTGCTGGTGGCAGATGAATCCGGGGAACCGGCAGAAGTCTCATCAGGAGTGCCGGAAGCTGAAGCATGTTGGTCAGAAAGGGCTGCAGCACAAAGCTCGATAATATAATTCCCCACCCCGGGAACATCTTTGGGGCCACGGCTACCCATGAATCCCGGAAGGGTGTCGAGGTAACTGAATATCTGTTCGCGGGTCCACTCCCCCTCGTCGTCGTGGTTACCCAGAACTACAGCCACCGGAACCTTCGCCTCAGCAAAGAGGGCCATGACGGCTTTCCAGCCGGCTTCCTGGGGAGAGATGACGATATCGCCAGTCAGGACGGCCAGGTTGGGGCGTTCTGTCTCCAGCACATGGCGGATCACCCGTGCTGCATTGGCGCATTGCTCAGGTTCACTGCCTGTCCAGTGCACATCGGTAAACTGGGCGATTTTGAATGTCCCGTCGGCATTAAAATGCATGCGGTGAGGCTCCGGCTGCTTAGGGGCGGCCTCCCGGCCTCCCTGACAGGCACTCAGAAGTATCGCTACGGTCAGCAGAAACAACAGGTTAAGGTTTGTTTTCATCTTCATCATCAAGCTTTTCTAATTATTTTTTTAGCAAATGCGGCGTGTGACCAACTCATGGTAAATCCAACTGCAGCAGTTGTGCGATTTTAGTAAAAATGGCGGTATTTTCATAGGGGTACGTGATGGCAGGGAGGCGGGGAGGAATTGGCATAAAATAAAAATCCTGACCCGGAAGGGATCCGGGCCAGGATTACCAGGTTAATTGATTTTAATTGGAGTAATAAGGAAGGGCGATGAAGTCGTAAGCGGTTTCCCAGCCGGGGTTTTGTTCGAGGACGCCTTCGGAGAGGGTCACCTGGGCATCGGGGATTTTCCAGAATCCGCCGCCGGTTTGGGCATAGCGTTCCATGAAATCAAATTTCCCGAAGGTGAAAGTCGCTTTAGCGCCACGGTTGGTGACGGCGACGCCTTCCTGGTTGGCCACGATCTGCTGGACGTCACCCCAGCGGCGGAGGTCGTTCCAGCGGAGGCCTTCAAAGCAAAGCTCAAAGCGGCGTTCCTTTTTAAGGGCCTGGAGAGAATAACCACCATAGGGGGGCAGCTTGGCTCTTTCGCGCACCTTATTCATGTAGGTGGGAGTTTCGCTGAGTTCCGAATGCATGAGATAGACATCGGCCATGCGGATCAGGATGAGATCGGAAGTAAGGCCCGTCTGGCGGTTGTTGATTCCACCATAGAAATAAGCAAAGGAGGTGATAAGGTTGTCTCCCTCATAGGCACCCACGCCCAGGTATTTCTTGGCCCACAGGCGGGTTTTCTCCACCTCTTTTGTTTTATCACCCGCGTAATTGGGGATTTCCTCTGCTTCACTGCAGATGGAGCCCCGGAGGCGGTAGTCACCGGCGTAGTCGGGATCGCCGGCCCAGTCGTTCCACAGTCTGGTACTGACCGGGCCATTGGAATAACCCTGGGGCATAAAGGGGAAGTTATTGGCGTTGGAGAGCCTCATCCCGAAGAATTCCACGATGCGGTTAAAGTAACCTTCGGCTCCGGTATTGGAGAATTTAAGGGCGAAGATGGTCTCCTTACAGCCGTCGCCTTCCCAGACCAGGTTGTTGTCTTTGGCATACTGGTAGTGGGTGGCGGTATAGGGGTTGGTATAGGGCCATATGTTGCGCTGGTCGCTGACGAGGGCATGGCCGCTGTTTTTGATGCAGTCTTCGAGCCAGGCGATGACTTCTTGTTTGGAGACAGATCCGCCGCCGGCCAGGGGAAGGGAAGATTTCTTATAGAACCCGGTATAGAAGAGATAGACCCTGGCCATCAGGGCTTCGGCGGCCCATTTGGAGGCGTGTCCTTCGCCATAGTTGGGGAAAGGAGTGGCAGGGAAGAGGGCGATGGCCTCTTTGAGGTCAGAAGCAATCAGGGCATAGATATCGTCGGCCGGTGATTTGGGCAGGTTCTGTGGGTCTGTTTCGAGAACCAGGGGAACCTGGCCGAAGGCCTGTACCAGGTCGAGATAGAAGTAGGCCCGCAGGAAATGGGCTTCGGCCAGCAGTTGTTCCCGTTTGCCGGTCGTGATCCAGCCGGTCACGTTGTCCATGGTTTCAATGGCCATGTTGGCGCGGAAGATGCCAGCATAACGCCTTTGCCAGAGGTCCTCAAAGAAACTCACCCCCGGGTTGAGGAGCCTGTCGAGCGACTGGGCCCCGCGGTTACTAGTACTCCCTCCTCCCAAGCGGTCATCACCCGACATCTCACTCATGTAAAACGGGTGTACCTCAGGATTGCGGATCAGATCGTTCATCGAGGCATAGATGCCGGTGATCATCTGCTCGGCATCGTCCTGGGTGGCAGGGAAGTTGGAGGTATTCTTTTTGGTAAAGCTTTCCGTGTCGAGGAAGCTTTCGCATCCCGATAAAAGGAACAGGGCGGCAAGGATATAAATTATTCTTTTCATCTCTTACTCTTCTTTAAAAGTTAAAATTTAAGATTGACACCCACGAGGAAGGTCCGGGAACCCGGATAGTATCCGTTGTCGATACCGGAGGCCCAGCTGTAGCCGGCGCCATAGCCCACTTCGGGGTCCATTCCGGAGTAGCCCGAGAGGGTCAGGAGGTTCTGGGCAGTGACATAAACCCTGAATTGGGAGACCGGGAGTTTGCTCCAGGCGTTCTTGATGTTGTAGCCCAGGGTGACGTTGGAGAGCTTAACATAATCAGCATCTTCTACATAGATATCGGAGATATCGACGAAGTTGGGATGTTTTCCGTAGGCCAGGGAAGGATAGCGGTTGGTGCTGCCCTCGCCGGTCCAGTATTTGGTATAGACGTCGGTGGTGTAGTTGTCGTTGGGCGTATCGGAATAGGAGCGGTACATCTTCATGACCTGCTGTCCGAAGGCGCCGTAGGCGGTAAGGGAGAGGTCAAGGCCTTTCCAGGCGAAGTTGAGCGAGAAACTTCCGGTGTAGTCGGGATGGGGATTGCCGATATAGGTTTTATCGTTTTCGTCGATTTTACCATTGCCGTCGGTATTCTGGAAGATGAGGTCACCGGGTTTCGGGGTGCCCTGTTTGGTAACGCCGCCGTTGGCCAGGAAATCGTCGATCTGTTTCTGGTTCTGGAAGACGCCGAGGGTTTTGTATCCCCAGAAGTAACCCATGGGGTAACCTACTTCGACGCGGAAGGATTCGGTGGTATTCTCAGCGATGATTGCGTCGGGGCCATGGATGATGCCCTCCTCGTTGGCGATGGTGAGCACTTTGTTTTTGTTATGGGCCATATTGAGGGCGAGGCCGTAGGTGAACTCATTACCTATTTTGTCGTCCCAGGTGAAAGCCAATTCAGCGCCGCGGTTTTCGACGTCGCCGCCGTTGATGAAGGGGGCGCCGGTGCCATAGGAGGCCAGGGTAGGCGCGACCACGAGCCAGTCGATGGTTTTCTTGACGTACCAGTCGAAGTTAACCCCCAGGCGGGAAGCGAGGAGCCGGGCGTCAAAGCCCAGGTCGAGCTGTTCCGAGGTTTCCCAGGTCACGTTCTTGTTTGGAAGGATATCGGCGTAAGCCCCGGTGGCGGGATTGTTTTTATCATTAAAGAAATAGGCGTTGGTATTGAAGGCGATGGTAGCCAGGTACTGGAAGTTGTCGATGTTACAATTTCCGTTCTGGCCCCAGCTTCCGCGGAGTTTCAGGAAGTTGAGCACGGAGGAGGTCCCTTCCATAAAGGATTCCTGGGAGACGACCCACCCGGCTGATACGGAGGGGAAGTAACCCCACCGTTTTCCGCGGGCAAAATTGGAGGAACCATCGGCGCGCATCACCACGGAGACCATATATTTTTCCATGTAGTTGTAGTTCATTCGCCCGAAGAAGGAGGCGAGGCGCCCGGCATCGGAAGGTGCCCCCTCAATGGAGGTATTGGTGTTGTCGAGGCCCTGTGAGTTGTCAATATAGGCATGGTCGTAAGATCCGGGGAAGAGCGAGTTGGAATTCTTGATGGAGAGTCCTTCACCGTAGCCCCATTTCTCGACCGACTGCCCCAGGAGCAGGTCAACAGCATGGTGCCCCAGCTTCTTGGTATAGTTCAGGGTGTTTTCCCAGGTCCAGTTAGAGCTCCACGACTGTCCCTGTGTGATGTCGTCGGTTTCGTTGGAAGTACGGGCCGAAAGGACATATTTGGGAACGTAGTAACGGTAGGAATTCTGGTAGTAGTCGTAGCCCAGGCTGCTCTTAAAGAGAAGATCCTTCACCGGGGAGATCTCCATGAAGACGTTGGACTGGAGCCGGTTGGTGATGGAGTTGCGGTTCTTGCGGGTGAAGTCGAGCTGCGCCAGCGGGTTGACCGTACCCTGGTCGAAATTCCATCCGTCGGCCAGCATATTGTCGTAGAGGTAATAGCTGCCGTCGGCGTTGTAGGCAGGCTGCAGCGGATTGGCTTTCAAGAGGTTGCGGACATTATTGCTGTACATGGCACCGATGCTTACCCCTGATTTGCTGTAGTTCGAGAAGATGAGGTTTTCACCGAATTTGATGATGTCGCGGCCGTTCTTCTTCAGGAGAGAATGGTCGGAGTTGATACGGGCGGTAAAGCGGTCGTAGTAGGGAGTAGCGGGGTAGCCGATGGTTCCCTCCTGCATGAGGTAAGAGAAGCCCATGGCGAATCGCGACTGGTCGGAGCCGCCGGTGAGGTTCACGGCATGGCTGGTGATGGGGGCGTTTTTGTTGGTCCCCTCTTCGAGCCAGTTGGTGCCCGTCCAGGTACCATCCTCGATGGAGGAGAGCAAGGCCGCAGGAAGTTCATCCTGCCACTTATAGAGAAGGCTTCCCGAGGGATCCTGGGTAAGCAGCACCTTGTTGATGATTTCCATGTACTGTTTGGCATTCAGCGGGGTGACGCCGTTGGTCATGGGATTCTGGATGCCGTAATAGGCGTCGTAGGTGGCTTTCAGTTTACCGGCTTTCCCGCGTTTGGTGGTGACCAGGACGACCCCGTTGGCGGCCCTGGCGCCGTAGATGGCTGCCGAAGCCGCATCCTTGAGGATGTCGATCGACTCGATATCACTGGGGTTAAGGGAATTCAGCGAACCTCCGGCCACCCCGTCAATCACATACAAGGGAGCGGCATTGCCCGTGGTGCCCAACCCGCGGATGTTGATGTTGTATCCTTCGCCAACCTGTCCGGAACTTTGGGTAATGTAGACCCCCGGGGACTGGCTTTGAAGGGCACCCAGCACACTGGAAGCGTTGAGTTTTTCAATGTTCTCGCCCTTGACTTGCAGGGTGGCGCCGGTGACCAGTTTTTTCTTCTGGATACCGTAACCCACCACCACTACCTCATCGACCCCGATAAGTTCCTCCTCGAGAACGACAGTGAGGGTAGTTCTGTTGCCGGCCACGATCTCCAGGGTTTTCATGCCCACGAAGGAGAAAACCAGCGTAGCTTCGGGGGAGACATCGGCCATGGAGAAGATGCCGTCGGGATTGGTGATGGTTCCGGTGACGGTTCCCTTGATGGTCACGGAGACACCGGGGAGCGGCAATCCTGAGCTATCGGTGACCTTACCCGTGAGTACGGAGGGTTGCTGCTGGGCAATGATATCTTCGGGGCGTGCAGTCGTCAGAACAATCTGGCGGTTCCTGACCATGTAGTTCACGCTGGTACCGGCGAAGAGTTCCGTCAGGATATCTTCGATGGTCTTGTCCCTGACCTCCAGGTCGACCCTGCGGTTCACATCGACATACTTCTGGTTGAAGAGAAAATAAAATTCCGACTTTTGTTCAATTTCCTGAAGCACATCCATCACCCGTGAATCTTTAACGGCCAGGGATAGGCGCGTCGACTGGGAATAGGAGTTCAGGGCCCAACCCTGGGCGGTCATCAGGAACAGGAAGAACAGGCTTAAGCGCATAATTCTTAAGGTTTTAGTTAAGCACGGAAATGGGTCCGTGTGCCAAATCCACTTTTTTTTCATACCTTTGAACTTTAAGTAGTTAATTTAATATTGGTTAAGTTGCTGCTTATAATTGACAGGAGAGTGTTGCACCACTTTCCTGTTTTTTATATAAATTTCTTCACCTTCGCAGGGTTAAGGCGGAGGGTGATCTTCCGTCGGGGGAAGGAGCCGTCCTGCCGTGGAAGGCGTTTCTCCTCCTCATAGAGAATTGGGGTGGTATAGGCCAGGAGTTTAAGCACCTCATCGAGAGGTTCGTCGAGGAAGGTGGCGTAAAAGGTAAACTCCAGGAGCCGGCTGTCGGCAATCAGGATCTCGGCGTTGTACCAACGGCTGAGGCGCTGGGCCACCTGCCCCATATCTTCATCTCTGAAAATCAGTTTCCCTTCGGTCCACCCCGTGTATTGTGAAGCGATGACTTCGCTTTTGGTTGCGGTACCGCTGGACAGATCCAGCTTCACCTTTTGATTGGCTGTCAGCCGGGCGACGGCAGTTCCCTCCGGTTGGCTGATTTGAAGGCTGCCCGACTCGAGAATCACCTCTTCAGTCGTTTCACCCGGATAGGCGATCACATTGAAGATGGTTCCGGTGACGCGGATCGCCAGGTGGGGGGTTTCTACTGTGAAGGGGGACTTTTTGTCTTCCTTAACCTGGAAGAAGGCCTCGCCGGTGAGGGCTACACTGCGGTTCTTTCTGAAATGAACGGGGTAGCTTAGCGTTGACCCGCTATTGAGGTAGCCAGTAGTCCCATCGGGAAGGGAAAAGCGGGTGCGCACCCCCTCGGGGCATTCGATTTCGGCCATACCTGCCGAAGATTCCGGCCGGGGAGTCAGAAAAAGGAAGTAGCCCAAAGATCCCAGGAGCAAGGGCAGGAAGAGGATGGCGGCCACTTTCTGCAGGAGATAGAGTAACTTCTTATTGTTCCGGGTTCTTATTTCTTCGGAAACGATACGCTGCTGGAGCCGGAAGAGAAGATTTTCCACCTCCTGGTCAGGAACGGCTTCGTCACTGCCTTCGTGCCATTGAGCCGTCAACAGTTGCCTGAACTCCTCTTCGCGGGAAGGATCAGAGACCATCTCCATCACCGTGAGGTAATCCTTGCGGGAATAATTATTGCCGAAGAATCGCCGGAGGGATTGCATCCTGGTTTCCATAGGTCAGCATTCACAATGTTTGAAATGACGCCCCTCTTCATCGATGAAAGCTTCAGGAAGATTCATTGACAGTTTGATAGTCATGCTGCAGTTGTTTTTAGTTCTCGTTTATGATATATAGGAATGAGAAGGGCGAAACCCTTAGCCAGTCCGAAAAAAAATTTTTCAACCAGGCCTCTTGATGGAGATTCGTTCCACCTGTTAGTTCGCGAAGAAAGAAGAACTGTTGGTTTTAGTCCAGTTCAGGCTGATGCAGGAAAAGATAGAAGAAGAGCATTCCGGCTAGATTTTCATGGTTAAGGCAGGCTTTGAGGTTTTTAATGGCTTCGGTAATATGGTGTTCCACGGTTTTAGGGGCGATTTCCAGCTTTTCGGCAATCTGGGCGATTGAAAGCCCCTGGGAGCGGCGAAGGAGGATGATCTCCTTTTGGCGGGGAGGCAGCTTTTCGATCGATAGCTCTACCAGTTGGAGGAGCGAATGGTAATTGGTCTGTTCATTGAGTTCATCGGTAAAGGAGATGGCTTCGGCGGAAATTTCGGCGAGGTAGCGGCGTTCAAGGCTGATTTTCCGGAACCGTTCTGTGACCTGGTGATAGGCGATTTTAAAGAGGTAGGCATTGAAAGAGAGGTCGGGATCCAGGGATGTACGCAGTTGCCACACCTTGAAAAAGACCTCCTGCACGACCTCTTCCGCATCGGGTTTGGATTTAAGCAATCCTAGTGAAAAGGGTACAGGCGTTTTCCATACCCCCTGAAGAGTTCCTCAAAAGCCAGGGGATCCCCGTTTTTCAGGTTCCTGACCCATTGGCTTTCCAGTTGACGACTATTTCCACTCATAAAACAGTACAGCGATCTGCTAGCAAAAAGAACCGGGTCAGCCCTCTGCATTTGGCATTCAACTTCAGCAAGCGCAGTAATGCCCCGGAAAAGCTGCAAGATAATAAATTCACAAGAGAAGCATGTTGGGAGAATATATTGAATTCACGTAGATGTAGATTTGGTCTATCTTTGTCCAATGCGGGGGTTTCTGACATGCATGAAAAAGCGGGAAAAGGAGACCGGGATGGTGAAAGATCCTTTAACTTGCTTAGTTTAGAGGCGTGAAGAGGAAGCCACGGGCTTCCGCAGGTGATTCATCACAGGAGGATCAGCGTATTATTAAAAGAAAACCATATGAGCACCAGAAGAGATTTTATCAAAACAGGAACCATTGCGATGGCCGGGGTAACCCTGGCAGGGACGACCACGACCCGGTTATGGGGGTCCCCGACCAGTATGAATTATGTAAGTAACCGGCCAGCTCCAGGTCAGCGGCATTTTACCTCGGAAGCGGTGGAAGCCGCCCTGAAGGAGGCCAAATTGAAGATTAAAAACCCGAAGCTGGCCTGGATGTTTGAGAACTGTTTTCCCAATACGCTGGACACAACGGTGGAGGTGGGGACCAAAAACGGCAAGCCCGACACCTTTGTGATCACCGGTGATATCCATGCCATGTGGCTGCGGGATTCCTCGGCCCAGGTATGGCCCTACCTGCCCCTGGCCAACAAGGATGAGAAACTGAAATCATTGCTTGCCGGCGTCATCCACCGCCAGACGCAGTGTGTCCTGCTCGATCCGTATGCCAATGCCTTTAATAAAGAGCTGGTTCCGGGAGAGTGGGAGAGCGACCGCACGGACATGAAACCCGGATTACATGAGCGGAAATGGGAGATTGATTCCCTCTGTTATACCATCAGACTGGCCTATCACTACTGGAAAACGACGGGTGACGCTTCTGTTTTTGATGCCGACTGGCAAAAGGCGGCGGCCGAAATCGTGAAGACATTCAAGGTACAGCAGCGCAAGGAAGGCCTGGGGCCTTATAAATTCGAGCGGGAGACCACACGCCAGTTGGATACCCTGTCGAACGATGGCTGGGGGCGTCCCCTGAAGCCCGTGGGACTGATCAACTCCGCCTTCCGCCCGAGCGACGATGCCACCACCTTTGGTTTTCTGATTCCATCTAACCTCTTCGCCGTCAACTCGCTGAAACAACTGGCCGAAATCAGCAGGGCGGTCACCCACGATGAATCTTTTGCACAAAGCTGCCTGGCATTGGCCAGGGAAGTGGAGTCGGCCATAAGGAAATATGCGGTGGTGAAACACCCGAAATATGGGAAGGTATATGCCTTTGAGGTGGATGGCTTTGGCAACGCCACCTATATGGATGATGCCAACGTGCCCAGCCTGCTGGCCCTGCCCTATCTGGGTTGCGTGGATAGAAAAGATCCTGTTTACCAGAATACCCGGAAACTCGTGCTTAGCACCGACAACCCCTATTTCTTCAAGGGGAGTGCAGCCGAAGGGATTGGCGGGCCCCATATCGGGTACGACATGATATGGCCCATGAGCATCATCATGCGCGCGATGACCAGCAACGACGACACCGAGATAGGCTGGTGCGTGAAGACCCTGTGCCAAACCGACGGGGATACCGGCTTTATGCATGAGTCGTTCCATAAAGACGATCCTAATAAGTTCACGCGCAAATGGTTTGCCTGGGCCAACACACTCTTCGGCGAACTCATCCTCAACCTGATCGATAAGGGCAAAACCGGACTGCTTGATTTTTAAGGCCAGTCCATTTGTACACTGACCTGCAGACTCTTACTGGTTTCTGCCAGTATTAATTATTTATCATAATTTCTACGATGATGAGAAAATATGGTTTGCTGGTCCTTATGGCTCTGGCATGTATAGTAATTTCTGCCTCGAAGCCCGAAGATCTGGTCAGTTATGTCAACACGCTGCGGGGACCAATTCAAGGTTTGAATTGACGCGGGGGAATACCTATCCTACCACCGCTTTACCTTTTGGGATGCATACCTGGACTCCCCAGACCGGGGTGAATGGCGATGGCTGGAAATACCAGTATTTTCTGGATTCCATCAGGGGATTTCAGCAGGCCCACCGTGGTAAAAAGGTTGGTTCGTTACCAAGAGTAATGACCATTTCACCCCCTTTCACCACTTCCCTGAAAGGAATGAAGAGAACGTTCTTTTGTTTCCCCTTGCAGCGTACCGATTGGATGTACTGATTCGCTGCTGAGTTATTCCGGGTTTTGATGGTAAAGGTTTTGCCTTTGTAATAATTGCGGTTCAGTTTAATGGTGGTTTTATCAAATAAGGGGCTGCCGATTTGGAATTCCGGGTCTAATTGAGTCAGTCCTTTCACATCGAACAAGCCGATGGCCGACATGACATACCAGGCCCCCAACTGTCCATGATCTTCGTCCTGGCCATAGCCACACCCATGAATTCCTTCGGTTCCGTAGAATTCGTTACAGATGGCCCGCACCCATTTTTGAGCTTTCCAGGGTTATGCTCCGGTATTGAAGGGATGGATCTCACTCTGATTTCGGGTTTTCTCTTCCTGTTTTCGGATTTTCTCACTCTTTGTGCATCCTGACACGGACCAGGACCGGCAGGTGGTCGGAGGCCACGGGTTCCTGGGGCACAGAGGTTTGCAGCACCTCCCAGGTTATGCCTGCCGTGCGGGACCCGAAAATAAAGTCGATGCAACGTTCCGGGTTTTCGGATGGAATGGTGGGGATATCAGGAGAATTGAGCATGACCCATTTTTCGAGCATCAGGGCGATTTCGGGGGAGTCGGGAACAGCATTAAAGTCCCCCGCGATCAGAACGGGCTTGGAAAGAGAGGCCAGCAACTGGTTGACGAAATGGGCAGAAGTGATCCGGTCTTCACGGGTGAGGGTCCAGTGGGTACTGCAAAAAAAGTAATCAGCGAACTCAACCACCAGAAGACTCCGTTTCTCCTCTCTTCCGGGGAGAGAAAACAGCTGATATCCTATCGGTTTTTCGGCAGAGAGAAGCCCCACCCCATATTTACCGCCCTGAAAATCAATGGAGGGGCTAAAGCTCTTCACCAGGCCGGTGAGGGCCGCCAGGGTATCGAGGACCACCACCCCATTGCTGCGCTGGGTCGCGCTGTCGAGTTCCTGCAGGGCCACCACCACCGGTTGGTATTTATTGATCACCGCCGCCACCCGGGCATAGTCTACCACATCATCCATACCCTTGCAGTTCCTCACATTATAGCTCATCACGCAAAAACCACCTGAGCTTTTGGCCTCGCCAACATTCTGTGCTTTACAGAAGTTCAGTGCAAGGACCACCAGCATCCCTGCTGTTAAAAATATATGCTTCATGCTTCCAAAGATATTACGTTAACCTGGTTTATTCAAAACTTTCTGCGATCGGGCCCTCACTGAACTCCCTTAAGAGCCCATTTAAACTTCGGGGGCATTGCATCACACCTGAATGACAGGATATCAAACGATCAGGCCACCCTATTGGCGGATGCAATATAAGGCCTTGTCAGTTCTTATCAGGAGAGTACTACGCAGGATGGCGGGAGTGGCATAGGTGTTGATCGCATGTTTCGACTCAATATCCTCAGGATTGAACAGCACTTTATCGTGAAGGATTGTTCCTTAACTCAGAACCTCTGAAATGGGACCAGTTTTCATTCTGCGCCCTCCCTTGAGTCGGCTGTAACCATCCCAGGCCTATCATGATGGCCGGGATAATCATCTTATTGATAGTAATCAGGATCAATGCGTTGGTTTTATGTTTTGAGTAGCAATATTACCGATTTTCCCTGATAAATCCTTCCTGACTTCTGACGTTTAGGTGCGGTAACAATTTCCACCCGGTCGTGAGCAATGTTTTACTGTCCGCCCGGGTCGGTGTGAACGTTTTGGGTAGGGAAGCCTTTTATTCGGCACCCAAAAAGATTAAAACCGGAAGTTCCGGAATTTTCATTCATGAAGGCACCGGTCCTATCAGAAATCATTTTAAATTCAAATCATAAAAAAAGCTAAAATGAAGTCACGTTATTTTCTTTTGCAAGTGTTGATTCTTTTCATGGCAGGAATGATCTTTAATGCCTGTCAATCACCGGGTGGTGAGTCCAATAAAACGGTCACCACGGTATTGCGTGCCCCGGCCTATCCGCTGATCACCATCGACCCCTACACCAGTGCCTGGTCTCGTACCGATACCTTGTTTAATGATGCAGTGCGTCACTGGACCGGGAAAGTACATGCTCTGATTGGTGCCGTCAGGGTAGACGGAGAGGTTTACCGTTTTCTGGGGAAGGAAGAGATTCCCTGGAAAGCGCTGGTGCCCATGGCCGCTTATGAAGCCTGGGAGGGCAGATTTCTGTTGACCGAACCCGGAAAAGGATGGGAGACCGCTGACTTCAGCGACGCCGACTGGAAAATAGGGAAAGGGGCTTTTGGCACCCGCGGCATGGAAGCTCTCAATACCTTATGGGAAACCGAGGATATCTGGGTGCGCCGCGAATTCGCTTTCCCTGAAAATATGGGGCCCGGCGATCTTTTCCTGATCTACTCGCACGACGACATCTTTGAACTATACCTGAACGGGGTACAACTGGTGAAAACCGGTTACGAGTGGCACAACAACGTCATTCTGCAGATTGACAAGAACCTGTTAAACCAGGAGGGGAAGAATGTAATCGCGGCCCACTGCCATAACCGCACCGGTGGAGGGCTGGTTGATTTTGGTCTTTTCCAGAAGAGTGTTGCTGGCGAGGCCTTTAAACAAACGGCCATTCAAAGGGGAGTAGCCCTGTCGGCCACCCAAACCCACTATAAATTTACCTGCGGTCCCGTGGACCTGACCCTTGAATTCGTCGCGCCCCTGTTACCTGCTGATCTGGATCTGCTTTCACGCCCTGTGAATTACATCAACTACACCCTCCAGGCCAATGATGACCAGAAACACGATGTACAGATATACTTTGAGGCCACGCCTGAGTGGGCGGTTAACCATATCAGCCAGGAAGTGGTCGTAGAATCAGGAGAGATCGAGGGTGTTCAGTTTCTGAAAGCCGGCACCACCCAGCAGCCGGTGCTGGGGCGGAAAGGCGATGATGTACGTATCGACTGGGGCTATTTTTACCTCAGCGGGAGAAAAACCCCCTCCATGCGCTTCTCGATGGGGGATTATGCAGAAGTCAAGTCGGAATTCGCCCGGTCGGGTCAGATTCCGGCCGGACCTGAGAAAATTGTGGCCAGGATGGCCAAAAGCATGCCGGTCATGGCTTGTACCGATTCATTGGGAGAAGTGGGGCCCCAACCCACCTCCGGGTTTGTCATGGTAGGGTATGATGACATAGAATCGATCCAGTATTTTGGCAGCAACCTGAAAGGATGGTGGACGCAACAAGGTAAAGTCACCTTCAACGAAGTGCTGGTGGCCGCTGAGGCAGAACATCGGAAAATCATGAAAAAGTGCGAGACCTTTGACAACAAGCTGTGGAAGGAGGTCATGGAAGCCGGCGGGCAAAAGTATGCCGATCTGTGTGTGCTGGCCTTCCGCCAATCCATTGCCGCCCATAAACTGGTTAAAGATACGCTGGGGAATACGATTTTTCTCTCCAAGGAGAATTTCAGCAACGGATCTATCGGCACTGTAGATTTGACTTACCCTTCGGCCCCGCTTTACCTTTATTACAATCCGGAACTGCTTAAGGGCATGATGAATCCCATCTTTTACTTTTCGGAAAGCGGGAAGTGGACCAAGCCTTTTGCTGCCCACGATGTGGGGACCTATCCGCTGGCCAATGGTCAAACCTATGGTGGGGACATGCCGGTGGAAGAATCGGGCAACATGCTGATTCTGGCCACAGCACTCGCGGTCAAAGAGGGGAATGCCCGTTATGCGGAACAGCACTGGGAAGTTCTCACCACCTGGGCCGACTATCTGTTGGAGAAGGGGCTTGATCCTGAAAACCAGTTGTGTACCGATGATTTTGCCGGTCATTTTGCCCACAACACCAACCTTTCCATCAAAGCCATCCTGGGCATTGCCGGGTATGGCCGCATGGCTGAAATGCTAGGCAAAAAAGAGATCGCACAGAAATATACCCAGGCGGCCAGGGAAATGGCCCAGAAATGGGTCGAAATGGCCAACGACGGCGACCATTTCCGGCTGACCTTCGACAAACCCGGCACCTGGAGCCAGAAATACAACCTGGTATGGGATAAAATCCTCGGCCTGGATATCTTTCCGAAGGAAGTGGCCCAAAAGGAGATCGCCTACTACCTGACCATGCAGAATCCCTACGGGCTTCCACTGGATAACCGCCGGACCTACACCAAGTCAGACTGGATCATTTGGACAGCCACTCTGGCCGAAGATGACGCGGCGTTTCAGAGTCTGATCGCTCCGGTGCACCGTTATGTCACGGAAACCCCCACCAGGGTGCCGATGAGCGACTGGTATGAAACCACCAACGCCAAACAGGTGGGCTTCCAGGCCCGCTCTGTGGTGGGAGCTTATTTCATAAAACTGCTTGAAAAATAAACCCTGTCGATGCCGGTAACTCTTTTCCGGCATCGACTTTTTATATGAATATGATGGTGCAAAAAATCTTTCTTTTCATGGCAGGGGCCCTATTATTTTCAGGGCTTTCCGGAAACACCACGCGGGTAAAAAAAAATGACGTATCGGTAGTTACCCAGCCGCCTGCAGGGATGAGCAGCAGTAATTACCTGAGTAACAGGGCTCCGCTACAACCCACCCACCTGATAAAGTTACCTCTGGGTAGCATCGCCCCCCAGGGATGGATTCTCAGGCTCCTGGAGCTGCAGAAAGAGGGGCTCTGTGGCCATCTGGGCGAAATAAGCGCCTGGCTTGACAAAAACAACAATGCCTGGCTGTCGGAAGGGGGTGAACACGGATGGGAAGAGGTCCCCTACTGGTTGCGCGGGTATGCCGATATGGCCTTCATCTTTGAGGATCCGGAGATGAAAAAGGAGACCATGGTCTGGATTGAGGCCATCCTGAAAAGCCAGAAGGACAACGGATGGTTTGGTCCGGAAGTCAGGTCAGGAGATACAAAACAGCTGGACTACTGGCCTAATATGCTGGTGCTGTTCACCCTTCAGCACTATTATGAGTACAGCCACGATGCCCGGGTGATTGATTTCATGAAGAACTATTTCCGGTTCGAATGGGGGGTTCCTGAGAATGAGTTCCTGACCAGTTACTGGGAGAAAAGCCGCGGTGGCGATAACTTATACAGTGTCTACTGGTTGTACAACCTGACAGGGGAAGAGTGGTTGCTGCAGCTGGCCGCTAAAATTCACCGGAACACGGCCAATTGGATGCGACAGACCTCTCTTCCCAACTGGCACAATGTGAATATTGCACAATGTTTCCGTGAGCCAGCCACTTGGTTTATGCAGACAGGGGATTCGGCCCATATGAGGGCCACCTACAACAATTATGACCTGATTCGCCGAACCTTCGGGCAGGTCCCCGGAGGGATGTTTGGTGCTGATGAAAATGCCCGGATGGGCTATATAGATCCCAGACAGGGCACCGAAACCTGCGGTTTTGCCGAGCAAATGACTTCCGACGGCATCCTGACGGCCATCACCGGTGATCCTTTCTGGGCCGACAACTGCGAAGATGTCCTTTTCAATAGTTTTACCGCGGCTTTTACTTCCGATATGAAGGCTCTGAGGTATATCACCTCTCCCAATGGTGTGACGGCCGATGACAAAAACCATGCGCCCGGAATCGCCAATGAGGGGCCCTTCCTGACCATGAATCCTTTCAGCAGCCGCTGTTGCCAGCACAACCATGGCCATGCCCTCCCCTATTATCTCCAGAACCTGGTCATGGCCACCAACGACAACGGCCTGGCGGCACTCCTTTACAATGGTTGTGAGACCACAGCCAAAGTGGGCCAAAATACGGAAATACGGCTGACAGAGGTGACCAACTATCCTTTTGAGGAGAAGGTCCGTTTCATCCTTCACACAGGCAAAAAGGTCACCTTTCCGCTCTATCTGCGGATTCCGGGATGGTGTAAAAAGGCCGCAGCGGAAATCAACGGCCGCCCTGTTGATTTGGTGTCGCCTCCCGGATCTTACCTCCGCATTGAACGGGAATGGTCCGACGGAGACCAGGTTACCCTTTATTTGCCCATGGAAATCGGGGTGCGCACCTGGCAGGTCAACCAGAACAGCCTGTCGGTTAATTACGGCCCGTTGACTTTCTCTCTGAAAATCGGGGAGGAATACCGGAAACTGAGTAGTACAGCATCAGCCATCCAGGACTCCAAGTGGCAGAAGGACGCTGATCCCGACAAATGGCCTGCATATGAAATCATCCCCACAACGGCATGGAACTATGGGCTGGTTGTGGATGAAGAAACGCCGGCCAATTCATTTACCATCATCCGGAAAGGGTGGCCGGCTGACAACTATCCCTTTTCTGCTGAAAGTACACCGCTTCTTTTAGAAGGGTGGGGACGGCAAATCCCCTCCTGGAACATCGACAGTTACGGACTGGTAGATGTATTGCCCCGGTTTCCGGCCCGCACCGACCGGCCAGTCGAAAAGATCACCCTCATCCCGATGGGAGCTGCCCGGCTGCGGATTGCTGCCTTTCCTGCCTTATGCGGTGAAGGCAACGGCAATACGGATCTGAAGGGCCATGATTAACCTGACATAAATCATAAGGGCTTCAAGGTTGGAGCCCTTACAAAATAAAGAGTTGCAGAGAGGTAGTTTCCTGCAAATGACGGGGGTTACCGGTGCCTGGATAGCCCTGATGCCCGGTGATCAGAATCGCTTTCCCACCCGGGGAATTGGACCGTCAGATGCCATTCACAAGTTGCCGAAAGCGGAATTTTACGTTTTCCGCATCTATCCCGCTGTGCTGATCAGATTTTCAGGGTGATTTTCATTTTCTCGAAGAGGCGGGTGAGGGCCCTGAGGATGTCGATGGAGGCGATGCGCCCGGATGAGGAGATCTGGTTGGTCATGGCGTAGGTATTTCCTGCTATTTTACGAATAAAATCCCGATTTTCTCCCAAATTGAGAATTACTTTTGTATAAATGTCCGATTATGAAGATACTGGTGGTAGAAGATCATCCCGGCTTGCTGTCGGCGATCGGGGAAGCGCTGGAGGCGGAGAAGTTCCTTGTAGAGCAGGCCGCCGATTTTCCCGTGGCAGACGAAAAAGTGCACCTTTACAGGTATGATCTTATCATTGTTGACATTAACCTTCCGGGGGGGTCGGGACTGGAGATTATCAGGGCGGTGAAACGGTTGGGCGGAGAGACAGGGATCATCGTGGTGTCGGCGCGCGACTCCCTCGACCACAAGATAGAGGGTCTGGAGCTGGGTGCCGATGATTATGTGACTAAGCCCTTTGACATGGCCGAGTTGGTAGCCCGTGTGAAGGCGCTGGTGCGGCGCCGCCATTTCGGGGGCCAGTCGGTGGTCACCCAGGGCGACATTGCCATCGACACCCAAACGCGGGAGGTGTCAGCCGCCGGCCTTAAAATAGACCTCACCCGCAGCGAATACGACATCCTACTTTTTCTTTTCTCGAATACCGGCAGGGTCATTTCGCGCGAATCACTGGCCGAGCACATCTGGGGCGACCACATGGACCTGGCCGACTCCTTCGACTTCATCTACTCGCATATCAAGAACCTGCGGAAGAAAATCACCACGGCAGGCGCTGCCGATCCCATCAGGGCGGTTTACGGCATAGGCTACAAATATGAAACCTCCCGGGAATCATGAAACTCTTCAGGCGCACCTTCCTTTCGCTGTCCGCGCTGATCCTCCCGCTTTTCATCGTGGGGAGCGCCATCATCTATTTCACTTTCAGGTATGTGATCTATGAGGAGGCCGACGAGTTCCTCACCTACGAGATGGAGCGGCTGGTGGAATACCACCGGCAGTACCAGGATCTTCCCGACTACCACCGTGTGGCGGAGATCATCGCCGGGCAGAAGGTGGAGAAGCCCTACTTCAGGGATACGCTGATCCTGGAGCCCAGCGACAACGAGATGGTTCCCCACCGGGA
>CAZKIU010000042.1:0-11544 GCA_964552955.1 uncultured Prolixibacteraceae bacterium
TGTGCCTTCAGCAGGTCAGTGCCCAGGCTCCCGAGTGGAGCCGTCTGATGCAAACGACCAGCTATATGGCGCCGGTGATCAACTGTCTGGGGGGTAACGGTGATTATACCGCGTATGCAGGTTCTTTCTGCGGCCCTTTGGAATTGGAAGGGATGACGATGACCAGTGAAAGTCTGCGCGACCTTTTTGTGGGCGTCAATCTTTCCTCAGGAGAAAAAGTGTGGTTGAAACATTTCAGCTCGACCAATGGCATCACGCCACTGGTGATGAAAATGGACCACTCAGGCAACCTTTTTCTTTTCGGCACCTACAGTGGTACAGCCACACTGGGGGAGTACACCCTGACAGGAGACAATTCATTCATGGTCAGCATCGATGCCGACGGGAATATCAGGTGGGCAGTCTCCTTTGGCACGATAAATTCGGGCGTGTGCCAGATCGAGGTCGACGACCAGGGCAACAGCTACCTGGCCGCCTTCACCAACAAACTGCTCAAATTCTCATCTGATGGGAATATCCAATGGGGCATTGACTTTAGCCAGGGGACCCTTCAATCGCTGTCGGTCTACGGGAACCGCCTTTACCTGGGGGGAATCCTTCCCGTGGGGACCACGACCATCGGACCATTTATTTTCACCAACAGCGCTAAAACGGGGGTCATTTTAAAGGCCAATCTCAACGGGGAGTTCTTTGACTTCCTGAAAGTCGAGAGCATCACGGATCGGCAATCATCGGCCGTATCGGTGGAAAACGATGACAATGGGAACCTGATTTTCACGGGAGGATACTATGGAAGCTTGTCGTTCAGGGGGACGCTCTGGTACACTTCCCCTGATACCTACTGCCCATATATGGCCCTGTGCGATACGGCGCTGCAAGTCCAATGGGCCCATACAGGTGAAGGTACGACCAGTGCGGCCACCAACTCCTTCAGGCTTTTCAGGGATAATAGCAGCAAAATCTACCTTTACGGAAGCGGTACCGGCTTTCAATTCGGTTCGGTGTTCGTGCCCGGAATCCCATTTTTACTCTGGTGTGATCCTGCCGGTGAACCCGTGGAAGTCATTGACGTCAATAATTCGGTTACCCCCTTTGTCATGCCAACGGGTGATTACCTTATAGCCGGCCGGTATGGAGCCGAAGCCCCCGATCTGTTCAATAATGTATTTGTCAAAAAATTACAGTGGCCTTACAATCTGGAGTGGCAGAAAATAACCACCGGCAATCAAGGCGGAAGTGTCAGAACCAATTTTGGGGTGCATGATCAAAAGGGGTACCTTTATTCCTCGTCGCGCGTATCAGGGACCTTCGACTATTTCGGGAAGCCCATCCAGGCCAACACGGGGCAAACCCTTTTTGCGAGGTTCGATCCTGCCGGAAAACTGTTGTGGAGTCAGGCTGTGACCGACCAGTTGGCCTGCGACAATTACCCCTTCGGTCCTCAGATCAACTGCGACAATGAGGGGAATCTAGTCGCGTCGGGCCGTTTCTATAACCAACTGAAGCTGGGTTCCTTTACCCTGGTAGACCAGAACCTTAACCTGGATGGATACGTGACCATGTTTTCTCCGGAAGGTGAGGTAAAATGGGTCACCCAGTTAGAGGCTTCGCATCAGTGCCATATTAATGGAACTGCACTCACTTCTGATGGGCAGGTGATAATCACGGGATATTTTGCAGGATTTTTGAAAGTAGGAAACGTCACGATGGACGGTGGACCTCAACAATCGGTATTCGTCATCAAGCTCGACCATCAGGGGAACCTGTTATGGGCTAAGGCTTTCGCCGGAGAGTTGATTTATCTGGCCATGCCAGCCGTTGATGCCGATGGGAATATCTTTGTGGGGTGCGAAATCTACAACTCCTCCACAGGGATTCTCACCTTCGGGACTGCTACCACTACGCAGGGTCCTGATGACGGAGGCACGGTTCTGGTCAAATTGGATCCCGCAGGGACACCCCTATGGGTCCATACTTACGGAGGATCGGCCCTGGATGATAAAGCCAGCGGCTGGCCCACCGATATTAAGACCGATGCCCAGGGGAATTGTTACCTCTGGGGATGGTGCTGTGATCAGGCCGTTTTCGGCACCACCACCATTACCAATCCTTTTACCATTACCAACGGTTCAATATGGAACAAATACCTGGTTAAAACAGACCCATCGGGACAGATAATATGGAGCAATGTAGTCTATGAAAAAAATTACAGCTTCAACTATGGTGATATGTTGGATGTCGACAACAATGGCAATGTTTACGTGGGGAGTCATTTCAAGGATTCCATTGATGTATCGGGATCTCGTTTCAAACCCGAATCGGTCAACGATCTTTTTCTGATCAAGTATTCGAAGAATGGGGTATACCAGTGGATCAAGACCCTTCCAACGGGAGGCAACAATTTCAATTCGCTGAGTGTACTCAAAGAAAACAGCCTCACCATCAGCGGGATGGCGGGAATGGTTCAGAATTTCGGTTCTTTCCCGGTGATCAATCTAGGGGGAGGTGCCGCGGTGATGGCCACGCTGGGCGATCTGCTGCCCCACTTCGTGCCGGTATGGAGTGGTAATGGGGTAGACCAGATGAATATCAACATTTATTCGGCGCTGCTTGACGGCCTTGACCTGGAAGAGGGCGACGAAATTGGCGTCTTCGACGGGGAGCGCTGTGTGGGTGCCGGGGTGGTCGATCAGACCATTACCTCGGGTAACCTGCTGAATCTGGTGGTGTCGAGAGACGACGGGAGTGGCAACGGCTATACTCCGGGGCACACCATCACCTTCCGCTATTACGACCTGAGTGCCGGCAGGGAGGTGACCCTGGTCACCGCCACCTACGACGACGGAAGACCCGAATGGAGCACCGACGGCCTCTTTGCCATCGGAGCCACCGCATTTGCCGCTTTGAATGGAAAAACCACCAGCCTGCTGACCCTCTCGCTTCTTGAAGGGTGGAACCTTATCTCCTCCAATGTCACACCCGAAGAACCCGACATGGAGGTGCTCTTTCAACCCTTGATCATCCCTTCTCAGCTCCTGAAAGTGATGGATGAGGCCGGGAACGCCATGGAGAACCTGGGCAGTTTCGGAGGCTGGCAAAACGCCATCGGCGACCTGGCCCTCACCGAGGGGTACAAGGTGAAAGTCACTACCGACTGTCAGTTGACCCTCGAAGGTGAACCCGCGCCCCTGCCCATGGACATTCCCCTCTCAACAGGTTGGAATATCATCGGTTTCCCCTACCCGTGGGCTGTCACCGCCACCGATATCGTCCAACAGCTCATCACCCGGGGCACCCTGCTCAAGGTGCAGGATGAAGCAGGCCACTCCATTGAAGATTATGGCTCTTACGGGGGCTGGGTTAACAACATCGGTTCCTTCCAGCCCGGCAAGGGATACAAGGTGAAAGTAAACGCCCCTGACATGCTGAATCTTCCGGAGCTCATTTTCAAATCAGCGACAATGTCGCTATCAGAGGTACCCACCCGCCATTTCATCCCCGTCTTCCGGGGGAATGGCGTCGACCATATGAACATTAACCTGGTAGGATTATCTTCCGGCTTCCTTCGGCCGGGTGATGAACTGGGAGTTTTCGACGGGGAGAGTTGCGTAGGAGCTCTCACGCTCCTGCCCCGCCACCTGGAAGCCCGGCTGGTCTCTATCCCTGCCTCAGCGGCAGAACCAGGGGATAACACCGGTTTTACAGAGGGCCATCCTATCCGCCTGCAACTGTGGAAAGCTGCCACCGGTGAAATCACACCCCTGGAAGCCGAAATCATCAGGGGCAGTTCTTCCTTCCGGAAGAATGAATCCCTGCTGGCCACGCTTCAGAAATATTCCGTCACAGCCACCTCCCTTGAAGAAATGTCTGCCATGTCAATCTACCCCAATCCTTCGACAGGGAAAGTGACTATCCGTGTTACTGGAAGGGAGAGCGGAGTGATGGAGGTGAGCGTGCTGAATGGTGCCGGGCAGACCGTGTTGACGCGCCGTTTGCCGGCCCCACAGGGCGAGGTGGACCTTTCGGGGAACGCCCATGGAATCTACACGATCAGAGTGAAAAGTGAAGGCGGATGCCTCACACAGAGAATTTCCCTGAAGTAGTCCTGGATTCCGGAAGATTATTGTAAATTTGATAAAAACTAAACAATATCATCGAAAACAGATGAAGCAACTGGCCACAACACTGATGATGATGTGGGGATTTACCTCACTCCTGGGGCAGACCCATTTTGTTCCTGCCTTTGAGGGGAACGGGCAGGATCATATGAATATTTATCTACTTGCAGCGGAAGTCGGGGATGTTCCACTGGAGGCTGGCGATGAAGTAGCGGCCTTCGATGGCAGCATCTGCTGCGGGATCTTTGTGCTGACACAGCCATTCGACTATACGCAGGGCATCTGGGGAGTCATCAGGGCGTCGTGCGCCGATGCCGGTGAGGCGAACGGGTTTACCCAGGGGCATGCCATCACGCTGAAATTCTGGGACAGCAGCGCAATGAAGGAGTATTCTACGGTTGCCCTCACTTTTTACAATACCAGCATCGAAGAGGTACCTGCTACACCCTATACCGTTGGAGGGTCGGTGTTCATCATGGCATCGGCTGCAGAGGTGTCACCCGACATCGCCGTAACCATGTCAGTGACGCCCAATTCGATGGATGGGGCAACCAACTTCGAAGTGGTCGTCAGGATCAGTGAGCTCAATGGAGCCGTTTCCAACGGGGAGATCAGGGTCGTTATTCCGCGTGATATCCGATGGAATTTCACCTGGGACGGGGCGCTGACCCAGGCAGGCGGGGTGGCGGTCAACAATGCGGTCTGGAGCTATGATGGCAGCAATGATGCGATGCACATCTTCACAACCACGACAGTGATATCAGGCAACAGTTCATCGGTATTCGGACTGAAGGCGGTGTTTAACCCGGGGAGTACCCGTGGGGTAAGCACCGTCACCAGCCAGATCGTTGCCGGCAGCGGGGGGGACAGCCGCGTTACCAACAACTCCGACTCAGAGGTGATCAACTACTTCGGAGGCTGACCCCTCTCCTGCCAAAACAGTATGAACCTGTAGTTATATCCAGGTGTCGGCTTATTCGGAGGCTGATCCCTCTCCTGCCATACCCCGTATTGATCTCTAACCGCCTCTATGCGTCAATAGATCTATTTAACAAAATTATTACTACTGTTAATAAGTTTATAAGGAAGGGGGACCTATTCCTCAATCCTTTTTCTATTTTCGCAGGTAGGGGTTTCCTTGTCCCTGAAGAACAAGGATATTTCATCAACTCAAACCTGTGTTATGACAAGATTTCTGTTACTCCTGGCCCTGTGGCTGACCCAGGCCACCCTGACAGTGGGCCCCACCGGGGCCCAAACGTTAAAAGAAGAACCTGAGCTCCAGCGGAGAGTGAGTCCTGCAATGGTTGCGAGAGTCACTGGTTACAGCACCCAGGCTGTCACCGCAACGTTGGAGAAGAGCATTGATATGACTGCAGGGAACCTGAAAAGCTTGTTGGGTGCGGATCTGGGCACCACCACCCATCTCACGTTGACGGGGAGCATGGATGCCCGTGACTTCAAGACCATAAAAGATGGGATGCCTCAGTTGCTGGCGGTGGACCTCCGGGGGGTAACCATTGTGGCCTACACGGGCAATGAAGGAACCGAAGGGAATTACCCGGTCACCTATGCGGCCAATACTCTTCCAAATAATGCTTTCGGTCTCCTCTACAATCTCACGGCCGTGGAACTGCCCACGACACTGACCGCCATCGGGTCTTTCGCATTCCATAACTGCCAGGGAATGGGACGACTTTACATCCCTGCCTCCGTGACCTCCATCGCATTGAAGGCCTTTCTGGCCAGTACTGCCGTGGTGGATGTCGACGCTGCCAACCCGAACTACTCCTCTGAGGAGGGGCTCCTTTACAACAAATCGGCCAGCACGCTGTTTTACTGCCCGTCGTCAAAAACCGGTACGGTGACCCTGCCCGCCACGGTCACCACCATAGAAATCGGCGCACTTTACCTTTGCAACCGGTTGGATACCCTTCACATCCCCGCTTCAGTCACCTATATCGGAGAGAATGCCCTCTTTTACAACAGCGCGTATTACGTGGCAGATGCTGCCAGTGGCTATTTCTCCACCCGCGATGGCGTGCTTTACGACAAGACGTTTTACCGGCTTATTCAATGCCCGATCAAGAAAAATGGCGCCTATGCCATCCCCGAAGGGGTGCATATCATTATGCCATGGGCATTTGCCTATTGTTTTTATCTGACAGACATCACATTGCCTTCCACGGCCACGGATATATGGCAATACGCTTTTTACCAGTGCTACAATTTGGAGGCCATTCATGTCCGCTCCTCTCTGCCGGCTGACCTAAGCAGCATTAGTGGTGTTTTTGACGGAGTACCGACATCCACCTGCGTCCTCTATGTCCCCACAGGGTCGCTGGCCGCTTACCAGTCGGCAATGAAGTGGAAGGATTTTCAGAATATCGTGGAGGAAGAGATTCCCGGGGTAGAGTGCGACCTGACCACCACCCTGACCGCCTCCCCCAATATCATCAATGGGGTGACCCGATTCAGCCTGGTAGTAAAGGTAGCTGAAGTCAGCGGGACCGACTCACAGGGAGAGATCACAGTGGTCATACCGCGCGATAACCGGTGGCTCTTTTTCTGGCAATCGGGAGTGACCAGTGTGGGAGGGGAACCTGTAGACAATTCTGTTTGGACCTACCTGGGTACCGATCCCAACAACCACATTTTCAAGACGGCAGCGGTAGTGAACGGTAACAGCCACAGAAGCTTCGGGTTGGAGGCGGAGTTCGACCCCGGAGCCACGCGCGGCGTAAGTACCATCACCAGCCAGATCGTCACGGGCAGCGGTAGCGACGCCGTCGACAGGAACAACACCGACTCCGAAAAACTCAACTATTTCGGCAACTGATTTTTCCGCAGGAACCGCTCTTCCTCCTGTGAATGCGCTCTCCTTTTTCTCAGATATTATCGCAAAGAGGGGAAAATATCAGGACCAGAAACAAAAAGGATAATTATCTTAGGCCCTGCAATCGAGAGGTAATTCACAACTTTAGGAGAAAAAATATGAAGACAAATCGCAGAGCATTTCTGAGGAATGCGGCTATTGGGACGGGAGTTCTGGCTGCCGGGCCCCTTTCGGCTATGGCCGGGTGGGAAGATAAGGAGAATTTGAAGCAGATCAAAAAGTTGACGCGGCATCAGCCGGCCATGGCCTTCAACATGTGTGGCTATGCGGCGCCGAAGCTCGACAAGGTGCGGATAGGGATTGTGGGCATTGGAGACCGCGGGTCGGGTGCCGTGGAGCGGATGACCTTCATCGAAGGGGTGGAAGTGGCCGCCCTTTGCGATGTCAGGCAGGCGGCGGTCGATGGTGGTCAGAAGATTCTGGCCAAAGCCGGGCTTCCCAAGGCCAAAGAGTATGTGGCTGGCGATGAGGGATTCAGACAATTGTGTGAGAGCGGCGATGTCGACCTGGTGTATATCGCCACCTCATGGGAGTGGCACGTACCGGTAGCCCTGGCCGCCATGAACGGTGGCAAGCATGCCGCCATTGAGGTCACCCCGGCTTTCCACCTCGAAGATTGTTGGGAACTGGTGGAGACCTCTGAGCGCACCCGCAAACACTGCATTCCATTGGAAAACTGCTGTTATGATTTCTTCGAACTGCTGACCCTCAACATGGTACGGCAGGGGGCCTTCGGTGACCTGATCCACGGAGAGGGGGCCTATATCCACGATCTCGAATACTGGATGTTCAACAAGCCCAAAGACGAGCAGATGAGTGACGGGGCCTATCATAAGATGTGGAGGCTTTACGACAACCGGCGCAAAGCCGACATGTACCCGACGCACGGACTGGGGCCCATCTGCCAGGCCATGGGGGTTAACCGGGGCGACCGGATGGAATACCTTACGGCCATGATGAGCAACGACTTCACCCTGAAGCAGCGGATTGCCGAAAAGGCCAAGCAGGATCCTTACTGGGAACAGTTCACGGGCTGGGAGATGCGGGGGAACATGGATATCCAGTTGATTCGCACCGTCAAAGGGCGGACGATCATGATCCAGCACGACGTGAGTTCACCGCGGCCCTACAGCCGGATCCACCTGTTGAGCGGTACGAAGTGTTTTGCCCAGAAGTGGCCCCTGCAGCACATCGCCTTCGGGCATGCAGCCGCCGACGAGGCTAAGATGAAGGAAATCGAAGAGAAATACACTCCCGAGATTGTGCGTCGCGTGGGAGAGATGGCCAAAAAGGTAGGTGGCCACGGGGGCATGGACTTCCTGATGGACTGGCGGATGATCGACTGTTTGCGCAACGGGCTGCCCATGGACATGGATGTTTACGATGCGGCGGCGTGGAGCAGTGTGGTTCCCCTGAGCGAGTGGTCGATAGCCAACAATTCGGCGCCCATTGAGATCCCCGACTTCACCCGGGGCGCCTGGAAGACCAACGTGCCCCACAACCTGACTCTTGACGGAGGAGGCACCACAGGGGTGCGTGATTTGAGCCAAGGCGGCAAGGGTCAGCTCGATGTTAACTGATGCAGATTGAACTGGGTGCACCCGCTTGAGGTCACTTAATGTCGTTTAGATTCACTTAGGACCGTTTTTATTCGTTGGTAAACGTTTAAATTCGTTTGCAGACGTCTGGATTCATTTAGAAACGGCTAAACGCGAAATTGGCGCCACCATGCGCCGGTATAATTATTGGATGACCATGATACGGAAGATCAACATGGCCATGGCGTGTTTGCTGTGGTTGACGGCAATGTGTGGCGGACAGGAGTCTCAGTCCGGTGAGCCACTGACGTTTTTTATTCCTGCACAGGGGAACAGTTGGGTATGGGATCAGCGTGGTGCGGGCCGTCAGGGGGGCTGGGTGGAGCAAGAACGCGGACTGATTGGTAAAGATGGGATAGCCCGCTGGAGTCATCCGGCAACGGTGGTGGCCACGTGGTTCAGGACCGCTGCGGGAGGTGAGCTGAAGGTGGGTTTACGTGCCCGTAGTGTTTCCGGGACCTCGGTGATGAAGATAAGGTACGGCAGTCAGGAGCATAGCATTACCATTCCGGAGGGAAGAGAATTTAAGGATCTGCCGGTGGTGACCTTCCGGGTGAAGGAGCCAGGGTACCATCGCCTCGAATTGCAGGGGGTTACCCGTGAGGGGAGTGTCTTCGCGGAAGTGGCCGGAGTGCTGGCAGGAGGAGAGGCCGCCGCGGGGAAGGTATGGTTTGTGAAGGATGAATTCTACTGGGGCCAGCGAGGTCCGTCGGTTCACCTGAGTTATACAGTGCCTCCCGAAGCGGGCGACATCCGCTGGTTTTACAACGAGGTGACCATTCCTTTGGGTGAGGACGTAGTGGGCTCCTATTTCATGGCCAATGGTTTTGCCGAAGGTTATTTCGGGATTCAGGTCAATTCGGCCGCCGAGCGCAGGGTGCTTTTTTCGGTATGGAGCCCCTACACCACCGATGATCCGCGGGAGATTCCTGAGGAACAGCGGATCAGGCTGCTGCGCAAGGGTGAAGGGGTGACCACGGGCGAATTCGGGAATGAAGGGTCGGGCGGACAGAGTTACCTGGTTTACCCGTGGAAGGCGGGGGTCACCTACAGTTTTCTGTTGGAGGCGATTCCGGAAACGGGCCAGGGATCGACGCGTTACACCGCCTGGTTTAAGGAGAAAGGGAATGAGGGGTGGCGGTTGATCGCCTCCTTCAGCCGGCCGCAGACCACGACCTGGGTGAAGCGGCCCCACTCCTTCCTTGAGAATTTCATTCCCCAATCGGGCCAGTACACCCGGAAAGGGCATTACGGCAACCAATGGGTGTGCAACCGTGAGGGGAAGTGGTTTGAGATGACCGAAGCGCGTTTCACGGTCGACAATACCGGCCGCAAGGAGGCCCGGATGGACTATTCGGGAGGCGTGGAACAGGGGTTGTTTTACCTGAAGAACTGTGGGTTCTTTGATGAGACCACGCCTGCCGACAGCCGGTTCACGCGGCCGGCCTCCGGACAGGCGCCGGTGATCGAGGCCGGGCAGCTCCCCTAATCGCCATCCGGCTATTTTTGGAATCCGTCTCAAGTACTTATTTTGCCTCAAATTGGCCAAGCCTTTCCCAGGTCCTGCATAGACTATTGCTTCTCACCAAGGCATTCTTCAGATCCCAGTGGTTAAATACAAAATCAGAAAGACAACTGTTATAATTTGGCCCTATAGAGGCATTGCTGTTAATTGGAACTATATCCTCTCTGATATGCCGCTTTCTTGATTTTCTGGCAAGATTAATCAATGTGTTTTTGGGATCAGATAGTGAATCAGGTGAATCGGGGAAATTAACCACTGACAAGCTAAAAAAACGGGATAATCCTTCTTTATCAGCTAATAGCCAAGATTCTACCTCTCTTACAGCGACTCTGAAAATAAAATTTTTATGTTTGGGAAAATCGATCCAATCCGCTATAAGTGCAAGTGGACATTCATAAAGATCCAAATCAGTGAGCATAAAGAAAGGCTGGCAAACTGAGGCCTGATTAAAGCCCCTGATTTTCGATTTAAGATAACCATAACCATGACCAAGGTAAGTATTAGCAATTTCATACTTATTTGGAAAGCTCTTTAATATCCGGGTCATTACATTTTCGCTCAATTCATCCTCGGAAACCAATGAGATATAATTCATTAGTCGAACAAACTTAATTGATTGATATTCTTTGGCTTTGTACGAGGCAGGATGGCATCAGCGGGAGACAGACCCGCAACCATCATTTGCCTGATCATCGGAATTGAAGCAGCGGTATTAACCGTAGTACCTTCTGCTGACGGAGATAGGACCAGAATCTCATCAAGGGAAATCCCCTTATCGCTAAGCAGGTCCATACTATGGGTAGATAAGAGGACCTGGCGTTTTTTTGGTTTTTGAAATTTGTAAATAAGGGAAGGGATTCGGGTCACGATTGCACTATTCAGGGACAACTCAGGCTCTTCAAGGAGTAATATACTATCCCCCTCCTGTAAGGACCATAAGAGTGCAATTAAACGTAATGTACCATCAGAAAACTGGTCTTCCTTTTGTTTACCAGCTTTAGGCCTCCAATGGTCGTATAAGGCCTCAAGGTGTGGCCGTCCTTTTTCCTGTTTGAACTCGAATTTATTAAACTGCGGAACAGCGAATCTAAGTGCATTCTCAATCTTTTTTAACCAAGCGGTCCGTGTTTTTTCATTGACTTTTGAAATCCTGTCAAGAAAACCCTTGCCAAATGGATCACCCGGCAGATCGGGACCAGTGAAAGATAGTGGA
This sequence comes from uncultured Prolixibacteraceae bacterium, assembly GCA_964552955.1. GTDB lineage: Bacteria > Bacteroidota > Bacteroidia > Bacteroidales > Prolixibacteraceae > UBA1413. The sequence goes on from CAZKIU010000042.1 coordinate 11,351, forward strand.
TGTTTGAGCAATTGCGGCAATAGATGAAGATAAACCACACTTTCCAAAAAACGGGCAATATCCCTGAAATTTTTATTGGCATTAATCTGCTCCAGATGGGTTTGGGTGAGCCTGTCCTTGTCTTTCTTATCATCTGCATCTGGCCGATTAAGGATCAATTCATCCTCATGCCATACTTTTTCGTAGGTTAAAAT
>CAZKIU010000042.1:11644-28725 GCA_964552955.1 uncultured Prolixibacteraceae bacterium
TAAGCATTTATTATCCATTTATGTATTATGCAGAGCTCGTTGAAGGTCATGTGAGGGGAATTCCATAACTTGAACGAGAAAAATGTAACATTAGGTTAAAGACTGAAGTCTTATGATGAGTTACAGCCTAGGATTTGCCAAGTTCACTAAACAGATAAAGCCATGAAGAAAATTTCCAGCCGATTCGCAACTATCCCGGAGAGTTCCCTGTCCGACAGGTATCATTATCCTCAACAATCCTACACAGTTTTCAAACACCATGCTTCGCTAGGGGTTTCCTTATTTGCGATCATTTTCCTTTTTCTGCTTTCGGCGATGCCGGCCAGGGCGATCAGCATCACCGACACGCGGATGATGCACCAGCCTGACCTGAGTGCGACGCACATCGCCTTTATCTATGCCAACGACCTGTGGGTGGCGCGCACCGACGGCACCGATGTGCGGAGGCTCACCTCCGATACGGGAGTGGAGTCGCTGCCCCGGTTCTCGCCCGACGGGAAAACGATCGCCTTCAGTGCCGAATATGACGGCAATACCGATGTCTACACGATTCCCGTGGAAGGGGGCATTCCCGTGCGGCTCACGTGGCACCCCTCGGCCGACGGTGTACGGGGGTTCACCCCCGACGGGAGCGCCGTTCTTTTCATCTCGAACCGGGAAGCCTTCTCGAACCGCTATATGAACCTCTTCACGGTGCCCCTGAGCGGGGGCATGCCCACGAAGCTGGTCATCCCCAACGCCTACCAGGCGGCTTACAGTCCCGACGGCAGGAAGATGGCCTACACCCCTATTTCCCCGGCCTTCCAGCAGTGGAAGAATTATCGCGGGGGCACGGCCTCGAACCTCTGGATCTTCGATTTGTCGACCTACGCCACGGAAAAGCTTCCCCAGCCTGCGGGGCGGTGCAACGATTGGAATCCGATGTGGCACGGGGCCACCCTGCTTTTCCTTTCCGACCGGAACGGAGAGTTCAACCTCTTCAGCTTCGACCCGGCCACGAAGGGAGTGAAGCAGCTCACCACCTACACCGACTTCCCGGTGATCTCAGCCAATCTTAACGGCAACAAGATTATCTTCGAGCAGGCCGCGAAGCTCCATATTTATGATCTGGTGACGGGCGCCATCACCGATCTGAAGGTAGGCATTGCCGCCGAGCTGGCCGAGTTGCGGCCCCGCTATGTGAAAGGAGCCCAGTATATCAGGAGTGCCACCCTGTCGCCCACGGGATCACGGGCCGTCTTTGGCTTCCGGGGAGAGATCCTCACCGTGCCGGCCGAGAAGGGCGATCCCCGCAACCTCACGGAGAGCCCCGGGGCTCATGACAAATCTCCGGTCTGGTCGCCCGATGGTAAGACCATCGCCTGGTTTTCGGATGAAAGCGGCGAATACCAGCTCTGCATCAAGGCGCAGGACGGCAAGGGGGAGACCCGCCGCATCGCCCTTCCGGGGACAGGTTTCTACGCCTATCCGGTGTGGTCACCCGACGGCAAGTACCTCACTTATACCGATAACGGCCGGAACCTCTGGCTGATGGAGGTCGCAACGGGCCGTTCCACGAAAATCGCCACCGACGAACTTTACATTCCCGGGCCCTTTAGGGAGATGGCCAGCGACTGGTCGTCCGATTCGCGGTGGATTGCCTACACCCTCGTGACCGCCACGCACTTCCGGAGGGTATACCTCTATTCGGTGGAAGAAGGGACGTCGACGCCCGTCACCGACGGGATGAGCGATGCCGTGAGTCCTGTTTTCGACCCCGACGGGAAGTACCTTTTTTTCCTGGCCTCGACCGATGCGGGGCCGGTCCTCAACTGGTTTGACCAGTCGAGTGCCGACATGCGCATGACCAATTCCATCTACCTGGCCACGTTGCGTGCCGATCTCCCCCACCCTTTTGCGCGTGAGAGCGACGAAGAGGGCAGTAAGGAGGAGGCTGCGGTCACTCCGGAAGCAGGCAAGGGCACGCCGGGCAACGGAGAGACCGCACAAGGCGGTAACGCCGCCGGAGAAGCGACTAAAGCCGGTAAAGCTTCCGGAAAGGATAAGAAAGGTAAAGATGCCGGCCAGAAGGGTACCGAAGGTGCTAAAGAAGAGGGTGTGAAGAAGATGGCCATTGACCTGGAGGGGATCGGCAGCCGTATTGTCGACCTGCCCCTGCGTGCCGGGAATTATGATGCGCTGGACATGGGCAAACCGGGGGAACTCCTTTACGTGGTATACCCGGGTGCCGGGCCAGGTGCCGCCAGGCTTTTCAAGTTCGATATGAAAGAGCGGAAGGAGAGCGAGGTGATGGAGGTCGACGAGTATGAATTGTCGGCCGATGGCAAGAAGATGCTTTACAGGAAGGGGCAGAGCTGGGGGATTGCCGATGCCGGCAAGAAGCCCGAACCCGGCAAGGGGATGCTCAATGTGAATGCTCTGGAGGTGAAGATCGACCCGGCGGCCGAGTGGGCTCAGATCTTCGACGAGGCGTGGCGTGTCAACCGCGACTTTTTCTACGACCCGGGGATGCATGGGGCCGACTGGCCAGCCATGAAGGCGAAATATGCCACTTTCCTGGGCGACGTGCCGAGCCGCAACGACCTCAACCGGCTCATCATGTGGATGTGCAGTGAGCTGGCCGTGGGCCACCACCGCGTGGGGGGCGGCGACCAGCGTTTTTCGCCCGAGCGCATCGAAGGGGGACTTCTGGGCGCCGATTACGAGATTTCGGGCAACCGCTACCGCTTCAAGAAGATCTACGGGGGTCTCAACTGGAACCCGGGTCTGAGGGCGCCTCTGACCGCCCCCGGAATTAACGTCAAGGCCGGGGAGTACCTGCTGGCCGTCAACGGCAAGGAGGTGACCGCCGACCGCAACCTCTTCAGCTATTTCGAGAAGAGCGCCGGGAAGATCACCGAGCTGACCATCGGGCCGAATGCCGATGGCAGCGGGTCACGCACCGTGAAGGTGGAGCCCGTGGCGAACGAGTTTGCCCTGCGCAACCGCGACTGGGTGGAGGGGAACCTCCGGAGGGTGCACGAAGCCACCAACGGCCGGGTCGCCTATGTTTACGTACCCAACACCACCACACAGGGCCACGAATATTTCAAGAGGTATTTCTTTCCGCAGGCCGACAAGGAGGCGATCATCGTCGACGAGCGGTTCAATGGTGGTGGGCTCATTGCCGATTACTACATCGACCTGCTCACGCGGCCTTACCAGTCGCACTGGAATATGCGCTATGGCATGGACATGAAGACCCCGAGTGCTTCGATCCAGGGGCCGCGGGTGATGCTCATCGACGAGACGGCAGGTTCGGGAGGCGACATGCTTCCGTGGATGTTCCGCAAGTTCAAGGTGGGCACCCTGGTGGGTAAGGCCACCTGGGGCGGACTGGTGGGGACGCTGGGGTTCCCCGAGCTGATGGATGGCGGGATGGTGACCGCTCCCAACCTGGCGATATGGACCAAAGAGGGTTTTATCGTCGAGAATGTAGGGGTTTCGCCCGATGTGGAGGTGGAGCAATGGCCGGCCGAGGTCATTCAGGGCAAAGACCCGCAATTGGAGGAAGCCATCCGGATTGTCATGGAGGAGCTGAAGCAGAACCCGGCGGAGAAGCCCGTGAGGCCTCCCTACCCCGTCAGGGTCAGAAAGTAGTCGCAGGATCTCCCTGAGGGTTCTCCAGCCTGCCCGGGTATTTCCTGAATCCATCTGAAGTTCTTAAATAGTGTCGTTTTGGACGACCGTGCTGACCTCATCGATGATTATCCGGGCGGTATTCAGGGGGAAGGAAGAGAGGCGGGCCACGTCGAGGCCATCCTGAATTGTGGGCCGCCCTTTTCCGTTCACGGTGGTGGTGTGATTCCCGTTAAAGCCATCAGAGGGAAGCAAATCATAGGCAGGCGCCAGATGCCAGTGTTCATCGCGGTAAATGAAAGAGAAGTTTTTGGCATGGTCATCCTTGTTCCCGATGAGGAGATTAAAGACCATAAGCCTGAACAATTTTCCGGCTTCACGGATATCGCGGGTGAGCAGAAAAGTCGCCTTCATCAGGGAGACATAATCGAGTGAAGGCAACCGGTAGCTGGCATGCAGCAATCCCGCGGCCGAAAGAAGATGGAACCGTACCCTTCAATCTACTCCCCCGGAAAGCGGGAGAGCATGATTTTCAGGACCTGGCCGTTAACGCGGCAGAAATAGAGGCCCGGGGCACAGGGGAGGCCCGAAGCGTCGCGGCCATCCCATACCAGGGAGAGTGTTCCCTGGGCCGGGGCGGTGTGGAGGGAGCGGATTTTCCGGCCCAGTTGGTCGTGGATATCCACTGAAAGCATTTCCCGGACGGGTATTCTGACCAGCAGGGTGATCTGTTCGCTGAAAGGATTGGGGTAACAGGATACCTGGAAGGCCTCGGGGTTCACGGGAGGAGTGGTGGTTGTAACGAGTTGGACCCGTCCGATCGCCGAGCCGTTGGCCGAAAAGAGTAGAGGGGGTCCTGGCTGTCCCGTGGTAGTCAGGGGCTCCATGGTGAGTGGCCATTCCCGCCCGTCGCGATAGAGGCGCAGGGAGAGAGGATGGCCTGAGGCAAAGCCGTTGGGAGCGGTGCCCAATCCATCATTGGCTGAGGCGGTAAGGCAGAAGGAGGGGGACTCCAGGCACTGGGCATCGAGGGTAGCGGAGCCCACGCAGAGGGCGCCGTCAAAAAGTGCCAGTTCATCACCGTCGCGTAATCCTGAAATGGCGGGATCCACCAGGTGGAGGTTGAAATGGTTGGTGCCATGGCCCATGAAGACCGGCAGGAAGTGAAGGGCGGGTTCCAGCCTGTGCACCCGGGTCACTGGCCTGGGGGAACCTGAGCCAGGCCCCACCAAAGAATACTTGGGAATTGCTTCACCGGCCCCCACGTTAGCCATCGGGGAAATTCCAGCGCCGGATTCCATCACAGCCGACTTGGGCGTTCCCTCACCGATCACCAGGGATGTGGCGGCACTGACCCGCACCTTATAGCCTTTTCCGGGAAGGAAATCGCCGATTTGGTTCTGCCATCCGCCGAAGAGACCGAGATTCTCGAGGGAGTTACCGGCCTCATCCATCACCTTGACCAGGAGTCCCGCATTCCGCAGCGGGTCAACCACATCCAGGGCATTTGCGCTCCCCGGCAGCGGAAAGCCGATGATATTCCATCCAGCCCTGAGGGGGATTTCCAGGGGCAGGGAGACCGGGTTTCCCGCAACAGGGAGATTTTCGGCATGGCTCATTCTCACCTTATACCCTTCGGTGAAGGCGAGGGTTCCTATGCCGTCATTCCAGTTGCCCAATGCTCCCAGGTATTCAAGGCTGTTCCCCGATTCATCCTGGACTTTCAGCAGGGATTGGTTGCTGACCAGCGGCTGAAAGAGGGCCAGTGCAGTGGGCGTTTCCGGGAGGGTATTGAAGGAGATGAGGTTCCACCCCTCGGCAAGGGGCATGGAGAGGGAGGGGGCAGCGGTGATATGGAGGAAATCCTGCCATTGGAGGGCATTCTGATAGGCGGTCAGGGAACCTGCAGGGACATAAAGAATGCAGGAGGAGGTATCGACACCGGCGAAGACCTCCGGGGAGTAGGTCAGGTCAGGAGGAACCGGGGCAAGGGCCACGATTTCGTGGAGGCTGGTGCACCCTGAAAGGACACTGTTGCCTATGTAAGTCACCGAGGCCGCAAAGGAGAAGTATTCGAGGTTGGAGCACCAGGCAAAGGCTATGCTTCCCAGGGAGGTGAGGGCATGTGGCAGTGTGACAGCAGTCAGGGCAAGACAGGAGGTAAAGGCGCCGACTTCGATGGTAGTCAGGGCAGCAGGGAATTCAAGCTCCGAGAGGGCCTGGCAACTTGCAAAGGCATTGCTGCCGATGGTCAGCAGGGAGGAGCCGAAGGTCACACCCTTCAGGGCCCGGCAGTTATAAAAGGAGGTTTGATCGACCAGTGTCAGGTTTTCAGGGAGGATCACCCACTGCAGAACAGTGTTTCCCTGCCAGGTGGAGGGATTCAGGAAACCATACATAGGGAAGGTATGGGCAGGATAGGTCGCCTCATAATCCCCGGCAGGGCCTTCTGCACCGGTGTATTCCACGATAGTGGCGTCGCGGAGGTCGAGTGTGGCGAGCAGGGGCATCTGATCGCGCATCATCCTGATATCGCGGGCATCGATAGTGCCCCTGAGGGTAAGGGAAGTCAGGGAGGCCAGGGTTTCTCCCAGGAGCTCCTGAAGGCGGCCTGCGGTGACCTCGACCACGGGATACTGCGTGATGCGCAGGGATTTGGGAGTTTCACCGGGGGAAGCAAAGGTGAGGGTAGCCGTTCGGGTGGTGCCTGTGCTGTTGGGGAGTGCCGTGAGACTAAGGGGAGTCAGTCCCGCTCCTCCGGAAGCCGGCAGCAGGGAGAGCCAGGAGACATCCATGGTGGTGGACCAGTTTCCGCCGCTGGAGAGGGTTAAGGGAAGGGAGCCCCCGCCGGCGGCAAATTCCACACTGGCAGCAGAGAGCATCAACCCTCCCATTTCAACAATGTTTTCAAATTCCATCCACTGGGGGGCCACCTGGTAGGCGGCTTTTGTTCCGAAGGGCACATAAAGGGTAGCCGTTGCATGGTTCACCCCCTCAAAAACAGTGCTGTACTCCTCCAGCACCAGGGGTGTAATATGACAGGCTACGACCGAGTCGAGTCCGGAACAGGAATAGAATGCATATGCCCCCAGCGACCTAAGATCTTCGGGCAACACCATGGATTGGAGTCCGGGGCAGTAACTGAAGGCAAAATCCCCGATGGCCGAAATTGCGGAGGGAAGGAGCACCGAGGAGAGCTGGTTACAATAGGCAAAGGCCCAGTTGCCGATGTTTCTGACCGTTGCAGGAAGGAGCAGGGTTCCCGAGAGGGAGACCGGGCACTGGATCAGTGTGGTCATCGGTTTATTGTATAACAGACCACCGAGGCTGGCAAAGAAGGGATTTGCGGCATCCACCACAATGGCCCCGCTGCAGGAGCTAAAAGCGGCTTCCTCAATCAACTCCACGGAAGAAGGAATGGAAACCATGCTTAATCCGGTACAACCCTGAAAGGCGCGGGATTTAATGGTAAGGGTGGCTGTTGGCAACACCACGACCTCCAGAGCTGTGCATTGGGAAAAGGCGCCTGATCCGATGGAGAGCAGGTTTTGGGGGAACTCCACGGAACGAAGGCCGGTACAATTTGAAAAAGCTTCGTCGCTGATGGCAGTGATGCCCATGGGGAGGCGGATATGTTCCAGACCGGAGCAATATTTAAAGGCGGAATAGTCGATGGCAACGGTGGATGCAGGGAGAGTCACCGAAGTGAGCGTAGTTTTTCCCCTCCAGCTATTCTGGTCAAAGAAAGCTGAATAGGGCACGGTGAGTGCGGGGTAAGTGGTTTCGTACTCTCCGGCGGTACCTTCCGTACCGGAATATTCGACGATGGTGGCATCGTGGAGGTCGAGCGCGGCCAGGCAGGGCATCTCATCGCGCATGGTTTTAAAATCGCGGGCGTCGATGGTTCCGGAGAGGGTCAGGTTGGTGACACCGGCAAGCTGGCCGGCGAGGAGGTCGTGGAGCGTTCCGGCGGTGACCGGGAGGGTAGTAAACTGGGTCACACGGATGGTTTGCGGGGGCTGTCCATCGGCCGTCACCGTCAGCAAGGCTTCACGGAGGACGGGGGTTTCATTGGGCGCCACCGAATAGATAACAGAATGTTGCCCGGGCGCACCCGATGCGGGGTTCACGGTGAGCCAGGGTTGGCTGGAAGAGATCGCCCAGGGGAAACCACAGGCCACCACTACTTCTCCGGAACCGCCGTGTGCTCCCACCTCCAGGTGATGGGCAGAGACTACGATTCCCTCCATCTCCACGATATTGAGGAATTCATTCCATTGGGAAGCCGCGAGGTAAGCAGGTCGGGATCCATAGGGCACGTAGAGGATGGCCGTGGTCTTGTTCACGTTGTAGAAGACATTAGGACTCTGATCCAGGTTTACGGGTGCTATCGGAGAGGTATAAATTTTTGAAAGAGACTGGCATAAGCAAAAAGCGCTGCTTCCGATAGATCCGATGGAAGCAGGGAGCACCACGGAGGACAAGGCAGAACAATAATAAAAGGCTGAATTTCCGATGGAGCGGACTTCCGGGGGGAAAGTCATGGAACGGAGGCCTGTGCACCGGTAAAAGGCACCAGCCCCTACCGACCTGAGATTGTCGGGGAGCAACACCGTAGCCAGTTTACTTTTATAAGCCCCGGTTTGGGGATGGTAAAACGCGTAAGTAGGGATTTCATCACCGGGGAAAGTGATACTACCCCAGGGATAAGTTCCCTCCTCCCCGGTATAGCTCACGATGGTTGTTTTGGAGAGGTCGAGGTGAACCAGGTTGGGCATCATGTCGCGGATGACCCGGAAATCGCGGGCGTCGAGGGTTCCGCTGAGCGTAAGGTAGCGGAGGGTGTCGAGGGTTTGGGCGGGCCAGGAGGCCAGGAGGCCCGGGGTGACCACCGAGAGGCCATATTGGATGACAGCCACCTGAACCGGCGCCAGCGAAGGTGCGGAAAGGGTCAGGGTAGCCTTTCTTTCCGTAGAGGCGTCAGTGGAAGCGGTGGAAACCAGAATTCTGAAGGATCCCGGGAGACCTGAAGCAGGGACGGCAGAGACCCAGGGCTGGCTGGAGGTGAGGGTCCAGGCATGGCTGCAGGCCAGGGTAATTTCCGCGGAAGAGGCATTGGCCCCGAAGGAGAGCATTTTAGTATCCATATAAATCCCGGGCATCTCCTCCATGAGAGTGAAATCCCTCCACTGTTCGGCGGCCTGGTAAGCCGCGAGGGATCCGAAGGGCACGCGCAGGAGGCAACCGTTGTTGCTGACGCCGATGAAGACGTAGGAAATGTATTTTGCGGCACTCAGTTCAATGGGGACCAGAGGGAAAGCTTCCACCGTTTTCACTCCGGAACAGTAGCTGAAGGCATAGCTTCCGAGGTAGGTCACTCCGGAAGGGATGGCCAGGGCGGTGAGTCCCGTGCAGTTGCTGAAAGCGGAACTGCCGATGAAAGTCAATGATTCCGGGAAGATCACGGCCGACAGACTCTTGCAACTGCTGAAGGAATTCATCCCGATGACCTGGGTTTGTGCCGGGAAGATAAACGTCTCCAGGCTGTTTTTCGGGGTGTTGGTCACCGCGTTGTAGAAGGCCCTGTCGGGGATGGTATGGGCCGGGTAGAGCCTGGAATCGGGGCCATAGGTTCCTTCGGTTCCCTGGTATAGGACAATAGTGGCTGCGGAGAGGTCGATGCTGCGCAGCAGGGGCATCTCGTCGCGCATGGTTTTAAAGTCGCGGGCATCGAGGGTGCCGGCAAGTTTCAGGTGGGTGATTACCGCTAGTTGGCCGGAGAGCATCTCCTTGAGGGTGCCCGCCACCACATTCAGTTGCCCGTATTGGGTAATGGTGACCGTCACGGGGGAAAAGCCCGCAGCGGAGAGGGTCACGGTTGCCGACCGGTCGCCGGTTCCGGTAAAGGCGGGGACCGTCAGCGTGAGGTCGGTCCACCCGGGGATTCCAGAGGTTGCGCTGACCCCCAGCCAGGGTGCGTCGACGGTTAAAATCCAGTTAACGCTGGAGGAGACGGAAAGGGAAGCGGTCCCTCCGGAAGCGTCGAAGCTGAAGAAATTTCCGGAGACGAACAAACCGGGTATTTCCTCGATCCTGGTGAAGTCGCGCCACTGGCTGGCGGCGGCATAGCGGGCGGTTGTTCCCGACGGGACTTTCAGGGTACATATTTCATAGGGGATACCGTTGAAGACATAGGGAGTGGTGCTCAGGTCGACAGGGAGGACCGAATGGACGGTGAGTTCTGTCAGGGCGGAGCAATAGGCCAGGGCGCTGGTGCCGATGGAGGTCACCGAAGAGGGGATCTCCAGGGCCGTCAACTGGTTGCAGTCGTTGAAGGCCTCAGTACCGATGGACTGCACCGTTGAAGGAATGGTATAAAGTCCTGTTTTGCTGGTAGGGCACTGGATGAGGAGGGTTCCCGGTTTGTCGAAGAGCAGGCCGTCGGAGGATGAGAAAGAAGGGTTGGCAGGGTCAACGGTGATGTTTCCGCCGAAGCGGAAGAATGCGCGGAAAGCGATGGAGGTGACCGCCGCGGGGAGATAAATGGAAGGCATCGCAGCACATTCGAAGAAGGCGCCATATTCTATGGTTGTCAGGGAAGAAGGGAGGAGGACCGTTTCCAGGGAGGAACAGCGGCAGAAGGCATTCTGCCCGATGGCAGTGGCTGTTTCGGGCAGCCGGATGTGTCTGAGGGAGGCTTTTCCCTCCGAAGTCACAGAGGAGGTGAAGGCGTAATGCGGAATGGTGTGGGCAGGGTATGCGACATTTGATCCGGCAACAGGTCCTTCTGTGCCGGTATATGCGACGATGGAGACCCGCGAGAGGTCGACCCGCGAGAGCAGGGGCATGTCGTCGCGCATGGTTTTAAAGTCGCGGGCGTCGATGCTTCCGGAGAGGACCAGGACAGAGGTGGTGGCCAGCTGGTCTTGCAGGAGGTTATGGAGGTACCCAGGGGTGACGGGGGTAACGCCGAACTGGGTCACCGTGATGGTTTTGGAGTCGAGGCCGGTAGCTGACAAAGTAACGATTGCAGAGCGCAGGCCTTGCTGGTCAAAGCTTTCGGCCATCAGGGCCAGGGAGGTGACTCCTGTTGAACCGGAGGTAGGGGTGGCCGAGAGCCAGGAGTGGCTGGAGGAGAGGGCCCAGGGGGCAGAAGAGGCCACTTTGACCCTGACGGTATCCATGCCGGCCGACAGTTCGGCCATGGCCGGGGCCACAATGATGCCCGGGACCTCCACTATAGGAGAGAAATCCTGCCATTGTGCGGCCGCCGAGTAAAGAGCGGCCGTTCCGAAGGGGACATTAAGCTGACAGCCGGAGGTATTGACCTCCGCGAAGACCCCGGGGGATGCCGACAGATCTACGGGTGTGACCGGAAGGGCAGTAAGGGTCGTCAGTCCGGAGCATCCGGCAAATGCGCTGCTTTTGATGGAAGTCACCGATGCCGGGAGGGTGATCGACCCGAGGAGGGTACAGTTGCGGAAAGCTTCGGCACCTATGGAAGCAAGCGTGGAGGGAAGCCCTACCGAGGTAAGACCCACACATTCATAGAAGAGTCTGTCACTGATGGCTGATACCGAAGCGGGGATGGTGACGGATGTCAGGGCCGGGCAGCGGTAGAAGGCACCACTTCCCAGGTCACGGAGGGAAACGGGGAGGTTGATGGCCGTCAATCCGGAGCAGTAAACAAAGGCATACTCTTCGATGGTGGTCACCGATGCGGGGAGGATGAGGGTATGGATGAGGTCACAGGTAAAAAAGGCGTAGGTACCGATGGTAATCACGGAAGCGGGCAGGGTATAATCGCCGGAGAGGGATTGGGGGCATTGGATGAGAAGAGTTTGTGATTTATTGAAGAGTACGCCGTTAAGGGCAGAGAAGCTGGCGTTGAGGTTGTCGACGGTGATGGGACCTCTGAGGCCGGCCAGGGCGAGGGAGCCGATGGTGGCCACGCTGGAGGGGAGGTGCATGCCCGTGAGGCTCCCGCAATAAAGAAAGGCCTGGTTGCCGATGTCGACCAGCTCCGGAGGCAGGATGATCTGGGTCAGATCCTGACAGGAGTAAAAGGCCTGGTTGCCGATGTGGGTCACGGTCAGAGGCAAGTCGAGGCGGCCGGCTTTAGAAACCGGACAAGTGATGAGATGGGTTTTGGTATTATCGAAAAGCAGGCCCTCCAGGCTGGAATAGTTAGAATTTCCGGGATCTACGGTAATCATTCCGGATTGGCTGAGAAAGGCGAAGGGGTGGATGGTGGTGACGGAAGCCGGGATAAATATCGATTTCAGCCCGGAGCAGTTGGCAAAGGCTGAGCTGCCGATGGTGTTCACCAGCGGGGGGAGGATGATTTTGGTCAGACCGGTGCACCGGTTGAAGGCCTGCATACCGATGGAGGTGGTTGCAGCCGGGAATGACACCGCTCTCAGGCTGTGTTTTGATAAGTGTGTCGTGGGGTTCACGAAAGCACACTGCGGAATCTCCCCCTGGGGATAGTCGATCAGGTCAGATCCGCCAGTGCCTTCGATGCCGGTATAGGGGGCGATGGTCACCCGGCTGAGGTCGAGGGAGGCGAGGAAGGGGAGGTCATCGCGCATGGTTTTAAAATCGCGGGCGTCGATACTTCCAAGGAGGGAGAGGTGGGTGATGCCGGAGAGGTCAGCAGGCAGGGCGTTTTTAAGTCCTCCGGGGGTGACTGGAATGGCGGCAGGTTGGGTGACAGAGATGGTTTTGGGGGAATAGCCGGCAGGGGTGAGGGTTACGGTAGCCGAGCGGCTGGTGGTTCCCGGGTTTTCGGTAGCCGTCAGGAGCAGGCGGGTGGCCCCGGCATTTCCGGTTGAGGGTTGGAGGGAGAGCCAGGGCTGGTCGGAGGAGGCGCTCCAGGTGGCGCTAGACACCACCAGCGTGGAGTCGCTGCCCCCAAAGGAGGGAAGGACCACCGAGGCAGAAGTGAGGAAAATTCCCTGGTAGCCTCCAGGCAGGCCATTGGGGATGATCTGGATGACCGCTCCCTGGGAGAGGGAAAAGTCGCTGCCTCCGGTGTTAAGGGAGCTGAGATAAAAATAGCCGTCGGCATACCCTCCCCATCCCCAGTTAAAATGGAAGTAGCCAGTATCGTCGTAGCCATCGCAGACAAAGGCGTGACCCGGATTGGACTCCCCGAATCCATCGTACCACACGGGCCTGAACTGGTCCAGTTCCGAGCGAATGAGGGCAGCCCAGTCCGCTTCGGAGAAGCTGGATTTGCTGACAAATTGGGCCAGGGGAGAGTAGTCGAAATAGTTGACCAGGGCGTCGCGGGGAGCTCCGGCGCCCGAGCCGTCGGGACTGTAGCTCATGTTGACGGAGACGCCGCAGTGGTAAAGGAGAGTGGCCACAGCTTCATTCTCAGCGTAGAGGGCATTGGGCATCTGGCTCCACTGGTAGGTGGTGGCTCCGAAGTCGGCCGTCAGCTGGCCATAGGGAGGACAGGTGTAAGATTCAGATCCGGTGCCGGTGGTGGGATAATTCCAGAATTTCATGATCTGGGCCATGGCAGTGGCCGTGCAACCTGTCACTACATGGCCACAGGGGCCTGCCGGGTCGGCCGGACAGAGGGTATTGAAGTAGCACCCCTGGTTCCAGGTGGTCTGCAGCAGAGGCGGGATGATGACCGTTCCGGTGATGGCCGCCGATTCAGCTGCTGAGGCCAGCAGTGTCCATTGTTGTTCGGTGACAGGATCAGGGGTAGGGATTTGCGTGATAATATGGGCGATCTCCTTTTCACGCCCCTTCATCCAACCCGTGAACGCTATAGGCTGGTTCTCTATATTGAAAATAGCTGCGTCGGAGTAGCCCAGGACCGGCCGGCAGCGTTTGTCGGCGGAGAGGATGACAAAAGCGTTGTTTACGGAATCGTTGAGCACATAGTATAGGGTATCGGGGCCGCTAACCGCGGCGGAGGCCAGGGAGAACCGGTGCCTGACAGGAGCTGTGCCAGTGGATTTAAGGCGGTTTTTGCTCACGCTGGTCATGTAGTTCCCGGCGCAGTGCACCGCCTCGACGGGGGAGACTTTTTGTGCTGACAGTGGATTCGTGGCACAAAGACATACCAATGCCACAAAAAGGTATAACGTCCGGCTCATGGGAAAGATAAATTTCAGGTTTAGCGGAAGAACAGGAATCAGGCTTTTCCGAAAGCCTGAACTCCTTATAAATGTACCACATTCCTGGAATAAAATGAACCTGATGCCGGGAAAAATTAACTGGCGGTCATGACCGTCCGGCCGTTTCCGGAATCCATCCGAAATCCTTATAGACCGTGGGGTGCAAACGGCGCAGCAGGTTGGCCGATTTGGGGGCATCCCCGCTGATCACCAGAGAAGCAACAGCATTGACCCTCACCTTGTAGCCTTCATCGGTAAATGGTTATTGGTTTGACCTGGCTTTGATGGTAAGTTTTTCATAATTTATACCTCATCAGGTATAAATACCTCGTGTAGTGAAGTGTTTTTCTGATTAGAATTGGGGACAATCTTACCCTGCCCATTCCCGTTATGGACACTTAGAACGGTGGTATCGTCGACCTTCGGATCGATATGATTTCCGTGATGCCCGTTGAGAGCCTTCAGGCAGGTAACCTCCGGTTCAGACACGCTTGTTCCGGCTAAACTCTGGTCAGCAACCGCAGTGTCGGGAGTTTCGGAGGCATGCACTTTCGCATCGAGTTTCTCGAAGCGGGAGTTTTGGGATATAAACTCCGGGACGATGGTCTTCATGCGGGCCACGAGTTGCTCTTCGCTTTCAGAATCGATGTGGGCCACCAGGTCGTTGATCTTATCGAGGGCCGCGCGGAAGTCATAAGGTTTTATGGTGGCAATGAGGATCTTACTATTGTGGGTTTCGAGGTGATCCTCCCGTTTGGCCAGGAGTTCCTCGTAGAGTTTTTCGCCGGGGCGGAGGCCTGTTTCGATGATCTGGATGTCCTTGTGGGGGGTGAAGCCCGACAGCTTGATCATCTTCTCGGCGAGGTCCCAGATTTTCACCGGTTTTCCCATGTCGAAGAGGAAGATCTCTCCCCCTTCGCCCATGTGCCCGGCTTCGAGGACCAGGCGGCAGGCCTCGGGGATGGTCATGAAATAGCGGATGATCTCCTTATGGGTGACGGTGACCGGTCCGCCCTGGGCGATTTGCCGGCGGAAGAGCGGAATCACCGAGCCGTTGCTTCCGAGGACATTTCCGAATCGGGTGGTGATAAAGCGGGTCGCCACGTGGTCATAGTTGAAGAGCGAGCGGGTGTACATTTCGCAGATCCGTTTGGTGGCCCCCATCACGTTGGTGGGGTTGACCGCTTTGTCGGTCGAGACCATGACGAACTTCCCGACCCCGTATTTCACAGCCAGGTCTGCAAGAATTTTGGTTCCCTTGACATTGGTATGCAGGGCCTCATAGGGGAACTCCTCCATAAAGGGGACGTGTTTGTAGGCCGAGGCATGGAAGATGATGTCGGGTACGCATTCGTCGAAGATGCGGCGCATGCGCAAGGAGTTGTTGACACTCGCCACCATAGCATGAAGGCTCAGTTCGGGATAGCGGGAGGCCACCTGGTTCCGGAGGTCATAGAGGGGGGATTCTGCCTGGTCGATCAGACAGATGCACCCCGGATGAAGAGCGGCCAACTGGCGGACGATCTCGGAGCCGATAGAGCCGGCAGCGCCGGTGACCATTATTCTTTTTCCGTGGATCCATTGGGCCAGGCCGGTATCTTCGAGGATGATAGGCGGGCGCCCCAGCAGATCTTCGATATTCACGTCATGAATCTGGCTGGCATAGAAATGGCCATTGAGCCATTCGTTGGTGCCGGGGACATCTTTGATTCGGATGCCCCTGGGGATGCACAAGTCCACAATTTCGCCCTTGCGTTCGGGAGTAATCGCATCGGGAGTGATGCCTATAATGATCTCCTTTACCTTCTGCTTATCAATAATACGGTCAAAGGCCTCTTCCGGGGAATAGACCATCAGTCCCTTGACGGTTTTTTGGTGGAGTTGGGGGTTGTCGTCGATGAAACCCACCAGGTTATAATGGAGGTTATCGTCTTTCTCAATGACCAATTTGGTAATCTGGCCCATCGATCCTGCGCCCCATATCATAAGTCCCGTGTCGGGTTTAGGCTTAGGCACCAGGTTGCGCCATAAGTAAGCTGCAAGCAGGCGGTATCCTGTGAGGAGCACCACCGAAATAAAGAACTGCACCACGATCACCGAGACTGGAATTTTCAGGGCTGGCAGGAACCACTTTCCGGTCAGGTAAATGATGAATAGTCCTGCGGTGTAAAGCAAAAGAGTGTGCAGAACCCGAAAAGTATCGGAGAGGTTGGTTTGCCGGAGGATGCCGTGGTGCGACTTGATAAGGAAGCTGGCGCCGATGAAAAATGGGATCGACACCAGGAGTTGCAGGGTCAGATGCGGCACATCGGCAGGCAAATTCGCCAGGTTAAGCCGAAGGAAATAGGTAAAGACAAAGACCATTCCGACCATTATCAGGTCGAGGAAAAGCACGATCCACCGGGGGAGGAAGATGTGGTCCAAAAGAATTTTTAACCTCACACGCATAGGGGCACTCTATGATTGGTTTTAACATCCGCTCACTAATAAAATGAGCGGTTCAATATTTCAGGGTCTTGTAAAAATCTCTCCAAAGGTAGCAAAAACCCATTATACCCAACAGAACGTCCGTAATTATTATGGTAATTTCACAAATAGTTAACCAACGAGGGGTCAGACGGAAAGGATGTTTATTGGAGGAGGGGTTTTCGGTGCGAAAAAGAGCGTAGTGTAAGAGGTAAATGAGCTAAGTGCAGGACCCAATAAGGGAGGGGAAAATCGGGGAAAGAACAGCCTTTGAGAAGTGGGGAATTTGCAGGTGAAAAGCCGTGCGGGAAGGGGAGGTGATGGGTACAAGCCGCGTGGAGAGCGGGAAAGTGGAGGGGAAGTTCAGCGGGGAGCCGAGAAGATGAATCGGAGGGAGGGGAGGTAGCGGAGGAGGGGGAAGTAGAGGAGCCATCCGGCGGCTGCCCCGGCCAGGTCAGCCAAGAGGTCACCCCAGCTTGCCGAGCGCTGGTAAGCCAGGGCGAACTGGAGGATTTCGATGATGCCCCCCACGGCCAGGGAGATGAGCAGGATGTCGATGGCCAGGACGCGGAGTGGCACGCCGGGGGGATAGACTTTTTCGAGGGGGTGGACCAGCAGGAGGGCCATGACGAAGTACATGCCGAAGTGGATAATCTTATCGAACTGGGGGATTTCAAAGAGGGAGGTGGTGGGGAGGTTGCTGGGGGGCATGATACAGAGGATGGTGATGATCACCAGCCACACCAGGGGCTTCAGAAAGCGCAGGAGAAGGGAGAAGAGCCTTGTCATGGGTCAAAGATACGAAAACAGCGGCTACAAAATATCGACGATCAGGCTAAGGCGGCCCGAGAAGGAGTT
>CAZKIU010000043.1:0-3109 GCA_964552955.1 uncultured Prolixibacteraceae bacterium
AGACTCCTTTTCATGGTTTATCCCTTGCCCAGAAGGAATATTGTGGGCTGCTTGTTCAGGTCGGGGGGATTTTTCCGCCATCCGGCAATGGATTGGGTACGGATCATCTCCTGCTCCGTCGTGATGTTGGCGGCAATGCAGAGGAGTGTCGAAGGCTGGCAGTGCCGGAGCAGATCGGACAGCAGGGCGTTGTTACGGTAAGGCGTTTCCATGAAGATCTGAGTTTCACCACTGCTGTGGGCCGTCCGTTCGAGCTGCTGGAATTTCCGGATGCGTTCTGCCGCTTTGACTGGAAGATAACCGTGGAAGGTAAACTGCTGGCCATTGAAACCCGAAGCCATCAGGGCCAGCAGAATGGAGGAGGGTCCAACCAGGGGCACCACCCTGATGCCGGCATTGTGGGCCAGGCGGACCATCAGCGCCCCGGGATCGGCCACACCGGGGCACCCCGCCTCAGAGATCACCCCTCCATCGTGGCCCGCCAGCAAAGGCTCCAGATAGCCTGCGGCTTCCCGCTCCCCCGTCTCCTTCGTAAGCTCATAGAACCGGAGGGTATCAATATCGATGGACGGAACACACTTCTTCAGGAAGCGCCGGGCATTGCGCAGGTCTTCCACATAAAAGAAGGAGAGACGAGCAATCACCTCCGGTACCGTCGCCGGAAGCACCTGTTGCCAGGGCATCTCCCCCAGCAGATTGGGTATCAGGTAAAGCTGGGCCATTGCCCAAAATTACAACAAAAGCGGAAATTTCCACCGATTTGCTAATTTTGCCACTACACCGGTTACGGCTTCCGGGCCGATAAAGGTACAGGTCACCCTGTCACCGGCTTTTAGTTTCAATCTGTACGCATGACCGTTTCTTCCCGCATCAGGCTTACGTTTCTGGGTACCGGCACCTCGCAGGGGGTACCCATCATCGGTTGTGACTGTCCGGTTTGCCGCTCTGCCGATCCCCGCGACAAACGGTTGCGCACCTCGGCAATGATCACTTCCGGAGAAGAGCACTTTGTGATCGATGCGGGGCCCGACTTCCGGCAGCAAATGCTCACCGCCGCCATCAGCCACCTGAGGGCCATCCTGATCACCCATGAACATGTCGACCATATTTTCGGTCTCGACGATATCAGGGCCTTTAATTATATCCAGAAAAAACCGCTCGACATCTATGCCGAACCACGGGTACAGACCGCCATACGGCGTATTTTCGATTATGTTTTTGCTGCCGACCGCTACCCGGGCGTACCGCGTATGGAACTCCACGAGGTGACCCACGCCCCGTTCCTGATCGGCCAGACCCCCTTCATCCCTATCCGGGCTTACCACCATAAGCTGCCCGTCCTGGGTTTCCGCACAGGTGACCTGACTTATCTCACCGACATCAATGCGGTTCCGGAGGATGAGATGGAAAAACTGAGAGGCACGCGCATCCTGGTCGTTAACGCCCTGCGGCACGAAAAACACCTCTCCCACTTCAACCTGGAGGAAGCCATCCGTTTCTCCCGCAAGGTAGGACCCGAACAAACCTACCTCACCCACATCAGCCATGCCCTCGGCTTCCACCGGGAAGTCCAGAAAACACTTCCCCCGGACATCTTCCTGGCCTACGACGGACTCACCCTGGAGATCTGACCGGCTACCCCTCTCACCTGACATCTTCCTGGCCTGCGACGGACTCACCTTGGTAATCTGACCGACCAATCTTTTCCTTTCCGGCCTTATCCTTCCTCACAACGGATGCACACCAGCAACCGGCTCCTCACAATGGATTCGCCCGAGCGGTTTGCCTCCCTCACAATGGATCGCATGAGCGGCCGGCCTCCCTCACACCGGATTGCATAAGCGGCAAGGCTCCTCATAATGTATCGCATAAGCGTCCTGTCCATTTGACCATGCTACGCACCTGGCACTCACCGGATCCATGACGGCCAGACTGGGCCCCCTTATCAGCCTATAAATGGTACAGCCACAGGCTTCATGCGCACAATAAAGCATTATGAAATAGCAATATTCCATTATCTGCCATTTTGATTATATTTTAATACATTTGCCGACACATACAAATAAAATTTGCGCATGCAGCTTTACATACCAAAAAATTACAGTTCGCTTCTTGATGTGGCCCAAACCGAGCAGGCGATCAAACTGGTGAAGGACTTCTTCCAGATCAACCTGGCTTCGGCGCTGCGATTGCGGCGCGTGACCGCCCCCCTGTTTGTCAGAAAGGGGACAGGGATCAACGATGACCTGAACGGCATCGAGCGGCCGGTCTCCTTTCCCATCAAGGAGATGAACGATGAGGGGGCAGAGATCGTCCAGTCGCTGGCCAAGTGGAAACGAATGGCCCTGGCCGACATGGGACTTCCGGCAGGTTATGGCATCTATACCGACATGAATGCGATTCGTCCCGACGAGGAACTCACCAACATTCACTCGCTTTATGTGGACCAGTGGGACTGGGAGCGGGTGATCACCCCCGAGGAGCGCACCCTCGACTACCTAAAAAAGACCGTCCGGCAGATCTATTCCGCCGTGGTACGCACCGAAAACCTCGTGCAGGATTACTATCCTCATATCGAACCTTGCCTGCCCGAGGAGATCACTTTCTTCCATGCCGAAGAGCTGGCGGAGAGGTATCCCGAACTGGCACCCCGCGACCGGGAAACCCGCGTGGCCAGAGAATATGGGGCCGTATTTATCATCGGGATCGGTGGGGTCATGCCCAACGGAGAAATCCATGACGGCCGCGCCCCCGACTACGACGACTGGGTCACTCCTACGGCGAACGGCTTCCGCGGACTTAACGGGGACATCGTCATCTGGAACGAGCTGCTCGAACGCGCCTTCGAGATCTCCTCTATGGGCATCCGCGTCGACCCGAACGCCCTGCTTGAGCAACTGAAAATCCGCAAGCTGGAGGAACGGGGCAAGCTCTTCTGGCACCAACTGCTGCTCAGCGGCAAGCTCCCACAAACCATCGGAGGGGGGATCGGACAGTCGCGCCTCTGCATGTTCTTCCTGCGCAAGGCCCATATCGGTGAAATCCAGTCCAGCATCTGGCCCCCTGAGATGATCAGCCAGTGCCGGGCCAACGGCATCCACCTCCTCTA
>CAZKIU010000043.1:3209-4445 GCA_964552955.1 uncultured Prolixibacteraceae bacterium
ATCCACCTGCGCTAACCTCCATTCTACGCCGTCTGCTATACCCCTGGCCATCGCCGGGCCAACGGCATCCACCTGCGCTAACCCCCCCTTGGTCCGGTCCTGGACACCGGCGATGGAAAGTGGTGCAGGCTCTGGCTGAAGAAGGGCAAGGCTATAGGCATACGCTTTATTCCGGTCAGGTTAACTTTAGCTTATGGCGAAGGAAGGAGTGAACAGGATGACCTGACCCACCGCCCGCCACCAATGACAATGAGGTGTAACAGATCCCGGCTGACTTAAGGTGAGGCAAAAAAACCCGGCAGCGAAGCGTTATGATGAGGTGAATAACTCTTGCAGCGAAGGATTAAGATGAGATGAAAAGCCCCATAGGCAAAGGTTAAAGTGATTTTGTTACTTTCTACAGTTTGGGCGACGGGGATAATCATTATATTTGCGTCGCAAAAAAAGGATGCCCTGGTAGCTCAATTGGATAGAGCAACGGCCTTCTAAGCCGTAGGTTATGGGTTCGATCCCCGTCCAGGGTACGATTAGAAAGAGAGGTATCGCTCTTCGATGAGGAGCTGAAAGTCGTGTTCGAAGTTGGGGGTGAAGACCCCCGCTCCCAGGTTATTTACTATTTCTTCCACCTTCCAGAATCGCAACGCTTCCACTTCAGCAAGCACCTGAACATCCGGACCGGGGTCACAGTCGGGATCTGAGGGCTGCACCTGATTCTTGCTGATTCCGCTGCGCTGCTGCAGATCAAGGTCGGGGTCATCGGGCTGCACCGGATCGATAGTGGGATGAGGGGTGCCTTTACCAATTACACGCCGCAAGAGGTTATGGGATAGCCCTCTCTTTGTTGCCACAGGGTTGGGTTCGGGCTCAAGGGATTGCCGCAGGTCAGGAGAGGGACACTTCCCGGGTTCAGGATGGAGATTAAGGTCAGTGGCCACATATTCACGGGTGACAAAGATGTGGACGAATTCCCTTTCTACGTCCGAGGTCCAGACGTAACACCTGAGCAGTCGCGGAGTGAAGGTTTTCAGTCCGGTCTCCTCCTCTGCTTCCCTGGCCAGTGCTTCCAGGGGGGACTCCCCGAAGCAGATGTGTCCGCCCACGGCAGTATCCCATTTTCCGGGTTGGATATCCTTATGCAGGGGTCTTTTCTGGAGAAGAAGGGTATTACCGGGACCGATAACGTGGAGGTGCACCACAGGGTGGAGCAGGAAACTGCCATTGTGCACCTGGCTGCGC
>CAZKIU010000043.1:4545-8812 GCA_964552955.1 uncultured Prolixibacteraceae bacterium
AGATTCCAGACTCAAGATTCTTTTGTCTTTGGCCTGGGTCAGGCAAGCAATATCCGTCAGTAGACCCACCCGGGGTCTGCGGGGGAAAATCAGTTGGAGGAGGCTTTGTAGACCTTGTCGACGCGGACTTCCATGATCAGGGTGGAGAACATGGGAACCCCGGAACTGGTATTCTGCTGATAAGCCAGTTCCGAAGGTACGATCAGGGTGGCAATGCCCCCCTTTTGCATGTACTGCACGCCTTCGTTCAAGCCACTGATGACCGTTGCCGAAGCTCCTGTGGGAACGACCGTAAAGGCCAGCGGTTCGTAATACCTGCCCAGGGAATCGATATTCTGATCGAGCAACGTACTATCAATGAGCCACGTCCGGTAGTAGACATACACCTTATCGTTCACCTTGATACTGTCACCACTCCCCTTCACCTTCTCGATATAATACAATCCCGTCTTGGTTGGCTTAACGGTGATGTTGTTGTTTTTGATGTAATTATCCAGCAACTCAAGCTCTTTCTCACGGAGTTTTCTGTAATCATTGTCGTCGTTGCAGGAAACAACTGTGATGAAGGCCCCCAGGACCAGCAGTAAAAGGATATTGCGGAATTTCATATAAGATTTTATCATTTAAATAGTTATATATCGGGAGGCACTACTTACTGCGCCTTTTTTCTCACGTTGTCCATCACAGCCACGAAGATCAGGGAGGAGTAAGGCGGGATGTATCCGGCCCATTGACTGCCATAGGCCAGACTGGATGGAATTACAAACTCCATTTTACACCCCTTGTTCATCAGGGGCATCATCTCTTCCCACCCCTTGATGTTTTTACCGGGTTCAATGACGTAAGTCCAGAGGGAGTCACCATTGTTGCGGAAAGAGGTGTCGAAACTGGTTCCGTCCATCAGGTATCCCACGTATTTGATGGAGATGGTATCGCCGGCCGCAGGAAAGGGACCGGTACCTTCCTTCTGGCGGACATAAAACACACCGAGCGTTGTGGTATCCACATTCACTCCCTTAGAGACCAGTCCGTCAATGTATTCCTTAAGAAATTGCTGTTCCTTTTCAGCGGTATACTCCACTTTGTCTCCGTCAAGGTCGACACAGGAGGGGAAGAGCATCAGCAGGAGGGCAGCCACCATCAGGGCGCCGCTAAAAATCTTTCTTTTCATATTCATCATTGTCCGCATTTTCCAAAAGATGCAAATAAGAGGGTAAAAGTTGCGTGAACCTGGCAATAACTTCTTCCAGGGTGGCTTTATCCTCACCTCCGGCAGCATTAAGGTGCCCCCCACCACTGAAATGGGTGGCCGCAAAACCATTGGCCGGGAACTTACCCCTCGAACGAAAGGAAACCTTCACCAGGTTCTCCTTCTCAATAAACAGCACGCTGAACACAATATTGCCTATCGAGAGGGGGATATTAACAAAACCCTCGGTATCGCCCGGAACAAAGTTAAACATTTTTAGTTCCTGCCGGGTCAGTGCAATGTAAGCCGTTCTGAATTCAGGTAGCACCACCATCTTGTTGAGCAGGCTAAAGCCCATCAGCCGCATCCTGTCGGCGGAATAATTATCATACACCCTGGCATGGATGGCGGCCGTGTCAAGGGAAAAAGTCATCAGGTCGGAAAGAACCCTGTATAGCCCCGGACGGTTGGTGCTGTAGCTGAAGGACCCGGTATCGGTCATGATGCCGGTGTAAAGGGCTTCTGCCGCCCTGTGGTCGAGAAACTCCCTTAATCCCAGGGCGACCACCAGGTCGTAGACCAATTCCGCGGAAGAGCTGTAGGTAGGTTCTGACACCATCAGATCACAAAAGGGCGTAGGATCGGGATGATGATCCACCAGGACCTTGACTCCGCCAAACGAAGCCACCTCTTTTTCCATTTCGTCGACCCGGGTAATTTCGTTGAAATCGACACAGAACATGATGGAACTCCTGCGGATCACGGTTTCAGCGGTGCCCCGCTTTTTCAGATAATTGATGATCTCCACCTCACCGCTGAGCCATGCCAGAAAGGATGGATAATCATTGGGGGTAACGATTTTGACCTCCCTGCCGCTGTTGCGCAGAACCACCGCCAGCCCGTAGGCTGCTCCGATGGCATCCCCGTCGGGATTGGAATGGGGGACCACAACCACCGGTCCCGGCCTGGTGGCAAGGAGTTGCTGGATTGAACTAATTATTTCATTCCCAGTATTTTCCAAAATCTGCAAAAATTTAAGGGGCAAAGATAAGAATTATGGCAGAGTGCCGGGGCGGGGTAAGGTTAAAATTTGTTATTTTACCGCCGTATCAAAACTTAAAAGCACTATTTATGGCCGGAAACATTACATTGACCATGATTAAACCCGATGCGGTTTCACGGAATTATACAGGTGGTATCCTGAAGATGATCAACGAGGCGGGTTTTCGTATTGTTGCGATGAAATACACCCGTTTGACACTGGAACAAGCGATGAAATTCTACGAGGTACACCGTGAGCGCCCCTTCTATGGCGGACTGGTGGAGTTCATGAGTTCGGGACCGATAGTGGCCGCTCTTCTGGAAAGGGAGAATGCCATTGCCGGCTTCCGTGAGCTGATCGGGGCTACCAATCCGGCCAATGCCGCCCCCGGCACCATCAGGGCCCTTTATGCCCAGGATGTACAGCAGAATGCCGTCCACGGCTCCGACAGCGACGAAAACGCCATCATCGAAAGCGACTTCTTCTTCTCCCGCCTGGAACGCTTCTGAAATTCTAATCTTCCGACATTCTAATCTTCTAATCTTCAGTCATTAATAAGATTGTTTTACTTAAAAACAATCTTATTAATGATGGCCTCCCCCGCCCTTTCATTGAGACGTCGCCGCAGTTCTTCGCGATTCATGAAGAGTTCCGACTTGACAACCGAGGAGGAGATCTCCACGTAGAGTATGCCCCTACTGATTCTGATGGATCTGACATAGGCGTCCATGGACCCCATCATCTCGTGCCAGTGTTCGATCACGGCCACCTCTTTCAGGTGGGGGGTCAGGGGAGAGTTCCGGAGGTAGTCCCCCAGGAGGTCGCCCAGTCTTACGGTAGCGCTGCGTCTCATCTGATGCCCTCCACTTTCCCCTGGTCGACCAGGAAAATCCGGTAATCGGGGGTCACCCGCCGGAGGATGGCATCGAGGTGGTCGCGGTTGGTATCGGTGATGACGATCTGTCCAAACCGGTCACCGGCCACCATTCTGACAATCTGCTCCACCCTGCCGCTGTCGAGTTTATCAAAGATATCATCGAGGAGTAAAATGGGGGTAATGCCTGCGATCTGCCTGATGAATTCGAACTGGGCCAGTTTCAGCGCCACCAGGTAGGTCTTTTGCTGCCCTTGGGAACCGGTTTTCCTGAGCAGGTGGTCGGCCAGGGTCAGCCGCAGGTCGTCCTTATGGATTCCCGCCGTGGTGAACTGCACCATTCTGTCGGCAGGCAGCGACTCCTGCAGCAATTTTTCATAATCGTGATGGTTCAGGTCGGAATGGTATTGCAATCCCACCTCTTCTTTTCCTCCGGAAATGGTGGTGTAGAAATTCTGGAAAACGGGTTTGAGGTCCCTGACGAACTCCTTCCGGTGGTGGTAGAGGGTCTCCCCTGCCCTGATCAGCTCCCCGTCATAGACTTCCAGCATTCCACCGCCGGAACCACCGCCCGTCGCCATTTGTTTCAGGAGGGTATTCCGCTGCTGCAGCACCCGGTTGTAACGCAATAACTCACCGAGGTAGGCGGAATTGTACTGTGAAATCACCCCGTCCATGAATTTGCGGCGTTCCTCGCTTCCTCCCAGCACCAGGCTCGCATCGGAGGGAGAGACCATCACCAGGGGAAAACGACCGATATGGTCGGCCAGCTTCCGGTATGCCTTGCCGTTGCATCGCAACTGTTTCTTCTCACCGTCACGGTAGGAATAGACCACCTGTTCCTCCCCGCTCTCCCCTTCGTACTTCCCCTGAAGCATGAACCAGTTCTCGCCATGGGTGACACTCATCTGGTCAGAAGGATTGAAGAAACTCTTCGAGAAAGAGAGGGAATAGAGGGCATCGAGGAAGTTGGTCTTTCCCGCTCCATTATTGCCAATGAAAGCATTCAACCGGGGCGACAACTCCACCACGGCATCCCTGATATTCTTGAACTGAACCACTGAAAGTGTCCGCAAATACATCGTCTGCGCTCTGTTAAAGGTGCAAATCTAATGGAAAAAAGGGAGATTTCCCCGGGGCCGGAGGAGAGTTTCGCCAACAA
>CAZKIU010000043.1:8912-11165 GCA_964552955.1 uncultured Prolixibacteraceae bacterium
CACCCTGACAACGCACCGTTCCGGAGGGCAGGAGAAAAATCATCCGGGGGATACCCCCTATCCCGGAGTGACAGGGCAGGGTGATGCAAGGAAAGGGGTGATTCCGGAGGTTATTAACGGTCGGATGTTGAATATTCGTCAAAATAGTGGGGCTTCCCTCCTGAGGGATTGGTAAAAAATACTATTTTTGCGGCACAATTTTGAAACATAAACAAATGGCAAGCAAGAAAACGCAGCAGCATGACAACCTGCAGGATATTGAGAGTGCACTGACCAAAACGGAACAGTTTATTGAAGATCACCAGAAAACCATCTTTTATGTGATCGGAGCCATTGTGCTCGTGGTTGTCGGTTATCTGGGTATTACCAGGCTGTATGTGGGGCCCCGCGAAAAGGAGGCGCAGTCGCAGATGTTCATGGCGGAACAATACTTCGAAAAGGACTCGTTTAATCTGGCCCTTAACGGCGATGGCAACTACCTGGGTTTTCTGAACATCATCGATGATTACGGGATCACCAAACAGGCTAAACTGGCCCATTATTATGCCGGGGTATCGTACCTTCATCTGGGGCAATATCAGGAAGCCATTGATCAACTGGGCAAATTCAAATCGAAGGATATCCTTCTGGGGGCCACGGCACAGGGCGCCATTGGCGATGCTTACCTCGAACTGGGGGAAAGAAATAAAGCGCTCAAACATTATGAGACTGCGGCCTCCGTGTCGGAGAATGAGCTGACCACCCCTATTTATCTGATGAAAGCCGGCAATTTGCTGGAGAGCATGGACCAGCCTGAAAAAGCCCTGGTGCACTACGAAACCATCAAGAGCAAGTTCGCTAACACCAACGAAGGCCGGATGATCGACAAGTACATTGCCCGGGCCTCCGCGAAGAAGTAAACTATTCCTGTTTATAATATTGAGTATCCTCCCCTTTGGGGGAGGTTTTTTTTTTATCTTATGGCGACGACGAATTTATCAGAAAACCGGGGCAGTGCCCTGCCATCAGCCGGAGGGATGCGTTTCGGCCTGGTTGTGGCGGAGTGGAATGCGGAAGTCACAGATGCGCTTCTACATAGCGCTGTAGACACTCTGAAGCATAACGGGGTGGATGATCAGGATATCGAGGTGGTTCATGTTCCCGGAAGCTTTGAGCTTCCCCTGGGGGGGCAGTTGCTGGCGGCCACCGGCCGTTTTGATGCGATTATCCTCCTGGGGTGCGTCATCCAGGGTGAAACCCGCCATTTTGACTTTATCTGCCAGGGGGTGACCCAGGGCACCATGGATCTCAACCTTAAATTCAATCTTCCCTTTGTGTTCGGGGTGCTCACCACCGGCAATCAGCAGCAGGCTTTGGACCGTGCCGGCGGCCGCCTGGGGAATAAGGGCACTGAAGCAGCCCTCACTGCCATTAAAATGGTGGCCCTGAAAAATAACCTCTGACCAACCTGTGGGGACCGCCCTACCCTTCATTGCACCGGCCCTGTAACCTGGGGGGCTTCATGATCCCCTGAAAAAGAAAACCGCCCTCCCCTTCATTGCACCCGCTTCATAACCTGGGGGTCAACATGGTCTCCTAAGCAAAGAAGGCCGCTGGCAATCATGCCAGCGGCCTTCTTTTTATGGACAGGCAGAGATGGTCCTGCCTGTATGCTGCTCCCTCAGGATTACGGGCGACCTCCGCCTCCCTGCATCATCCGTTCGCGGCGCATTTTGGCCTGCTCTTCCTTGAAGACCTCGTACTGTTTATACTGATCAACGGTGAAGAGCTTCTTGAGTTCCCCATCTTTCTGGGTGTTCATCTCGTCCATTTTCTTGCGGAATTCCTGACGCTGGGCATCGGTCATATCCCTGAAGTTACCCGGTTCGCCGCGCATCTCACGCATCTTCTGGGCATATTTCAGGTTGATTTCGGTGACCTTGGCGGCCTGGCCTTCGGTATATTTCACATATTCGCCGATCTGCTCGGTCTGCCGCTTGGCCATATCCTCGGGATTGAACTGCATCCTGCCGCCAGGTCCGCCCGGTCCGCCCGGTCCACCCGGCCGCTGGGGATCCTGCTGCTCCGGCGCCTGCGCCACCTGCCCGCTATTCTGACTCTTGCCACCCTGTCCGCAACTGGTCGTGATGGCCAGCGCAAAACTCAAAAAAAATAATCCAAATTTCTTCATTGTTGACCCGTTTTAAAAAGTTTCTCTTTGGACTAGCGGTTGCTCCAATAGTTTAATGGCGTTCTCGAAAAGTTGAACGGACA
>CAZKIU010000043.1:11265-16859 GCA_964552955.1 uncultured Prolixibacteraceae bacterium
TTTCTTTGGCCATCTGCTCCAGCCGCTGCTGGAACTTTGACTTGGTGACCGTGGTTTTCTTTTTGTTCAACTGGATCTGTGCCCTGATCTTCTCCTCATCGACCATCCCGCGCACCACATAGGTCTGCCCGATGGTGATCACGTTGGCCAGGAAATAGTAGTAACTCAATCCCGACGAATAGCTGTTCAGAATGAAGAGGAACATGATGGGCATCATGTACATCATGGTTTTCATCCCCGGCATGGTATTCCCCGCGGTAGCCTGCGAGTTGAGGTGGGTGGAGATGATGGTGGTGATGGTCATCAGCAGACACCAGAGACTCACATGGTCGCCATAGAAGGGAATCTTAAAGGGCAGGTTTAGAATGGAGTCATAGGTAGACAGGTCAGTGGCCCAGAGGAAGCCTTGCTGCCGCAATTCAATAGAGGTAGGAAAGAAAAAGAACATGGCGATCAATATAGGCATCTGCAGGAGCATGGGCAGACACCCTCCCATAGGATTGACTCCTGCCTTTTTATAAAGTGCCATCATGGCTTGCTGTTTCTCCATGGCCTTGTCGGGGGACTGGTACTTCTCGTTGATCTCATCCATCTCGGGCTTCAGCACCCTCATCTTGGCCTGCGACAAATAGGACTTGTAGGTGAAGGGGAAGAGAATCACTTTGATGAAGATGGTCAGCAGCAAGATGACGATTCCCATGTTGCCGACATAATTCCGGAGGAAATTAAAAACCGGGATGATCAGGTAGCGGTTGAAGGGCCTGACGATGGAGTACCCCAGGTTGACCTGGCTCTCCAGATCCATTTTGTACTGGCGAAGGGTATGGAAATGGTTGGGACCGAAATAAAAACTCATCCCATATTCGGTTTTGGGTTTGCCCTCCCAGGGCAGGGAGATGGCTGTGGAAAAATTGGCCAGGTATTTCTCGTCGTCGGTCATGCGGGTACTGCGGACCTGGGCTGCCGGGAAGGACTCGCTGGCAATCAGCGTCGAGGTGAAGAAAAGCTGCTTCAGTCCGATCCATTGGGTGCGGGTGGTCAGGTTCTCTTCATCTGACTTGTTGGCATTGAGCTTATCGACCTCGTCCTCGTAAAACTTGTAATAGATGTTGGTATAGCGGTCTTCACCGTACTGTGATTTCTTCTCCTGGCGCGGAACGTCAAATCCCCACAGAAAGTTGATATAGGGTTGATTGGCCGCCACCAGCTGATCCATGCCCTGCATCCTGACATTGAATCCTGCCTTGTAGCTGTTGAAACTCAGGGAGTAGGCCTGTTCCATCCAGATGCCCGGCTGAACCTCGAGTCTGAAAACGATGGAATCCTGTTTCCCGGGATGCTCTGCGTTGTATTTCTCATTCCCCTTGTCGCCGGTTCTCAATTCCGGGCCGGTGATCTCCACCTGGGCCTGAGAAGTGGTGGCATAAAAAAGGTGGTCGGTTTGGATATTCCGGTTCTGGGAGAAAAAGTTAAAGGCAAACTGAGTGTTCTCCCCTTCAAAAAGGATGAGGGGTTTACCCTCGTGGGTCTTGTATTCCTTGAGTTCCACCGAAACAATGCGGCCTCCCTTGTTGGAGAGGGTCAGCTTCACCAGGTTGTTCTCGAGGGTATAGAGTTTCTCTTCTCCGGAAATCAGCGTTCCGAAGGCTCCCAACTGGTCGACCTGCTGGCGCAAGGCCTCTTCAGCCTGCAGCGAATCGGCGATGAGCTCCTCGCTGGTGGGAAGCAGTTGCTGCGCTTTCTCGGCTTCCAGTTGCCGCGCGGCCTCCACCTTCTGAATGGAGTCCTGCCGCTGTTTCATCTTTTCAATCTGCTCCTTCGAAGGCTGGTTGATGACGGAAAAGACAACAAGGACCACAAAGATCAAGATGATCCCGATAATTGAATTTCTATCCATAAAAGAGTATGCTATGCTAAAATATTCCTTATAAAATTCACAAACAGGGGATGGGGATTGAGGACGGTGCTCCGGTATTCGGGGTGAAACTGAACGCCCACGAACCATTTGTGACTGGGTATTTCCACAATTTCCACCAGTTCGGTATCGGGGTTAACCCCGACAGCTTTCATTCCGGCTTTCTCGAAAGTGAGTAGATAAGCGTTGTTAAACTCAAATCTGTGGCGGTGGCGCTCCCTGATGGTCAGTTTATTGTAAGCTTCAAACACCTTTGACTTGCGGGCTACCAGCCGGCAGTCATAAGCCCCCAGCCGCATGGTCCCGCCAAAATCGGTGACCTCTTTCTGTTGTTCCATCAGGTCAATGACCGGATGGGGTGTGGCCGGGTTGATTTCTGTGGAATCGGCTTCCTCCAGATGGAGGACATTGCGTGCGAATTCTATGACGGCGATCTGCATGCCCAAACAAATTCCAAAATAGGGAATGTTGTTCTCCCTGGCATAACGGGCCGCCAGGATCTTACCCTTGATGCCGCGGTGACCAAAACCAGGAGCTACCAGGATACCCCCGGCACTCTTCAGTTTCTTCTCCACATTGGCCTCATTGAGGGACTCAGAGTGGACCCAGCGGATATTCACCCGGCAGTGGTTGGCAGCCCCGGCATGGATCAGCGCCTCGCTGATAGACTTATAGGCATCATGGAGCTCTACATATTTACCCACCAGGGCTATCTCCACCGTGTGTTCCGGATTCTTCAGGCGGTGAAGAAAATCCTTCCACTCCCCTAAATCAGAGGGCTCCCTGACCGGCAGGTCCAATTTACGCAATACCGTCACATCGAGCTTCTCCTCCAACATCTTCAGGGGAACCTCGTAGATCGTCGGCACATCCACCGACTGGACTACGGCATCCATGGAGACGTTGGTAAAGAGCGCCACCTTGGCCCGGATAGCATCGTCGATATGGTGCTCAGTACGCAATACCAGTACATCGGGCTGCACCCCGTTCTCCAGGAGTTGCTTGACCGAATGCTGGGTGGGCTTGGTTTTCAGCTCTCCGGTGGCCGACAGGTATGGAACCAGCGTCAGGTGGATCACCAGCGCCTTGCTCCCCATTTCCCATTTGAGCTGCCGCACCGACTCAATATAGGGCAACGACTCAATGTCGCCGACGGTTCCCCCGATTTCAGTGATGACGATATCATATTTCCCCTTAGAGCCCAGAAGCTTGATCCTTCGCTTGATTTCATCGGTAATATGGGGGATGATCTGCACGGTCTTTCCCAGGTAGTCGCCACGCCGCTCCTTGCTGATCACCGACTGGTAGATTTTGCCCGTGGTCACATTGTTGGCCTGCGAGGTGGGGATGTTCAGAAAACGCTCGTAATGGCCCAGGTCCAGGTCCGTCTCGGCCCCATCCTCGGTCACAAAACACTCCCCATGCTCATAGGGGTTGAGCGTTCCCGGGTCCACATTGATGTAAGGATCCAATTTCTGCAGGGCCACGGTATAGCCCCGCGACTGCAGTAACTTGGCCAGTGAGGAGGCCAAAATTCCTTTCCCAAGGGAGGAGGTCACCCCTCCCGTCACAAAAACATATCGGCTGTCGGCCACTTTTTAATATTCTGATTTATCGAGATCGTCGATGATCCTGATCTTCTCCTTCAGTTGCTCAATTTTCTCACGGGTATCCTGGATCTTCTGGTTGACGTCGGCAATCAGTGCCTGGGCATTCTTCGAATTGGCAAAGAAGCCAATGTTGTTATCGAGGAGGGTCAGGTCGGTCTCCAGTTGCTTGAGCTTGATCATGTATTTCTCCCTTTCCGAGCGCACCTTCGAGAGACCGCGGGCATTGTCGGTCATCGATTCGATCTTGCTCCGGAAGTTGAAGGTCGTCCGGTTGGAATTGTCGATCTTCAGATCATCGAACTGTTTGTTGATGGCATCCCGGAAACGATGCTGGATGGTCTCTTTGTTCCGGATCGGCACATGACCGATCTCGGTCCACCGCCGCTGGAAATCACGGAGCATACGCAGCGACTCTCCCGGATCATCACCCGGCTGGAACCCCTCCACCTCGGCAATCAACGCTTCCTTCAGCTTCAGGTTTTCACCCTGTTCTCCATCGATATCACTGAAATGAAGGGCCTTCCGTTCAAAGAAATAGTCACAGG
Source organism: uncultured Prolixibacteraceae bacterium (assembly GCA_964552955.1). Classification (GTDB taxonomy): domain Bacteria; phylum Bacteroidota; class Bacteroidia; order Bacteroidales; family Prolixibacteraceae; genus UBA1413. The sequence continues at coordinate 15,336 of CAZKIU010000043.1, forward strand.
CTGCCCTGAAACGCTTCCACACGGCATCGGAACTCTTCCGGGGAATGGGACCTACCTCTTTCCAACGTTTCTGGATGTCGATGAACTGCTGGGTGGCCTTCTTCCAGTCGGTGCTGTCCTTGAGGGTTTCTGCCTCCATGCAGAGGTCGATCTTCATCTGCAGGTTGACCTGCTGGATATCCTTGTTCCGGGAATAAAACTCCCGCTTGTTAACGAAAAACTTGTCACAGGCATTGCGGAAACGCTCGTAGACCTTGTTATTGTCGCGCTTTGGGGCAAAACCAATGGTCTTCCATACTTTCTGCAGTTCCACCAGTTCCCTGGATTTCTCATCCCAGTCGCGGTGGGTCTCGGGCTGCGCTTCACTGATCTCCTCGGCCTTCTCACACAGGGCTACCTTGGCATCCATGTTTTTCTTCTGGTCGAGTTTGCGCTTCTCGAAATACTCCTGGTGCTTGAGGTTGATTTTGGAAGTCGCTGCCTTGAACCGCTCCCAGATATCATCCTTCTTATCGGCAGGCACCGGACCGGTTTCACGCCACTCCTCATGTAATTTCTGAAGGGCATTGAAGGCTTTGATCACCGAAGGCTCAACCAGCAACTCCTCTGCCTTCTCACAGATCTCCATCTTGGCCTCCAGGTTCTTCTTCAGGTCCAGATCACGCAGCTCCTTGTTGATCTTGATGTAGTCGTAGAAATTCTCGACATGGAAATGGTAGGTATCCCACAGATCTTTCATCTTGGCCTGGGGTACCTGACCTATCTCATACCACTTTTTCTGGAGTTCACGGAACTCCTGGAAGGTGCGGTTGATAGACTCTTCCTTGTTGAGGAGGGACTTGATCTCCTCTATGATTTCGTATTTTTTCTGCAGGTTGACTTCCTTTTCTGCATCGAGTTTCCGGCCCTGTTCGAACCTCTGCTGCCGGTATTTACGGGCCAGTTCCTTGACCTCTTCCCCGTAGGGATCTTCCACCGCCACATATTCCGCAGGATCCCCGCCGTCGGTCAGGAACTTCCGTTTATGCTCATCGCTCACCTCCCGCATCTTGCGGTAGTAAACGGCGATGATGACCTCGGCATTGTGTGCAGGGGCTTCGGCACCGCCGTCCACCACCTCACGCAAAAGATTGAGCAGTTCGATCTGCGTCAGAGCCTTATAATCCTCGGCTACCGCTTCTTCATCGAGGGCGGTGACGTCATCCCCTTCTTCCATGGTGCCCGGTTCAGTCCCAGGTTCCTCTGATACTCCTTCACTCTGAACCATGCCCTTCTCTGCTTCCATGACCACACTTTCCGCTCCGGCGACCTCCGCAACCTCTGCCTTGACTTCGGTCACTTCCTGAGGTGTTTCCACGCTCTCCGGTGCCACTTCTCCGGTTTCCTGAGAAGCTTCAGCAACCCCCTCAACGGCAGGCTCAGAGACAACCTCAGCAACGGGTTCGGCCACCTCCTCTGCCACTGGTTCAGACACTTCGGCTACGGGTTCTGCAACTTCCTCTGCTACAGGTTCTGCCACTTCGG
>CAZKIU010000043.1:16959-28719 GCA_964552955.1 uncultured Prolixibacteraceae bacterium
GACACTTCGGCTACGGGTTCTGCAACTTCCTCTGCTACAGGTTCTGCCACTTCGGTTACGGGTTCAGCAACTTCCTCTGCCACTGGTTCTGCCACTTCGGCTACGGGTTCAGCAACTTCCTCTGCTACAGGTTCTGCCACTTCGGCTACGGTTTCCCCGGCAGTTGACCCGGGAGTTTCAGCGTCCGCTTCGCCTTCAGAGGCAGGGTCCGCATCCCGGGTGGTTTCAGGGGCTGTTTCAGCCGTTTCAGACAGCAGGTTCTCGGTCATTTCAGCATCGTTACCTGACGTAACGTTTAACTCTTCAGAGTTTTTCAGATCTTTAGGCTCCATGTACTTGTTATTAAGGGCAATTATCCTGGAATTGCCACGATTGCACGAAAATAGTTTATTGGGCAAAAATACTCAAAAAAGGCCTCATACCACTGTCGCAAAACTTTTAAAATGATTTTTTTAAATTCATTTCGTGGTCTAAACCATTTTTATTAAATTTTCACCCTGAATCAACCTGAACCTGCCTATGAAGATTCTATTTCTGAGCCGGAGCAATTCCTGCCGGTCGCAGATCGCCGAATCGATTCTCCGGCAAATGGACTCCCATCTGGAGATCTATTCAGCCGGCCTGGAGCCCGAAAGCAGGATCGAACCCATAGCCATCGAGGTTATGGCAGAAATCGGCATTAAAATAGAGGAGAAAAAACCCGAAAGATTCGAAAAGTACGCCTCTATGGAATTTGACTTCCTGATAACCGTAGGCGACGGAACTCCTGAAGAGCTTCATCTTCCCGAGGTTAAAGCCAAAAGAAAAATGCATCTCGGGTTCATCAATCCCTTTAAGACCTCCCGGAATCCTGTCAAGATCAGGGAACAATGCCGGGAGATCCGTGATGAGATCTATGTTGAACTCGACTATTTTTACAACCGGATCGTCAAAAAAGAGCTCACCAGGGCTAAAACAGGTTGATCATCCCCATTACCCCCTCTATGCTTCCTTTCCCGCAACAATACGTTCTACCTCCTCCGGAAGGATGGGTACCCTGTTGCCCAGAACGCGGGCCCCTTCAGGGGTTACCAGGATGTCGTCTTCCAGTCTGATGCCTCCGAATCCTTTGTATGTGTCGGCTATATCGAAGTTGATAAAATCAGCGTTGATCTTTTCGGTGCGCCATTGGTCTATCAGGGCCGGGATGAAATAGATCCCCGGTTCGTTGGTGATGACAAAGCCCGGTTGGAGTCTTCGTCCCAGTCTGAGAGCGCTGGTGCCGAACTGGCGTGAGGGGCGTATTTCCTCGTCGAAGCCCACGTGAATCTGTCCCAGATCTTCCATATCGTGCACATCGAGGCCCATCATGTGGCCCAGTCCGTGCGGGAAAAACAAGGCATGCGCCCCGGCGGCCACCGCTTCAGCCACATTCCCCTTCATCAGTCCCACCTCCTTGAGCCCGGCTGCTATCACGGCCGCCACCTCCAGGTGAACCGACAGGTAAGTGACGCCAGGACGGATCAGCTGGGTCGCCCGGTTGTTGGCAGCCAGCACAATCTCATAGATCTCCCGCTGCCGGGGCGAGAAGGTCCCGCCCACGGGGATGGTCCGCGTAAAGTCGGAAGCATAGTGCAGGGAGGATTCCGCCCCTGCATCGACAATCATGAGCCTTCCCTGCTCCAGAATCTGCGAATGGTTATGGTTATGAAGCGTGTCTCCATTTTGGGAGAGGATCACCGGAAAGGAGATCCTTCCTCCCCCGGAGGCCGCTATTCCCTCGATCCGCCCGGCGATCTTCTGTTCCCATACGCCGGGCTGTGCCATCTTCATCGCTTTCACGTGCATTTTATAACCTGTGGCACAGGCTTTTTCGATCTCTTCGATTTCACGGGGTTCCTTCACCGAACGCAGGCCAACCACCGCCCGTATCAGCTCCAGGGAGGCATACTCCCGCTGACGGGCTACGGCCACACCGGTAAGTTGCTCCAGCAGGAGTTTATTCTCTCCCCGGTAGGGAGGCAGAAAATGAATGCGCCTTCCCTGCCGGATGGCTTCCGCCAGGGTGCTATCCAGTTTATCCAGCGGGCGGGAGTCTCTGACCCCGACCTGCTCTGCCCGGGAGGCTATGCTCTCCTGCGGCCCCATCCAGATGATATCATCCAGATCCACATCATTGCCGAAAAGAATCGCCTCCCCGCTCCCGGCATCGATCAGCCCCACCAAACCCGGCTGATCCAGTCCGAAAAAATAGAGGAAATTGCTATCCTGCCTGTAGGGATAGGTATTGTCGAGGTAATTCATGGGCGATTCCCCGTTTCCGGGAAGAAGGATCACCCCGTTTTTCACCTCTTCTGCCAGCCTCTTCCGGCGGCTGATATAGACTTCAGCTGAAAACATATGACGGCACTTTTAGATTAAGTTCCGAAAATAAGGGTTTTCGCCGGGCTAACCAAAAGATGGGCCAATAAAAGCCATGAATAGGCGGAGATGCTTAAATAACATAAATTTTTAATTCGCGGAAACCGAACCCCGAAACCAAAAAAAGCGTACTATTAAGGGAAATTACAAAAAAGGGACACCATGGCAAATACGCTGATATCCTATCTAAACAAAAGGCTGACGCGCACGGCCCCCCCCGGAAAAGAGATCAAACAGCCCGGACCGGTGATTACCATCTCGCGGCAGGTAGGGTGTTCGGGGTTGGAACTGGCTTATGCCCTGGCTGACATATTGAACAAGACCTCCTCCATGGAGGGATGGAAAGTGCTCAGCAAGGAGATACTGAACCACAGTGCCCGGGAACTGGACCTCGAACCGGGCCGGATTGCCAGGATCTTCAAACAGCAGGACCGCTCCACGATCGATGAAATCATCAGTGCCTTTTCCGAGAAAAAATTCAAAAGCGATAAGAAGATCAAGAAAACCGTGATTGAAGTGATCCGCAATTTTGCGGAAGACGGTTTTTGCATCATCGTGGGCCGTGGCAGCAACATCATTGCCGCCGACATACCGAACTCACTGCACATCAGACTGGAAGCCCCTCTGGAAGACCGCATCATCAGCATCATGAACAAAAACGGATGGAACCGCGAAGAGTCCATCCGCTTTATCGAAAGGGTAGAAAAAGAGCGCTACGCCTACCGCCATGCCGTCATGCAGGAGCTTAACCAGGAGGAGGATCATTTCGACATCACCTTTAACCGCTCCAGGTTAAACACCACGGTCATCGCAGGTCTCATCATGGAAGCCATCAGGGAGAAGAAAATCCTGGCGGGTTACAGCCAGAAAATAGATTTCTTCTGATTCACTTGCCGAATCCCTGATTTTCCCTGAAATGCGGCCAGTAGCGGGAGTTGGCCAGCACCCCGCCCACCTGGTAAAAGAGGCGGGCATCTTCCACCAGGCCACTGAGATCGTCACGGTCAGGATCATATTCATCCTGCGGAGTATGGTATACCGACTGCCAGTAAGCCGTGATCATGCCGGCCGTCATTTCTCTCCCATATTTTTTAGCATCGGTATACCCTTTGGCAAAAATGGCGGGAACCCCCTTTTTCACAAAGGGGAACTGATCGGACCGGAAGAACATGCCATTTTCGGGGTTGGGATCGGGAACGGTATACCTGCCTGAAGGGGTGGCTACTGCTTCCACCAGGCTGTCGAGGTCTGAATAGCCATAGCCGGTCAGGGTGATATCCCTGAACTTCCCGAGAAAAAGAATGACGTCGGTATTGATCACAGCAACAGTGCTGTCCATGGCAAAGAAAGGGTGTTCTACATACCAGGAGGAGCCCAGCAATCCTGACTCTTCGCCTGTCGGGGCCAGGAAGAGAAGGGAGCGTTCGGGGGGAGGTCCTGCCTTGAAAGCCCGGGCGATTTCCAGCATCCAGGCCAGGGCGCTGGCATTGTCGGTCGCCCCGTTGTATATGGAATCCCCATCCACGGGGGTTCCCACCCCCAGATGGTCCCAATGGGCCGTGTATACGACGGCTTCTCCCGGGTATTTACTGCCGGGAATCACGCCACAGACGTTGCGGGAGACGGCACTGTCGAAGCGGTTGGTAAGGGTGGCCGTGGCGGTCACCGGCAGCGTAAAGGGTCTGAAATCCGGGGCCACCGATTGTTTCTTCACCTCTTCCAGGGTCATCCCGCAGGCTTCAAAAAGTTGCTCCGCAGCGGAGAGGGAGATCCATCCTTCGATGCCGCACCGTGAGGCATATGCGTCATCGGGGCGCAGGTAGATCCGCGTGGTCTCCCCATTGTTACTCACTACGTTCCAGCCATAACCCGCAGGACCCGGCTCGTGGATGATAAAACAGGCCCTGGCGCCCTGCCGCGCCGCCTCCTCGAACTTATAGGTCCACCGGCCGTAATAGGTCATCTCATTTCCCCTGAAATAAGGCCCCTCCGTGCCATAACCCGGATCGTTGACCCAGACCAGAAGGGTCTTCCCCCTGACATCCACCCCTTCAAAGTCGTTTCTGCCATATTCCGGGGCTACAATGCCAAAACCGGCAAAAATGACCTCCGATTGGTCCAGAACGATCTGCTCCTCCATTTTCCGGGTAAAGGAGACATAGCTGATTTGTTTGGCCAATTGAAGCTTTCCGCGGGGCGTGGTAAATTCCAGAAAGGGTGAGCTTTCACCCGTCACCAGCAGAAGAGGGACCTCCTGAAAGTAACTCCCGTCATTGACAGGAGCCAGGCCCGCCTCCTTCATCTGAACGGCCAGATAACCGGTGACCAGGGTTTCTTCAGGGGAGACAGGCATGCGCCCTTTCATCGTATCGGAGGAGAGGTACACGATATGCTTTTCTATACCCTGATAGGTGATGAGGTTCTCCGGGGCGGAGGTGGGGTGGGAGGTGCACGCCGCCAGAGCAAACAGAGCCGTAATAAGCAAGGAGAGTCGGGTCATGACCGGTTTTTGCCCAAAGATATAAAAAGCTGTAAACACACGCTGCAAAGGAGTGGGTGATCAGGTCAGGCCAATGCCCATCAACTCAGGCTTGCTGCCGGAGGGTTTGTAGGAGGACCTGTCTGATTTCATCGGCAGGCCGCACCCCTGAAGCACTCCACACCTGTCTTCCCTGGCGGAAGAGCATGAGCGTGGGGACACTTCGGATCCCATACCTGCCGGCGATGGCCGGATTATGGTCCACATCGACCTTGATGATGCGCACCTGGTCACCCAGGGCCTCCTTCACCTGTTTCAACACCGGGGGCATCGCCTTGCACGGCCCGCACCATTCGGCATAGAAATCAACCAGAACCGGCTTCTCCGAAGCAATAATATTTTCAAATTTGCCCTGCATCTTCTTTTTTCCTTTTATGACGGCCGATCATATCCTGAACTAAATCACCCAGCAGGTAGCCCATGGCCCCTCCCCAGAGGGTACTCCAGTACCACACCGACTTGATCGGACAGCTTCCCGAGGTACACCCCACCAACCGCCAATAGAGAAAACCGGCAACCGCTCCTGCCACAAGTCCGGAAAGCGCCCATTTATGACGTATGAGAAATGACTTCATTATGTTTTTTCACCCTTAAACGGTTTTCCAATCAAATGGTTCAAAAGGATTATTCTATTATTTTTAGGCCTTGAAAATAATAAACTCATCAGGATGAATACAAAAAATTGGTTTATGGCTTTACCCCTTGCATTGCTGCTGACCGCAGGAACAACGGTTTTACAGGCCGAAGAGCGTTTTTCGGTCAACTACGAAAAGTATACCCTGCCCAACGGGCTGGATGTGATTTTACATCAGGACAAGTCGGATCCCATCGTTGCGGTGGCCATCCAGTATCATGTGGGCTCAAACCGTGAAAAACCGGGGAAGACCGGTTTTGCCCATCTCTTTGAGCACATGATGTTCCAGGAGTCGGAACATGTTCCCCAGGACCAGTTCTTCCGCAAGATCCAGAATGCAGGAGGCACCCTGAACGGGGGCACCAACAAGGACGGTACCGTATATTATGAGGTGGTCCCCAGGAACGCAGTGGAGATGGTGCTCTGGATGGAAGCCGACCGGATGGGTTACCTGATCAACACGGTCACCAAAGAAGCCTTCGCCAACCAGCAGAATGTAGTACAGAACGAAAAACGGCAGAATTACGACAACCGGCCCTATGGTCACGCCGGGTATGTGATGGACCAGAATTTCTATCCCGAAGGACACCCTTACAACTGGCAGGTGATCGGCGAGATGAAAGATCTGTTCAATGCAACCATCAAAGATGTCAGGGAGTTCCATGCCAATTGGTATGTTCCCAACAATGCCACACTAGTGATTGCCGGTGATTTTGATCCCGTGGAAATCAAAGGCATGGTGGAGCGTTATTTCGGGGAGATCCCTTCCGGAAAAAAAGTAGTGGATATGGCCCCGGTGCCGGTGATCCTTCCGGGGACCAAAAAACTCTATCATGAGGACAATTTTGCCACCACCGGACAGCTCACCATGGCCTGGCCTACACCGGAACAGTATACCCCCGACAGTTATGCCCTCAGTTTTTTGGGACAGATCCTGAGCAACGGGAAAAAGGCCCCGCTCTATAAGGTGCTGGTGCGCGACAAACAGCTCACCTCCCGCGTAGGGGCCTTCAACAGCGCCCAGGAGCTCTCGGGCCGCTTCCAGATTTCGGTCAATGCCAACAGCGGGGTCAGCCTGGCCGAGGTCGAAAAAGCTATTTTCGAGGGATTTGCCCTCTTCGAAAAGGAGGGGATTACGCCCAATGATATCGAAAGAATCAAAGCCTCCCTGGAGACCTCCTTTTATAACCAGATCAGTTCGGTGCTGAGCAAGTCCTTCCAGTTGGCCCGTTATAACGAGTATGCCGGTGATCCCGGGTTCATCACCCGTGATCTGGCCAACATCCAGGCGGTAACAGCCGCCGATGTGATGCGGGTATATGAGAAATATATCAAAAACCAACCCTATGTGGCTACCTCTTTTGTACCCAAAGGGCAGGCCTCCCTGGTGGCTGAAGGATCGGTGAAGGCCGGTGTCGTCGAGGAGAAGATCAGCGAAGCCCTGGAGGTGAAAGTAGATCCGGCGGCAGCCAGAGAGAAGGTCGAACGTACGCCCTCGAAAATCGACCGTACGGTGGAACCCGCCGCCGGTCCCGACCCCGAGGTGACGCTGCCCAAGATCTGGTCAGGCCGGCTGGGCAACGGCATTAAGCTGCTGGGCATCGACAACCGGGAACTTCCGCTGGTCAACTACACCCTTACGCTGGAGGGAGGTCACCTGCTGGATCCGGCCGATAAACCGGGGGTGGCGGCCTTTGTGGCGGCCATGATGACGGAAGGAACCCGTAACCGCACCCCTGAGGAGCTGGAGGAAACCATTGACATGCTGGGGGCCCGTATATCGGTATCCGCCGGTGCCGAGGAGATCTCCATCAACGTGACCACGCTGGCCCGCAATTTCGAACAGACAATGGCCCTGGTCGAAGAGATTCTGTTGGAACCCCGCTGGGACGAGCAGCAGTTCAGTCTGGTCAAAAGCAGGATGATCAACAACCTGCGGCGCAACGTGGCCAACCCCTCCTGGCTGGCCAACGAGGCCTTTAAAAAACTGGTCTATGGCGAAGGTCATATTTTGGCCAGCGATGCCGAAGGAACCCCTGCATCGGTGGCATCCATCACTCCTGACGATCTGAAAGCCTATTACCGGAAAGCCTTCTCCCCGGCGGTGGCTTCCCTTCAGTTGGCAGGGGACGTCACCCCGAAGCAGGTTAAAAAGACCACCAAAAACCTGGTGAAAAGGTGGAAATCCTTCCCGGTAGAAATTCCGGCATTGACCGCCCCCCAACAGCCTGCAAAGTCAGCCATTTACTTCGTTGACGTCCCCGGGGCCAAACAGTCGGTGATCCAGATCGGAGGCCCCGCCATACCGCGTACCTCGCCCGGTTTCTTCCCCGCTTCGGTGGTCAACTATAAACTGGGAGGCTCCTTTAACGGCATTCTCAACCTGATCCTGCGCGAAGAAAAGGGATTCACCTACGGCGCCCGTTCCTCCTTTTCGGGAGGCAGAACCTTCGGCGAATTCATCGCGTCAGCCAGCGTCCGCTCCTCCGCCACCCTCGAATCGGTCGAAATCTTTAAAAATGAGATGGAGAAATACATCAAAGGCATCTCCCCCGAAGATCTGCAGTTTACCAAAAACGCCCTGATCAAGTCCAATGCCCTTAATTTCGAAACCCTCATTTCAAAACTCGATATGCTCAGACAGATCAGTGCTTTCAACAAACCGCTGGACTACATCAGAAGTGAGGAGACCTTTATCCGGTCGCTCACCCCTGAAACCCACACCCAACTGGCTCAAAAATACATTCTCCCGGGGCACCTCTACTACGTTATCGCCGGCGACGCCGAAACCCAACTCAGGGAATTGGAAAAAGCAGGCCTGGGAACACCCATCCTGCTGAAAAAATAAACCCTTCATCTGACAAAGCACAGACCACGCACCACAGGGCTTGCTTATGGGTTGTAAGAGTTACTGAGGAGTGTAAACCGAAATATGCAGACCTTGCACCACGGATCCTGCTTAAGGAGGGAACCCTCCACCTGAATAAATCCCCGGAAATAATTCCGGGGATTTATTGTTTATATCGGCTCTTCTCAGTAAATTGTATGGAAATATGGCTTTTCTAACCGGCTGGTCCGGAGGAAAAGACTCCTATGCCTGAGACCATGTACTACGATATTCATATTCACCTCTTCAATAAAGATTTCCTGGCCAAAGAACTGCTCTACCGGCTGATGAAGGAGATGAGACACCAACTGGGATTTGAAGAGCGCAGAAGTCTGGAAAGAAGCAGCCTTTCCAAGGGATTAAAGAGCATCATCAGGAAGTTACGGCGTTATTCCCATGCGATCAACGTTTTCTGCCGCAAAAACTCAGCGGCTGTTTTTGAAGAGCTCGACAAGACCTACCAGGGCGAGTTCATTGTGACTCCGCTGACCTTTGACCTGACCTGGTGTTTTGCCCCGACGGCCGACAGGGAGCTCTCACCGCCCACCGTTCATGTGGTGTCGAAGGATTTCAAGCGTGAGGTGGAGCGGTTTTTCAGTATCGTGGAATCACAGAACAGGGTGGTTCACCCGGGTGAGCAAGCCTATACTCCTGAAGAAGCACAATTGCGGGAGAAATACCTCAGGGAAAAGGAGCGTTTACTGGAGAATGCGCAGAAGCTGCTGAATGCCGACCAGCAGTTGTCGAGGGTTCCGGGAGCCTTCAGCGGGTGGGAGGAACAGATCAGACAACTGGAGGAGATGAAAGCCGACCCCAGGTACAGCAACCGGGTGTTTCCCTTTCTGGCAGTAGATCCCCGCCGGCCCGGCATCCTGGATTATGCCCTACGGCATGTGGGCCGCGGGAAACTCTTCGCGGGCATCAAACTCTATACCCCCAATGGGTACTCCCCCACCGATCCACTTCTCTTCGGCTCTGACAGCCATCGAAATGGACTCTATGCCTTTTGCGAAGAGCAGGGAATTCCCGTGACCGTCCATAACTCCCTGGGAGGGTTTGCCACCCTGGCTAAAAGTGTGGAGATCACCGGTGACATCTTCCGGGAGGGGCAACTCCTCCCCCTCCATGGGGAAATAGTAAAATTCCGTGATTCCATTCTGGGAAGCGAAGGCATCTACGAAAGGGCTATTACCCTGAACCACCCCCTGCTCTGGCAGAAAGTGGTTGAAAACTACCCCCTTTTGCGCCTGAACCTGGCGCACTTCGGAGGAGGCACTGAATTGGGTAAAGCCCTGGCTGATCCCGACAATCTCTCCCTGTGGTCCAACAGAATCATTGCCCTTCTTCTCGATCCTCGGTTTCAGATATATACCGACCTCTCCTGTTTCACGGAATTCAGAATCCTCAATAAATTAGTTGCCAGCCCGGTCTATCCCCGCATCCGGCATAAACTGCTTTTCGGATCTGATTTCACCCTCCTGCTCCTCTTCGAAAACGACTTCAACGCCAACATCCGGAAATTCCGGAGCTGTTTTGGAGACGACTTTGGCATCATTGCCGGCAACAATCCGCAGGAGTTTCTCTGGAACATTTTTTGATCTGGAGGAGCCCCCAAAAAGAGGTTCAGAACAGCGGCCCACCAAAAAGGGAGGCTCAATAGCCTCCCCCGAAGATTTACAAACCTCACCTTAACCAAAATTGTGAAGTAGTATAAATATACTCAATTTTTTGATGGGAACAGAGCCCTCTCGCCAAATAATTGCTAATATTGGAGCCCGGAAAACGCAGTTATCATAACAAACGCAACAACATGGAAATCAGCCGCCGCTCCGGGTTTGACAACGAAAAATATCTTCAGGAACAGACAACCTCCATTCTGGAGAGAGTAAGTCATTTTCAGGATAAGCTCTACCTCGAGTTCGGGGGAAAAATCATGCATGATTACCATGCGGCCAGGGTATTGCCTGGGTTTGACCCCAATGTAAAGATGAGGCTGCTCAGGTTGCTGCGCGACCAGATCGACGTGATTCTATGTATCCACGCCGGGGCTATCGAACAGAAGAAGATCAGGGCGGATTTCGGGATTACCTATGATTCGGATGCCCTGAAGAGCATTGATGATTTCAGGCAATGGGGTATCGATATCAAGGCGGTGGTCATCACCCGGTATGAAGGGCAGGCTCCGGCCCGTTCCTTTCGCAACAAGCTGGAAATGAGAGGCATCAAGGTTTACACCCATTACCCGCTGCCGGGTTATCCTGCTGATGTCGAGCAGATTGTCAGCGATCAGGGGTATGGGGCCAATGAGTATATTCAAACCGAAAAACCCATCGTTGTTGTAACGGGGCCCGGCCCTGGCAGCGGCAAACTGGCCACCTGTCTGTGTAACCTCTACCACGACTACAAGAGAGGCATCAAGGCGGGGTATGCCAAATTCGAGACTTTTCCCATCTGGGACCTTCCCGTCGACCACATGGTCAACATTGCCTATGAGGCTGCTACGGCCGATTTGAAAGATGAGGTACTTATTGATGAGGACCATTTCAGGGCATACCATATTAAAACGGTCAACTACAACCGGGATATCGAGGCGTTCGGACTGCTTAAACGGATTCTGGAGAAGATTACCGGCAACACGTCGATGTACCAGTCGCCCACCGACATGGGGGTGAACCGCCTCAGCGCCGGCATTACCGATGACAGTGTGATCATCGAGGCTTCGCGGCAGGAGATCATCCGCAGGTATTTCCGTTCGGCCGTGGAGTATGCTTTGGGGGTGGTGGACAAGGACACCCTTGACCGGTCGCGCCAAATCATGGAGCGGGTCAAGGCTGCGCCTGAAGAGCGCAGGGTCGTGGGACCCGCAAGAAGAGCCGCCGCCGAAGCCGCCAAAAACGGAAAAGGAAACGAGGGTGTTTACTGCGGGGCCTCCCTGGAACTGCCCGATGGCACCATCATCACCGGGAAAAACTCTCCCCTCATGCATGCCTCCTCCAGCCTGATCCTCAACGCCACCAAACACCTGGCAGGCCTTCCCGACAGTATGTACCTGATCCCCCAGAACCTCATCGACTCGGTTACCTACCTGAAAAAGAATATCCTGGAAGGTACAATGGTGAGCCTCGACTGCGACGAGACCCTCATCGTTCTGGGTATCAGCGCCCTCTCCAACCCCGCGGCCCAAATGGCCCTCGAAAACCTCAAATACCTGCGGAACTGCGAAGTCCATCTCACCCATATCCCCTCCCCTGGTGACGAGGCGGGAATGCGGAAACTGAAGGTCAACCTCACCTGCGACCC
>CAZKIU010000044.1:0-10336 GCA_964552955.1 uncultured Prolixibacteraceae bacterium
TTCCAGACTCCCTCATTCAAGATTCAAGACTCCCTCATTCAAGATTCAAGACTCCGTATTCCATCTCCTGGCCCGTTCCACGGCTTTCTTCCACTGGGTGATCCGCTGCTCCATGACGACGTGGTCGACCACCGGGTAGAAGGCCCTTTCGACCTGCCACTGCCGTTCGAGTTCTTCGGTACTCTGCCAGTACCCCGTTGCCAGTCCGGCCAGGTAAGCGGCCCCCAGTGCCGTGGTTTCGGTGATGCGGGGTCTGACCACCGTCCGGAAGATGGTGTCGGCCTGGATCTGCATCAGCAGGTTGTTGACCGAGGCCCCCCCGTCGACCCGCAGTTCGGCCACCGGAATGCCGGCATCTTCGGCCATAGTTTGGATAACTTCCAGGGAGCTGTAGGCGATACTCTCGAGGGCCGCCCGGGCGATATGGCTCTTGCCCACACCCCGCGTCAGACCGATAAGCATCCCCGTGGCGTAAGGATCCCAGTACGGAGCTCCCAGTCCCACGAACCCCGGCACCAGGTAAACCCCCCCGTTATCTTCCACCTGGGCCGCCAGCTCCTCAATATCGGGGGCCTTGCGGATCAACCCCAGCTGGTCACGGAGCCACTGGATCGTCGCCCCACCCATGAATATGCTCCCCTCGATGGCATAGGTCACCTCCCCGCCAATCTTCCAGGCGATGGTGCTTAAAAGATTATGTTTCGAAGTGATGGGCTTGTTCCCTGTGTTCATCATCACAAAACATCCCGTCCCATAGGTGTTCTTGACCATCCCCTCTCTCAGGCACATCTGCCCGAAAAGTGCCGACTGCTGGTCCCCGGCAATCCCCGCCAGGGGAATCTCCCTGCCAAAGAACTCTTTGGCCGTGGTGCCATAGACCTCACTGCTGGCCCGCACCTCAGGCAGCAATGACGCAGGAATACCCAGCAGATCAAGGAGTTCCTGATCCCACTCCAGGGTGTGGATATTGAAGAGCATGGTGCGGCTCGCATTCGAGACGTCGGTGATATGCAGGGCTCCCTTGGTGAAATTCCAAATCAGCCAGGTGTCGATGGTGCCAAAGGCCAGCTTCCCCTCTTCTGCCTGCTTGCGGGCTCCCGGCACATGGTCGAGGATCCATTTGATCTTGGTCGCCGAGAAGTAGGCATCCACCACGAGTCCCGTTTTTTCCGCGATCCGCGGGGCATCTCCCTTTTTCACAAGTTGGTCGCAGATGCCCGATGTGCGGCGATCCTGCCACACAATGGCATTGCACACCGGTTCCCCCGTTACGCGGTTCCAGACCACGGTCGTCTCCCGCTGGTTAGTGATCCCGATGGCCGCCACCCGCTCGGCCGCGATGCCCTTCTGCCGAACCACCCGCTGCGCCACACCCAACTGGGTCCGCCATATCGCCCGGGGATCGTGCTCTACCCAGCCCGCTTGCGGGTAGATCTGTTCAAATTCCTGGTTGGCTACGCTGACGATTTCTCCCTGGTGGTCAAACAAAATGGCCCGGTTGCTGGTCGTACCTGAGTCTAGTGAAAGAATGAATTTTTCCATTGGTCTGGTTTTTGGTCCCCTAAAATATTCCAAAAACCGGAGATTACGCGCATCTGACGGCAAAAACAGCTCTTTAATATTATTTAATATCCTAAAGAACCTGCTCTATGCGGGCAGGGGCATCCTGAAAACCACGGATGCCCTGAAAATGGACCGATCAAATGAGGACGCCTCTCCCACATACCGGAGGATTTAAAAATTCTCGCTAACTTAGCGGAACAGGCGGGTGCCGGCCAAGGCCGGAGAGGGGTCGCGGCCACCCCACGCCCATCCCTGTGGGCCGATGAAAACAAAATACCGGATTGAACAACCGTTAACGCCATGAAACTGTTTACGACCAGTCAGATTGCGGACATAGACCGCTATACCATCGTGCATGAGCCCATCACCGATATCGACCTGATGGAGCGGGCGGCCCTGAAGATGACCGATCACCTGGGGGCATACATCCGTTTCCGCCACCCCCTGGTTTTCTTCGCCGGACCGGGCAACAACGGCGGCGACGCCCTGGCCATGGCACGTCTTTACGCGGGAGAAGGGTTCCCCGTCACGGTTTACCTCCTCGACCTGGGGCGCTCCCTCTCCCCCTCCTGCGAGACCAACCGACAGCGCCTCCTCGACCAGAATACCGCCCGCATCCGCATCATCACCACGGAAGCCGATTTCCCGGAGATCCCCCGTCAGGCCGCCGTCATCGAAGGGCTCTACGGCGCCGGTCTCACCCGCCCCCTGGAAGGCATCGCCGCAGCACTGGTCCGCCACCTCAACACCTCTGGCAACCCCATATTCTCCATCGACCTCCCCGCAGGCCTCCTGGGAGAAGACAACAGCAACAACAACCCGGAGCATATCATCCACGCCCGGGCCACCTTCACCCTCCAGTTCCCCAAACTGAGCCTCCTCTTTCCCGAAAACGAAGTCTACACCGGCCGCGTGGAGGTGGTCAACATCGGCCTCCACCCACATGCCCTGGCCCACACGGAGACCCCCTTTCATATCACCCGTGAGGAGGATCTGCGAGGCCTCTTTCCCCGCCGGAAACGCTTCGCCCACAAAGGAGCCTTCGGCCACGCTCTGCTCATCGCCGGAAGCTATGGTAAAACAGGCGCTGCCCTACTGGCAGCCCAGGGATGCCTCCGCTCAGGGGCCGGACTGGTGACCATTCACACCCCGCGATGCGGATACCCCATCCTCCAGTCGGCCGTCCCCGAAGCCATGTGCAGCATCGACCCCGACGAGGAACGCTTCTCCCGGGTGCCGCCGCTTGACAAATTTACAGTCATCGGCATAGGCCCCGGATTGGGCACCGACCCCCTGACCCATACCGCCCTCCGCGAACTCCTCCATACCGCCCGCGTACCCCTGGTCCTCGATGCAGACGCCCTCAACCTCATCGCCCAAATGGAGGAAGGCTTCTCCCTGATTCCCTCCGGAACCATCATCACCCCGCACCCCGGGGAATTCAACCGGCTGATCGCCAACATAACTCCTCCCGCAGGCGACTTACCTCCTGAAATCCTCCCTCCGGCCACAGACCTCGCATCCCCTTCAGGAACGGCACCTCTCCTCCCGGCACCCCCCACCAACAGCTGGCAACGGCTCCAGCTGCAGCGGAAACTCTCACACCGCCACCAGATCGTCATCGTCCTGAAAGGAGCCTTCACCACCATCACCCTCCCTTCCGGGGAAGTCTATTTTAACCCCACCGGCAACCCGGGCATGGCCACCGGAGGCAGCGGCGACGTCCTCACCGGTATCCTCACCGCCCTGCTGGCCCAGGGCCTCCCCCCCACCGCGGCAGCCTTAGCCGGCGTATATATCCATGGCCTCGCAGGCGACATGGCCGCCGACAGAATCAGCGAAATAGCCATGGCCTCCTCCGACATCCACCGAAACCTCGGCAGAGCCTTCCGCAAATTTTACGGCCGCCCACAACAAGAATTTGACTATTTTTGACGTTCCACTGAAAAATAGAAAAATGAGACTAGTTGTTATTTCCCTGGCGATGCTGCTGGCATGGCCTGTAGCCGGACAGAAGTCCAAAAAGAGTGTCGAGATCCTACCTGTGGAGACATCGGGAGGCATCACCTACAGCCTTCCCCGCACGGGGATCAGGGTCAAGGTGACAGCCACCCGAACCGATTTCGTGGCCGGGCCTTACGCCCTCTATGCCGAATCCCTCCTGGGCATCCAGAAGGCCGGGCTCCAGTCGCGCGTCACCTGGAACATCGACGATATAGAGCTGGGAACCTTCGCGGAACCCGATCCTGACCAACGCTACCAAAGCGGCAACCTCAGCGCAGCGCTGCTGCAGCTCACCCCCGACGGGTGCCTGGCTGCCATCAACGCCCCGGAACAGCCTACCCTTGGACAGGAATTGGTCTCCAACACTTTTGTTCTTCCGGCCCCGAAAGAAATACCCGCCTTTACCCGCCTGACCAACAACGCCGAACTCACGGGCCGCGCCCCCCTCGAACAACGCGCCACCGCGGCTGCCGTCGCCATCCTCAAGGCCCGCCAGTCACGCCTTGACATAGTCACCGGCATGCTCGATGAATTCCACCCCGACGGTGAGGCCTACAAGCAGAGCCTCGAAGAACTCCGACACATCGAAAAAAGCAACCTGAAACTCTTTACCGGAATAACGGAGCATACAACCTATACCTTCTACTACGACTTCATCCCCGCGGCTGCCGGCGCCAAAGGAGAAGTAATCTTCCGCTTTGACGAATCCCTCGGCTTCCTGCCTAAAACCGACTTCTCAGGCAAACCGGTGATGATCGACGTGGAGCCCGTGAGCACCGTTGCACCGGGCCCGGCCACCTCCCTTTCTGCACCTGCAGCCGGTAACACTTCCGGAGGAAACCCTGCTGTTTCCCCCTCCGGAAGCAACCTTTACTGCCGTCAGCCTGCCCCTGCCGAAGTCAGAATAACCCGCGAACTCACCCCTATCGCCACCGGACGCCTCCCCATCGCCCAATTGGGTGCCGTAACCCCGGTCCCGGAAGGACTCCTCAACGGTAACTACGCCATCCTCTTCTGGCCCGAAACCGGAGCCATCAAATCGGTCACCAAAAACCAGTAGTCCCGGGAAATTTCTTTTGGGGCGCCCTGCATTGGACGGTCCCGGGTATTCCCGGAGCCCCTCCGATTTACCGAGAAAAGCCGCTGGCGTTTCCGGAGGATAGAAATATTTGGTTACCTTTAACGGCTAAATTTAATATTACCCAACTTATATGAACGAAATCAAAAAAACGCTGAAAGATTCAGCGGTATCAAGGTGGACAGCCCTGTTGCTGATTGCCTCCACGATGTTCTTTGCTTACTTCTTCATTGACGTGGTGGCACCCCTGCAGACCATGCTGGAAACCAACTACAAATGGAGTCCCGAGGTCTTCGGCATGCTGGGCGGTTCGGAGTTCTTCCTCAATGTCTTCGCCGGATTCCTCATCCTCTCGGGGATCATCCTCGACAAGATGGGTATCCGCTTTACCCTGATCACCTCGGCTACGACCATGGTCGCCGGGGCGGCCCTCAAATATTACGCGCTGACGCCGGGTTTCGCCGACACGGCCTTCGCAGGGTTCCTCGACTCCTTCATAACCTGGGTCCCGGCTTCGGCTAAACTGGCCTTCATGGGCTTCTCTATCTTCGGCGTAGGCATCGAAATGGCCGGGATCACCGTCTCCAAAACCATCGTTAAATGGTTCAAAGGCAAGGAACTGGCCCTGGCTATGGGCCTCGAGATGGCCATCGCCCGCCTCGGCGTCTTCGCCGTCTTCCGCCTGACCCCCATCTTCGCCGAAAACGGCGGCCCCTCCAATTCAGTCTTCTGGGGCCTCCTCTTCCTCTGCAT
The DNA here is from genome assembly GCA_964552955.1 of uncultured Prolixibacteraceae bacterium. Classification (GTDB taxonomy): domain Bacteria; phylum Bacteroidota; class Bacteroidia; order Bacteroidales; family Prolixibacteraceae; genus UBA1413. Next base: position 5,399 of record CAZKIU010000044.1, read on the forward strand.
CGGCTTCCTGACCTTCTTCATCTTTACCTTCATGGATAAAAAACTCGACAAGCAGATCGGCGCTAACGCTATCGGCGAAGAACCTGAAGAAGCCTTCCGCATTTCTGACCTGGGGAAAATTATCACCAACCCCGGCTTCCTGGCCATCTCAGGCCTCTGCGTCCTTTTCTATGCCGCCATCTTCCCCTTCCAGAAATTCGCCACCGACATGCTGGCCTCCAAGATGAGCCTCGACATCAAAACAGCCGCAGCATACGTCTCTTACTTCCCCATCGGGGCTATGATCCTGACCCCCTTCATGGGGGCCTTCCTCGACTTCAAAGGCAAAGGGGCCTCCATGATGCTCTATGGAGCCATCCTGCTGACCATATCCCACCTGATCTTCGCCCTGACCCCCAATGAGGCCTTCTCGGTGCCCATTGCCCTGGGAACCATCATCATCCTTGGTACAGCCTTCTCCCTGGTACCGGCCTCCATGTGGCCCTCGATTCCCAAAATCGTCGAAGACCGCTACCTCGGCTCGGCCTACGGACTGATCTTCTACATCCAGAATATCGGGTTGCTCCTGGTCCCCATCCTGATCGGCTGGGCTGTGACCCATTCGAATCCCGGCGTGGCCGAACAGATCGCCGCCGGCGTTGAAGGCGCCAAATACAACTACACCGTTCCCGAATTGATCTTCGCCGGCTTCGGCGTCGCCGCGATCGGCCTGAGCTTCGTCCTCAAAGCCGTCGACAAGAAGAAAGGCTACGGACTCGAACTGCCCAACAAGAAAAGTTGATCCCTGCTGCCCCGGCGCCACAGTAACGTCGGAACCCGGCGATGTTGTCTGAGGTGGGTGAAATCAGTCACCCCTGCCCATCACCGGCTTCCGGCCCCAAACAGTGGCGGCAGTGAACAATAAGGATGCAGCGTGCGTTTTAAAAGGAATTACTATTTAACTTATTAATTATGAGCAAGAAAATAATAGAACTGGAACCCCGGCAAGTGTGGAATTACTTCCACGCGCTGACGCAGATTCCCCGTCCCTCGAACCACGAGGAGCAGATTCGCGACTACGTGGAGCAGTTCGGCAAGTCGCTGGGTCTGGAGACCATCCGTGACACCGCGGGTAACATCATCATCCGCAAGCCGGCCACCCCCGGCATGGAAAACCGCAAGGGGGTGATCCTCCAGGGGCACCTCGACATGGTTCCCCAGAAAAACAACGACAAAACCCATGACTTTGAGAAGGATCCTATCGAAACCATCGTCGACGGGGAGTGGGTCAGGGCCAACGGCACCACCCTGGGCGCCGACAATGGCATCGGCGTAGCCGCCACCATGGCTGTGCTCGCGTCTACCAATATTCCGCACGGGCCTATCGAAGGGCTCTTCACCGCCACCGAAGAAACCGGCATGGACGGCGCCAATGGCCTCGAGGCCGGGCTCCTGCAGGGCGATATCCTGATCAACCTCGACTCGGAAGACGAAGGCGAACTCTACGTGGGCTGCGCCGGTGGCGAAGATGTCACCATTAAATTTCCCTTCAAGGAGAAAAAAGCCCCCAAGTCATGCGCCGGCGTTAACCTGAGCGTCACCGGCCTCAAGGGAGGCCACTCGGGCATTGACATCCCCCTGGGCCGCGGAAATGCCAACAAAATCTTCTTCCGTATTCTCAGTGAAGCGGCTTGCCAGCTCGGCGTCCGCCTCTCCTCCATCAACGGCGGAAGCCTCCGCAATGCCATCCCCCGCGAAGCGTTCGGACTGGTGGTGGTCAAGAACAAGAAAATCGCCGACTTCGTGACCCTGGTCGATGAGATCACCGGCATCATGAAAAAAGAACTGGCGGTCACCGAACCCGACCTTACCGTCACCATTGAACCGGTCGACTGCCCCAAAACAGTCATCGACAAGGATACCCAGTCGCGACTCACCCGGGCCATCCTGGCCGCCCCCAACGGCGTAATCCGCATGAGCGACACCATGCCCGGACTCGTGGAGACCTCCACCAATATGGCTATCGTCAAATCGGACGAGAAGAAAAAGGTGATCCGCATCGCCTGCCTGATGCGCAGCTCCGTCGACTCGGCCAAGGATATCCTGGGCACCCGCATGTGGGCCCTCTTCTCCCTGGCCGGTGCCAAGGTCAAATTCAGCGGCGCCTACCCCGGGTGGAAACCCAACATGGACTCCCCCATCCTTAAAACCATGCAGGAAGTCTATCACGCCAAATTCGGCAAAATACCTGAAATCAAGGCCATACACGCCGGTCTCGAATGCGGTATCCTCGGCGGAAAATACCCCCACTGGGACATGATCTCCTTCGGGCCCACGATCCGCCATCCCCACTCACCCGACGAAAAGGTGAACATCGCCACCATTGGCAAATTCTGGGAGTTCCTGCTCGAAACACTGAAAAACATCCCACAAAAGGAGGCTTAAGTCTTAAGTCTTAAGTCTTAAGTCGGGAGTCAGGAATGCTGGAGTCTCGAATCTTGAATGTGGGAATCGGGAATCCAGAATAAAGGGTTGTTACGTATCAACGGATAATAAAAGGGTGCAGCGATGGCTGTGCCCTTTTCTATTTGTCGTAATGATACTTGCAGGAGATAATCCTTAAGGATTCTCTATCGAAAGTATACACAAGTCTATGCTCTTGATTTATCCTTCGCGACCAATACCCCTTTAACTCATACTTCAGAGATTCAGGTTTTCCTGGCCCATCCATAGGAAATCTGGCAGCTTCCTGAATAAGATTTGTCAGCTTAACGAAGACTTTCCTGTCTGTTTTTAACCAGTTCAGATATTCCGCATAAGCATCCGGAGTGAAAGTAATATTCAACATCGGTTGAACGGCTATTATCTTTCAAGCAGTTGACGTACGTGCTTGTCAAATTCCTGGGCAGTAAATACCACCGTCGGTTCACTTGCCATATTTTCCAGCAAATATTTCTTATTGGTTTCGCTGGCTAAAAGATAACTGGTCTCGTCCAGTTCAGTGGATATGGTAATGGTGACTGCCCTTCCTTCAAAAAGCTGCTTTATCTTCTTGAGAAGTTCTTCAGTTAATTCACCCGAAGCTATTTTTATGATTGTTTCCATAGTTGTCTCTGTATAGACAAATTTACGCATAAAAAGGAAATTGAGAGAGGCGTTCCTGACCGCTTTAATAATTTGGGTATCTTTGGATCATGCGACTGATAAAGAAGGAAATAGAGGTAATGAAAAAAATTGCCCTTGCAGCAATGGCACTATGCCTCTGCACAACAATCGTGGCACAGGATGGTTATTCCTTTGCCAGGGATCGCAAGGGGAATGTAAAATCACGGAGTGAAATTAGTGACTCTTTCAGGGAGAAGTTCCCCGGAGTCTCACCGGAGTTCCTGAAGGAGAGGCTGGAAAAAATCGCCGGACTTCTGCTCTCCTCAGAAACCGTTAAGGGGGCAAAAGGAGTGGATACAGAAGCTTACGGAAGTGTTTCTGAATTTATAAATGTTGACCTCAGCTTTAAAAACCTGGTAAGGAGCGAGGGGGATCCTCCGGGGGAATACTACCATAAGGGCTCATCCTCACTGAATGTGTTTATTAATGATCGACAATCCGCTTCAGGCAATATTCTCCGCTTCGGATTTTTTGAGTTACCCGTCAGAACCGGGGAATTCAACGGATACCCCGTTTACGATGGCGGCATCTCCAAATATGTGCTGGTGGCCCCCGGAATCAGCAATCCCTTTATTCCCTGTACAAAAGAGGAATTCATCAGGGAATTGATCCAAGACGAGCGGGAGAAGATGAGGATGTTTGAGTCTGCCGGTCACAGTGAAACGGACGAGATGAAGAAAAATCTCAGTGAGGTAAAAGCACAGTATGCTGAGATGAAGAAGATGGCGGAGTCTTTGAAACAGAGCGATCCAGAGGGTGCTGCCGCATTAACGGAGGCGGTAAAAGGGATGGAGTTGATGATCAAAGAGGTGGAAGAGACCACTTCCAGGGACTTTAAGGCAGAGGCTTTGGAAGATCCGCAATATCAACACTACAAAGAGGTAGTCCAATCTCTTGAGGAGGAGCTCAATGCCATGTCTTCAACAGAGAGGGCTCAACAGGCCGTATGGTCCCAGGGGGCACAGGAAGTCACCGGGAAATACTCGGAACTCGTGCCGGATCATTTGAAGGAGCACGGCACTCCCCTCTATAAACTCCACCCGGCTCTTCAGCACAGCTCAGAAAAAATAAATTTCATGACCGTGATCTTTCTGGAATCCCCTCCGGGAATGGAACGCACCCCGGCAGATGAATGTATAGAGAAGATCAGAGGCGAATCTCAAATCTGGAGGCAGATTTTCTCTCTGACAGAAATGTAATACCCTGATACTCAAGAATCAAGATTCCAGATTCCAGATTCAGGACTTCCACATTCAAAACTCACGACTCATGTAGCGAAGCAGAGTCTCGACTCAGTCGAGAAGACTCAAGACTCCTCATTCCAATATTCTTATCTTCTGGCCTTTTCAATCCTTTTCCCTTCCGTGGTGAGGTAGTAACCTGCCAGGTCGGCGGCCAGACAGGAATGGACGGGGATGATCTCCAGCAGGTCGCCGGGCTGCATCGCTTTGATCTCCTCAAACGCTCCCCTGATGATCCCATGCTCCTGCGACAACCCGGCTATCCAGGTATCCTGGCTGATCCGCCACTTCACGTCTGTTGATCTTTTGTCGGATGAACTCCCGGAAAGATCTATGCCGCTGGCTTTTACATTCTCCGCAATCTCCCAGGCGCTTCCTTTCAAATCTTTAGACCCGCCCTCTTTGCTCCGCTCGACTTCTCCCTCAAATTTCGCCTGTCCATGCTCATCCGATGGCACATAACCTTTCCCCGTATTAAGCTCAGGCGAAGGTTTTCTCTCCGGCAGGACAACTCCTCCGTACCATTTTTTTCCGTTCGGACCGATCATCAGCT
>CAZKIU010000044.1:10436-23063 GCA_964552955.1 uncultured Prolixibacteraceae bacterium
TCCGGCAGGACAACTCCTCCGTACCATTTTTTTCCGTTCGGACCGATCATCAGCTCCTTGGAAAGATGTACGGCACCTCCGTATATGACCACTTCATTGCGCATAATCTGCTTCGAAACAACTGGACAAACGACACGAACGGCAATATCTTCGGCGGAACAAACCCCCAGTAGCCACTGCATCAGATCGTAAAAGACAAAATTACCCGGACGGATTTCATCCACGCCCTCCCACTGGTCGCACACCGTACAGGCCGGTGTATCGCCCAGACTCACCTCCACTCCTGGCCATTCAGGCTGATAATGGTTTTTCAGCGACCGCATTTGCAACAGCACATCGGCATGCCGGATCCTGATATCCTCGACCGTCCGGGCCGAATAGGTCTGCCCTGAATGGCTCAGGAATCCCCGGAACACCATCTTATCACTCCGCTTCAGTACCTCCAGCATCTGGTCGATGATACGCGTCTTGACGGTCTCTACGCCCGTCCGGTGATACCCTGTGTCGATCTCGATCCAGATCCCCACCGGCGCCTTCAAATGGGTCACCAGATGACGCATGACGATCTCATTTTCGACCAGCAGCTCCAAATGCACCTCCGCCGCCAGACGGTTGATCTCCTCCATCTCCCGGAGGTTTACCGGAAAGGCAATGGTAATCTCCTTCCACCCGGCGTCGGCGAAATAGCGGGCCATGGTGACCGAGGAGACCGTGATGGCCGTCACCCCTGCCTCCCGGAACCACTCCCCGATGGTCGCACTCTGGTGGGTCTTGAAGTGGGGCCGGAATCGTACCCCCGCCGCACGGGCCTTCTCCGCCATCTTCCCGATATTCCGGCGGCAGATCGCCTCATCCACCACCACCGTGGGCCGGATAATGTTCACTCCGAATGGTACCATTGGCCCCGGTAAAAGCCCCCTTTCGCCCAGAAACCCTCTTCGCGAAGTATCCACTTCCCCTTTAGTCCCTTCTTCAGCGGAATAATCCGCCTTTATGGGCTCAGCTGAGCGGTCAGCCTGACCGTTACACCATCCATTACTCATAGGATTCATTTTCTATTATACCACTTAAACTACCCCGAGGATCCATCTCGGTACACCTCCTCCCGGTATGATCAACCCTGGTCCACCTCTTCCTGGGGAGGATCCATCTCCGATTCACCTCCGGGGAAGATTCATTTCCCGATCCCATTCTTTCCGGGAAGTGCGCTTCAGTATGCCTGTATCCACTTGAATGTCAAGTAGAAGAGATTCATTTCTTATCTACGCTATGCACCAGGTCGGACCGGAGCTGCAGCAGTTTCCCGGAGATGCCCACCTTGTAAATGTGGGGCCGCACGAAGCGGCGGTGTTCCGCGGGGAGCAAAGCCACCCGCTCCTGCAGGTAGCTATTGATCTCCATCGGTGTTTTCTCTTCCACCAACCGTTTTCCTTCCGCATAGACCGGCTTCAGCAGATGCTCGAAGCGGAGGCCTGACACATCGGTTTGTTTCTCGGGAAAGTTTGGGTTATGGATGACCATCTCCCCGCTGAGGCATTCCTCTTCCAGAAAAATACCATCACGGAAGAACAAGCCTTCGGCATCGTAAAAGCGCACCACGCATTTGGACCCCGGAAGGGTCACCTTTTCCACATTCTCAGAGATCTTCATCCGGGGAGAATCCCCTACAGCCGACAGCTTGTACACCCCGTCGAGGGCCGCATCGGGCTTGGCCGACACCAGTTCGGTCCCCACGCCAAAGGAATCAATGGGCGCTTCCTGCTCGTTCAGGAGGCTCATAATCACATGCTCGTTCAACTGGTTGGAAGCCACGATTTTCACGTACGGAAGTCCGGCATCGTCAAGTAGTTTCCGGGCTTTCTTCGAAAGGTAAGCCAGGTCGCCGCTGTCGAGGCGCACCCCGAAAAGCCGCTCCCCCCGCTCTTCCATGGCTTTGGCCGTGAGGATGGCGTTGGGAATCCCCGACCTGAGGGTATCATAAGTGTCGACCAGCAAAATAGTCTTGCTGCCATGTACTTCGGCATAGGCCAGAAAGGCCTCCAGCTCGGTATCAAAACTCTGGATCCAGGAGTGGGCCTGGGTTCCTGCCGCCGGAATGGAATACTTCATCGCTGCCAGCGTGTTGGAGGTGCTGTCGGCCCCACCGATCACCGAAGCCCGCGTGGCCATCATCGCCCCGAGGCCCTGGGCACGCCGCAACCCGAACTCACTCACAAGCCGCGGACCCGCTGCCTGCCGCACCCGGAAGGCCTTGGTGGCTACCAGCGACTCAAAATTGAGCACATTCAGCAACATCGACTCCACCAACTGGGTCTCAATCAGCCCCCCTTCGACACGCACCAAAGGCTCACCCGGAAATACCACCTCCCCCTCTTCCATACTGTAAAGGGTTCCCCGGAAACGAAAATCCCGCAGATACTCCAGAAAATCCTCCGCAAAGCCTAGCCCGCGCAAGTATTCCAGATCAGCCGCACTGTAGGTGAATTGCTCCAGCATCTCCAGCAAATCGCGCAATCCTGCATATACCGTAAAACCATTCTGGAAGGGATTGGTCCTGTAAAAATAATCGAACACCGCCCGCTCATCAGCCCTGCCCCTCCGGAAATAGCCATAGGCCATGGTCAGCTCGTAGAAATCGGTGTACAACCCCGTAGTCTCTGAAAAGTAAGACATAATTAACAGCCTTTTATTAGAGTTTAAAATTAAGAAAATCCGTTTAACAACGATTAGACTTGCTTCCCCGGTTTTTACTGCCGCCATGCGCTTAATCCTGCCTAAAACAGCAGATTTGTTTCACCAGTCCGCACTTTTTTTTCTGCTTTCCCGGAACTGTTTGCCCGTTTTGTTGTTACTTAACCAAAAAAAAAATGAACAAAAACACAAATACGCCCGAAACAGCCCTGGTGACTGGAGGGTCGGGCTATCTGGCTTCCTGGATCGTCAGGGATCTTCTGGAAGAAGGCCATCTGGTCCATACGACCATCCGCAGTAAATCGGATCAGGACAAATATGAGCATCTTGTTGCCCTGTCGGATCAATACCCCGGGAAGCTGAAATTTTTTGAGGCCGACTTGCTGAAGTCCGGTTCCTTTGATGAAGCAGTTGCCGGTTGCAGCGTGGTCGTCCATGCCGCCTCGCCCTTTAAAATTATGGGGGTGAAAGATCCTGAGAAGGAGCTGGTACAACCCGCCGTGGAGGGGGTACGCAATCTCTTCGGAAGTATCCGCAAGACGGGTAAAGTCAGGCGGGTGGTACTCACCAGCAGCATCGCCGCCATTTACGGGAATGCGATCGAATCGGAAAACATAGAAGGGGGGATCTTCAATGAACAGCACTGGAATGGCACCTCGTCGCTCACCGATTTGCCTTACTCCTACTCCAAGACGCTGGCCGAGAAGGAAGCCTGGATGCTGGCAGGTGGCCTTTACGGCACCGACCTGGTGGTCATCAACCCGGGGCTGATCCTGGGCCCCTCGCTGTCGCGCAGAACCGATTCCACCAGTGTCAAGCTGATGCGGCAACTCACCTCCGGACTGTTCAGGCTGGGAGTCCCCCGCGGCACCCAGGCCGTGGTTGACGTCCGCGATGTTGCACGGGCCCATGTCAAAGCCGCCTTCACCCCTCAAGCCAGCGGCCGCTATATCGTCGCCCCCCACAGCCGCGATTTCCTCGATTTCGCCCGCGTCATCCATGCCCGATATCCCCAGCTGCCCCTCCCCTCGGGCTATATGCCCAACTGGGTCTTCTACATCGTGGGCCCCCTCGCCGGGTACTCCCCTTCCTTTATCCGAAAGAACTTCGGTTATGACCTCCGGTTCGACAACTCCCGCACTACCCGGGAACTGGGAATCCACTTCCGCCCCTGGAAAGATACCCTTCTCGACCACGTCGAACAACTCCGCAACGACGGACTATTCAAATAAGGCCAGATTCCCGCATTCAAGACTCATGATTCCAGACTCAGACTTAAGATTTAAGATTATGATAAGTGTAGTGAATATCGTGGGCGCCACCGGCATGGTAGGCCGTGAGTTGACCCGGCAACTCCTGGAGGAACCAGGGATCGGCAAGGTGCGCATATTTGTGCGGCGGAAAAACGGAATCAGCCATCCCCTCCTTGAGGAGCATATCGTCGACTTCGACCAGACCGCATCCTGGGCTTCTCTTGTCACCGGAGACGTCCTTTTCTCGGCGTTGGGAACTACCCTGAAGCAGGCCGGCTCCAAGGAGGCCCAGTACCGGGTTGACTTCACCCATAATTATCACTTTGCTGAAGCCGCCGCCCGCAACGGGGTCCCCACCTATGTCCTGGTTTCCGCAGCAGGAGCCGATGCCCGCTCCTTCATCTTTTATTCCCGCATGAAGGGCGAACTGGATGAACAGGTACAGAAACTCCCTTTCCGGCACATCCACATCCTGAGGCCTTCCATTCTCACGGGGCACAGAGAGATCCGACGCCCCGCCGAAGAGTGGTCGGCCACCTTCATGGAAAAGATAGGCGGGGTGATGTTCCGCAGTTACAGGCCCATTTCCGCGGCTACCGTGGCCCGCGCCATGATCAACGCCGCATTGTTGATAAATGTACCCCGAGTTTCAGTGGTCAAACCAGGTGAACTCTTTAACTTAGCGGCCTTGAATCATTGGACACAAACACCATGAATATCGCACACTGGTACCCCACCGTTACCCTGATCCATCAATACCTGAGCTGGGCACTCCTGCTTGCAGCCCTTTTCGCCATGATCCGCGGTTATCGCGGCTGGTTCCTCAAGAAAAGGTGGGCCGCCGCAGATACTTTCGCGGGAACCCTGCTCACCATCCTGGCCGACCTCCAGCTGGTGGCTGGCATCCTGCTCTATGCCGCCCTCAGTCCCATCACGAAGCAGGCGTTCACCGATTTCGGGGCCGCCATGCAGAACCCCGGCCTCCGCTACTACGCCGTCGAACATATCGCCGTGATGGTCCTGGCCATCCTTTTCATCCATATCGGCCGCAGTGGCTCACGGAAAGCCCAGTTCAAAGCCCGCAAACATAAACTCGCCGCCATCTGGTATACTTTAGCCGTCGCCCTGATGGCCACCCGCATCCCCTGGGACCGCATCTTCTCCTGATTCAGACATAGAGCGTCATCAGCGTACAATGAACCACTCAGAAACCATTTTTGGTTCACCTCACCCCTTTTGTTATCCGGGCCACGGCAGTAAAATGAGGATAGATCAACAAGAGCAGGCGTTAATGGCCCCAGACTTTATGGTCCATTAACACCTGAACTATTCTGTTCCGGCCAGCCGCAGAATGTAACTACGGGCCGGCAGAGACCCTGCAGCGAATGATGACAGGCTGGCAAGGATCGCCTGCATGCAATACTCCGCGGCAAGCCATTCTAACCATGATATGCCCTGCTCCCGGGCGGCAGGCCACAGAACGTGACTGCGGGCGACAGGCTATTCCTGCCTGAACTGATCGGCAGCAGCGAGCGTCAGGAAAAGAAAGTTGGTGGCGCCGCCCCCCATCACGTATTCGGTCTGCTGCCAGAAGAAGGGCCACTCTTTCAGTTCCGGAAAATCGGGTCTGATGATGCCTGTGCCCGATACCGATCCCCCGGGAATGAACGACCAGTCGGCCCGGTTCACCCCATAGGCCACGGTCACCGACCGGCTCCCCACTCCCGACACAAACGAGGAGGTGTTCTCCCCGGGGTGGTTCCCCAATATGAAATTGAGGGCGTTGAGCATAGTCCGCCCGTCAAAGATGCCAGGAAAATATTTCTGCAGGAAGTACTGGCGCACGCCAAAGCTCTGGATATTCCAGCCGTCGCCCCAGATATGGGGTTTATAGGGTACCCCAAAGGGATTCTCCTGTTGCAGTTTTTCCACCTGTTCGCGGTAGGCCCCTGCCGCCTTCAGAACCAGCGCTTCCAGCGCCGGATCCCCCAGTTGCGGCATCACCCGCCCCACATGGGCGATCACATCGCTCTCCTTCAGCAGCTGTTCCGAGAGGAGGCCGGTAATTTCCTTCCGGTATTTCTCCTCTCCGGTGGCCAACAGCAACTCCACGGAAGCCCGCACCCTTCCGGAGAAAAAGCGGGGATTCGCGGCATTTTCCGGGGCCGCACCCCCGGCGCTGCCTGAAGCCACTCCTGCGGTCGGTGTGGGCGGATTGGCGATGGTGGGCCCACTCACCCCGTTTCTGCGGGTACCACGGCGGGAAGCCTCATTGCGGGCCACCCCGGCACTCTTCAGCACGGCGGCGCTCCCCGGCTCGCCACCGATTACCGCGGCGAAGATCTCCTCAGCAGCCTTCAGGGCCCGCGCCGATAACCCGTCGTCGTACCCTTTCATCACCCGCGAAGCCGCCGCCAAAGCACGCGCGACCTCCAGCTCCCTTCCGGGGTTCACCTCGGTGAAAACCCAGCGGTCATCGCCCTTCCACGACTCACTGCCGGTCTTCTCCCCCTCCTTCAGCAAGGGACTGTATTTCAATCCGTCGGTCATCGCCGCCCCATCACCCAGCAATACATACTGCCTCAAGTGGTTGCAGATGATTCCCCGGTAGAGGCGACCCAGGTTCTCATAGCCTCCGAGAATGGCCAGCAAACCATGCTCGATCTGCTGCAGGAAATCGTCCTTGCCATCGGGACGGTGGATCTCCACCACCCTGGTCTGCTGGTCGACGGTGGTCTGGTCCCACGACGGCCGGAACTGTTCATACGCCATGGTGAGTACCCACACCGTGCCGGCCTGCGACTCAACCCGCAGGTCGTAATCGCCCGCATCGTGCCATCCCCCCACATTGAGTCCCGGCACCTGCTCATAGGGTTTGAATTTCGTCAGAGTTGACGGCCCCTGGAGGTAACCGTCGAAATGGTTGGTATCGACGGGCGCCATCAGGGCGTCGTCCATATGGCAGAGGTCGTGCCACACCCGGTAGCCTTCATTGACGCGCATGTGGCACATCTGTACCGGCAGGAAATACTCGAGGGTCGGCTGCCACACATTCCTTTCATAAATACCCTTTCCGATCCGGAAGGGCTCGGTCAGCCGGTTCCCGTATTTCACGCGGTACACCCCTTCGGCCTTCACCTCCGAAAAGTCCATCCGGAAATAGTTAAATCTTAAATACCTGCCCCATTTCTCCGGAATCTCCTCCTTCACCGTCTCCTGGTCGCCCGAGGGTTCATAGCGGATCAGTGTCAGGGGCATGGCCTCCTCCACCGAGCCGTCCATCTCGAGAACCGCCTTTTTCTCCTGCTCAGGATGATAGCCCACCTGGCTGACATGTACCACGGGATCGGAGATGAAGTGGGGCAGGACATGGGCGTCGACCAGCCATTCGATGGCTCCTTTGGTCTTGCCCGGGGTGACCAGAGAACGTACCACATACCAGCCGTTGTTGTGATAGAACCTGCCGTCAAGGAGCTGGATCGGCTCTCCGAAACTCTCGATGCGCATGAGCTGCCTGGGCTCCTCGGGGGCGATGGTCAGCTTTTTTCCCGTGGCCATGGGCACCGCCTGCCAGTGGCCGTGAAGATCCTTCTCCACCGCACCGTTGGGCTGCAGGTTAAACAACCCGTGGGCTTCATCCAGATACCAGCTCTTACCAAAGAGCAATCCCGGGAAGAGTTCCAGGTTGAATCCCACCTGCTTCTCCCATTCCGCAGGCAAAGGCTGGTCGAGATCCACCAGAATCCTGAACTTCGTTCCCTCGGAAAGGACCCGCACACTGTACACAAAGGATAGGTCGGGGTAGATGACCGGGTTGAATCCCTTCCGGTTAATGGCCGAGTCGGGGTACCAGCAGCGGACGGCGATTTCACGGTCGGAGACCACCGTGCGCTTCCCCACCTTGGGAATCGGCTGCCATTGCCCCGGTGTCGGCTCAAGCCTGAGGTCCCCGTTGGTGGCCACCCGCGTGCCGTTCTGAATGATTCCCACACCCCCCTGGTGCCCCTCGGGGTAGATGTCAAAGAAAACCATCACGTTGAGGCCCGGCATCTCAAAATACTCATGGGCATTGATCTTCAGGCCCTGGGATCCACGGAGGTTCGCAACGCCCCCTGTCTGAGTCACCTCAGGGATCCCTGCCCGCCGCCCCATCACTCCCTGCGCATGCACGCCAGGGATCAGAGCGAGCAAACTACCTGCCAGCCACAGTGAAAAGAAAAGAAATGGCCGGGATTTGCGGCAAATTCCGGAAAGCAGCTTCGAATGGAAGGCCAGATGAAAATGGTTCATAGCGGTTGATACTTGGTTTATAACAGATCGGATTGAACAAGGCGCTGTTTACATACTTGGGTTCATAGCGGTTGATGATTGGTTTAGTACTCGTCTGATCCGCAGAATGGTCCAACAGAATATTCTATCCAAAGATAAAAAACCCGCATTAATATGATGAAGGAAGCAGGGAATTATTGTAAATAAAACAGTATCACTCCCGGCCCGGGAGAGCAAAAAAAACCGGAAGAAGATGGGCGCAGTTGACCTACGCTTTTTCTCTCCCGGGTTATCCGGAATCTGTCCCGTCATATCCGGAATCAGGGGTAAAATTTTGAAAAGGGTTGGCCTTGAAAAAGAACCTGAAAAAAGTTGTGCTGAGGGTAAAGGTATCCGGAAAAAATTCTTCGGGTGTCGAAAAGTAACAGGCGGACTGATTGAGGTAACAGCCGGGGTCAAAACATGCATAACCCTGTCTTTAACAATCTTCAATTTATGATCAGATTGTGATTTGGCAAACAACCTACACTGGAAAAAACTACATTTATCCTCGTATATTCGCACTTATGGTCCGATACCTGCTAAACCTGCTTTGGATGCTTCTTCTGACTGCCATGGCGTCAGGGCAGCCGGTTTCATCTTCGCTCCAGGCCTATACCCACCCTCCTTACCACCAGTACACCCTGCGTGACGGCCTCCCCCAGATGCAAATCACCGACCTCTTTCAGGACAGCCGCGGCTATCTCTGGGCCGGCACCAAAGGAGGGCTCACCTGCTTCAATGGCGGCAAATTCGTCAGCTTCACCCGCCAGGAGGGGCTTACCAACGATTATATCTTTGACATCACCGAAGACTTTTGCGGAAACATCTGGTTCAGCACCTCGGCCGGATTAGCCTGCTACAACGGGCATGTGCTGGAATGCTACGACCAAGATGAAACCAGAGGATCAAGAATCGCCGCCTCTTCCGATGGACGCATCTGGACCCTTTCCTATGATCCCTTTGGAAAAGCCTACTTCGGCTATTTCAGCGACGGCAGCTATACTTCCATGGGACACCTGATGCCGCAGGATATTCGTGAGGAGCCTGTGAATGAAGTGATCTGGTCTGAAAAGGAGAAGGCCCTCCTGCTCTACACCAGCCATGCAATCCATGAAATCAAAGACGACCGGCACCGCCTTTTACATATGACCCGCGATACCCTGTTTAAGGCCGGTGTCGTTTCCGGAGAGATCATTTTTGCAGAGTGTGCCGACCGGAATAATGTCAGGCTACTGGCCTATACGGATAGCCATCTGGAAGAGAAAGCCCACATAAGGAATCGACGGCTCAGAGGAAAAAACCTTCTGCCGGGAAAATTTATCTTTTCCGGGCCTTTCTGGTTTTTCCCCCTGGTTACCCTGGATCACGACAGGGTGGATTTTGAAGATCCGCACCCTAAAATTCACAAGAACTGCTTTTTAGTGGCCGAAGAAGGTGTGTCCTGGGTAGGTTCCGAAGAAGGACTGGTCATGATTTTTGGCAACGGCATCGAAACCTGGAACAGGGAAATTCTTCCCAATGTATGGGGGATCATCGAAGATCATAGCGGGAATATCTGGTTTTCCTCCTACTTTACTGCTCTGAAAAGCTTTGACGGGAACCGGCTCACCAATTATCCCGACTTTAGGGTAAACAACGCAATGCTGAGCTACTATTTCCGGCCATCGGTTGATAAGCAGGGAAGGCTTTTCTTTCCATCGAGCCAGGGCATCATCCATTTTAACGGCACCCGGTACCGCCAGATCAGCAAATCCATCAGTCTGACTACTTTTTACGATCCCGAAAGGGAACTGCTTTGGAGCGGATCGCACCGGAAGGCGGAGGCGTATGACAAGAACCTGCGGTTGGTGCGCTCCATCGGAGAGCAGGAAGGGATGATCAATGAGCGGTTTGTGGTCTCCATCGCCAAGGACCGCCAGGGATGGACCTGGCTGGCCAATCTGGCCGGCATCTCCCGTTACCACTGGGATACCCGTCAGATCGTCAACTACAACCGCGCCAACGGTCGCCTGCCCGCCGAAGGGGTCCTCTCGGTTTACACCGATCCCATGGGAACCACCTGGATGGGAAGCACCAACGGCCTCCTCCAGTACGACCCCCTCACCGATTCCATCCGCACACTCAACCTCCCCGACATCACCGGACCGGTGAACTTCGTCACCTCCCTCGACTCCACCTGGCTGGTCTTCAGCCAGCCGGCAGGCATCTACCTCACCGACCTCAGGGCCTATTACCGTTCCGGCCAAATGAACCTCCGTTTCTACAACGAGGAAAACGGATTCATGGGCATCGAACCGGGCCAGGATGGTGCTTTCGTGGATTCCCGCGGAAACCTCTGGATGACCACCGGCACCGAGGTGGTCCGCCTGGACCCGCGACAGCTCGATACCACCTCCGATACCCTCCGGATCAGGGTCTCTTCCTGTAATGGCCAGTTATTGCCTTACCAAACCAGCGATCTGATCCTGCCCCGGAACTCCCTCAACGCCATTCTGACCTTCGACGCCATCTGCTTTAACCGGCCCAGGCCCGTTCAGTACTCCTGGAGGATAGCAGGCCGGGGCAGGGAGAAGAGCTGGTCTGACTGGAGTGAAAACGATTATGTGGTGCTCTCAGGGCTCTCCCTGCGTAAAAACGTCATCGAGGTAAGGGCCCGCATCCCCGGGTTACCGCTGAAGGCACCAGCATCCACCCTTTTTATCCTGGAAACCCGCGTGGCCCTGTGGCGTCAGGCCTGGTTCTTCCCCGCCCTTTTCGGACTGGTCACCTTCCTCTCCCTGGTCACCCTGGTCCTCCTCCTCCGTACCCACACCCGGATGGCCCTGGCCAACCGGCAGGCCAAAAAATTCCAGGTCCAGGCCATTCAATCGCAGATGAACCCCCACTTCATCTTCAACGCCCTGGCTTCCCTGCAAACCATGATCCTGCAGGCTGACCCACGCAAAGCCAATGACTACCTGGTCAAACTGGCTGCCCTGATCAGAGGATTTCTCGAGAGTTCGCTGGCTACCGGCTATCTCAAGGGGGATAACCATTCAGGGGAGGTCCCCCTCAAAGAAGAACTCGGCATCCTGAACCATTATATTGACTTCCAACAACTTATCTACCCCGGAAGATTCACCTACCAGCTCACCATCGATCCGTCGATCGATCCCGCATCCCTGACCATCCCCCCAATGCTCATCCAGCCCTTCGCCGAAAACGCCATCCGCCATGGGCTCCTCCAGAAAAAGGGCGAGGGCCACCTGAAAGTTACCATCCGCAGGGGCGACTCCGGAGAAGCCGTCATCACCATTGAAGACGATGGGATCGGCATCGAAAAAAGCCGCTCCATCCATAAAAAATCACCGATGAGATATGTCTCCCGCGGAAGGGAACTCACCCTGAACCGGATCAAACTGATGAACGAAACCGGATACCATATTTCTGTCGACACCCGAAGCTCAGACCTGGGCACTACCGTAACCATTCATATCAAGAACCATGGAGAATAAGATCAAGGCCATCATTGCCGAAGATGTGGAGGCCTACCTGCAGACCATTGAAATGCTCATCGGAGAGGTAGCCCCGGAAATCACCATCGCCGGGAAAGCCTCCTCCCTGGCCGAAGCCGGCAGGGTCATCAGGGAGGTCAAACCCGACCTGCTCTTCCTCGACATCCAGTTTGAGGAGGAAGGGGCCACCGTCTTCGATCTGCTCGACCGTTTTCTGGCCGAGGGCCCCCTCCCCTTCCGGGTCATCTTTATCACTGCCCACCTGGAACCAGGATATTATGCCAGGGCTTTTGACTTCGGAGCCCTTCACTTTCTGGCCAAACCCATCGATAAACAAAAACTCAGGGAAGCCATTGACCGTGTGGCCACCACCAGATTTTCTTCCGCTCTCTCTTTTTCAACGGAACCCGTATTATCTCCCGAAACCCCTGCCACTCCCGAAACCCCTGCCCCTCCGGGAACTGACACCTCTTCTGGCCTGGTACGCCAGCTTAGGGAACTCCGGCAACTCGTACATGCCCCCAATAAACCCGGGAAAATAGTCATCGAAGGACTGCAATTCAATGAAGTGGTGGAAATCGGAAAAATTGGGGTGTTGGAAGCTTCCGGCAGATATACCCATATTACGCTGAACGACGGAAAAACCTATACCGCCAGCCAGAACCTGGGACTCTTCGAAAAGAAACTGATCGAGTTTCCCCGGTTCGTGCGTATCCACCACAATAAAATCATCAATGTCGATTATGTGAGGCGCTTCTCCCGGAAAGAGAGAAATATCGAAATGGCGCCCCCCTTCGGCAGCCATGCCGCCTCCAAGGAACGCTTCCGCGAATTCCTTCAGGCCATTGAGACGTAAAAAATCTTAAATCTTAAGTCTT
>CAZKIU010000044.1:23163-25240 GCA_964552955.1 uncultured Prolixibacteraceae bacterium
ACATTACGGCGCAGCTTCAGGGTGGGTGACAACTCACCGGTGGCCGGCGTCCACTCATCACAGACCAGCCTGAAACGCTTGATCTCCTCATGCAATCCCATGGTTTTGTTGATCAGGATCACCTCCTGCTGTATCTTGGCCACCACCTCGGGGATCTGCACCAGTTCCTGGTTGTTCTCAAAGTGGACGTGGTTTTCGGCACACCAGTCGTGCAGCAGCACGAAGTTGGGCACGATGAGCGCTGAGGCAAACTTCTCGCCGGCGCCGATCACCATCGCCTGCTCAATGAGCTCTGAGGCTTTCAGTTTGTTCTCAATCATCTGCGGAGCAATGTATTTTCCACCTGACAGCTTGAACATCTCCTTCTTGCGGTCAGTGATCTTCAGGTATTTACCCTCCTCAAAAGTACCGATATCGCCCGTGTGAAACCACCCGTCTTCATCGATCACTTCGGCGGTCATCTCGGGAGCCTTGTAATAACCCATCATCACTCCGGGTCCCTTGCAGAGGATTTCGCCATCTTCGGCGATCTTCACCTCAAAACCCTCGAGGACCGTTCCCACGGTGCCGATTTTCATTTCCCGGGTAGCCGGGTTGTTCACGGCAATCACGGGAGAGGTTTCGGTCAAGCCATACCCCTCCACATTCATTATGCCGGCCATTCCCAGGGTACGGGCTATCTGCGGCTGCAATGCCGCGCCCCCTGAAACGGCGTATACCAGGTT
Organism: uncultured Prolixibacteraceae bacterium; assembly: GCA_964552955.1. Classification (GTDB taxonomy): domain Bacteria; phylum Bacteroidota; class Bacteroidia; order Bacteroidales; family Prolixibacteraceae; genus UBA1413. The sequence goes on from CAZKIU010000044.1 coordinate 23,889, forward strand.
GCCCCCCAAAGCCTCCCGCCATTTCGAATAGATCAGCTTGTCGGCAATGCGGAGCTTCAGCCGCATCAGGGGGGAATAACGCTTGTTGTATTCAAAGTGGCGGGTCAGATGCATCGCCCAGAAATAGAGCACCTTCTTAATCCCCTTCAACTCCTTCCCCTTGGCCACAAAACCGTCGTACACCCGTTCGAGCAACCGCGGCACCGAGTTGAAAATATGCGGCTTGATCTCTTTCAGGGCTCCGATGATCTGTCCCAGGTTACCCACATAATAAATGCCCATCCCCTTGTATTGGAAATGGTAATTGACGCTCCGCTCATAGACATGACACAGGGGCAGGAAGCTGATCACCCGGTGTTCCCTGCCCAGATGGTGCATTTTCGAATGCGCCGTGAAATTGGAGACCAGATTGCGGTGCGAAAGCATCACCCCTTTGGGCACCCCCGTGGTTCCGGAGGTATAAATAATGGTCGCCAGATCTTCAGGCTGTATTTCAGCCATGATCTTCTCCAACCGGGGTTCCAGCGCCTCCCGGTTCTTGTCCCCTGCGGCCATGATCTCCCCGTAATACGGGCACCCCGCCACCTCCTCAAAGGCATAGATCTCCTTCAGCGACGGAATCCGGTCCACCACCGGCTTGAGCTTTTCGTAGAGTTTGGCATCGCCCACAATCATATACCGGGCCCCTGAATGCTTCAAAATATAATTGTACTCCTCCTCTCCGATGGTCGGATAGATGGGCACATGCACAGCTCCCACCATCGCCAGCCCCATATCAACAAAATTCCACTCGGGCCGGTTGTTGGTCACCGTGGCGACCTTCTCCCCTCGCCCTACGCCCATGGCCAGCAATCCCAACGCAAACCGGCGCGAATTCCGCACATACTCCTCCGTTGAATAGGTGTACCACGCCCCCCCCTTCTTGCCCCCCAGGGCATCGGGACGGGGAAAATCGTTTAGTATGCGTTCGAGGAGATCAAACGTGCGCGTTACTTCTTTACTCATTGCCTTTGATTCTATTTTTTCCTTCTCGTTGGAGCTGCAAATATAGGGAATACCCCCGCTTGCTATTCCAATACCGGAGTAGTCAAAACCCCTCTGGCATTATTTAAATCAAATCTAAATAATACCTAAATAACTGGTTTTTAATATCTTACGATTCAATGAATCGAATTTCTGATTGATATATTCCACTGTTCTTCCCTCCGGAATCACCCCGTGACCTCATTCATCCCGGGCAGGCACCGCCTGTTCAACACTTCGGGCCCGGCCTACCCTCATCCGTGGCCGCGGCCTATTCCGTAGCCCCGAAACCCGGCAACGGATGGCCGGACGGACGGGCTGATCCGGAG
>CAZKIU010000044.1:25340-27932 GCA_964552955.1 uncultured Prolixibacteraceae bacterium
ACCGGTTATTCCCCTGACAGTGAGGGCCACTGCAAGAAGCAGGTTCACAACACCTGGCGTTCTTTTATTCCCCCAGGAAGAGCAGGGCCTTGGCAATGGCAGCATCCAGTCCGGCCGTCTCCTTGCCCCCTGCCGTGGCATAAAAAGGCTGGCCTCCGCCACCCCCTTTGATCTCCTTGCCGGCTTCCCTGACAATCTTGCCTGCATCGAGGCCCCGTGCTTTCACCACCTCATCGGCAATCATCACGGTAAGCAGCGGCTTGCCCTCGATTTCGGCCCCCAGCACCAGGAACAACCCGGGGACCTCCCCCTTGAGCTGGTAGGCCAGGTCCTTGACCCCCTGCGCCGACCCCAGCGCGGTCCGCCCGGCAATGATGGTGACATCGCCCACCTTACGGGCCGTCCGCTTCAGCTCCTCCTTCACGCCGGCCCCCTCCTTCTTTTCGAAGTCGGAAACCTGCTTCCGCAGCTTCTCGTTCTCTTCCATCAGGGCCGTCACCGACAGCTTCAGCTCACGGGTCTGACCGAACAGAGCTCTGGCCTCGGCCAGCTCCTGCAACTTCTCCCTCAGGTATTCATCGGCTTTCTCACCCGTGATGGCCTCGATACGCCGGACTCCCGCCGAGATGGCACTCTCCGAGAGAATGATGAACTGACCGATCTGTCCGGTACTGCCGACATGCGTTCCGCCGCACAGTTCAATCGACTCGCCAAAGCGGATCACCCGCACCGACTCCCCGTATTTCTCGCCAAAAAGGGCGATGGCCCCCATCGCCGTCGCCTCCCCGAAGGGCACCTCTTCCATCTCCTCCTGCGTCAGGTTCCGGCGGATCATCGCGTTGACCCGTTTCTGCACCTCTTCCAGCTCTTCGGAACTCATCTTTCCGAAGTGGGAAAAGTCAAAACGCAGATAGTCGGGGTGCACCAGCGACCCCTTCTGCTCCACATGAGTGCCCAGCACCTCACGCAGGGCATGGTCGAGAAGGTGGGTCGCCGTATGGTTACAAGCCGTGCGGCGCCGCTGGCTCTCGTGGACCACCGCCATCACCGGTGCCGAAGGATCAGCCGGCAGCGATTCCGTGATATGTACAATCAGGTTGTTGTCCTTGCGCGTATCCGTCACCTTCACCCTCTGCCCGTTGCTCTCCAGGTACCCCGTGTCTCCCACTTGTCCGCCCGACTCGGCATAAAAGGGGGTCTTCTCCAAAACCACCTGAAAAAAGGATTTATTCTTCTGGCTTACCTTGCGATAGCGGGCAATCCGCGTCGAAGTCGCCGTCTCACGGTAACCCGTGAAGACCACCTTGTCGGCACGATAGACTTCCACCCAGTCATCGGTTTCCTGGACGGCGGCATGGCGCGACCGCTCCTTCTGAACCAGCATCTCGCGGTCAAAACCGGCCGCATCCACCGTCATCCCATTCTCACGGGCGATCAACTGGGTGAGGTCGAGGGGGAAACCATAGGTATCGTAAAGCAGGAAGGCATCCTTGCCCTGAATCTCTTTTTCTCCATCTCCGGAAGCTCTGGCCATCAACTGTTCCAGGAGCCTGATACCGGTATCGAGGGTACGCAGGAAGCTCTCTTCTTCCTCGCGGACCACCTTCTCAATGAGGGATTGCTGGGCCGCCAGCTCCGGAAAGGCTTCTCCCATAGTCTGCCGCAGCACTTCCACCAGCCGGCAGAGGAAAGGCTCCCTGAAATCCAGGAAGGTGTAGCCATAACGAACGGCCCTTCGGAGGATACGCCTGATGACATAGCCCGCCTTGTTGTTCGACGGCAGTTGCCCGTCGGCAATGGCAAAGGAAACCGCCCGCAGATGGTCGGCGATCACCCGCATGGCAATGTCGGCTTTCGGCTCGTCGCCGTAACGGCGGCCTCCCAACCGGGCAATCTCCCCAATGATATTCTGGAAGATATCGGTATCGTAATTCGACTTCTTGCCCTGGATGACCATACAGAGCCGCTCAAAACCCATGCCCGTGTCGACATGACTCGCCGGCAGGGACTCTAACTGGCCGTTGGCCTTCCGGTTGTACTGGATGAAAACCAGATTCCAGATCTCGATCACCTGCGGATGATCATGGTTCACCAGTTCATGCCCCGGAACCCGCTGCCGTTCGGCTTCATCACGCATATCAACATGGATCTCTGAACAGGGACCGCACGGACCACTGTCGCCCATCTCCCAGAAATTGTCTTTCTTGTTGCCGTTGAGAATGCGTCCTTCCGGCAGGTACTGGCCCCATAAACCGGCGGCCTCTTCATCACGCTCCAGTTGCTCCGAAGCATCCCCCTCGAAAACCGTCGCGTAAAGCCTGTCGACCGGAATCCCCAGTCGTACAGTCAGCAACTCCCACGCCCAGTCAATGGCCTCCTTCTTGAAATAATCACCAAACGACCAGTTGCCCAGCATCTCGAACATCGTGTGATGATAGGTGTCCAGTCCCACCTCCTCCAGATCGTTGTGCTTCCCCGATACCCGCAGGCATTTCTGGGTATCGGCCACCCTGTGCCATTTGGCCGACTCATTGCCCAGAAAAATATCCTTGAACTGGTTCATCCCCGCATTGGTGAACATCAGCGTGGGAT
>CAZKIU010000045.1:0-6803 GCA_964552955.1 uncultured Prolixibacteraceae bacterium
GAGGACCTCATCAAACTCATTTTTCCTGAGCAGGCCATGGTCGACAAAGATGCAGTGGAGGTTGGCCCCTATGGCTTTGTGGAGTAATAGTCCGGCCACGGAGGAGTCGACCCCTCCCGACAATCCGAGGACTACCTTATCCTGGCCCAGGGTTTGCCGCAGGCTGGCTATGGTTGATTCGATAAATGACTCGGGGGTCCAGTCGCGTTTACAGCCACAGACTGAGGTAAGGAAGTTGGCCAGCAGGCGGGTGCCGTCGGTCGTATGGAAAACCTCAGGATGGAATTGGATCCCCCAGCTGTTTTCGCCCTGGATGCTGAAGGCGGCGTTGTCTACATCAGCAGTGGAGGCGACCCGCTGGAAATGGCCGGGCATGGTGGTTATGGTATCGCCATGCGACATCCACACCTGTGAACCGGGAGAGATCCCTTCGAAGAGAGGGCATGTTTCATCGATAAATGCCAGGCGGGCCCTGCCATACTCCCGGCTGTTGCTGGCGGCCACTTCGCCGCCGGAAGCCTGCACCAGGTACTGGGCTCCATAACAGATCCCCAGCAGCGGAATCTGACCCCTGATGGCCGACAGGTCGGGCCGGGGGGCCTCTGCATCACGCACCGAAAAAGGGCTTCCTGAAAGAATCACCCCCTTCACGGTGTCATCAGGAAGCGGAAAATGGTTAAAAGGGTAAATCTCGCAATATACATTGAGCTCACGAAGTCTGCGTCCGATGAGCTGGGTGTACTGCGATCCGAAATCGAGTATCAAGATCTTTTCCTGCATATGGTGTGGAATGAATGGCGCAAATTTATTATTATTTTTGCCCGAAATTTGCAGGATGAAATTCCTGAACCAAAAAATCGATACCGTGCGCATTACTGTTATATGTTTCTTCATGTCTCTGGCTCTTTTCCAGGTCAGGGCCCAGGATAAACCCGCCGGTGAAAGGGTGGTGGAGGAGGGAGTCTCTTATTATCTTCACACTGTGAAGGCCGGGGAGACCCTTTTTTCCATAGCCAAACACTATCAGATCACCCTGGAAGAGGTGAACCGGGCCAATCCGTCGCTGGCAGGAACCATCAGACCCGGGGATGTGCTGAAAGTTCCTGCCGGAGCAGAAAAGAGGGGTATTGAAGGCTCCTCTTCACAACAACCGGCGCACATTATCCTGCATAAGGTACAGCGAAAGGAGACCCTCTATTTTATCTCCCGGAAGTATGGGGTTTCCATTGATGAGATTCTTTCCTATAATCCCGGGTTGACTCAATTGAAACGGGGGGAGACGATCAGGGTGCCCCAATGGGGGAGTCAGCCCTTGCCAGGGGCGGCACAAACCAGTGCAGAGGCCAGCGTACATTGGGTGCAGGCTGGCGAGACCTTATACTCGATATCCAGGAGGTACGGGGTTTCGGTGACTGCTCTTCTGGAAGAGAACCCCGGGGCCAGGGACCTCAAACAGGGAATGAGGCTTACCATTCCCGGACGCAGAACCACGGGGGCAGGCCCAGGTACGCTGCCGGCCTCTGAAGAGTACTCAATGCATATCATTCAGCAAGGAGAGACCCTTTATTCATTGAGTAAAAAATTTGGGGTAAGTGCCGACAGGCTGGTTGCGCTGAATCCGGCCCTGGACCGCTCTTTCAAGGCAGGCACCGAAATCAGGGTTCCCCGTGTCGCGGTTGTCACGCCTGTTGTTACTCCCGCCCAAGGGGAAGGGACACTGCGTCATATTGTGGCTGCCGGGGAGACGCTTTTCAGCATTTCCGGAAAATACGGGGTCGAAATGGGAGAATTGGTGGCTGCCAATCCGGTGCTGGAGGGGCGTCCTCCGAGAACCGGCGACACCCTGGTGGTCAGGGGAGCTGCGAAACCAGCTTCCGCAGAGGTTTCTGCCCCCGGAAGAACCCCATCTGCCGATTGCAAAGTAAAAACGAGTTATCATGACCCTGAGGAGGTCAGGGTCGCCCTTCTTTTACCCCTGATGATCGATGCCAACCGTTATCTGAATGCCGAATTTCTGTCGGGGAAGAGTGATGATGAACCTGCCGATGGGAATCACCCCACTCAGGTTGCTGCGACTCCCCATAAGGAGGGCTATATCAGTTTCCAGGGGAGCAGTGAGAACTTCCTCCATTTTTATGAAGGAGCCCTTATGGCCGTGGACTCGCTCCGTCAAATGGGCATAAAAGTCAGACTCGACGTCTATGATACCGAACAAAAACCCGCAAAGGTTAAATCACTGGTGGCCTCAGGGGATCTGGAGCATGCCGATCTGATCATCGGTCCTGTTTTTCCCAACGAACAGAAGGAGATTTCCGATTATGCCCGCGAAAGGCAAATCACCGTGGTATCCCCCCTTTCGGCCTCCGATGAGGTGACCAAAGGAAACCCCTATTTTATCCAGATCAATCCCCCCCGTGAGTTTGTAGCACAGAAAACCGTGGAACATATGGTGGCCAGTTATCCCAACGGCAACCTGGTGGTCTTGCAGACCGGCAATTCCTCCGTTTCCGCGGAGAAGGAGGCCGAGCTACTCCGGCAGGAGATTGCCCGGAAGGGGGGAAACGATGGCAAGGAAAGGGTTAAACTGGTCAACTACAGGAAAGAGGGATTTTCGGTGCTGCGCGAAGCCATGGTGAATGGCAGGAAAAACGTGATTCTCATCTCTTCCGACAATGAGGCCGAGGTTAGCGTGGCGGTCTCCAATGTCAAAATGCTGGCCCGGGATTTCGACGTCACCCTGATTGGAAACAACCGTTTTCCCCAGTTCGAAAGTATTAATCCCGAGAGTTTTCACGCAGGAAACCTGGAGTACCTCACTCCATACTGGCCCGACACCCGGCAACGGGTCACCCGCTCTTTCGTCTCTAAATTCCGGAATTTTTACAAGGGAGAACCCAACCAGTTCAGTATGCAGGGCTATGACGCACTCTTTTATTTTACCAAAGCCTACAGCGATTTCGGAAAGGGGATGCTGCAGTGTATTCCTAACGCCTCGGCACAACTGGTCCAGGGCAACTACCGGTTTGAGCCACTCACCTCAGGTGGCTTCATCAACCATGGGCTAATCGTGGTTTTGTACACCTCTGATTTTAATATTATCAGGAAGAACTAGCCTTTTCATCCCTTCCTACGCCGATGATTCGTAATGGCCCATAATTACGGCTGTCCGGCGGTCAGGAAGCGATAGATGGTCCCTGCCACTGGACAGCCGTTGGAAAAGCACTCCTTTTAGTGCCGGGTGTCCCGGCGTTGTGAAGGAATGGAGGATAAAAGCGTCAGAGACCCATTTCCCGGAAAGATTTTTTGATTCTGGTCAAAGCGTCTTCCATCTGGTTTTCGGTGATGACCAGGGGAGGCGTAAAGCGGATAATATGTTCGTGGGTAGGTTTGGCGATGATGCCATTTCCCTTCATCTTCAGGCAGATATCCCAGGCCGATTTGGGATAGCCGGGCTGAATGGCCACGGCGTTGAGGAGTCCCTTGCCTCTGACGGTTTCGATCATGGGGGAGGGGATGGCTTTCATTTCGTTTCTGAAGATTTCACCCATACGCAGGGCGTTTTCAGCCAGGTTCTCCTCTCTGATGACGTCGAGGGCGGCCATGGAAACAGCTGCAGCGATGGGATTGCCACCGTAAGTGCTGCCATGTTCTCCGGGCTGGATGGTCAGCATCACCTCATCGTCGGCCAGGACGCAGGATACAGGGTAGGTGCCTCCTGAGAGGGCTTTCCCCAGTACCAGGATGTCGGGTCTGACCTGTTCATGGTCACAGGCCAGCATCTTTCCGGTACGGGCCAGGCCGGTCTGTACCTCGTCGGCGATGAACAGAACCCGGTATTTTTTACAGAGGGCAGCAGCCCTGGCCAGATAGCCATCTTCGGGAACGTAAACCCCGGCTTCAGCCTGAATGGGCTCGACCAGAAAACCCGCCACATCAGGATCGCTGAGGGCTTTCTCGAGAGCTTCCGCATCATTGTAAGGGATATTGACGAATCCCGGGGTGTAGGGACCATAGTCGTTGTAGGCATCCGGATCAGAGGACATGGAGATGATGGTGATAGTACGCCCATGAAAATTGCCGTTGCAGACGACGATTTTGGCCTGGTTACGGGGGATGCCTTTGACCTTGTAGGCCCACTTCCGGCATAGTTTGAGGGCGGTCTCATCGGCTTCGGCACCCGAGTTCATAGGTAACATCCGGTCATAACCGAAAAGCCGCGTCATAACCTCTTCCCATTCTCCCAGCAGACTGTTGTAGAAGGCCCTGGAAGTGAGCGTCAGCCGGGAGGCCTGCGCCGTCAGGGCCCCGATGATCCGGGGATGACAGTGCCCCTGGTTCACCGCTGAGTAGGCCGCCAGGAAATCAAAATACCTTTCTCCATCAACATCCCACACATAAACCCCTTCTCCTCTGTCGAGCACAACCGGTAGCGGATGGTAGTTATGGGCACCAAACCGCTCTTCCCGCGCCATATAATCCCGCGAACTCATTTTTTGCATGACTTTAAGTATTTAGAAATTTCATGCAGATATACGATTTTGCACGATAATATAAAAGGATTATTGCTCTGCCGGTAATATGTTATAGAATATACCGCCTAATTTTAGGATATACGGCTTTATTTCCAGAAGCGGATAATCAGGGCTTCAGCCAGTAAAAAGAAGAGTGCGGCGAAAAGAAAGTGTTTCCAGAGCCGTTTGCCGTTCCGGAGTTCCCCATAGATCAGGGAAAAGTCTTTTTGCGGATCCTCGATGACTGCGGTGGTGCGAAGATGGTATTCTTCGATCTCATTCCTCAGTGTTTCCGGTGTTTTGGTGTCGGTGACCGATTCATTGCGGTCGTAATTCATCGAGAGGGCAGCCACGGTTTGCTGGTTGTGGCGGACCAGGTAGTGGCCTGCAGTGGTGAAGTGGTCCAATAGTTTGATCTTCAGTTTATTACCTTCGGTGGTGGTGTTTTCGGGGATGAACTCTCTGCCGGAGGAAGCTTCGGTAACGGTGAGCGGCGATGGGCTGCCTGCCGGTTGGTAAGGAAGGGTGGCATACATCTCCCTGCCAATGGTATGTGACGTCTCCTGGCCTGGTAACAGGTTGATGACCAGTCCGTACAGGGTGGGTACAAACAGCATGTCTCGGGCAAAAGGCTCATTGAGGGGGGAAAGGGGAAAGCTGAAGACCAGCAGGTTGCCCTGGCCCACAGGTTGAGAAGAACAGGCTTTTTCCCCATTGCGGAACCACATCAGGGGTGTTTCAGGGATCCTGACCTCCCTGGTAAAACGGTAACTTCCGCGTATGCCGGGGAATTCCGCCTCTTCATTCCGGGAGCGGAAGGCCTGGTCATACACCGGATGCTCCCAGGCGATGCCGGCGATCTTCTGGAAGGAAGAATCCCTGCCCAGAATTCTGTTGGCCCCGAAGGATTGCAGAAAGGCATTGTAACTTTCCATATCGCCTTCCGGCTCGGGAAAGAAAACCACCGTGGATCCGTTGTCAGCAGCTTTCTTCAGCTCACTGATCAGGCCGGTGCTCAGATGCCTGATGTTGACCAGAAGCAGGGTATGGTAACTCCCCAGGCTGCTGATCTTGAGATTGCCGGTGGTGGCCTCTTCGAAGCGGAGGTAGTCATCCTCCCCGTAGAGAGCCCTGAGATAAGGCATTCCTGATTTTCCGGGATGTTCCGATGCCGAGATGGCCAGAACGCGAAGCCCGGGTTGTACCTGGTAGCTGAGATACCAGGTGTTGTCATGGACATAGGGGTAATCATCGATTTCTACGCGTCCTTTCTGGAGGCCTGTGCTCAGGTTAACATACTTCAAGGGGACTACGGCCTCTCCTCCCGGGTCAATATTGAAATTTCCGGGGGCCTTAAGGGTGTCGTTAAGGAAGAATTTTACCGGGAGATTCTGGTACGCGTCAGAAGAACGGTTGATGATCCTGACCATCAGTTGTTCTTCCTGGTCGCGGCGGTGTGCCGGATACTCCATCCAGCAACTGTCGACATAGAGGTTGCCGGCATTTCCGGAGGGGAGCGGCATCAGATAGTCGGTGAGGGTGGTATCTTCGGTAAAGCGTTGCAAATCGGTGATGGAAGTCTGGAAATCACTCAGATAGTAAAGGATCATTCCGGCTTGAGGATCTGTTTTCCTGGCCGCGGTAGCCATGCGGGCCCTCACCTGGGAAAGGGTCACCGGCCGGGGTGACAACCCGGCTTCACTCACTTCCCTGATGAACTGCTCTTTGTTGAAAAGATGGAGGTGCCTGGCTAAAAGGTCGTTGGTGGCCAACATGAACCGGGTGTCGGGAGGGTAAGCCGAGGCAATCTCCACCGCTTTTTTGCGGGCGACCTCCAAAAGCTGGCCTCCTGTCGTCTGACCATTCATACTGAACGAGTTGTCGATATAAACCCCGACGATCGTCGCTGGCCTCCTCTGCTGCTGGTCTTTCACCCGCAGATAGGGCTGCGCAAACATGAAAACCAGACTGGCAATGGCCAGAATCCGGGAAAGAAGAATCAGCAGGTGCTTCAACCTGGACTTCTTGCTGGACTCCTGCCTGATATTTCTGAGAAATCCCACATGGCTGAAATAGACCGTGGTATGTTTCCTGAAACTGAATAAATGAATCAGTACAGGAATCAACACTGCAAACAGGGCCCAAAGAAATGACGGAAACAAAAAACCCATAGACCAAACCCTCCTCGTCTACGACAGAGCGGATTGCAAAAATAGCATTTTCTTTCACCCGGGGCACCATGGCCGCCTTATCGGGGCCAACTCCTCTGAAATGAAAGGAGATCTTTGAATT
>CAZKIU010000045.1:6903-27736 GCA_964552955.1 uncultured Prolixibacteraceae bacterium
CCATGGCCGCCTTATCGGGGCCAACTCCTCTGAAATGAAAGGAGATCTTTGAATTCCGGTGAGCGCATTCCCTCTCGACTTAGTCGAGACGGGGTAAGCGAACAACGCAATAAGAAAGTCCTTGACGGGATCGGATCCCCCGCTGCTATGCGGCGGGGAGTTTCAATTGTTTAATTTGTTCTATAGCAGATTGAACAAATTTAGGCGTATTTTCGTTCATCCATAACATAACCGGTTCCGGAGCAGAAAGAGCATGAAGGAATTGGTGTAAACATGGGGTAATATGTCTGAAAGGGTTTATTCAATCAGGGATATGGAGGTGATCACAGGGATCAGGGCGCACACCATCAGGATGTGGGAGCGCCGGTATGGTCTGTTGAAGCCCTCCCGGACGGATACGAATTTCCGGTATTACGAGGATCGTGAGCTGCGCCGGTTGATGAATGTAGCCTACCTGGTAGGGCGTCATCATAAGATTTCAAAGGTCGCCCGCCTCGGGGATGAGGAGCTGCGTCAGTTGGTTCTCGAACAGGAAATGGCCCATACCGATGAGGATTCGGTGGTTTCCCAGTTTGTCATGCAAATGCTTCATCTGGATGGAGCAGGATTTTCCCGTCTTCTGGAGGAGGTGGTCGGTCGATACGGTTTTGAGGAGGCGGTACACAAGGTTATTTTCCCTTTTCTCCGGAAAGTAGGGACGTTCTGGCAGGTGGGATCTGTATTCCCGGCGCAGGAGCATTTTGTCTCAGCTTTGATTCGCAACCGGTTTGTCGTTGAACTGGAGAAGCGGCAACAGGGAGTGGTCACAGGCAGCAGCATGCTCTTTTTTCTTCACGAGGATGAGTTGCACGAATTGCCTTTGCTCTTTTATGCGGTCGTTGCAGCCCAAAGGGGATTCAGGGTGATTTATCTGGGGCCCGGAGTTCCCCTGGAAGATCTGGGCCAACTCGAGGCCATGGAGGGGTTGACCCATGTCCTGACGGTGTTTACCAACGCCCTCGAGGAGAACCAGCTTTCGGTAATGCTGGCCCGGATGGCTCAGTTGCTTCCCGGCCGGCAGTTTTTCGTGACCGGCCATCAGTTAAAACTGCACAAACCCTTCTTCCCCGAAGGCTTTACCCTGGTTGAGAATTACAGGGATTTCGTCAGGTTGTTGCCCTGACCGGGATGTTGGACAAAAAGAAGATAAATGGTAATTTAGGCCAAAAATCAAACCGATGCAGATTAAGGCTTTTCATAAATTATCGTACGGCATGTACCTGGTGGCTTCTGCCTGGGAAGGATCCAGGGCCGGATATGTGGCCAATACGGTTTTCCAGGTGACTTCATCTCCCCCCCGGATTGCTATCAGTTGCCATAAGAACAACGATACCCTGCAGGTGATCCTGAAGAGCCGGATTTTTTCGGTGTCGGTTCTGAAGAAAGAGTTGGATGTTTCGCTGATCGGTGAATTCGGGTTCATGTCGAGCAGTTGGTATGATAAGTTTGCAAAGGTCAGGGCAGAAATAAAGACGACCGGAGCGCCGGTGGTCATCGACGCTTGTGTGGCCTGGCTCGACTGCCGGCTAACAGACACCCTCGATGTGGGCAGCCACATGCTCCTGGTCGGAGAAGTGGCTGACAGCGCGCTCCTTTCTGATGAAGAACCCCTCACCTATGCCTGGTACCGTGAGAAATTTAAAATGGTCTCTCCGCGTAATGCGCCTACCTACGTCGACCCGCAGATCCTGGAACAGGAGGAGTTGCTAAATCCAAAGGAGAAAGGATCTGAACCACCGCTCAGGGAGTCTCCTATTACTGGTGCGGATCGGTCTGCCTCTTCCATCTCTTCCGGGGCAGATCAAACCTCTTCCTTGTCTTTTACAACCGGCCCTTCAGGTTCATCCGGTGGAAGTCAAATATCATCAGTCCAGGAGTTTACCCGGGATCCTGACGATGACGAAGAGTATATATGTGTCGTTTGTGGTCATATCTATCGCCCCGATGAGGGAGACCTGGCCGCGGGTATAGCTCCTGGAACCCCTTTCCATCAGCTTCCTGAAGACTACCGGTGCCCCATTTGCAACGCAGGTAAAGACTATTTCAAGCCCATGGGGTAACCTCCTGGGCCTTCTTTCAGAGGGTCTTATGGGTCCCGTCGCAAAAGGGCTTGTTCGCTGAGTGCTTGCATTTGCAAAGCCACACCTCTTTTTTCTCCTCAATGGTAAAGGCCAATGGAGTGATTCCTGTTCCTTTATGCGCCCCGCTGCAAAAAGGCTGGTTGGTACTCAACCCGCAGGCACACCAATGGTAGGTCCCTGGCTCCAGGGTAACCCTGGACGGCTTTTTGTCAAAAATTTTCGGTTCTGTCATCGTTTCCGGGTATTACACGTTTTCTGAAATCCTGGTTCAGGATATCAATGCACGGGTTCAAGTTACCTTTTTTTTTCCGGTAGTTTTTCCATTATTATCTATAATTTTCAGGCAAAAAGCAACATGATGACCAGAGCGATCTTTATTCTTCTGTTTCTCTTGCCAGGTATGGTGCCAGGTATGGTGCCGGGTATGGTGCCGGGTATGGTGCCGGGCAGGATAGCGCGGGCACAGGCGGGTGGAACAGTGATGTTTTATCTGGGTACCTTCACCTCGGAGGGCGCTGAAGGCCTTTCCCTTTGTACCCTTGACACCGTCACGGGGGAGATGGCCACGGTCCGGGTTTTCAAAGGGATAGACAATCCGGGTTTTCTGACGATTTCGCCTGACCGCCAATTCATGTATGTGGCCACGCGGGGTCCGAAGGCCACGGATCCTGACGGGGGGGCGGTGAGTGCTTTCCGCATCATGGAGGACGGGGGGCTCCAATTCCTGAACAAGCAGACGTCGGCTGGGGAGGATCCCTGTTTTGTGGAGGTGAGCCGTGACGGGACGTGGGTCACTGCTGCCAATTATGGTGGAGGGTCGGTGGTGCTCTATCCGGTGGGGGAGGACGGGGCGCTGCGGCCCGCGGCGTCGGTAATCCGGCATGAAGGTTCAGGGCCCCGCAAAAACAGGCAGGCGCGGCCCTATGCCCATTCCATCCGGTTTACGCCTTTCGGGGAAACAGTCTATGCCGCAGACCTGGGGGCGGACAGGCTTTTTGCTTACCGGCTGCAGCTTCCGGAGGGGAAACTGGTGGCCACTCCCGACGCTTCGGCCCTCCTGCCTGCCGGCTCCGGCCCCCGTCATTTTGACTTCACCCCCGACGGCCGGTTTTGTTATGTCGCCAATGAGTTGTCGTCGACGGTCACCGTCTTCGCCTTCCGGCAGGGCAGAATGCACCAGATCCAGGATATCCCAGCCCTGCCTGCAGAATATGAGGGGGTCAGCTACTGTGCCGATATTCATCTCTCTCCCTGTGGAAGGTTTCTTTATGTCACCAACCGGGGGCATAATAGTGTGGCTGTTTTCAGCCGGGATGGCGATACTGGGGAAATCTCCCCTCTGGCCTATGTTCCGGTGGAGGGCAACTGGCCGCGTCATATGGCGCTGGCCCCAGGGGGGCGTTTTCTGCTGGTGGCCAACCAACGTAGCCATAACATCACGCTCTTCAGGTTGGAAAACGGCCTTCCGGTGTTTACGGGAAAAGAGCTGAAAACCCCGGCTCCGGTGTGTATTGTTTTTTAACGACGGTCAGGAGAACCTGGATCCGATCAGTTTGATGAATTCCTCACGTGTGGCGACCCGTTCGAAGGCCCCGGTGAAATCAGAGGTGGTAGTGATGGAGTGTTGTTTCTGGATGCCGCGCATCTGCATGCAGAGGTGTTGCGCCTCAATGACGACGGCCACTCCCAGGGGCTTAAGGGTCTCCTGGATACAATCCTTGATCTGGGAGGTGAGGCGCTCCTGCACCTGGAGCCTGCGGGCAAACACATCAACCACACGGGCAATCTTGCTCAGCCCGGTAATGTAACCGTTGGGGATATAGGCCACATGGGCTTTACCGATAAAGGGCAGGAGGTGATGCTCACACATGGAGTAGATTTCGATGTCCTTGACAATCACCATCTGACGGTAATCTTCCTTGAACATAGCCGATTTAAGGATACCCACAGGGTCCATCTCATACCCCTGCAGCAGGAATTGCATGGCCTTGGCTACCCGGTTGGGCGTCTTGGACAACCCCTCCCGGTGGACGTCCTCCCCCAGGAGGGTCAGTATCTTTTCATAGTGAAAAGCCAGTTCTGCCAGCTTCTCGGGGTCGTATTTGTCAATCCTGCGATAGCTGCTTTTGTCGTTATTCAGTGAGACTTCCATGGGAAAAATTAAGAATTGATATACAAAGATTAACCTTTTTTCCAAAAATCAGTATGATTAGAAAGAATAAACAGAGATGAACACAAACGATAAAGGAAAGAGCGTTTTACTGGTGGCCGCCACAGAAATGGAAGTGAAACTGCTGATTGATGAATGTATTCTGACGGAAGCCGCTTCAGACAACTGCAGGAGCTACCGGTATGGCCCGTTCACATTTGATTTGCTGCTGACAGGGATAGGAACCACCTTTACCACCTTTTTTCTGACCCAGCACCTGATGTCCCATTCCTGTGGTCTGGTCATCAATGCGGGCATTGGAGGAGCGCTGGGAGATCATCTTCACATGGGGGATGTGGTGAATGTGGTGGAGGAGGAGTTTGCAGACCTGGGCATCGAGAAAGAGGATGAGTTTCTAACGCTTTTTGACAGTGGTTTTATGCGCCCCGATGAGTTTCCCTTCGAGAACAGGATGATCAGGGGCGATGGGTTACCGCTGGCCGGCTCCCTACCCCGGGTGAAGGGCATTACTTCCAATATCAGCCATGGGAGGGAATCGACCATTGCCAGTTTAAAGGACCGGTATTCTGCCAGCGTGGTCAGCATGGAGGGGGCGGCAGTTTTTTATGTATGCCGCTGGATGGGGATCCCTTGTCTGCAGATCAGAGCCATTTCCAACCTGGTCGCCCCCCGCAGCAGATCGCCCTGGGATATCCCTCTGGCCCTTGAGAACCTGAAAGCAAGCTTGCTGAAGGTTTTCAGCGAATTGGAGAAAAACATCTCATAAATTGCTATTTTCGCCCCCAAAAGAGCTGAATGGAACTGACACTGGGATTCTCTACCTGTCCCAATGATACGTTTATATTTGACGCCATGGTCCATGGTAAGATTGATACCGAAGGACTGACCTTCAGGGTGACCATGGCTGATGTGGAGGAGTTGAACCGGCGGGCTTTTCAGCATGAGATTCATATTACCAAGCTGAGTTACCATGCCTTTGCCCGGGTAGCAGGTGAATATGCCCTGTTACATGCGGGCAGTGCCCTGGGAAGGGGTGCCGGTCCTCTGGTGATTGGCCGGAGGCCGCTCACCCGCGGGGAAATCGCAGAAGCCACC
This sequence comes from uncultured Prolixibacteraceae bacterium, assembly GCA_964552955.1. Classification (GTDB taxonomy): domain Bacteria; phylum Bacteroidota; class Bacteroidia; order Bacteroidales; family Prolixibacteraceae; genus UBA1413. The sequence goes on from CAZKIU010000045.1 coordinate 12,289, forward strand.
ATCGCCATCCCCGGCAGGTATACCACCGCCAATCTTCTCTTTTCGGTGTTTTATCCGGAGGCCCTCCACAAGCGGGAGATGTTGTTTTCGTCGATCGAGGAGGCCTTGCTTTCCGGAGAAACAGAGGCAGGCGTCATCATTCATGAGAACAGGTTCACCTACGAACGGCGGGGCCTGGTGAAAATAGCCGATCTGGGGGAGCGGTGGGAGGAGACCACAGGGCTCCCCATACCGTTGGGGGGGATCGCTGTAGACCGGTCGCTGCCAGGGGAGGTCCAACAGGCGGTGAACCGCGTGATGAGAAGAAGCGTGGCCTATGCCTTTGACCATCCTGGTGAATCGGCCGGTTTTGTCAGGGACCATGCCTGTGAGCTGGATGAAGCCGTGATCGCCAGCCATATCGGGCTCTATGTCAATCATTATACCCTCGATCTGGGCGAAGATGGCCTCCAGGCCATCTCCCATCTTTTCGGGGAGGCTGCCCGGCTGGGGATCATCAACGCGCTCCCCGGCCATTTCCTGCTTGAAATATAAAATTCATGACGGGTACAATAAATTAGATTATCATAAGTTTTACTTTACAAACGATCCCACTTCAGGAATCAGTTGGAAGAAGTACTGAACCAAACCAGAAACCACATGATCGTTGTTACAGGAGCTGCCGGTTTTATAGGCAGTTATTTTGCGGGAAAGCTTAACAGGGCGGGAATCAGTGACCTGGTACTGGTCGATCGGTATGATGATCCTGCCAAAGAGCGAAATCTTCAGTCCAAAGCGTATCTCCACCTGGTAGACCGGGAGGATTTTTTTGAATGGTTCGGTAAGAATGGTCACCGGGTAGAATTTGTCTTTCACCTGGGGGCCCGTACCGACACCATCGGTCAGGAACCTGAAAGTTACCAGGAACTTAATCTGCGGTATTCGCAACACCTGTGGAATGCCTGCACCGAAATGAAAGTTCCTATGGTTTATGCCTCATCGGCAGCGACTTACGGCAATGGGGAAAAGGGTTTTTCCGATGCGCATGCCCGGATTTCCAGCTTACGCCCCCTCAACCTCTATGCCTGGTCCAAACACGATTTCGACCTGTGGGTCCTGAACCAGCATCAAACACCCGGCTTCTGGGCCGGGCTCAAATTTTTCAATGTCTATGGGCCCAATGAGTACCACAAGGGCCGGATGGCCTCTGTGGTCCTTCATGCCTATCAGACCATCCGTGAAACCGGAACGATGAGACTCTTCCGTTCACACCGGGAGGATATCCCCGATGGTCACCAGAAACGGGATTTCATCTTTGTCGATGACATTGCCGAAGTCATGCTTTTTTTCCTCCGGAACCGCCACCACTCCGGCATATACAATGTAGGGACCGGACAGGCCAGGTCTTATCTTGACCTGACCCAGGCTGTTTTCGAAAGTTTAAATAAGAAACCTGATATTGAGTTTGTCGATACTCCCCGGGATTTGCGCAGCCGGTACCAGTATTTTACTGAGGCCGATATCCAGAAGCTCAGGGAGATAGGATATTCCCGTCCATTTACGGGACTGGAGGAAGGGATCGGGGAGTATGTGACCCGCTACCTTTCCAGGGAAGAGTGTTATTGATCTGGTACCCGGCGCATCGGTCTACAACTTAGCATTGAGTGTCACCAAAAAAGAGAGGCTGCCCTTTTGAGACAGCCTCTTTTATAATGTTCCGTGAGTGGATCTTAATTCTTCACCACTTTTTTATAGCCATAAATGGAGGTAGAACCCAGTTCTTCCTCGATACGGAGGAGCTGGTTGTATTTGGCCATCCTGTCGGAGCGGCTGAGTGAACCGGTTTTGATCTGCCCGCTGTTGGTAGCCACGGCGATGTCGGCTATGGTAGAGTCTTCGGTTTCACCGGAGCGGTGGGACGTCACCGAGGTATAGCCTGCGCGGTGGGCCATATCGATGGCATCGAGGGTTTCGGTAAGGGTACCGATCTGGTTGACCTTAATCAGGATGGAGTTACAAGCCCCCAGTTCAATCCCTTTTTTGAGGTAGTCGACATTGGTGACAAAGAGGTCATCGCCCACGAGCTGGATCTTGTCGCCGAGCCGTTTGGTGAGGGCGACCCATCCGTCCCAGTCTCCTTCGGCCATGCCGTCTTCGATGGAGTCGATGGGGAACTTGGCCACGAGGTCGGCCAGGAAGTCGACCTGCTGGGCGGCGGTCCGCTTGACACCGGTAGCCCCTTCAAATTTGGTATAATCATAGACGCCATCCATGTAAAACTCGGAAGCGGCGCAGTCCAGGGCGATAGAGACATCGCCACCCTCATCGGCGCGACCGGGTTTGTATCCGGCGTTCTTAATAGCTTCGATGATGCTGTTGAGGGCATCTTCAGTTCCCTTCAGGGCAGGAGCAAAACCCCCCTCGTCGCCAACGGCAGTGCTCAGACCCCTGTTGTGGAGGACCTTCTTGAGGTGATGGAAGACCTCGGCACCCATGCGTAACCCTTCACGGAAGGAGGGGGCTCCGATGGGTCTGATCATAAACTCCTGGAACGCAATGGGGGCATCGGAATGGCTGCCTCCATTGATGATGTTCATCATAGGCACGGGTAAAGTCTTGGCATTGGTGCCTCCAATATACCGGTAGAGCGGCATTTCCAAACAAGCGGCAGCAGCCCTGGCCACAGCCAGCGAAACCCCCAGTATGGCATTGGCTCCCAGCTTCGACTTGGTTTTGGTCCCGTCAAGTTCGATCATTTTTTTATCAATGGCCACCTGATCAGTAGCCGGCATGCCAATGATCTCCTTGGCAATCAAGTTATTCACGTTCTCTACGGCGCGCAGCACCCCTTTGCCCAGGTACCGCCCCTTGTCATTGTCACGCAACTCTATCGCCTCGTTTTCTCCCGTCGAGGCTCCCGAAGGAACCGCAGCGCGCCCGATGGCACCGCACTCCAGCGTGACTTCCACTTCAATGGTCGGATTACCACGCGAATCCAGAATTTCTCTTCCTAAAACATTACTAATTAACATGATGACCTGTTTTATAGTTAATAATCGTATTGAATACGCTTTTTGCGATTACGAAAATAGTCATAAATATCGCATCCAAAGATATATTATTTATGAATCTCCCTTTCACTTAATGAGGAGTTAACTTATTGGAGAAGCCTTAGAATGAGAGGAATCCATTTATCAGGGGACATCATTTTAATTTTATTTAAGGGTTGTCACCTGCAGAAGCGCTTTTCCCCCGGCCCACAAGAAAGGATCCATTCCGGGAAGTTTATTTTTACTAGATTTAAGGGCTGTTGTGACCACCCGGCCTGCTGCTCCCGTTGCTGCCGGGAGGGGTTCCTGGCTGAAGTTCCGCCGGAGTTCACGGACCTTGGGAGAGGTCTCACGCAGCATGTATTTGGTTCAATGACGGTATAAATTCAAGCAATGATGAGAAGCGTGTTTCCAATGGTGAAGAGAGGGTTTCTGACGCGATGGTTTCTGCTGAGCTGGTTTCTGTTGGGCTGGTTTCTGTTGGGGGTGCCGCATTCCATGCAGGCGCAGGCCCCGGCAGGGACGATGGTCAGGTCATTCAGGCAGGAGGCGGCCCTGCGGGGGGCTTCTGTGGGGATTTATATGGCAGAGCTCTCCTCCGGGAAGATCTTGATGTCGGAAGGTGCCGGTTTATTGCTGGCGCCGGCCTCCACGCTGAAGACGGTCACCACGGCAGCCGCCCTGGAGCTTCTGGGGCCCGGCTACCGGTTCAGAACGGTTTACGGATACCACGGCCGGATCGATACGGAAAGGGGATGGCTGGAAGGCGATTTGGTGGTCAGGGGAGGGGGCGATCCCACCCTGGGAAGCAGCGCTATGGAGGAGGCCCTTTCCCCGGAAGCCGTTGCCACCAGAATCATCGGGCGCCTGAAACAGAATGGCATCACCACTATCGGCGGCGATCTGGTCGTGGATATCTCGGCCTACCCTGAAGGGGAGATTCCCGGAAGCTGGGCCTGGGAAGATGTCGGTAACTATTATGGAGCCGGAGCGTCAGCGCTGACCTTTGCCGACAACACCATCTCACTCTTTTTTGATACCCCTGCCCGCAGCGGAGAGCCCGTGACGCTGGTCAGGGAGGAACCCCGGGTTCCCTGGGTACGCTGGCAGAATGAACTGAAGTCCTCGTCGGTCAACCGTGACCTGGCGTGGATTTATGGATCTCCCTGGGGAGCAGAACGGGTTATCAGGGGAACCATCCCCGCGGGGCAGAAGGATTATTCCATCAAGGCCTCCCTCCCGGAACCTCCACGCTGGTTTGGAACATTTCTGAGTTCCAGCCTGACGGCCGCCGGTATTGCTTTTCAAGGAAAGGTGATCGTTGCAGACCATCCCGCAGAACTGGTCCCCCTCGACACCCTCTACAGTCCGCCCCTCTCCCGTATCATCAAGGAGATTAACCATAAAAGTGTCAACTTGTATGCTGAACACCTGGTTCTGCAAATGGCACTGGAAAAAACAGGGAAAGGGGATCTCGCGCAAGGGCTGCAGACCATGACCTCCTTCTGGAAGGAGAAAGGGGCCGCAGAGGGCCTGATCCTGGAGGACGGCAGCGGGCTCTCCCGCTTCAATGCTATCACGGCCCATACCCTGGTCAGAATCCTCACCCTGGCCGCCCAAGGGCCACAAGGCCCGGTTTTCAGGTCTTCCCTCCCCACCGCTGGCAATGGCACCCTGTCGGGTTTCACCTCCACGGATTTCCCCGCAACTACCCTGCAGTGCAAAAGCGGATCCATGGAACGCGTCAGGGCCTATGCCGGATACCTCCGGTGTGCCTCGGGCCGCGATATCGTCTTTGCCATCCTGGTCAATAATTTCCCCGGAACCGCTCAGGAAGTCACTGCCAAAATCAGAGAACTGCTCAGGGAAACGAGGAGAAAATATTAAAATGTCAGAATAGTCAGGAGTCTGGAATTGGGAATCAGGAGTTTTGAGTCTTGAGGCAGGAGTGGCTTATGGGAAGAAGGGATTCAGGATCATGCCCTGGATAATTTTTCCTGACTCGGGGTCGAGCTGGGAACCGTACATGCTATGAGGGATGGAATAGACGGCGAGCATGACCAGTGAGGCCAGGATGACATAGCCGGGGCGTTCTTTTTTACGGTTCATGACGACGGCCAGGATCCAGAAGAGGAAGGCGATCAGGGTTTTGTTGTCGGTCAGGTCCCAGGCAAAGGGGATGCCCGCCCAGGCTTCTCCGAAGGCGTGCCACTGTACCCATGGGCCGAAGACCATTCCGCCGGCCCCCATCAGGATCAGTGTCCACAGGGTATAAGTCCTGAACCGCGGATGGCGGAAGAAGGCCATGACACCCGCCAGGTTGGCAAAGAACATGGCGATAAACATCAGCAGGATATGCGGGATGAGAATGGCCGCCGGCACATCTCCCTTGAAGCGGATTACCGTGGCATTGGACTCATGAAGGGAGTAACTCTCCCCGCCCCTGAGGAATTCCACCCGGTATTCGAGCTTACCCGCCGGCGGCTGATGGGGCAGTGAGACCGTCAGCAGGGAGTCCTTGCGCCCCATCTCTACGGTCGTCCACTCCTCGTTCACGGGAAACCTCCTGAAAGCCACCCTTCCACTTACGGCCGTGTCAGGAATTAAAAACTCCAGGGGACAATCCTGCTCTCCGCCATGGCTTCGTGTCAGTTGCAGGGGATACACTTTCTCCCCGATTCTGAGTTCTGTCTTTTTAGGATAGGTCGGCCCGGTGGCCCTCTGATAGACTACCGCCGCCAGAGTGATGGCTGCCGCCACAATAATATAAAGAAGAGTTTTCAATGCTTTAACCTTTTTTATCCGGTGTAAAAATATAAAAAATGCTCTGAACAGGGATGCCCGTTGCAAAATATCGGATCTCCGCCAGGGGCCCTGATGTCCCTCTTTTTTTATACCTTGCAGGACCAATAAAAGGGACGAGGTATGCAAATCAGATGGACTTTCAGGCTGGCGGTATTATTACTGCTTACCGTACCGGGGCCGGTATTGATGGCCCAGAAAGCGGTCAGGGTGGAGCTCCGTGAGGTTCCCGGAGAAAAAAAGGTAGAGGTGTATGCCGGGGGCCAGTTCTTTACGGCCTTTTTTCAGCCGGAAGGCGTGAAGAAGCCGGTATTGTGGCCTTTGGTCTCTCCGGGAGGCCATGAGATGACCCGTGGCTTTCCGCTTCAGCCCAGAGAGGGCGAACGGGTCGACCATCCTCATCAGGTAGGGGTATGGTTCAACTTCGGCGATGTCAACGGACTGGATTTCTGGAACCATTCGGAGGCCATCCCTGCAGAAAAAAGGGATCAATACGGGACCATCCTGTTCCGGTCCATTGACCGGATCGTGAATGGACGAAAAGCCGCGGAACTGGAGGTCACCAGCGCCTGGGTCGATTCCCGGGGCAGTACCTTGCTGAACGAGAAGACCACCTTCCGGTTTCTGGCCAGTGATCAGCTGAGAATCATTGACCGGACGACCACCCTGACCGCCGTCGGGGGAGAGGTGCTGTTTACCGACAACAAGGAAGGGCTGATTGCGGTGAGGGTGGCCCGGGAGCTGGAGCTGCCTGCCCGCGGAGAGGCGGAGGTCATAGGACCAGGGGGGCAAAAGGTCAGGATACCAGCCGAAAGCCGGTCGGGTATTTCCGGAAACTACCTCAGCAGCGAGGGCCTTTCCGGGGAAAAGGTGTGGGGCACCCGGGGCCGGTGGATGGAACTAACCGGCACCATCGGGGATGAGGAGGTGGCCCTGATCCTGATCGACCATCCCAACAACCCTGGTTATCCTGCCCACTGGCATGCCCGGGGGTATGGTCTTTTTTCCGCCAACAACATGGGGCAAAAGGCCTTTTCTGCAGACGAAGAACCCTTTACCCTACAGTTGTCACAGGGCAAACCGGTGACTTTCCGCTACAGGATGGTGGTGGCCACAGGGCCACTGACCCCGGCACAAATTGGCCGGATGATGAACAATTTCATCTGTTGCCGTAATAGCAAACTTTTTTCTAAAGAGTGGTAATATAAATCTATTTATGAAAGTCGCATGGTGCTCCGACCACATAAGGACATGAATATTTGCCCCTTGCGACTTCCATGGGCGTGAAGAGCTGGTAAAGGTCTCATTTCGGTATGTAACTGAAGAGCAAGTCATTAAATAATAAGTAGACAAATGAAGTATATCGGAGCACATGTCAGTGCGCAGGGGGGAGTGGAGAATGCCCCCGTTAATGCACATGAAATCGGGGCCAATGCTTTTGCCCTGTTCACCAAGAATCAGCGGCAATGGGTGGCTAAACCCCTCTCCCCTGAGAGCATCGCCGCTTTCCGGGAAAATTGTGAAAAGCTGGGGTTTCTGCCTCATCAGATTCTTCCTCATGACAGTTACCTGATCAACCTGGGTCATCCTGAAAAAGAGGGCCTGTCCAAATCGAGGGAGGCCTTTCTGGATGAGATGCGGCGGTGTGAACAACTGGGGCTCGACCGCCTCAACTTTCATCCCGGGTCGCACCTGAACCAGATTTCGGTGCAAGCGTCACTGGCCCTGGTGGCTGAATCGATCAACCTGGTTCTGGACCAGACCCGGGGCGTGATCGCCGTGATTGAAAACACGGCGGGACAGGGTTCCAACCTGGGCCATACCTTTGAACAGATCAGCGAAATCATCGATCAGGTAGAGGATAAAAGCCGGGTGGGCGTGTGCATTGACACCTGCCACAGCTATTCTGCCGGTTATGACCTTAAATCGGCCGAAGGTGCCGCTGCGGTCTTCGCTGAATTTGACCGGATCATCGGCTTCCGGTTCCTGAAAGGGATGCACCTTAACGAAACAAAAAAGGAATTGGGATCCAAAGTCGACCGGCATGATGTGCTGGAAAACGGCCTTCTGGGCATGGAGGTGTTCCGCTTTATCATGAACGATCCGCGCTTCGACGGGATTCCCCTGATTCTGGAAACCCCCGATGAAACCCGCTGGGCAGATGAAATCCGGTTGTTGAGATCACTGGCCGGTCAGACCGGCTCCGGCATTTAATGTGCCAGACCCTGTAACTGCGTCCGGTCGGCAGGAAACGGAAGCAGGATTCCGGCAGCGATGCGGCAGACGGCTCCATGAATTCGGTAGCAGAGTTCTGGTCAGGGAAGCACTCAATGCCTCATTGTAATAAGTTGATATTCAGGAGCGTAAAAAATAGTTTAACGTAATTGATTTATGGGTGACCTTGTTTTTCTTAACAACCGCTTTATTCCCCGTGAGGAAGCCTTGATTTCTGCCGACGACAGGGGATTTCATTTTGCCGACGGCGTATATGAAGTCATTAAATACTACTCCGGCATTCCTTTCCGGATGGAGGATCATCTCGACAGGTTGCGCAACAGTCTGGGTGAGGTGCGGATAGCCTATGACGGTGTGGAGCGGTTGACCGGGGTGTTTGAGCGGTTGCTGGAGGAGAATGGCCTGACAGGGAAAGAGGCGGCTGTATACCTTCAGATTACGCGCGGTGCCCATCCGAGGGTGCACCATTTTCCGGTGATTGCCGAGCCCACGGTATATGCCTTTTCATTTCCTTTCCCCTCGTTCACCGGCCAGCTGGAAGCGGGGATCAGGGTCATCACGGCCGCAGATATCCGATGGCTGCGGTGTGACATCAAGTCGGTGAGTCTTCTGCCCAACACGATGCTTTACCAGCAGGCGGTGGAGCAGGGGGCAGGGGAGTGTGTGCTGGTCAGAGACGGGTGGGTGACGGAGGCGACCCATTCCACGGTGATGGCTGTCAGGAAGGGGGTGGTCAGGACCCATCCGCTTTCGCCTCTGGTGTTGCCTGGGATCACCCGCAAGGTTGTGTTAGATCTGTGCCGCGAAAGCCAGATTCCTGTGGTGGAGGAAGCCCTTCCCGCGGTGGAACTGACGGGGGTGGATGAACTCTTCCTGACCGGGACAGGCAGCGAGATCATGCCAGTGGTACAGGTCGACGGTTATCCGGTGGGGAAGGGGCAACCCGGCCCCGTTACCCGGAAGCTGCAGGACGCGTTTTTCCGGAAGGTGAAAGAAGAGTGCCCGGGCTGGCAGCAATGAGCCTTCCGGGCTGGCAGCAATGAGCCTCCCGCGGTGACTTTTAATAGGGCCACCATATGTTCTCCACCCGGAATACTCAGGCGAGTGGGACTGCGTGGGAATAGGATATGCAGGCCAATGATTAGTTGGTCATTAAAGTTATATTTGTATTAAAATAACAGCTATGGCAGACAGGCTTTCGGATCCCATTGGCAGGCTGATGGGGCTGCGGTACAAATCACATCCCTGGCACGGGGTGTTCATAGGGAAAGATGCTCCCGAGGTAGTAACTGCCTTTATTGAGGTGGTGCCAACCGATACGGTGAAGTATGAGATTGACAAGGACAGCGGGTACCTGCGTCTCGACCGGCCGCAGAAGTATTCCAATGTGATTCCTGCCTTGTATGGGTTTATCCCGCAGACTTTTTGCGGTGATGGCGTGGGAGCTTTCTGCAGTGAGCGTACGGGCCGCCCCGGCATCATAGGCGATGGCGACCCATGCGACATCTGTGTGCTCACTGAGAAGGATCTGACCCATGGCGACCTGCTGGTGAGCGCCCGTGCCATCGGCGGTTTCCGCATGATCGACGGGAACCAGGCCGATGACAAAATCATCGCGATCCTGAGCAACGACACCGTTTACGGGCATTACCAGGATATCTCTGAAGTACCTGAAATTGTGATCCAGCGGCTGGAGCACTATTTCCTTACTTACAAGGATATGCCCGGGCAGGAAAAAAATACGGAAATCACCCATGTCTACAACAGGGAAGAGGCCCTGGAGGTCATTCGCCATTCCATGAAGGACTACGCCAAACGGTTCGAGAATCTGGGCAAACTCCTGTATTAACCACTTTTACTTTCTGCTTTCTCAATGCTTTGGCGGCCAGTGAGGCCACCATCGCGGCCCCCTTTCGGTTCAGATGGGTGTCGTCCTTTCTACCCTCCGGAACAAACCTCTGTTCCGTGTGAAATGAGCCTCCCGCCTGGGCCGCGATAAAAGACCAGGTAGATGGGTGCCATAGGTGCTCCCCGGCCACCCGGAACCGTTAGCCGTAGCACCCCTTAAAATAGCTGAATCACAATTCATGAACTCGCTTTTATACCCAATGAACCTGGGCTTACAATACCGGTTTTATCTCTTTGAGGAGCGGAAGGGAGGATTCACTTCAGGGTCAGAATTGAACTTCACGGGCCTCTGCATCACCTCCAATGGTTACTTTCTCCTTCTGGTTCCAGCCTCTGAGATGGATATTCCGGGTGCGGGGCCCGGTAACAGAAATTTCAGCGATGGTACTGGTGGTTCCGGGGGTATCCCCTGAGCGGGCTGTTCCGGGGGTCCCGGCTATTCCGGAGGAGGAGAACGTTTCTCCTGCCAGGGAGAGCTCTTCGGTGGTGACATCGCTGCTGTTGATCAGTTCTATAACGGGCCGCTCACGGGTGATAAAGGTCACCTTCCTGAGGGTTACCCCTTTGGCGTCGGTGCAGGTCATACCTTTGTCGGCTTCCATCAGGATATTTTCAAGGAGGATATTTTCGAGGTTCATTTCAGGGAGCCCCTGGAGGAACACCGCCTGGAGGGCCCCTTTACAGGTCACCTCACGGATAAAGATATCCTTGAAGCGGGGTGTCTCCCCGGTCACCGGCATCGCGGTGGTGGTGACCTGGGATCCCTCCTCCTCCAGCATTTCTGCTACCGATTTGCCCCCATAGTAGAGGTCAAAAGAGATGGCCTGGGTAGGGATATCGGTCATCTGTATTTTTGAGATGTGGATATTTTCAACCACGCCACCCCGGCCGCGGTTGCTTTTGAAGCGGAGGCCCACATCGGTACCGATAAAGGTACAGTTGGAAACATGCATATTTTTAACGCCTCCCGACATTTCGCTGCCCACGGTGACTCCCCCGTGGCCATGGTAGACCACACAATCCCTGATGATGATGTTCTCTGCAGGGATGCCCCGTTCACGGCCGTCGCGGTCTTTTCCCGATTTGATACAGATGGCGTCGTCACCCACATCAAAAGAGGAGTGGGTGAGCACCACGTTCTTGCACGATTCGATATCGATGCCGTCGCCATTTTGCGAATGCCAGGGGTTTCTGACGGTAATATTCCTGACGGTCAGTTCCTCCACCATCAGGGGGTGGATGCACCATGCCGGGGAGTTCTGGAAGGTAGGGCCATCGATGAGGACCCTTTTACAATGGACCAGGCTGACCATAACCGGGCGGAGGAAGTCTTTGATGGCTTCGAACTCCTCTTTGGTACGCAGGTGGGTAGGAACGTTCATGTCGGCATGCAGGGCCGCCTGGCGGAATTGTTCAGAGGGGTACCATTCGTTTTTGCGATCATTCAGTACGCCCCCGGAGGCGACCAGTTTTTGCCACTGGCTGTCGGTGAGTTTGCTCTTTTTAACGAAGCGCCAGGCATCTCCCGAGCCATCCCATACTCCTTTTCCCGTAAAGGCGATGTTTTCCAGGTCTTTGCCATAGAGCGGTGATAGACAGCGCCAGGTGTTCAGTCCCTCGAAACTGGTTTCCACCAGGGGGTAGAGGGTTTTGTCGGTGCTGAAGAGAATCAGGGCTCCTGCCTGGGCATGGAGTTCCAGGTTGCTTTTCAGCCTGATGGGGCCGGTGAGCCAGATGCCGGGAGGGATGACCACCTTGCCGCCCCCCTGGGCGGTCACTGCTTCGATGGCCGCGGCAAAGGCCTCACTGTTCAGCACCTGCCCCCCGCTGACCGCCCCGAAATCAGTGACCGATACCGAACGGGCGGGTATAAGGGGTTCCCTCACCTGCGGCATGGCAAACTCCACTCCTTCATAGAGCGAAGAAACACCGCCTGCTCCCTCTCCCGGAAGGGAACCCTGTACCCCCTGGCGCGAAGGGGTGCAGGTGACCAGGAGAACCCCCAGGAGAAGGAGGCATGTCGTTGTGTTGAAAGCCTGTTTTCTTGTCGTCATATGTTTTTTTCTTCTTTGATTTTTACATCCGGATCAATGCTCTTGTTAAGCGTTCCTGGTGCTTCACGTGCTTTAGGGGTTCACTCCGTGGTGATCCAGTCACCGAGAATCTTCAGAGGGGTGTATGTCGCGGCTTCTTCCGGGGAGAGACGGTGCATCCAGGGGACTCTTTTCCCTTCTGCTCCGGGGCCGGTGTTGCCATATTCGGCGAAGAAGGCCGTCTGTTCGGCTTCAGGTTTGTTCCAGTTGTGCCATCCTTCCGGCAGGATCATGTTTCCCAGGTGACATCCGATGAATACCGACTGCCCGTAGGGGCGCCAGGGACGGCCCAGGTAAAAGGAGGCTTCCGGGGCATCACCGGTGATGGTGCACCCCAGGAATACAAATCCATGGGCTCTTCCTTCCAGGGTTGAGGGGGCCGTGATGTACCCTCCTTTTTTACAGAAAATGGTGCAGTTTTCAAAGAGAGCGGTGGCCCAGCCGAAGATGAAATCGACGGTGCCTTCGATATAGCACTCCCGGTAGTACTGGTGGCTCTCTTCGCCCTGGGGGTATAGGGTATCCTGAAATCCCAGGAAGCGGCAGCGGGTGAACATCACCTTGTCGGCGGTCACCCTGACGGCTACGGCCTGCCCCACAGGACCGGCCGAATTCTCAAAGGTGAGGTTTGCGGCCCTGAATCCCTCTCCGAAAACGTAAAAAGTGGTGGAGCCGGTGGTCCCCATCTCTTCCCCGAAACGGTTTTTTTTCTGTGCATAGTCGTCCCAGGTAAGGACGGTCTCCTGCCACTCCTCGCCCATCAGGGTGACGTTGGTCTTGCTGGTGGCCAGGATCAGTTTCTCCCTGTAGATGCCTTTTTTGACCAGGATGGTGGTTCTGTTCTTCCGGAAATCGGGAACAGCATTGAATGCTTCCTGGATGGTGCGGAAATCACCAGTGCCATCGGCCGCCACGACAAAGTCGGGCTTCACGGGCCCGGGGTGGATGTTCTGAGCGGTGACCGGGCAAAGCAAAAAGCGGGTCACTAGCAGGAGACCTGCCAGAAGGGAAGGGAGTCTTGGATGTGGGATGGCTCTCATGGACAGTAGGTTTTTTGGAGTTCCTTTATTGATGTGGATTCCAGTGCCGGTCAATCAGCTGTTACCCTGAACCAGTCGAGGTCGGCTGTTCCGGCGTCGTTGGTCACTCCCTCGCGGAGGGCGAAGTACCCCACTTTGGCGCCGATCCACCGGCCAGGCTGTGCGGTAAATGGTGGCCCGGCAGGGGTGAACACCGATCCATCGCGACTGAAGCTGAAACGGCAAAGGGCGTCTGAGCCCACCGACACCCGGAGGTAAATGTCAGGGCGGTCGTAGGGCTCTGAATAGAGGGTTTCTTCGGGTGCCCCATTTTCGGGTTTCAGACAGCGGTTGACTTTAACCGTCAGCCGGCCCTCTTCACTTACCAGGGCGATATACTGGTACGCCTGGCCCATGATGAGGAGGCCGGTTTGTTCACTGCCCTTGCGGGGGTGAAAGGTGAGACGGGTGGTGGCGGTAAAGCGTTCCGCAGGAAATTTCTGGAGCAGCAGGTGAGGTACATTCCACAGGGTGGTGGTCTCCCCGGGGCGGGGGATGCAGTTCAGTCGATAATAGCCGAGGTTTCCGGAGGGGAACCCATAGGTGATCAGTGGGTTGGCGTGCCATTGCCATTGCAGTCCCAGGGTGGGGGTGTTGAACTCGTCGCTTTCGGGAGGGGTGGCCCTGGGAAAGGTGCGGCCCACACCTGGTTTGGCATGGGAGGTCACCGGCTGGCCGCAGCCATCGCCGTCGGGATCGCTGCCGATTACCGGCCACTCCTCAACCCATTTCATCGGATTGAGGTGAACGACCCGCCCGTAAGCCCCTTTATCCTGGAAGTGAAGAAACCAGTATTCTCCCTGGGGGGTGTTGACCCATCCGCCCTGGTGAGGCCCGTTGATGGGCGTATTGCCCTGGGTCATGACGGTTCTGGCTTCATAGGGGCCGAAGACATGGCGGGATCGCAGGACCAGTTGCCAGCCGTTAGTGACGCCACCGGCCGGGGCAAAGAGGTAATACCAGCCGTTTCTTTTGTAGAATTTGGGTCCTTCGACGGTGGGGTGGTCTCGGCTGCCGTCGAAGACCATCACTGGCTGCCCATAGAGGCGGGTGCCGTCGGGGGTCATCCGGTCGACCATGAGTACGCTTTTTATGCCTGCCCGGCTGCCTGCAAAGGCATAGGCCAGATAGGCCTGTCCATCGTCATCCCATAAGGGGGATGGATCAATCAGCCCTTTTCCCGCGGCGACCAACACCGGCGCACTCCACGGCCCTGCAGCCCGGGCTGCCCTGGTCATGAAAATCCCCTGGTCAGGATCGGGAAAATAGATGTAGAACGCCTGGTTGTGGTACCTGATGCAGGGGGCCCATACCCCCTTGCCATGCTGGGGAAGGGAGAAGAACTCCTCCGGGGCCAACCGGGGCAGGGCATGACCGATGAGGTTCCAGTTGACCAGATCACGGCTATGAAGCAACGGCAAGCCTGGAACGCAATTGAAGGAGGAGGCTGTCATGTAATAGTCATCGCCCACCCTGATCACATCAGGGTCGGAATAGTCGGCATGAAGAATTGGGTTGCGGTAGGTGCCGTCACCCTGATCGGCCACCCACACCTGCGACACCCCGGGAGCCTCGGGATTCACCGTGACCTGCCTGCCTGGGGTTTTCTGTTCCATGGCCTTCTGGTTTCTGACGGACTGTGGTCGATTCTCCTGGCACGTGGCAGGCAAGCCCATACCAACCTCCCATCCTGTTACCAGGGCCCAAACCAGCCATTTCCTTCTTATTGTTGACATGTTTTATTCACTTTTTTTTGACTTTAACCTTTATCTCAATTCTACCTTCCCGCTCCATGCTCTTCTTGTTGTGACGGGGGCTTAGTGCCGCTTCAATTTTTAATGAATTTACCTGTAAGGGTGCTCCGGTTGACATCTCTGACTCTGACGCCACGGCCTCCAGTGGTGTATTTGCCGTGGCCCTGGGCTCCCGGAAAGGGGCCCCCCTCCAATATGGGCATTATCACCAGTAAGGGAAACAGAATCTTATGGATTATCATAGCACCGATACCTATTCTTCAGGGTTTATCTTTCAGTGTCAGCCTCCTTTTTTCGCCCCGGCAGTGAATTGAGATAGACCTCCAGATTGGTAAAGTGATGGGAGAGGTCCAGCCTGTTCTGGTCCGTGGGGTCCGTGGGATTGAGCTTTTGTGCGGTTTCCCAGGTGTCGGGCATGCCGTCGTTGTCACTGTCGGCGGGAGGCGTGGTTTGACGTAAAAGGGGCCATCCTCCGACCGCCAGGGGGGAGTCAATAATTCCTCTTCGTCCCCCGCGGAAAGTCTCCCCGAATTTTTCGGTTCCGGTCC
>CAZKIU010000046.1:0-10376 GCA_964552955.1 uncultured Prolixibacteraceae bacterium
AGTCTTGAATGCAGGAATCATCACCTTGATCTTTTCTAGTGCATGTTGGCGATGATCTCCCGGGCGAACTCCTCTGTGGTGAGCAGGGTGGCCCCTTCCATCTGGGTGTGGAGGTCGGAGGTGACCCTGCGTTTCGAAAAGGTGTGGTCGAGGGCATCGTAGACATGTTCGGCGGCCTCGTTCCAGCCCATGTATTCGAGCATCATCACCCCGGAAAGGATAAGCGATCCCGGATTGGCTTTGCCGGTTCCCACGATGTTGGGGGCCGTACCATGGGTGGCCTCGAAGATAGCGTATCCGCTCTCATAGTTGATGTTGGCCCCGGGAGAAATCCCGATGCCCCCCACCATGGCCGCCAGCTGGTCGGAGATGTAATCCCCGTTGAGATTCATGGTGGCGATCACCGAATGGTCAAAGGGATGAAGGAGCGATTCCTGGAGAAAGGCATCGGTGATGACATCCTTGATGATCACCTTCCGGGCTTTTTGGGCTGCATCCATGGCCTGAACGGCGGCGTCTTTGCCATTTTCTGCCTTGATCTTCTCATACTGCCTCCAGGTCAGGGTCTCCGCGGAAAACTCCCGTTCTGCAAGGTCATAGCCGTAATTTTTGAAGGCTCCTTCAGTGAACTTCATGATGTTGCCCTTGTGGACCAGGGTCACCGACGGCAGTTTCCGATCGATGGCATAGCGGATGGCAGCCCGGACCAGCCGCTCGGATCCCTCTTTCGAGATGGGCTTCACCCCGTAGGAGGATGTCTCGGGGAATCTTACCTGGTCAACGCCCAGCTCGGTCTCCATGAACCGTCTCAGTTTTTCGGCCTTCTCACTGCCGGCCATGAATTCAATACCGGCATAGATGTCTTCGGTATTCTCCCTGAAGATGTGCATATCGACCCGGTCGGGAAAGCGGATCGGGGAGGGGACCCCTTTAAACCAGCGGACGGGCCGCATGCAAACATAGAGGTCCAGGGTCTGTCGCAGCGCCACGTTGAGCGAGCGGATACCCCCACCCACCGGCGTTTCCAGCGGGCCCTTGATTCCTACCAGGTACTTCCGGAAAGCTTCCAGCGTCGATGCAGGCAGGTATTCTCCCGTCTGCTCAAAAGCCTTCCTGCCGGCCATCACCTCCATCCACACCAGCTTCCGTTGCTCCCCATAAGCTTTACGCACCGCGGCATCCAGTACCGCCTGCGACGGAGCCGTGATGTCCTTCCCGATACCGTCCCCCTCGATGAAGGGAATTACCGGCTGATCGGGCACTACCAACTGCCCGTCGACCATTTTTATCTTTCCAACCATAACCAGTCTTAAATCTTAAATCTTAAGTCTTAAATCTTGAATCTTGAATCCTGAGTGTGCGGAGCCTTCCGGGTTTCAACCTCTTTCCAGGGCGCGCTGCAGGTTGACGTCGAGGGCATCGAGGAAGGCTTCCGTGGTCAGGTAATGTTCAGGCTGAAGCTGGTCGCCGTGTACGATCAGGGCCAGGTCTTTGGTCATCTTTCCGCTTTCGACGGTTTCAATACAGACCTGTTCGAGCGTCTCGGCAAATTGAACTACCTCGGGGGTGCCATCCAGTTTCCCCCGGAAGGCCAGTCCGCGTGTCCAGGCGAAGATGGAGGCAATAGGATTGGTGGAGGTGGGTTTACCCTGTTGGTGCATCCTAAAGTGGCGGGTGACAGTCCCGTGTGCCGCTTCGGCTTCCATGGTCCTCCCGTCGGGGGTCACCAGCACCGAGGTCATCAGTCCGAGCGAGCCGAAACCCTGAGCCACTGTGTCGCTTTGCACATCGCCGTCGTAGTTTTTGCAGGCCCACACGAAGGCCCCTTCCCATTTGATGGCGGCAGCCACCATGTCGTCGATCAGCCGGTGCTCATAGGTGATGCCGGCCTCCCGGAAACTGTCGCAGAATTCCGTGTCGAACACCTCCTGGAAGATATCCTTGAAGCGGCCATCATACTGTTTCAGAATGGTGTTCTTCGTGGAGAGGTAAAGGGGCCATTTTTTCACCAGCGCCTGGTTCATGCAGGCTTGGGCAAATCCGCGGATCGAGGCGTCGGTGTTGTACATGGCCAGGGCCACGCCGTCGCCCGTGAAATCATAGACCTCCCGGGTGACCGGGTCTCCTACTTCCGGAGTGAAGGTGATGGTGAGTTTTCCCTTTCCTTTGGTCACAAAGTCGGTGGCCCGGTACTGGTCACCAAAGGCATGACGGCCGATGCAGATGGGATGTTTCCACCCCGGCACCAGCCGCGGCACATTCTGAATGAGAATGGGCTCACGGAAAACGGTCCCGTCAAGGATATTGCGGATGGTCCCGTTGGGCGACTTCCACATCTGCTTAAGTCCGAACTCCCTGACCCTATCTTCATCGGGGGTGATGGTGGCGCACTTGACCCCAACCCCATATTTCAGAATAGCATGGGCGGCTTCCACGGTTACCTGGTCATGCGTGGCATCGCGGTGCTCAATGCCCAGGTCGTAATATTTCAGATCGATATCAAGGTAGGGGAGGATCAGCTTCTCCTTGATAAATTTCCAGATGACCCGCGTCATCTCGTCGCCGTCGAGCTCCACTACCGGGTTCACTACTTTTATCTTCTGCATATTTTCTGTTATGCGCCCGTTTGGCGCTGAAAAAGGTTATTTACTGTTTTTCACTCTTTACTACCCCCAGCGGCACTCTTTAACTCCTGGTCTGAAACAGACCGGGTTGAAGAATTCAAGCTGCCGGTCAGGGGCTCATCCCTTATTCTGCTGACTGATGAGATTCAGCTGCGAGCCGGTCAGGGACTCATCCCTTATTATGCTGACTGATGAGATTCAGCGCCGAGCCGGCCCTGAACCATCCGATCTGCTGTTCATTGAACGTGTGGTTAAGGACGATCATATCTTTGGAACCGTCGGGATGGATTACTTCGAGGTGGAGGGGTTTCCCGGGGGCGAAGGCGGTCAGGTCTGTGAAATTGAAAATGTCATCTTCTCCGATTTTGTCATAGTCGGCTTCATTCACGAAGGTAAGGGCGAGCATCCCCTGTTTCTTGAGGTTGGTCTCGTGTATGCGGGCGAACGACTTGACGATGACGGCGCGGACCCCCAGGTGACGGGGTTCCATGGCGGCATGCTCGCGGGAGGAGCCTTCCCCGTAGTTGTGGTCGCCCACCACGATGGTGGGAATACCCATTGCTTTGTAAGCCCGTTGGACCGCCGGGACCTCCCCGTATTCGCCGGTAAGTTGGTTCTTCACCTTGTTGGTGGCGTGGTTGAAGGCGTTGACCGCCCCGATCAGCATGTTGTTGGAGATGTTGTCGAGGTGACCCCGGTAACGGAGCCACGGCCCCGCCATTGAAATATGGTCGGTGGTGCATTTCCCGAACGCCTTGATAAGCAGCCGGGCTCCGGTAAGGTTCTTCCCGTCCCAGGGAGCAAAGGGCGCCAGCTTCTGCAGTCGTTTGGATTCCGGCTCAATGATGACTTCAATACTGCTGTTGTCTTCCGCTGGGGCCTGGTACCCGGCATCTTTCACGTCAAAGCCCTTCGGAGGGAGTTCAAACCCGATCGGTGGGTCCAGCTTTACAGCTTCCCCCTGGTCGTTGATCAGGATGTCGGTCAGCGGGTTGAAGTCGAGACGTCCTCCGATGGCCAGGGCGGTCACCAATTCCGGGGAAGTCACAAAAGCATGGGTGTTGGGATTGCCGTCGGCCCGTTTCGAGAAATTGCGGTTAAAGGAGTGGACGATAGTATTGGCTTCGCCCTTCTCGGCACCCGGGCGCGACCACTGGCCGATGCAGGGCCCGCAGGCATTGGCAAAGACCTTGCCGCCAATCTGTTCGAAGATGTCGATGAAGCCGTCACGTTCTATGGTGTAACGCACCTGCTCCGACCCCGGCGTAATGGTGAACTCCGATCGGGTCTTCAGCCCTTTGGCCAGGGCCTGGCGGGCTACCGACGCGGCCCGCGAAATATCCTCATACGATGAGTTGGTGCAGCTCCCGATCAGTCCGACTGAGATCTCCAGTGGCCAGCCATTAGCGGTGGCTTCTGCGGCCAGCTCCGACACAGGAGTAGCCCGGTCGGGGGTGAAGGGACCGTTCACGTGGGGTTCCAGTTCCGAGAGGTCGATCTCGATCAGCTGGTCGAAATATTTTTCAGGATTTTCGTAGACGCCAGGATCGGCCGTCAGTTCATCTTTGATCACCAATGCGGCTTCCACCACCTGACTGCGGCCGGTGGCCTCCAGATAACGTTCCATGGCCTCGTCATAGGCAAAGAGGGAGGTGGTAGCTCCTACCTCGGCGCCCATGTTGCAGATGGTCCCCTTGCCGGTGGCCGAGAGGGAACGGGCCCCTTCCCCGAAATATTCAATGATGGCCCCTGTGCCCCCCTTGACGGTGAGAATACCCGCCACCTTCAGAATGATGTCCTTAGGGGCGGTCCAGCCGTTGAGCTTCCCGGTGAGATGAACCCCGATGAGTTGGGGCATCTTGAGCTCCCAGGCCATGCCGGCCATCACGTCAACGGCATCGGCCCCCCCTACACCAATGGCCACCATCCCCAGTCCGCCAGCATTGGGCGTATGGGAGTCGGTGCCGATCATCATCCCTCCCGGAAAGGAGTAATTCTCCAACACCACCTGGTGAATGATCCCCGCTCCGGGCTTCCAGAAGCCAATTCCATATTTATTGCTCACCGATTCAAGAAAGTCGAAAACCTCCTTGTTGTTCTTCAGGGAGGCCGTCAGGTCGGTGCGGCCGTTGTCATGGGCCAGGATCAGATGGTCGCAGTGGACCGTCGAAGGAACGGCCGTGGTGCGCTTTCCGGCATTCATGAACTGCAACAGCGCCATTTGAGCCGTGGCATCCTGCATGGCTACGCGGTCGGGGGCAAAATCAACATACGACTTGCCCCGCTCATAGGCCTGCACCTGGGAGGCATCGTAAAGATGGGCATAAAGGATTTTTTCCGCATAGGTGAGCGGGCGCCTCAGAAGGTTCCGGGCTGCAGAAACCCGTTCCGTATATCCGGCATAGACTTTCTGGATGAGATCAAGATCAAACATGATGGATTGCTTTTTATTCATTAACTAGGTTGGTATCAGTATCGCGTACTCTATTGGTGTTCTCGTATTTGTTAAACAGTTTTCTCCCCTAAAAGTTGAACAAGTGTCCCTTTTTTTGAACAACTTCTTAAAGTTAAGCAATTCAGATCTTCCCGCAAAAACTTCACTTTATTTAAATCAAGTTTAAATAGAATGGGGGTAATTTAAAAAGTGGGGTCAATATATTAAAATATGGTTAATATGTATTAAGTAATACATATAGTCATTTATTTTGCATCCAAACGTACATCTTCGAAGGAGTGAAATCTGGGGTCCTATGCAGAACTGGTAAATATTTCCTAATCATAGATAATACAGAGATGTTTTTGTGCTAGTAATTAGTATTGTAGATCGCGTAATGAAGCTGTTGAGCCGATTTACGCGATCTTTTTTTTATCTTCATCTCCTTCCTGTTGATTTTAAAACCAAGAATGATGAACAGAGCATTTTTTATCGGTGCGGGGCTGCTGGCAGCCGGGCTGGCCACCGGGGAGTGCAGCGGAGTGAGGGAGACCCCTGGTCACGAACGCCCCAACATCCTTCTGTTTCTGGTTGACGATATGGGATGGCAGGATACTTCCGTGCCCTTCCATTCCGAAAGAACGCCCTTCAACGACCTTTATCAGACGCCTAACATGGAACGGTTGGCGGCCGCGGGCATGAAATTCACCCAGGCCTATGCCTGCAGCGTCTGTTCTCCCACCCGCACCAGCCTGATGACCGGGATGAATGCCGCCCGGCACGGGGTGACCAACTGGACCCTCCGCCGGAACCAGTCCGTCGACCGGCCCGATGAACTTTTTGACTTCCCCCTCTGGAACGTTAACGGCTTGCAGCCTGCCGGTTGCGATTCCATAGACAGGTCTGTAGCAGCCACCACGCTGCCTCAACTCCTCAGGGCCAACGGCTACACCACCATCCACTGCGGAAAGGCCCACTGGGGTGCCATCGGCACCCCCGGCGCCGATCCCCTGAAGCTGGGCTTTGAGGTCAATATCGCCGGACATGCTGCGGGGGGCCCTGGCAGCTACCTGGGAGAGAAAAACTTTGGCAATGCGGAAAAGGGAAGCCATACCCTTCCCTGGGGGGTACCCGGACTGGAAAAGTACCATGGTGACACCATTAACCTGACACACGCCCTGACCCTGGAGGCTTTGGCAGCCCTCGACCATGCAAGGGAAATCGGCCAACCTTTCTTCCTCTACATGTCCCATTATGCCGTACACGTCCCCCTGGAAGCCGACCACCGTTTCTACACCAAATACAAAGAAGCAGGTCTTTCAGAACCGGAAGCTTTCTATGCCTCAATGGTCGAAGCCATGGACCAAAGCCTGGGCGACCTCATGGATTACCTCGACCGGCACGGACTGACGCAAAACACAGTTATCCTGTTCATGTCAGATAACGGGGGCCTCAGCGCCGAGGGCCGGGGAGGGGAACTCCATACCCATAACCTGCCGCTCCGCAGCGGCAAAGGATCGGCTTATGAAGGGGGGATCCGCGAGCCTATGATCGTCTCCTGGCCCGGAAAAGTAAAACCGGCCACAGTATGTCATGACTACCTCATCATCGAGGATTTCTTCCCCACCATTCTGGAGATGGCCGGCGTCAAAAAGTATAAAACCGTTCAAAAAGTGGATGGGATAAGTTTCGTGTCCAGGCTTCTGGAAAAGAAATCGGCAGACGCTGGAAATCCATCAGCTGACGAGCGTGACCTGGTGTGGCATTTCCCCAATAAATGGGGCCCCACAGGTCCGGGTATCGGCACCACAAGTACCATCCGCCATGGCGACTGGAAACTGGTCTACTGGTACAAAGACGGGAGAAAGGAACTCTTTAATATCAGGGAGGATATCGGCGAAAAAAACGATGTGGCCTCCCTCCACCCCGATGTGGTTGCCGACCTTTCAGTCCGCCTGGGAAATCAACTCCGTTCAGTTGGCGCCCTTCGTCCCTCCTTCAAGAGCAGTGGTTCTCCTGCTCCGTGGCCCGACGAAAACAAATAAAGCCATTAAAACCATCAGAATCAGAAATAGCAAGTGGAAAAAAATTCATCATAATGTAACTAATTAATAGTTACATCACGTATATTTGAACAACTGATTCGTCAATATGACTACAAGGGATAAATTGATTAGCAGATTTCGAAACAAACCTGCTGATTTTACCTACTCCGAATTAGCACGTTTATTGAGCTTCTTCGGATATGTGGAAATGCAAGGAACAGGGTCCAGGGTGTTATTTATTAACAGATCGAGCAACTGTAAGATCAAACTACATAAACCTCATCCGGGAAAAATACTGAGGCGTTATCAGTTGGATTTGATAGAACAGGAACTAAGAGGATTGGGATTGATATGAATAATGTAATGACTTATAAGGATTTTATCGGAACAGTGGGGTATAGTTCCGAAGACCATCTTTTCTTTGGAAAGATTGAAGGGATTGATGATCTGGTGACCTTTGAAGGCGAAACAGTAACAGAGCTTGAAGCGGCATTCCGGGAAATGGTGGATCTGCATATTGCCGATTGTAAAGCAGAGGGGAAACCCATTGAAAAATCTTACAAAGGGGTATTCAACCTGAGAATTAGTCCGGGGTTGCACAAAAAAGCTGCCCGGATGGCCATAGTCAGGGGAATCACCCTCAACCAGATGATCAAACAGGCCCTGGAAAAGGAGCTGGAAAACAATGGTTAACAGACAATACGGGAATATGTAACTTCATCAACTCCGCCGTTCTTTTGTGGGGTATCAATAAAAAGAAACACCCTCTTCCGGTGGAATGAGATTCCTAATCAGAAGAGGGTGTTTGCATTGCATGCCCGGGATCTATGGCATCAGATGCTTTACTGCCATTACAGGAGTCCCCGGTTTTGGAGCAGCGGCTCGATGACGGGTTCCTTACCGCGGAACTGCAGGTAGAGTTTCATCGGATCTTCGGTGCCACCCCTTTCCAGCACATTGCTGCGGAAGGCTTTGGCCACTGCCGGATCGAAGATATTGCCGGCTTCCTTGAAGGCTTCAAAGGCATCGGCGTCGAGCACTTCCGACCAGGTATAGGCATAGTAACCGCTCGAATAACCCCATGAGAAGACATGGGCGAAATAGGTCGACCGGTAGCGGGGGATGATCTGGCTGATCAGTCCGATCTTCTCCATGGCCTGTTTCTCGAAGGCGTTGACATCGATATTGTCGGCATTGGTCAGCGTATGGTAGTCCATATCGAGCAGGGCGGCGGCGATGAATTCCGAGGTGATAAAGCCCTGGTTGAATTTCCCGGCCCTGTCGAGTTTGTCGATGAGCTCCTGGGGAATCACCTCTCCGGTCTGGTAGTGGCGGGCGTACATTTTCAGCACTTCAGGCTGGCTGGCCCAGTGTTCCATGATCTGGGAGGGGAGTTCCACAAAATCGCGGGGGACGTTGGTCCCAGCCAGGCTCTTGTAGGTGCACTGCGACAACAGTCCGTGCAGTCCATGCCCGAATTCGTGGAAGAGGGTTTCCACCTCGTCGTAGCTCAGCAGGGAGGGTTTGTCGCCCACCGGCTTTGAGAAGTTGCAGGTGATAGAGACCACCGGCCTGACGTTGACTCCGTCGGGCGTGGTATACTGTTCGCGGTAGTTGGTCATCCAGGCGCCGCCCTTCTTCGACTCCCGCGGGAAATAATCCATGTAAAGCACCCCAATCAGGGAACCGTCACCATCCTTCACCTCAAACACCTCGCATTCGGGGTGGAAGAGGGGCATATTTTCCATGCGGGTGAAGGTCAGCCCATACAGTTTGGTCGCCACGGCAAAGACCCCGTCACGCACGTTCTTCAGCTCGAAATAGGGACGCAGCTGCTCCTCATCAAGGTCGAATTTTTCCTTGCGCACCTTCTCAGCATAATACCACCAGTCCCAGCTCTCCAGTTTGAAGTTGCCTCCTTCGCGGTCGATCATCGCCTGCATATCGGCGGCTTCCTCCCTGGCCCGGGCAATCGCCGGGTTCCACACCTTCATGAGCAGCTCATAGACATTCTCCGGGGTTTTGGCCATATTGTCGTCGACCACGTAAGAAGCCCAGTTGGGATAGCCCATCAGGTTGGCCTTCTGCAGCCGCAGTTTCAGGTACTGACGGATCGTCTCCTTGTTGTCATTTTGATTGTCGTTGTTGGCACGGTTGTACATCGCCTTGTAGAGCTTCTCGCGCAGCTCCCTCTTCTCCGAATAGGTGAGGAAAGGAATCCAGCTCGGCTTCTGAAGGGTGAACACCCATTTGCCTTCCATGCCGGCCGCTTTGGCTTCATCGGCAGCCCCGGCAATGACCGACTCCGGCAGTCCGGCCAGGTCGGCACTATCCTCCAGCACCATCTTAAATCCATTAGTCTCGGCCAGCAGATTCTTGTCGAATTTCAGGTCGAGGAGCGACAGCTGCTCGTTGATCTTCTTCAGCTCTTCCTTTTTCTCGGCCGGAAGATTGGCGCCCCCCCTGACGAAATCCTTGTAGGTCTCAGTGACCAGACGCATCTGTTCCGGCGTGAGGGCCAGACTGTCACGCTGTTCGTAGACGCTTTTTACCCGGGCAAAAAGGTTCTCGTTCAGCACGATGGCATCCCGGTGCTGTGAGAGCCTGGGCGCCACCTCCTCGGCGATGACATTCATCGAGTCGTTGGTATTGGCCTCCTTCACATTGAAGAAAACAATGGAGACCCTGTCAAGCAAGTCGCCACTCCGGTCGAGGGCCTCGATGGTGTTGGCAAAAGTGGGGGCTTCAGTGTTGGCGGCAATGGCTTCCACTTCCGCGGCATGCTGCGCCATCCCTTCCGTGAAAGCCGGAAGATAATGGGCATTCAGAATCTTGTCAAATGGGGGCACCTCATATGGGGTGTCGTACTTCTCAAAAAACGGGTTCTTCACCTCTGATTCAGTTTGTTTTTTGCCACAGGAAAATAGAATCCCTGCTACGGCAATGGTTAATACTATCTTCTTCACTTTGCAGGTTTTTAATTGGCTTGCAAACTTACACTTTCACAGGAAAAATAAAATGAATTAACGCAGGAATTCCCATTTTGTTCTGACGGGTACCCGTTGTTTCAACCTGTGAGAGAGGTGCCTGCCCCGGCGTCCGTAGATGCAGATCCCCATTGGAAAATGGAGATTCCTGAGGTCAGAAACGGAGTGTCGGGGTCTGTACCGCATTTGCCCCAGAAGGGCTGTTTACTTGTCGCCCAGCTTGAGTATAAGGGATTCCAGGGGCTGAAGGGTGAGCTGCACTGAGGCCCCTGCCTGCGAATCGCCG
>CAZKIU010000046.1:10476-20012 GCA_964552955.1 uncultured Prolixibacteraceae bacterium
GGATTCCAGGGGCTGAAGGGTGAGCTGCACTGAGGCCCCTGCCTGCGAATCGCCGGAAGAAGAGGTGCCGCCGGCAGTCGCCCCGGCGCCCGATGCTCCTTGGTAAGCTTCTGCTGAAGATGTGTCAGGCTTGCCTGCCGTGGATGATGCGTCAGGCTCGCCTGCTGCGGTCACCTTCAGCTCAGCGGTTTGTTCCGAAAGCTGGTCGTGAAGGGGGTAAGTACCCTCCTCCAACCCCCAGACCGCAGTGATCTCCTGCGGAATCTTCAGTTCAATATTCTGGCCTGCTGTGGCGTCGAAATTGCATATGACCAGCAGTTTTTCGCCTTCTGACCAGCGGACGAAGCTGAAGAGTTTCTCCCCGTAACCGGGGGAATACGCCCTGTTGAAGGTGTGGATTTCGCGGTATTCGCCCATAAGGGCCCGACTGGTAAGGGTGAAGTTCAGGAGCTTCTTATAGTACTCACGCAAGGCGGCTTCTTCGGGGAGGAGGGCCCCGCCATCAAAGGCCCCGCCGTTCATCCACCGCTGGTGGTGGGGCACGCCGATGTAGTCAAAGATCGAAGTGCGCGTGGGATCCCCGAAGCCGGGCTCCTCAGCCCCTGGTTCACCCACTTCCTGCCCGAAATAGAGCATGGTGGGGGAAGTACTGATTGTGGCCGAGAGGACCATCGCCGGAAGGGCCTTCCGGGCGTCACCGGCAAACCCCGGACTGGCAATACGCTGCTCGTCGTGGTTCTCCAGAAAATGAAGCATGTGGTGCTCAATGTCTTCCTGTCCCGCCAGGATAGCCGCCAGATGGTCGGTGGATCCCCGCCCCTGGATGATGTTCTTCAAGGTATCATAAAGCTCCACCTTGTCGTAGAGGTAGTCCATCTTCCCTTTCAGGATATAATCGCGGTAGAGAGAGGGATTGTAGACTTCAGCCAGCAGGAAAGCTTCTGGATTATGGTTTTTGATGGTTGAGTTCATATAACTCCAGAATTCCACAGGCACCATCTCGGCCATGTCAAAGCGGAAACCATCGACGCCCTGGTCGAGCCAGAAAAGGGCGATGTCGCGGAATTTAACCCATGAGCCAGGCACTCCCTTATCCTGCCAGAAGGTAAAATGATCTTCCACGGGCCGCTGGTCGTAGCCCTCGGGCAGCAGGTCGAAATCTTTGGTGCCGTCGGGGCGTATCCCGAAGTTGATCTTCACGGTTTCGTACCAGTCCCAGTGCGAAGGGCGTGGCTCACGTGAGCCGTTACCGGTCCATTTGGCGGGGATTTCCTCAAAGCGGCCGTCGGCCAGCGGATGGGCCTCACCGCCCAAAGGTTTGTAGCCCTCCTGGGGTTCCGGAACTTCAAAGGCTTTCCCGGGGATATAGTAGAAGGCGTTGTCGCGGGCATACTCTACCGAGGTGTCGTCGTTCTCCCCGAAACCAGCCACTCCCGCGGGTTTAGCCATGCTGGCATAGCGACGCGCCACATGGTTGGGAACAATGTCGATGATCACCTTCATGCCGGCCTGATGGGTGCGGTCGACCAGCGCGCGGAACTCCTCCAGCCTCTGTGCCGGGTCCACCGCCAGGTCGGGATCGACACTGTAGTAATCCCTGACCGCATAGGGCGATCCGGCACGCCCCTTGACGACGTCTGGGTCGTCGGGGGTAATCCCAAATGCCGAATAGTCGGTGACCGTGGCATGATGCGGAATCCCCGTATACCATATATGGGTCACCCCCAGTGCTTTGATTTCCTGTAAGGCCTTGCCGGTGAAGTCGTTCATCTTGCCTACACCATTCTCCTCCAGGGTGCCCCACGGCTTGTTGGTGGTGGCGGTGTTCCCAAAGAGCCGCGTGAATACCTGGTAAACAACCACTTTCCCTTGCGCTTCCCCGGTCGCGGCGGAAGGCGTCTCAGGGTTTCGGGGGGCGTGGCAGGAAGCTGCGATAAACGGAATCAAAAGCAGGATGGATTTTAACAATCTTTTCATAGGTCTGAAATCTTTTACCGGAATGGTTTAATGGACAGAAATATTCGGCCCGAAGATACAACATATTCTGTGGGCTCTGTTGAGCCCCTGCCCCTAAAAATAGTTGCGGCAGGTAAGGTCCTTGCAATGGACTGTCCCTGTTGCTGACCGCGGTTTTTCTACGGGTAAACCGACCCAGGTAAAGCTGGTGAAGTAAAACCTGGAAAAAGAGTTACTGACAGCGTTTTTTCTACGGGTAAACCGACCGCTTTGGTTTATTTCTGTTTCAGGGGGCAGTCAGAAGCGCAGCTGGAGCATCCCGATCCACCCTCGAACTGGGGCTTCCCGCAATCCTCTTTTTTCGTGGCCGTTCCGAAACGGCGGTAGAGTTTCCTTAAAGCCGCTCCTGCGGCGATGCCGATGATGATATAGGTAAATATCTCCTGTGTCATGATTGTGCTAATAGAGTGGGGATTAGTGCTCCGCTGTCATCGTAAAAAGGGAATCACTTTCCGTATTATTACAAAAAGAGGTGAACACCCTGGTAGGTGATGAAGGCAAGGATCCAGGCCAGCAGGGTAGTGTAGACCACGCTGAAAAGACCCCATTTCCAGTGGCGCGACTCATTGCTGATGGTAGCCACCACCCCGATGCAGGGGAAGTAGACCAGTATAAAAACCAGGAATGCCAGCACCGAAGCGGTGTTAAATACCGGTTCTCCCTTCAGCTTGCCGCTGGTGTGCACTTCATGCTTCAGTTTCTGCTGGAGGTTGACCGTCGATTCCTCCACGCCGGACTGGTAGAGGACTCCCATGGTGCTGATGATGATCTCTTTGGCAGGCAATCCGGCCAGCAGGGCAATGCTCATCTTCCAGTCGAAGCCCAGGGGGGTCATCACCGGTTCGATCATCTTACCCAGGCGCCCCAGATAGGAGTGGGTAAGCCGGAGCGTTTCTGCCGACACTGCTGAAGTGTCTGCTGCCAAGAGTGGGGTCTCCGCACCCACGCCTGAGACTTCCTTCTTCAGGAGTGTGTTTTCTGCCGCCATTTGAGACACTCCCGTACCGGGGGTGGCTCTGCCTTCACGAGCGATGGATGCTGTATTCTGACTTCCCGTATGGTCCTGTTCCGAGGCCAGCGAGGTAGGGTGGGGGGAATAACCTTGTTGTTCCGGAGTTACGGGCGAGGCAGGCTGGAGTGAACCGGGTGTTTCCGGAGTTACTGGAGAGGAACCAACTGTCTCTGCTACGGCGCCGGCTGCCCCTGCTGAGGTTGGACGGGGGTTGGCGATAAGTTCACTGAGGGGCGTCTGTGATTCCGGGGCGGTACGTGGAAAATATTCCAGGGCCCAGATGATGATCACACCGATCAGGATGATGGTGCCGATCTTTTTCAGGTAGTGTTTGGTCTTGTCCCACATGTGGAAAAAAATGTTCCGCAGAGTGGGCATCCGGTAGGCCGGGAGTTCCATCACAAAAGGGGTCTCCTTGTTGCGGAAGACCAGCCGGTTGAGGAGCTGGGCCGTCAGGAAGGCCAGGATGATTCCGAAGGCATAAATGCCGATCAGGATAAGGGCCTGGTGGCTGCTGAAGAAGGCCGAGATGATCAGGATGTAGACCGGCAGGCGTGCACTGCACGACATGAAGGGGACGATGAGCATGGTCAGGATCCGGTCGCCTTTGTTGCGCAGGGTGCGGGTGGCCATGATGGCCGGCACATTGCAGCCGAAACCCATGACCATCGGAATGAAGGATCGCCCATGCAACCCAAAACGATGCATGATCTTGTCCATGATAAAGGCGGCCCGCGCCATATAACCCGTTCCTTCCAGTAAAGAGATGAAAAAGAAGAGAATCAGGATGTTGGGTAGAAAAACCAGTACACTGCCCGTGCCACTGATGATCCCGTCGATCAGCAGATCCTTGAGCATCCCCTCCGGCAGAATGGATCGCAGACCATCGCTGAACCAGCCTATCGCCGCATCGATCCATTCCATGGGGTAGGCCCCCAGGGTGAATGTCGCCCAGAAAACCACAAAGAGGATCCCCGCAAACAGGGGAAAAGCCAGCTTCGGATGGGTCATCACCCGGTCAATCTTCTCGGAGAGATTCCTGACCTGGGGCACCCCCTCATGCAAGGTCTCCTTCAGAGCCCCCGAAATAAAAGCGTACTTGGCGTCGGTGACCACCGTCTCACTCTCTTCCCCATATAACCCTTCAATGCGTGTAATCTCCCGGTGAGCCAGGGCCACAATCTCCATATAATTGGGGTAATCGGCCAGCAGTTCCAGCACTTGCTTGTCTTTTTCCAGCATCTTGATGGCCAGAAAACGGGAACTGATCTTGTCGGTGATGGGCTTGTTCTCCTTGATCTTTTTCCGGATGATCTTGATGGAAGACTCCAGCTCGGCACCATAGTTGATATGGATATGACGGGTCACAGGATCGTTTCCTTCGCAAACACTGATCACCCGCCGCAGCAAATCGTCAACCCCCTGGCCTTGTGTACTCACCGTCGGCACAAAGGGAATCCCCAGCAACCGGCCCAGATTCTCATGGCTCAGCGCATGAGCGTTCTTTTCCAGCTCATCGTACATGTTAAGCGCCGCCACAATCCTCACGTCCATGTCGATCAGCTGGGTGGTCAGAAACAGACTCCGCTCCAGGTTGGTCGCCTCCAGAACATTAATCACGATGTCGGGTGTCTCCTCATAAATGAATTTCC
The DNA here is from genome assembly GCA_964552955.1 of uncultured Prolixibacteraceae bacterium. GTDB lineage: Bacteria > Bacteroidota > Bacteroidia > Bacteroidales > Prolixibacteraceae > UBA1413. Next base: position 15,157 of record CAZKIU010000046.1, read on the forward strand.
TGACATAAATCTCTTCGGGAGTGTAGGCCGTCAGACTGTAGGTTCCGGGGAGATCATACACGTTAAACCGGTATCCGAAGGCGTCAAAACTGGAGCCACGGATGTCAACGGTTACCCCGCTGTAATTGCCCACCTTTTCACGCGACCCGGAAAGGGCATTGTAAAGCGTCGTCTTACCCGCATTGGGATTGCCCACCAAAGCTATGTTGATCGTCCTTCCCTTGAAGGCCACCACCTGCGCTTCCTCCTCCTGCATGATCACCCCTTCGTACCCCGAATCCTCCGGCACCTGATAGTCGGCCAGGGGAACGACCTCTATTCTCTCGGCTTCCGACCGCCGGAGCGTGATGTTGTAGTTGAGAATCCTGTATTCTATGGCCCCATTGAACGGCGCATTCTTGATCACCCTGATCTCTTTCCCCTTCACAAAACCCATCTCATTGATCCTTTTGCGAAAGGAACCGTGACCAAGTATCTTCGTGATCACTACCGTCTCATTCTGCCTGACTTCACTGAGCTTCAATGTGATTGATATATTTATTTAAATCAATTATAAATAAGGATGCCACAAATATAAATTTTATTAGCGGATAATTCATTCAACATTGACCAGCCAGATAGTCAGAATCGTTATTTTTGTGAAATGGGCCTCCACACTTTTCCGGGGCGATAGGAGATAGATGGTGGCCCCTGGTACGTTCTGCGGGCATGAAAAGCCTTAACCGGCCTCACCACGGTTTGCAGATGAAGAACATGTTTTGAATATCAAATAGACAAGTAAAGTCTGAAATTTGGTTTGGATGGACGAAGAGTTTCTATATAACCGCATCAGGGAGGCCCTGGAACATATTCCCTCTAATTTCAACGTGCTGGAGGAACAGATCGATGTTCAGCTTCAGATGGAGTATTTTAAGTTTGCCCGGAAGTTCAGGAAGAAGAAGGATATGAAGCTGGCCGCTGAAATGGGCGACCTATTGTTTGAGGAGGAAGTCCCCTCTGAGATGAAACGGAAGATATTGGTAGCCCTGGCTTCGCTGCCTGAGGTAGAAGCTTTCAGGACCATAGAGCGCTATTTCAAGGCACCGGATGAGGGCATGAAGGACTGGGCCACCCTGGCCTTTCAGGAAAGCCGGATGCTGCTTCAGAGCTCCCTGCTTGATGAGCAACAGGTCTTCATCTCTACCGGACTGGGGGGTAAAGGGCAGAAACTGCGTTACTTCATTGTTTTTCTGAACCGGGAAGGAAGCGGACTTACGGCCATGCAGGCGAAGCTGCTCCACGATGAACTGCAGTACGTGGTGGACCAAAACAGCGGGGAACTGGAAGAATTCAGTGAGATGATGGACTACACCACTGCACAGGTGATCCTTCCCCTGAAAGCCCCCCTGAAGGAGATTTTCCGCGGAGTGATCACCGAATGCAACCAGTATGGAAATTTCCTCCATGAGGACATGGTCATCACCAATGTCAAGAGGCTCTCTCCTTCCGAAATCGTGGAAATTCTCAATCAACAGAAAAAGGAAGATGCTGATGCGGGAGAGGGGACCGAAGAGGCCGGAAATGCGGAGTATTTCGATGATACGGATGATCCCGATGAGGATTAATGGGCGCCTCCGGGGATCCTGAAGGGAGGAAAAACCGGTGGCGGAGGAGTAATATTTTTTCCAATAAACTTTTTAAAGTCAGCGAAATCCATATTTTTGCAGGAACAAACCGCACATTACCGTTTATAATTAAATGCAGAAGTATGGAAAGACAGGCGTATACCCCGCTATGCCCTTGCTATGGATTTTTATTTATCCTGATTCTGTTTCTCACCGGTTGCATGGACGCTGCCGGGCAAACAGAATTGATTCGACCCTTAACGCTTCTCCCTCCGGGAGGATCTGTTGACCGGGAGCTTCCTGACTCCCTGGTGGCTGGGGTGATTGCTGATCCGGGAGGATCCCTGATCGAGGTGATCAGTGTTCCCGGGCCTCCTCCGTCACCCCTGAAGTCGGCTACTGTAGCCTCAGCGGCTGCCTCGGCGACGGCCGTAGTGCTCTCAGGCATGCCTGCCTATATCTGGTCTTTCGGTTGTTCACCCACCGCCGGGGCCATGATCGCTGCCTATTACGACAACCATGGCTATCCCAACCTTTACACCGGTCCGGCCAACGGGGGTGCCGCCCCCCTTGACAACCTGGGATGGGGTACCGCCACCATCAGCGGGCAGGTCCGCAATCTATGTCCCATCAGCGCCACCCGGCTGGGACTCGACAACCGGTCCACCAGAGGCCATGTCGACGACTACTGGATCAGTTACGGCAGTAGTGCTACCGACCCTTATATCACCAACAACTGGACCGAACATGCACCCTATGACTGCGTGGCGGACTTCATGGGCACCAACCAGTCGGAGGTTCCCAATCAGGACGGCAGCACCAGGTTTTACTACTATGTGGGCAACTCTGCCTATGCAGGGACCAACGAAGGAGACGGGGGCTATGGCTTCGAACTCTTCTTCGAATCGCGCGGCTACCAGGTCGTCCGCAGGTTCAACCAGTATATCAGCGGCTACAACAACCTGACGGCTGGCTTTACCTTTGACCAGTATAAAGCTGAAATAGATGCCGGCCGCCCGGTGATGGTCCATGTGATGGGCCATTCCATGGCTGGTTATGGTTACGATACCGTGGGTAACCTGGTTTACGTCCGCGATACCTGGGATCTCAGCGACCATACCTTCCCCTGGGGCGGTTCCTACGAAGGCATGCAACACTATGCGGTGTCGGTCCTTGAGCTCGAACCCCCTGACCTTCCTGTCCTTACCGACCTGGCCCCTTCCCTGATCGTGACCCCCAACGTGATGAACGGAAGCGCCAACTTTGAGGTGATCGTCAAGGTGGCCGAACTGGGGGGTACCGCTGCCCTGGATACCGTGACCGTGGCCATTCCCCGTGATGCCCGCTGGAACCTCGACGGCCCCTTCACACCCTCCCTCACCTCTCTTTCGGGAGTACCCCTCAACAACAACCTGTGGACTTACGACCCGAATAATCCGGCATATCATATCTTCCGGAAAAACGGGGGTCTGGCTGCGGGGACCCTTTCGTCCCTGGGCTTTAAAGCCCGCTTTAATCCTGGCAGCGCCAAAGGCGTCTCCACGATGACCGTTCAGATCCTCCCCGGAAAAGGAGGCGAAACCGCTACTACCAACAATTCGGACTCCGAGAAACTGGACTATTTCGCGAAATAGCCTCCATTTCTGACCGTTTATAAGTCCGGATGCCTTATTGCAGCCCGGGGAATTCCTTGCCAAAGGACCCCCGGGCTTTATTTCTGTTAACCGGCTGTTAAAATCGCGCTGCTTATTTGTAATCAGCCTAAATAATCAGCCGATGGTGGGCAAATAGCCGTTTCAGGACTATTTTTATGGCGCTGTAGAGTGAAATGCCCTGCCAGGTATTGGACCAGGTCATCTCCGGAACTGTTTTTGCCAGGGGAGGGGAGGGGCAGCTGCCTGACGGCAGGTTATCTTTTGCAGTGGAGTATTGAACCATTAAACGGAATGAACATGAGGACCAGAACGCTTTTGCTTTTCACGCTGATGATCCTGACGGCCGCTCTGTCGGCCCAGACGCCGACACGGTGGCGCGGGCCCCATGGCAACGGCTCCTATGACGACAAGGGATTGTTGCGCTCCTGGCCGGTGGAAGGCCCTTCCATCTTGTGGACCTACGAAAACCTGGGGGTGGGATTCTCCTCTCCCGTCGTCGTCAACAATAAGATTTATATCTCGGGATCCGAGGAGAACACCGGCTATATCTATGCCCTTTCCAATGAGGGCAAACTGCTTTGGAAAGCACCCTATGGTCCCGAATTTACCGAAAGCTATCCCGGTTCACGCAGCACCCCTGTGATCATGGGCGATCTGCTCTACCAGTACAGTGGCCTGGGGGTCATCACCTGCATGGAGGCGGCCTCGGGCAAGATAAAATGGAAGAAGGATACCTTCAAGGAATTCGGTGGCCGGAACATCCAGTGGGGGGTTACCGAAACCTTTGCTATCGAGGGGAACCAATTGTTCGTGACTCCGGGAGGGCCCGATAAAACCCTTGTAGCCCTCAACCGCATGACGGGTGATCTGATCTGGTCCACCTCCATCAAGGGAGAGCTCTCGGGGTATTGCACGCCCCTGGTGGTCAAAATCCCCGGCCGTACCCTTCTGGTCACCCACACCCAGTCCCATATCGCTGGGGTGGACGCCTCCAACGGCAAACTCCTGTGGACCCATCCCCATCCCAACCAGTGGAGCGTCCAGGCCAATACACCCATCTACCATGACGGGGCCCTCTTCTGCTTCAGTGGTTATGGTCAGGGCGGAGTGAAGCTGAAACTCTCCGCCGACGGATCTTCCATCCACCCGGAATGGACCACCAAAACCATGGACAACCGCATCGGCGGAGCCGTCCTGCTCCAGGGAGCCATCTATGGTTCCGGAGATAAAAACCGCTATTATATGGCCATCGACTGGAAAACAGGCGCTGAAAAATGGCAGCTCAAAGGGTTGGCCAACGGCACCATCATCACCGCCGACGGGCTCCTCTTCGGGTATACCGAACGGGGTGAACTCTTCCTGGCCGACCCCGACGGACTGAAGATCCTCTCCCAGACCAAGGTAACCCATGGAATAGCGCAGCACTGGGCCCACCCGGTTATCGACAACGGCCGCCTGATCCTGCGCCACGGAAATGCCCTGGTCGCCTATAAAATAAAATAACCGGCCTCCACAAACCATCATCACTGCAACATCATCACTGCAACAACATCACCAATTCATCGTCAACTATACAACCATGAAAGAGAAAATATTC
>CAZKIU010000046.1:20112-25063 GCA_964552955.1 uncultured Prolixibacteraceae bacterium
GCAACAACATCACCAATTCATCGTCAACTATACAACCATGAAAGAGAAAATATTCATTTTTGGGATGGTCTGCCTCCTTTCGGGCGCCCTGTCGGCCCAGGTTACCCAATGGCGGGGAGAAGGGCGTGATGGCCATTTCCGCAGCGAAACCGGACTGCTGAAGAGCTGGCCTGCCGAAGGCCTGCAGCTCCTGATGAAAACCGATAAACTGGGCAAGGGATTCTCTTCGCCGGTGTTCGTGGATCATACCATCTATATCACCGGAATGATCGACACCATCGATTACCTTTCCGCGGTGAGTCTGGAGGGAAAGATCCTCTGGCAGGTTCCTTACGGCCGCTCCTGGACCCAGTCCTACCCCGATACCCGCTCTACGCCCACCATTGAAGGGGACCGGATTTATGTGCTCTCGGGAACCGGTCAGCTCAGCGCACTTCAACAGGCCGACGGAAAGGTGATCTGGAGTGTCAATGTCGACAAGGATTATAAATCGGAGTGGCATTTCTGGGGCGTCTCTGAAAGCCCGCTGATCGTCGGCGACCTGGTCATCTGCTCCCCCGGGGGACCTAAAACCTCGGTAGTGGCCTTGGATAAAATGAGCGGCAAAGAGGTCTGGAGAACTCCTTCCGTCGGAGGCCCTCGCTGTTATATCTCACCGACCCTTTACACCTGGAAAGAGTTCCGCTATATCCTGGCCGCCACCGGCCAGTATCTGATGGCCATCGTGCCCGAAACCGGAAAGGTGGCCTGGTCTTACCAGTACTGGGATGGCTCCAAATGGGACCAGCCCGGATTGATTTGGGCCAACACCCCCGTCTGGAAGGAAGACGAGATCTTCCTCACCATGGGCTACGACTACCGGGCCGTCATGCTCAAAATGAACCCCGATGGTTCTGGCGTCACCGAAAAATACAGCAGCACCCTCTTTGATAACCACCACCATGGCGTGGTCCTGGTCGATGGTTTCCTCTACGGCTCCAATTGGATCAACAACGGTAAGGGCAATTGGGTCTGCATGGACTGGAACAGTGGCGAAATCAAGTGGGAGACCCCCTGGGAAAATAAAGGGGCTATCGTAGTCGCCGACGGAATGCTTTACCTTTACGAGGAGAAAAGGGGCAATGTTGGATTGGTGAAACCCAATCCCGAAAAGCTGGAGCTGGTCAGTTCCTTCCGGGTAACCGACGGCACGGGCCCCCACTGGGCGCACCCTTTCATCAGCGACGGAAAACTCTTCCTGCGCCACGGCGAAGTCCTGATGGTTTACCAGATCAGGTGAGTCCCGGCGAAGTCCCGGGCGCGTTCCTATGGAGTGCCAGGTTAGTTCCGGAGGAGTCCCGGCGAAGTCCCGGGCGGTTCGGTTCAACCGGTGGGGCGGGATACACCGGACAGTTGCCAATGACCGCGTGGCCTGGGTACTCCGGGCGGTTGTCAATGATCCTGTGCCCGGGATACACCAGGCAGTTGACAATGCCCGTGCGAATTGATGGACTCGCGAAGCAGTGACCTGGGTCTGGCAGGAAAATAGGTTGGATTCTAACTGAAAATGATAAAAAAGTGAAGATAGACCAGGAGAAATTACCACGGAGGATTACCTGGGGTCTCGCACTTCTGGGTGTTTTCTTGCTGATGTGGTGGCTCTTATGGGACCCTGGCCGGAACCTCACGCTGAGTCTTCCGGGCATGGACAACAGGGGTGCCGGTGGGGCAGGGGATAGCGTCGTCATCGGTACACTCTTCGACCGTTATGGGGAGGATTATACCCCTCTGGATGAATCCTGGCCCCGCTTCCGGGGCGCTGCCTTTGACAATATCTCCACCTCCCCGCTGCCCCTGAAGGAGAAATTCGGCAGCTCTGGGCCCGAGATCCTCTGGTCGGTATCCCTGGGTGAAGGCCATTCGGGCGCTGCCATCTACAAAGGCCTCGTGTATGTGCTGGATTATGTGGAAGCGGAATCGGCCGACTTCCTGCGTTGTTTTTCGCTGACCTCCGGAAAGGAACTGTGGCGCCGGGGCTATAAGGTCCACGTGAAACGCAACCACGGCATGTCGCGGACCGTCCCGGCCGTCACCGACAGCTTTATCGTCACCATCGGTCCCCGCTGTCATGTGATGTGTCTTGACCGCTCTTCGGGTGATTTCCGCTGGGGGATTGACATCGAGAAAGAGTACCAGTCGGAGGTGCCTCTCTGGTATACCGGTCAGTGCCCCCTGATCGATGGTTCTACCGCCGTCATCGCCACCGGGGGAACCGCCCTGATGATCGGCGTCGACCTGCGTACCGGTACCAAAGTGTGGGAAACGCCCAACCCTGGCAACTGGAAAATGTCCCACTCCTCGGTCATGCCCTTTACTTTCGGTGGGCGAAAGATGTACGTCTACAGTGGTTCAGGTGGGATGGCCGGTATTGCAGCCGATGGCCCCGACCAGGGATCTATTCTCTGGGAGACCTCCGCCTGGAACAACCAGGTCGTGGCCCCCTCCCCGGTTTGCATGCCCGATGGCAGAATCTTCATCACCGCAGGCTATGGCGCCGGCAGTATGATGCTCCGGCTCACCGCGAACAACGGCCGTTATACCGTGGAAGTCACCGATCAGTATAAACCCAGCGAAGGCCTGGCATGCGAACAACAGACCCCCCTTCTCTGGAACGGCCATCTCTTTGGTATCCTTCCCAAAGACGGGGGAACTCTCCGCAACCAACTGGTTTGTGTCCACCCCTCTAACCCCCGCAAGGTGATCTGGTCCAGCGGCTCCGACAAACGGTTCGGACTGGGGCCTTACTTCATGGCCGATGGCAAAATTTACCTGCTCCATGAAGAGGGGACCCTTTACATCCTGAAACCTTCCATCACGGGTTACCAGGAACTCGACAAGGCCCGCGTCATTAGCGACGGCCACGACGCCTGGGCCCCTCTGGCCCTGGCCAATGGCTATCTGGTCCTGCGCGATGCCACTACGATGATCTGTATTAACATGAATAAATAGTTCAGCCTTTTTACGCCCGCTCACTCTCCCTCAATTTCCTGCCCGGAGAATAACACCGGGACAAGGATGGGCTGAGAAGGCGTGTGAAAAACAAAAAAAACGCTCCTTATGGACAGGAATAGAAGCAACAGAACGCTCACCTTCCTTTTGATCGCCCTGGCGGTGATCATCCTGTTGATTTTTGTGGCGGACTTCATTTCCACCCGCCCCGACAAGCAGGAACCCAATCCATTTGCCTATGAAGATCGGGCGCTGAGGGGTGTCGATGAGGCCCTGATCCTTTACCGGGAAAGCCGCCAGCTCAAGCTCCCCCTGGAGACTCCGACCGCGTTAGGCTACCGGCAGGGGATCCTTACTGTTGCCGGCGATGCCAAGCTGATCCGCTTTGATCCTTCCGGGAAACTGCTCGGGGAGATGCCGCTTGGTTTTGTCCCTCTCACCTTCACAGAATCGGAAGGTACTCTTTATGTCAGTAACGGGCCGGAGGTGGTGCTCCTGGATCCTTCAGGGTTGAAGAAGGGGAGCTTTTCAGGCCTTGACACCTCCAGTGTCATCACCGCTCTGGAGGTGGCCGGCGGTAAGATCTTCGCCGCCGATGCCGGCCGCAGGGTGGTCCACCGCTTTGCCCCCGACGGCACCAAAGAACTGGAATTCAATGGAAAAACGACCGAAGGTTCAGCGCATGGATTTATCGTCCCCAGTGCCCACTTTGACCTCGCGGTCAACACCTTTGGCGACCTATGGGTGGTCAACCCCGGCAAACATGCTCTGGAAGAATATACCTACGACGGCAACCTGCGCGGATACTGGTTCAAGTCCGACGCCGGAATCGAAGGATTCACCGGCTGCTGCAACCCCGCCCGGATCGCCTTCCTCCCCGGTGGTAACCTGATCACCTCTGAAAAGGGAGTGCTCCGCGTCAAGGAGTACAAACCCTCAGGCGAACTGGTGGGCGTGGTAGCCGCCCCTGACCTCTTCACCCAAGGGCAGAAAGCCCCTGATGTAAGCTGTGATGAAAAGGGCAGAGTTTACCTGCTCGACCCCGAAAAGAAAATGATCAGGGTGTTTGAGAAAAAGTAAAACCACCCTCAACACAACAAAGAGATTAACTACATAACAACGATCCATGGACAGACGAGGTTTTATGCAGAAGGGGATGCGCCTGGCGATGACGGGCGCTCTTCTGGCGGCCGCCGGCTACCTGGTAGCTTCGGGGAGGGTCTCCTCATCAGCGGTATCGGCAAAAGATTGCAGCCCGTCAGGCAGTTGCGGCAATTGCCGGTGGGCCGCAAAATGTGAAAAAAAGGAAAAACAACCGAGCCATGGCAGATGATAAGATAAAAAGCCGCAGGGAGTTTATCCAGGGAGGCGTGCGCCTCTCCCTGGCCCTGGCCCTGGGGGGCATCGGCGGACTGGCGGCAGCCCGCATGACAGGGGAGAAATGGGTCTGGCAAATAGATCCCTTCGCGTGTACCCAATGCGGCCGGTGTGCCACCGACTGCGTCCTCACTCCTTCAGCCGTTAAATGCGTCCACGCCTACGACCTCTGTGGCTATTGCGACCTCTGTGGGGGCTATTTCAAACCGGGCAGCAACGCCCTGAACACCGGCGGCGAAAACCAGCTCTGCCCCACCTCTGCCATCACCCGGAAGTTCATCGAAGAACCTTACTTCGAGTACATCATCAACGAGGAACTCTGCATGGGCTGCGCCAAATGCGTGAAAGGATGCACCTCCTTCGGGAATGGCTCCCTCCACCTGCAGATCATGCACAACCTTTGCGTCAACTGCAACCAGTGCGCCATCGCCCGGGTATGCCCCTCCAACGCCATCCGCCGCGTGAAGGTCTCCGACGCATACCAGGTCAAGGGCAGCTTTACAAAACCCACTTGAGACTATGCTGAGAATAGACATAAACTGTATTCTGTATCTGTTATTTGGGATTCCAGATTCCAGATTCCAGA
>CAZKIU010000046.1:25163-27005 GCA_964552955.1 uncultured Prolixibacteraceae bacterium
GATTCCAGATTCCAGATTCCAGACGTCTGATTTCTGATTCCCACATTCAGGATTCAAGATTCAGGATTCAAGATTCAGGATTCAAGATTCAAGATTCCAGATTCCTTAAGTATTCTAATCTTCTGATATTTATAATATGTTTCAGGGTAAAAAGAGGTTCATGACAGCGCTGGTGGCCGTATTTCTATGGCTGGCGTGGGCTACACCGGCTGCCGGGCAGATGCAGCGGTTTCCCAAGCCCGAATTCGAGTCGGGCTATGAGCAACCCGACACGGTAACGCCTGAGCCGCGTTCCACAGCCATGGAGTGGCTTGACATGGCCGTGCTGGTGACTGTCATGGCCCTGGGAGCCCGGATGGTCCTCCGGAAACGCTCCCGCCAGGGCGTCCTCTGGCTCTCCGTTTTCACGCTCCTCTATTTTGGCTTCTATCGCGATGGATGCATCTGTGCCGTGGGGTCCCTTCAGAATGTGGTCCTCTCCCTGGCCGATCCCACCTATACCATTTCAGTGACGGTACTCCTCTTTTTCCTGTTGCCGCTTATCTTCTCGCTTTTCTTCGGAAGGGTCTTCTGCGGCAGTGCCTGTCCTCTGGGCGCCATTCAGGACCTGGTGATCATCAAACCCCTCTCCATGCCTGCCTGGTTGCGTAAGACCCTGGGCATCATCCCCTATATCTATCTGGCCCTGGCCGTCCTTTTTGCCGCCACCGGCACCGACTTTCTCATCTGCCGTTATGATCCTTTCGTGGGCATCTTCCGCATGGACGCTCCTCACCTGATGACCCTCCTGGGTATCGCCTTCCTCCTGATGGGCCTCTTCATCGCCCGCCCTTACTGCCGCTTCCTCTGTCCTTACGGGGTGCTGCTGAACTGGACCTCCAGGTTCTCCAAATGGCACATGACCATCACCCCTGCCGAATGCATCCGATGTAAACTCTGCACCACCTCCTGCCCATTCGACGCTATCGATCCTCCTACCGATCCCAAAGTGATCAAAGGATCACGCGAAGGGGCGAAAAAGTTCCTCCTCTATGCCGTGCTCATCCCGGTATGGATGGTGGCCGGTGGTTTTGTAGGCTTTAAATCACATACCTGGCTCTCCAAGGCCAACCCTGAGGTATACCTCGCTGAACTGCTCATCTCCCGTCCCGAGGTGAAGAATGACCCCGACAATATCGACGTGCAGACCTTCCTGAGTTCGGGGAAGACGATGGATCAACTGGTGGAAGAAGCCAGGGTAGTCCGTGGAAAATTCCGGACCGGCAGCACGCTGGCGGGGGCTTTCATCGGACTGGTCATCGCCCTGACGCTGCTCGGAGAGGTGACCTTCCGGCGCAACAGCGATTATGTGCCCAACCGCGGCAACTGCTTCAACTGTGGCCGGTGTCAGGATTACTGTCCCATCGACCGCAAAATGCCGGCCTCAACACCCACTGAAAAACAGGTTACTAATTAACAACGATAAAAAGTGCATGACATGAATATCCGCAACCGGCTGGAACTGGCCCGCAACGTGGCGGTGGTGTCGGGGATTTTCTGCCTGGCGGTAGCCCTGCTGCTGATCCTTAACTATTTGCAGGTGAGTAAGTATGACCCGCTCGAGAGCAAGGCGATGGAAGTACTGGTGCAACGCCTTTCGGAGAATCCCAATGATGACGCCCTGAAAAACGATATCCGAAACCTCGACCTGCTGGCCCGTAAAGCCTATTTCAACAGCCGCTGGCAGGTCAAAACCGGCAGCTACCTCCTGCTCTTCGGTGCGGTGATCTTCGCCCTGGCACTCAGGGTTTACCACTCCCTGCAGTCGAAGATTGAGATCCCCGGCCAGAAACAGGAGAATGA
>CAZKIU010000047.1:0-3346 GCA_964552955.1 uncultured Prolixibacteraceae bacterium
GCCGCAAAAAGTACTGCCGCAAAGCCTGCAGCCGCTAAGAAACCGGAAGAACAGAACCCACCGGCCCGTAAACCCGCAGCCCGCAGAACACCTGCAAAAAAAGCCTCTTCCCCGGCAGCCGCTTCTGAACTGCCATCTGATGCCGCTGCACCCAAAAAGAGTGCCCCAAAAACCGTTAAGTCCAAACCGTCAGATAATCAGGGGAATAAATAGTTTAGATGATTTCAGTTGATAAATTAGCACTCCATTTCGGCGGTTTCGAGCTCTTTAAGGAGATCAGTTTCCTGGTCAATCCCCGCGACCGCATTGGCCTTACCGGTAAAAACGGTGCTGGAAAAACTACCCTGCTCAAGATCATTGCCGGCATAGACCAGCCTTCCTCCGGAACGGTCTCCCGTCCCAAAGAGGTAACCATCGGTTATCTTCCGCAGGTGATGAACGTCACCAACACCCGGAATGTGAGGGAGGAGGCCCGGCAGGCCTTCGAACCCCTGCTGAAGCTCAAACGCGACGTCGCCGACCTGCACCAGCAGATCATCCATCGCACCGACTACCATACCCCCGAATACCTCCGCCTCCTGGAGACCGTCCACGATATGGAGGAACACTACCGCATCCTTGGCGGAGACAACTACGAGGCAGAACTGGAACAGACCCTCACCGGACTGGGGTTCGAGCGGAGCGACTTCGTCAGGAACACTTCGGAATTCAGCGGCGGATGGCGCATGCGCATCGAACTGGCCAAACTCCTCCTCCGTAAGCCCGACGTCTTCCTCCTCGATGAGCCCACCAACCACCTCGATATCGAATCGATCCAATGGCTCGAGGAGTTCCTCAGCAACTACCGCGGGGCCGTCGTCCTGGTCTCACATGACCGGGCCTTCCTCGATAATGTCACCAACCGGACCATTGAAATCTCCCTGGGGCGCATCTCCGACCAAAAGATGAACTATTCCTCTTTCGTGAAGTGGAAGGCCGAACAGCGCGAACAGCAACTGGCAGCCTACCGCAACCAGCAGAAGATGATCGAGGATACAGAACGGTTTATCGAGCGTTTCCGCTATAAGGCGACCAAGGCGGTGCAAGTCCAGTCGCGCATGAAAGCCCTCGACCGCATCGACCGCATTGAAATCGAACAAGAGGACGACGCAACCCTCAATATCCGCTTTGCACCGGCACCCCGTTCCGGACAGGTGGTCGTCGAGTGCCGCTCTGTGACCAAACGCTACGGCAGCCACCTGGTCCTCGACGATATCGACCTGACCATAGAACGGGGCGAGAAGGTGGCCTTCGTAGGCCGCAATGGCGAGGGGAAAACCACCCTGGCCCGCATTATCCTTGACGAGATCCCCTTTGACGGCTCAGCACGCATCGGCCACAACGTCAAAGTGGGCTATTTCGCCCAGAACCAGGCCGAACGCCTCGATCCTTCCCTGACGGTCCTGGAGACCATCGACCGGGTAGCCGTGGGCGACATCCGCACCAAAATACGCGACCTCCTGGGAGCTTTTCTCTTTCCCGGAGAAGACGTCGATAAGAAGGTGGCTGTCCTCTCGGGTGGTGAACGCTCCCGCCTGGCCATGGTCCGCCTCCTCCTCGAACCGGTCAACCTGCTGGTCCTCGACGAACCCACCAACCACCTCGACATGCGCTCCAAGGAGATCCTTAAAAGGGCCCTGGCCGCCTACGACGGCACCGTCCTGGTGGTCTCCCACGACCGGGAGTTCCTCGACGGACTGGTAACCTGCGTGTACGAGTTCCGCCACCGGAAGGTCAAACAGCACCTGGGCGGTATCTACGACTTCCTCCGGAAGAAAAAAATGGAGTCCCTGCGCGAACTGGAAATCCGTAAATCCGGCGAAACATCAAGTGCCGCGACTGGATCTGGAAGTGGCGCCGTGTCAGGCACAGGGTCAGGCGCTGGAACCGGAACAGGCGGTGGAACTGGAACAGGCGCTGGAAACGGAGTGGGAACTTCCTCCGGAAACAGACCGGACCACTTCCCGGGAAATGGTTCAGGCCCCTCAGGAAATGGCCAGGGCTCCAGAAATGCAGGAAGCGGCGCTTCCGGAACCCCTTTCTCCGGGAACCAAAGCTCCGGAATGACCTACGGAAACGCCTCTTCTGCCGTGTCGGCCTCCCAGGCTTTCCATGCACACACCGGATCTGCCGGTGGCGAAGAGCCCCGAAAGGAACTCTCTTTCAATGAGAAAAAAGAGGTCAACCGGGCCATCTCCCGCTGCGAGAAGAACATCGCTGCCATCGAGGAGAACATCGCCCAACTGGAAGCGGACATCGCTGCCTTGGACCAACTACTGGCCGACTCTTCCCAAATCACCTCCGACGAGGTGTTCCTCAACTATGAGAAAATAAAACAGCAACTCGCCGATACCCTCACCCAATGGGAGGACGAACACACGGAACTGGGAAAGTGGCAGTCCCGGAAATACTGGTAGGTGCTGATCGAACGGCACAGTCCATCCTGCTTTCGATGGAGGGTGCTGGCAACCACAGGTTTGAATAGAATAATTGTAAGAAATATGGAAAACAGACGCTTCAGTGATGATTTTATTTTCGGTACGCGAACGGTCATCGAGGCCATCAAGGCCGGGCGGTCTATCGATAAGGTGCTGATTCGCAACGGACTGAGTAACGATCTCTTCGGGGAACTCTACCAGTTAATCAAGGAACATGACATCGCCTTTCAGTATGTCCCGCAGGAGAAACTCGACCGCATCACCCGGAAGAACCACCAGGGAGTGATCGCCCTGATGGCTGCCGTGGACTTCCACCGGTTGGAGGACCTCCTTCCGGGGATCTGGGAACGGGGCGAAGCTCCGCTGATCCTGATCCTTGACCAGGTCACCGATGTGCGCAATTTCGGGGCCATCGTCCGCTCTGCCGAATGCGCGGGGGTGCACGCCGTGGTGATCCCTGAAAAGGGGGCCGCCAGGGTAGGGGATGACGCTATGAAAACCTCCGCCGGAGCCCTTAACCTGGTGCCCATATGCCGCGCGGCCAACCTGGCCACAGTTTGCAATGACCTCCGTACATCGGGCGTCAAAATCGTCGCCGCCACTGAAAAGGGAAATGTGCTCTATACCCGCTCGGAATTGTCAGGCCCCCTGGCCATCATCATGGGCGCCGAAGATACCGGCATCTCCCCGGCATTGTTGCGAATGGCCGATGAACTGCTTCAAATTCCCATCCTGGGACAGATCGGCTCCCTCAATGTTTCCGTCGCCGCCTCCCTGATGATCTACGAAGCCCTCCGCCAAAGAAATCCCTGACATTCCGGATTGCGGATTTCGGATTCCAATATTCAAGACTCAGGACTCAAGACTCC
>CAZKIU010000047.1:3446-10743 GCA_964552955.1 uncultured Prolixibacteraceae bacterium
GGATTCCCGATTCCAACATTCAAGATTCCAGACTCAAGACTCCGGGATTCCAGACTCAGGATTGTTTTCACGGGTAGACCGGCAGCACCCTGCGGAATGTCTCCTCCAGCGAGATAATGGTTTCGGTGCTTGAAATCCCGGGTATTTTCTGGATCTGCTCACTCAGCAGACTCTTGAGATGCTCGTTGTCCTTGGCGTACACCTTGATGAATATCCCATACGCGCCAGTGGTGTAATGACATTCGACCACCTCGGGGATCCCCTTGAGCTTCTCGGCCACATCGGCATAGATCCCCCCCTTATCCAGGAAGATACCGATGTAAGTGCAGGTGCGGTAGTCGATTTTCTTCGGGTTGACATAATACCCCGAGCCGGTGATCACCTCCAGCTCAACCATCCGGTTCACCCGCTGATGCACTGCCGCACGGGAAATACCTACCTCCTCCGCCACATCCTTGAAGGGAATACGGGCATTGTTACTGATGATCTCCAGAATCTTAAGGTCGATCTCGTCGAGATGGTTTCTTAGTGTCATGATTTATCGTTTGCGTTACTTTACAGGCACCTGCCGCTTGAACTCCTGCTCCAGGGAGATAAAGGTCTCGGTACGAGAAATCCCCTCTATGGGCTGGATCTGCTCATCGATCAACTTCTTCAGATGTTTGTTGGTCTTGGTCTGCACCTTGACAAATATCGAATATTGACCTGTAATGTAGTGGCATTCAATGATCTCCGGAATCTTCTCCAACTCTTCCACCACCTTGCGGTGAACGGTGGCCTTCTCGAGGATAATCCCCATATAGGCACAGGTGTTGTAACCCAGCTTCGTGGGGTTAACGAGGAATTCACTGCCAGAGACTACTCCGATATTGAGCAGGCGCTGCACCCGCTGATGGATGGCCGCTCCCGACACCCCGCATTCACGGGCAACTTCCAGAAAGGGTATCCGGGCATTCCGCGTAATCAGTTTAAGAATCTTTTCATCCAGCCCGTCAATCTCAGGTACTCTTTCGATGAATTCGTCATTGCTCATATTCTTGGAATCGATCAAGGTTAAACTTTCAAATTTATCAGCAAATGTAATGAAATACTCTATTTTATAAGAAGAAATGCCGGAAATTATGTCATATCTTACACTTTATTGGCCTGATCTGTAAAGCCCCACGCGGCTTGCTGGGTCTGCTGGAAGGCCGTTCGCATATCATTCCCCGCCGGCGACTGGAAGATCTTCAACCCGAATTCGGGAATCACCGCGAAAATATGATCAAAAAGGTCGTTCTGTAGCTTTTCGTATGCCGCCCAGTCCTTCTCCTTGCTGAAAACATAAATCTCCATCGGCAACCCTTTCTCTGTAGGCTGCAACTGGCGGATGATGAACGACATATTGGTGTTGATCCGCGGGTTATTCTTCAAATGTAGCTCCAGGTATTTCCTGAAAACCCCGATGTTGGTCTGCCGACGCCCCGTCAGCACATCCTCCTCACTGATATTGTTCTCCCGGTTGTATCGCCTGATCTCCTCCTCCATGGAACTGATATAGGCGCTGATCACCCCGAACTTCTTGAAATGCTCCAACATTTCCGGCGTACAAAACCTGATCGAATACATGTCGATGAAGATCGACCGCTTGATGCGCCGCCCTTCCGACTCTTCCATCCCTTTCCAGTTGGTGAACGATTCCGACACCAGCGTGTAGGTGGGGATCGTGGTGATCGTCCGGTCCCAGTTCTGGACCTTGACCGTGGTCAGGGTGATGTCGATGACGGTGCCATCGGCCCTGCGTCCTGGCATCTCGATCCAGTCGCCCAGTTTAATCATCTCATTGGCCGACAGTTGGATGGAGGCCACAAAACCCAGAATCGTATCCTTGAAAACCAGCATCAGCACCGCCGCCATGGCTCCCAACCCTGCAATCAGCACCGTGGGATCCTTCCCCATCAGAATGGCTATGGCCACTATCGACCCCAGAAAATAGGAGAGAATCTGGATCAGCTGAATGTACCCCTTGATGGGCCGGTGCTGGCTGAAAGGGGTGGTCTGATAAATGGCATTGGCCCCGTTCAGAGCAGTGGTAATGATATAGATAAAGGTGAAAACAAAATAGAGCTTGGCCATCTTCAGCAGGAAAGGCCCCAGGCTGAAATAAAAATCGGCCGACATCTGGGCGGCTACCGCAGGTTCCATCTCCCCCAGCGGCCGCTCCAGCAACGGAGTGGCAAAATGGGTGCTGCTGTATAGTATGAAAAGCGGCACCAGATGGGAGAGGGCACTGAACACCTTATTCCGCACCAGCAAATCATCCCAATCGGTTTGCGTGCGGTTGACCAGCCGTACCACCCAATGGTTCATGATGTATTTCGTGATGGTATGGGCTACTATGGCCAACAGCAGAATACCGGCCATCATCGTCAGCGCACTCAGCGGTTTGGCCACAGGAGCCAGAAATTCAACCTTCCGCAGAAGCGCTAGCAACATTAGATATAGTTCCTGCATCATTTTTGTTGGTTATGACTATTTTTATCCACAAAATTAATCAAATGAACCGTATTCTGCCGTTTTCCCTCCTGCTGACGCTGCTTTTGAGCTCCTTTTCCTCTTTTTGCCAGAAAGATTATGATCCCTGGTTCACCAGCGAGCAGCTCCGCTACGATTTCCTGCTCGCGGGGAATCAGAAAGAGATGAAGGTGTATCCCATGCAGATGAGCCGCGAACCGCTGTGGGCCGGATCAAAACTCAACCTTGCCGATGCTTCTGCATTGGGCACCTACCGTTTTGTGGTGGCCGATCTCGCCTCCGGCAAAGTGCTCTTCACCAGAGGATTCTGTACCCTCTTCCAGGAATGGCAGTCTACCGCGGAAGCCCGCTCGGTCGACAAGGCCTACTATCATGCCGTTTTCTTCCCCTTTCCGAAACAAAAGGTCAAACTGACCTTCGAATATCGCAATTATGATGGCGATTTCTTCCCGGTCTTTACCACAGAAATAGATCCTGCCAATTATTTCATCCTCGGCAACAAGGCGGCAACCCCTGAAGTGGCGGCAACCCCCGCAGGGCCTGCGGCCTCAGGAACCAATACTCCGGCTGCAGGATCCGTCACCCCGGCCTCAGGATCCGTCACCCCGGCCATGGCGCCCGCATCCCAACCGCTGGTCCCTGCAGCCGAAACTCCTTCTCTGGTCGCCTCACCCTTCCCCGAACGGCAGGAACTGTTGCATCACGGCGACCCCGCCACCCATGTTGACCTCCTCTTTCTTTCCGAAGGGTACACTTCCGGAGAAAAAGAGAAATTCCTTGCCGACGCCCGGCGAATGAGCGATTGCATCTTTGCGGTCGAACCCTATACTACCGAAAAAGAGAAGTTCAATGTCAACACGGTGTTCGTACCCTCCCAGGAAAGTGGTACCGATGTTCCCGGAGAACATATTTACCGGAATACAGCCTTCAATTCGACTTTTTACACCTTCGACGTGGACCGCTACCTGACCACCAGCGACATGCGGTCGATCTACGACGCGGCATCGGGAGTCGCCTGGGACCATATCATCATTCTGGTCAACACCAAACGCTACGGCGGGGGTGGGTTTTATAACTTCCTGACGGTCTGCACTACCGACCACCCGCTGACACCCAAGGTGCTGGTGCATGAGCTGGGGCACGGACTGGCCGGACTGGGAGACGAGTACTACAATTCGGAGGTGGCTTACGAGAATTACTATAACCTGGCCGTGGAGCCGTGGGAACCCAACATCACCACAATGGTCGATTTTGGCTCTAAATGGAAACACAGGGTCAACGCCTCCACTCCCGTGCCTACCCCCCGCGAACCACAGTACGCCGGCGTAGTGGGGGCCTTCGAAGGAGGCGGTTATATGTCCAAAGGTATCTTCAGCCCTATGCAGGACTGCCTGATGAAAAGCAACAACCTCCACACCTTCTGTCCCGTATGCCAGGACGCCATCCGGAAAGCCATCGACTTTCTCGCCGGAGATCAGGAGTAACCCGATGGCCGGGCAGGCTACAACTGGCCATTTAGAGACTCCCTTGCCATGTGGGTGGGCCATCAGCCCATCAAAAAAGGGGCCTCGTTTCCGGGACCCCTTTTTCTTGAAGGCCTCCATTCTATGGCGGCCTGAAGTACAATACTTCAGAAGTAATTACAGTTTCAGGGTAATACCTACTTTTCCGCCACCGAAGGCATTGCCTCCACCAAACTCCAGGTTCACACCAAACTTGTCGGAAAAATAATACCGGCCGCCGACCTGACCCCCCAGACCAAGTCCGGAAGAATGACTCCCCGCGTAGCCTGAAGGCGAATTCCAGACATAAAAGCCCAGGTTTAACCCTGCATAGAAATCCCAGGGCTCAGGAATATTCAATACCCTGTTGAAATGATAATTCCCGTTCCCGGAAATCCCGATGATGGAGTGGCTGTACTTTGTTCCCACAATCTTGTCGCTGTATGAACGGAAGGAGAATTCACCTCCTACAGTGATATCAGGATGAACTCCATAGTCCAGTCCGACATACACGGGAAGCCCCCATGAGGACAATCCCAGCCCTGCATTCAACTGCGATTCCCCTTTTCCGATGGGACTCTGTGCAAACGCTACTGTCACGGCAATGACCAAAACGAAAGTAAAAAACAGTCTCTTCATAACTTTGAGAATTAATTAAAATAAATATTTGATTGGATCAAATATACATAAAGATAGAACATATTCATATCTTAATGTGTTATTATATCATCAAGAATGCACTGCCCGGTCAGATTATGATAGTTTCAATCCGCTTTTTATGAAAACCTCCCTAACGGGTGCCCCACACGTAACGGATGGACAGGGCCAGTTCATCGGGCCAGAAGAGTTCTCCTCCTGAAAAGTTAAGGCTGGGCTTAAAGTCGAGGCTGACATTAAAGGGAAATTCCCCGAAGTTGTACTCCAGCCCGAGAATGCCGTCTATGCCCAGGACCGTATAGGTCTTGTCGGGATTGGTGTAGTACTTTCTGCCCGCCTCACCAGGGAAGGAGCCATAGTGTGCACCGGCCCCGTAGTAGTAATTAAGACCGTTGACCCCAAAGGCCTGTCCGTGAATTTCATAAAGTCCGGTGAGATGAAACCCGCCCATTTTGGACAATAACAGCACTTCCCCGGCCTGGTAGGGGGTGAAAAAATACTTGGCAGTCAGTCCCAGCGATGGACCTCCCCGGAACCCAATGCCCGCCCGGTAATCCTGCGCATCAGCGGCGGTGGACAGAAGGAGCACCAAGCTCAAAATCAGCAGTAGTTTTTTCATAGCATACGGATTTTTGAATTACAAACTTGTTCTTTTAGAATCCCTATAGCGCTGAATGATATCTCCATAACCATCGATTCTGCGATCACGCAGAAACGGCCACCAGCGTCGCACATTCTCGCTTCCTGCCAGGTCAAGCTCCGCGAGGAGGTTCTCCTCCTGGCCGGCAGTGGCACGGAGGATCATCTCGCCCTGGGGACCACAAACAAAACTGTTGCCCCAGAAGGTGATCCCATTGGTCTGTCCCGACGGGTCCGCTTCGTGCCCCGTCCGGTTGACCGTGATCACCGGCAGCCCATTGGCCACGGCATGCCCCCGCTGAACGGTCATCCAGGCGTCGAGCTGTCGGGCTTTTACCTCTTCGCTGTCGCTGCTCTCCCAACCAATGGCCGTGGGGTAGATCA
Source organism: uncultured Prolixibacteraceae bacterium (assembly GCA_964552955.1). Lineage (GTDB taxonomy): Bacteria > Bacteroidota > Bacteroidia > Bacteroidales > Prolixibacteraceae > UBA1413. The sequence goes on from CAZKIU010000047.1 coordinate 9,143, forward strand.
GCACCTCCGCCCCGGCCAGCGCCATCAGCCGCGCTGCCTCAGGATACCACTGGTCCCAGCATACCAACACCCCCAGCTTACCCAAGGAGGTCTCAATGGGCTCAAAACCCAGATCTCCCGGAGTGAAATAAAACTTCTCATAATAGGCCGGATCATCGGGGATGTGCATCTTCCGGTATTTCCCGGCCATAGACCCGTCGCTGTCAAAGACCACCGCCGTGTTGTGATAAAGACCGGCCGCCCGTTTCTCAAAAAGAGAGGTGACCAGCACCACACCCGCTCGCCGGGCGATATCCCCGTAAAAAAGGGTAGAGGGCCCCGGTACCGGCTCGGCCAGGTCAAACTGCTCCACATCCTCCGTCTGGCAGAAATAAAGAGTGTTATGCAGCTCCTGCAAAACAACCAGTTGCGCCCCCTCACGGGCCAATCCCAGTATCTTCTCTTCCAGACGGAACTTGTTCTCCTCCTGATCGGCCAGGTTGCGCTGCTGGACGATTCCAATGGTGATTTTGTGTGTCTTCATCTGAGAAATCCTTTCGGAATCTGCATGGTGATACAATGCAGCGATCCGTTTTGTTCAATTAACGGTAAACAATCCACTCCTGTTATTTGCTGGCCCGGGAAAATTTCATGGAAAATGGCCAGGGCCTTCAGATCGGATGGACGGCCATAGAGGGGAACCAATACTGATCCGTTGATAAAGAGGAAGTTGGCATAGGTGGCCGACATTCTTCTTCCCTCACTGCTATACACCGCATCGGCCATCGGCAGGGCTACTAACTTGTAGGGCTCCCCTGTGGCCGTCCTGAATTGCTGCAGTTCTTCCTCCATCTTCTTCAGGTCCTGGTAATGGACATCCTCCGGATCTTCACACTTGACATAACAAATGGTCTTCTCATCGCAGAACCGGGCCAGCGTGTCAATATGACTGTCGGTATCGTCTCCCTCGAGATATCCGTGGTGAAGCCATAACACCCGGGTGGCTCCCAGCATTCTTGTCAGCTTCTCTTCAATCCCTGCCTGGTCCAGATGGTAATTGCGGTTGGGATTGAGCAGACACTCCGCCGTGGTCAGGATCGTCCCGGCCCCGTCACTCTCTATGCTGCCCCCCTCCAGAATAAACTCAGGATAACCCCGGTATTCGGCTTCCTCCGCAAAGGCCCCGTGCTGATACAGACTGGCATTGATCATATTGTCCAACCCGGCGTTGAACTTGTTGCCCCAGCCATTGAAGGTGAAATCATTGATCACCATCTTCCCCTCCCGGAGGGTGGCTATCGGTCCATGGTCGCGGGCCCAGGTGTCGTTGGAGGGAATCTCGTAAAAACAGATCTTCTGCTGCTCTTCTGCCGTGAAATGACGTGCCGTGGCCTCCCGGTTGCGACAGACCACCAGCAGCTTCTCCCGCCGGAGAATCTCCCGGGCGATCAACACATAACACCCTTCGACCTCGCTCAGCATCCCTGCCCAGTCGGTCCCTTCATGAGGCCAGGTCAGCATCACCGCCTCCTGATCCTCCCATTCGGCAGGCATCCTTACGCCATGAAAAACAGAATGATGTTGTTCCATATAGAGAATATTAGAATGTCAGAATGATGAAA
>CAZKIU010000047.1:10843-15306 GCA_964552955.1 uncultured Prolixibacteraceae bacterium
TCTTGAGTCTTGAATCTTGAATCTTGAGTCTTCTCGACTGAGTCGAGACTCCGCTTCGCTACGTGAGTCTTGAATGAGTAATTTATTTAATGCTCAATTGTATACGTTTATACGGGCAATTACTTAATGTTATTATTGATGTCAGGATAGATCTATGCTTTAAGCAGATGGAACCCCTGTGACGAAAACAGGATCACTGCCCGAAGACGTAGCTGATGATGTTGGCGCCCATCCGGAGGGCTTTCAGACGCACTTCCTCGGGATCTTTATGGACCTCAGGATCTTCCCAGCCATCGCCCAGGTCGCTCTCATAGGTGTAAAGACAGACCAACCGGTCCCCTTCAAAGAGACCGAAGGCCTGGGGCCGCTTGTTGTCGTGTTCGTGAATCTTGGGCAGCCCGTCCGGAAAACTGAACTTATGGCTGAAAATAGGCCACGATGCGGGAAGCTCCTGAAACTCCTTGTCGGGGAAGACTTTTTTCATCTCCCGCCTGAGATAAGTGTCGATGCCATAATTGTCATCAATATGGAGGAAGCCGCCGGCCAGCATATACAGCCTCAAATTGCGGGCATCACCGTCGGAAAAGACCACGTTGCCATGCCCGGTCAGGTGTACATAGGGGTAGTTGAAAATCTCGGCACTCCCCACCTCCACAGTGGCAAATTCAGGATAGATGGCAGAGCCCAGTTCCCGGTTGCAGAAGGCTATCAGGTTGGTGAGCGCCGTGGGATCGCTGTACCAGTCGCCCCCGCCTCCGTATTTGGCCAGGGCAATCTTCACCGAGGTATTCTGCCCGCTCACCGTTAGGGTGATCAGCACCAGAATGATTATTCCTATTTTTTTACGCATGGTGTTATCGTGCTTCTAATGTGGAATTTCCTTTGAACCAGTGATGTAAAATATTCGTTATGAGTGCAATATCTATCTATGACATCTAACATGATATGCACTGAATCAATGGTTAACCAGTGCTACCGTGTGGCAGGCCACCAGGGCTGCGGTTTCAGTCCGCAACCGCGACGGGCCCAGCGATACTTCCCTGAAACCCGCTGCCAGCGCTATCTCCACTTCTTCACGCGAGAAATCACCTTCCGGACCGATCAGCACCAGGACATCGCTCCCCGGGGTGACCAGATCCTTCAACCAGGGTTTCTCCCCCGGGTAACAGTGGGCAATGAACTTATCCCCCCTGAAGGGCTCCTCTACCAGCTTTTCAAAAGGAGTGTCGCCAGCGATACGAGGCAGCCAGGCCTTCAGCGACTGTTTCATGGCGGCGATGGCTACCTTCTCCAGCCGGCCACCGTTGGTCTGCCTCCTCTCACTATAACGGCAGATCAGCGGCGTAAACACATCAATGCCGATCTCGGTGGCTTTCTCCAGAAACCACTCTGTGCGCTCATTGTTCTTGGTGGGCGCCATCGCCACATGCAACCAGTAAGGGCGCGGCTCATGATTCCTGACCACCCCGAGCAGCGTCACCTGGCAATGCTTCGGATGAACCCCGCTGATTTCGCCTTCATGCCAGTTTCCACAGCCATCAACGACCACCACCGGATCGCCTTCCTTGAGCCGCAACACCTTCACCGCATGGAGCGACTCCTCAGGGCCCAGCATCACCACCTGCCCCCCGGTATCCGTCATCACCCCCTGATCCACCCCTGAAGAGTCCCTTTTTTTCTCCTCCGGAATCTCCTCCGTTCCACCTGAATACAGGTCCGACTCCTTTCGTCCGACAGACCCCGGGCCCCCGGCATGGCGGCCCTGATCTGTGTGCCCGCTCCCGTCCATTCCGGGCAGATAAAAGAGGTTCACAGCGGCAGTTCTTTGGGGTTGACCTGCATCACCAGCGTCCCGGTGCGCGCTTCCAACTGCGCCCAGCTGGCAATGGGTAATTCAATGACCACCGCCGAACAGGTCGGCAACGCTCCCGAAAAAGAACGGCAGATGTTCCAGGCATAATTCTCAAAATTCGGATTGTGCCCGAACACATAGACCACATCCTCCTCATCGGGCGTGGTACGGAGCACCTTCAGAAAATCGCCCGTCGTATAGCCATGGTACAAATTATGCTCCTTCCTGATCTCCTCCATCGGAATACCGAAGGTTCCCGCAAAAACCACCGCCGTCTGAAGGGCCCTGACGGCCGGACTCGAAATGATCAGCCGCGGAACAACCCCCTGCTCCCGGAGGTGATGACTCACCTTCCCGGCATCTTCCATGCCCCGTGCCGTCAGCTCCCGGTTGAAGTCCTCTTCGTATCCGTAAGGAACCGCTTTGGCATGCCTGACAAGAACCAGTTGTTTCATGATCTCTGAATTGTGTCGTTGAAATGTATTGCGAAATTAACTTATTTTGTCCTTTCTACCTTAATTATTCATGCACCATTACGGCGGAATCAAGATACGCCTCAAGTTATACCTGACATGAAACGCATTGGCCTGCTTTCCGATACCCATGGGGCGATTCCCGAAACTCTTTTTGCTTTTTTCGAATCCTGTGATGAGATCTGGCATGCCGGTGACATCGGTGATGTGGCTACGGCCGATCTTCTGGAGGCTTTCAGGCCCCTGCGGGCGGTCTTCGGAAACATCGACGGTCAGCAGCTCAGGATCCGTTATCCCCGCCACCAGCGCTTTCTCTGCGAAGAGACCGACGTCTGGATCACCCACATCGGAGGTTATCCTGGTCATTACGACCCGCAGGTCCGCGACGAGCTCCTCACCCGGCCTCCGCATCTGTTCATCTGCGGCCACTCCCATATCCTGAAGGTGATCTATGACAAGAAGCTGGAGCTCCTTCACCTCAATCCCGGCGCTGCAGGCAGTAAGGGCTTCCACAAGGTGCGCACTGCCCTGCGCTTCTCCATCGACGGCCGCGATATCCGCGACATGGAAATATGGCAGAGCGAACGCAACCCCTCCAGTCCCGCCTGGTAATCCCATCCCCAGACTGATTCCATTTCCTGTCTGTACCTTCCCTGTCTGATCCAATTCTTCTGCCCGATCCTTTCCCCTCCCTCAGTTCTATCCCATTCAGCATCGGTGCTTGCCTGCCGATCCGACAGGCTTCGCAAAGCACATGGACTTAATCACTCCCCGAGAGAATATTTCACAGATATCTCTTATTTTTACCCCTGAAACCATTCTTAATTCTGCCCGATGACAAAAAAACGCCCAGGGTTGCCGGTGCCCACACAACCGATGACCAAAAAGCTTGTCTCCGCCCAACTGCTGATCCTCCTGCTGCTGTGGCCGGCCATCCGCACCTTTGCCCAGTCCACCCCGAAATTCATGTACCAGGATCCCCATCTTCCCCTGGAGCAGCGCGTCGGCTTGCTCGTGTCGGAGATGACCCTGGAGGAGAAGATCAGCCAGATGCTTCATACGGCCCCGGCCATTCCCCGTCTGGGGGTGCCGGCTTACAACTGGTGGAATGAAGCCCTTCATGGGGTGGCCCGTGCCGGCTATGCCACCGTCTTTCCACAGTCAATCACCATCGCCGGCTCGTGGGACCGGGAGCTGATGCTCAGGGTGGCTACGGCCATCTCCGACGAAGCCCGCGCCAAACACCACGAGATGCTCCGCCGCGGTAAACGGGGCATCTACCAGGGGCTTACCTTCTGGTCCCCCAATATCAACATCTTCCGTGATCCGCGCTGGGGCAGGGGCCATGAGACCTACGGCGAAGATCCCCACCTCACCGGCGAGATGGGGGTTCAGTTCGTCAGAGGCCTTCAGGGCGACGATCCCGATTACCTGAAAACAGTGGCCACCGCCAAACACTTTGCCATCCACTCGGGCCCCGAGCCGGTCCGCCATGCCTTTAATGTCAACATTGGCGACCGCGACCTCTTCGAAACCTACCTCCCGGCTTTCCGGAAGCTGGTCATGGATGGAAAGGTCTGGTCGGTGATGTGCGCCTACAACCAGTTCCGTGACCACCCCGCCTGCGCCAACACCTATCTCTACAATATCCTCCGGAAAGAGTGGGGCTTCGAGGGATATATCGTCTCCGACTGCTGGGCCATCAGCGACTTCTATACCTTCCAGAACTACTCCAAAGATGCGGCCCAAGCCTCGGCGGTCGCCGTGAAAGCGGGTACCGATATCAACTGCGGAGTCTCCTATTCCGCCCTGGGGGAGGCCGTGAAACGTGGGGTGATCTCTGAAACCACCATCGACACGGCGGTCAGCAGGCTTTTCGCGGCTCGCTTCCGGCTGGGGATGTTCGACCCCGATGAAATGGTGCACTGGGCTCAGATTCCCTATTTGGCCAACACCTCCGGCCATCACAACACGCTGGCCCGCGAGGCCGCCCTCAAGAGCATCGTCCTCCTGAAAAACGACCACCACACGCTGCCCCTTTCGCGCGACATTAAATCTATCGCCGTGATCGGTCCCAATGCCGACAATGCCGATGCCCTCCTCGGAAACTACAACGGCATCCCCAAAGCGCCGGTAAC